>NZ_FODU01000028.1:0-23616 GCF_900110445.1 Acinetobacter sp. yr461
ATGGTGATGGTGATGGTGATGGTGATGGTGATGGTGACCATCATCATGAAGTAACCACGCACAAATCAAGTTAATTACTAAACCTAAAATTGCAATCGGAATGGCTTCATTATAAAAAATCTCAACCGGATTAAATAAACGCTGAACCGACTGAAATACCATAAAAATAGCTACAACCATAAGCAAAATTGCGCTGCTATAACCCGCTAAAATCTCGATTTTCCAGGTTCCAAAGCTAAAACGGTGATCTTTGGAATAATGACGGGCCGCACGATAGGCAAAGTAGGCTAAACCGAGTGCCAACATGTGCGAACTCATATGCCAACCATCAGCTAATAATGCCATTGAGTTAAAGAACCACCCACCAAATACTTCTAACACCATCATGGATGCCGTTAAAATGGTTGCAATCAAAATACGTTTTTGTGCAAGTGGATTTCCTTCATCAAACTGATGTTGATGATGACGTGATACACTATGATCCTGCATAAAATTTAAACCCAATATACTCCCTACCAGTATATTGAATTATACAAGAGAACACAGATGAGTCACATTGGTCAGGATAAAAAAATACTTAATCGTGTAAAACGACTAAAAGGACAAATTAACAGTATCGAGCATGCCGTTGAACAGTCGGATCTTTCATGCATAGAAATACTGCAACAAGTTGCCGCAATTAAAGGTGCGATAAACGGTTTGATGAGTGAATTGATGGAGCAGCATTTACATCACCATGTGCTCAAAGAAGCACAAGTTGATCAGAATGAATTAGATGAGTTTTTAAAGGTTCTAAAAAGATACGGTTAACGAAGTGACTGAATGACACACTCCTGTGCATCATTCAGAATTTTTTTAATTATTTTCCAATACAAAATGAACCAAAGATTTTGCCTAATAGGTCATCGGCGCTAAAGTCACCGGTAATTTCACCTAAAGCATTCTGAGCAAGACGTAATGATTCAGCAACGAGTTCACCTGCATTAAATACAACAAGTTGCTCATGTGCCTCTGATAGATAGAGCTGTGTGCGCTTCATTGCGTCTAAATGACGCGTTCTCGCAATAAAGGTGTCTTCCTCAGGATGAAAGCCTGCATGCGCTGTAATCGCCTCTACAAGGCCTTGAACACCCATCTCTTGTTTTGCAGAAACGGTAATATGACGGAATCCTTGAAAATCACTTATTTCAGCTAACTGATCAGTTAAATCACATTTATTACCAATTAACATTAAACGACGCGGCTCAATATGTTCAGCAAAATATTCTTGAGCGAGTTTTAATGGATCATCGCCTTGATTTAAGTCATAAACCAGCAATAACAAATCAGCTTGTTCAATTTCCTTAATCGCACGTCGAATCCCTTCTTTTTCAACGATATCACCCGTCTCACGAAGGCCCGCAGTGTCTGTTAAGGTAATTGGTAGGCCATTTAAGCTAATTTTTTCATGCAAAACATCACGAGTTGTACCAGCAATGTCCGTCACAATAGCTCGCTCAACGCCAGCAAGTGCATTCAACAAGCTCGATTTACCCGCATTTGGTTTACCTGCAATAACGACTTGTAAACCTTCACGTAATAATTGACCTTGTCGTGCAGATATTTGAACGGCATGTACCGACTGCTGAACATCTTCAAGTAAAGCTAAAATTTTACCATCTGCCAAGAAATCGATTTCTTCTTCTGGAAAATCAATTGCGGCTTCCACATGTAACCGTAAATGGATTAGTTTTTCTAAAACGGTATTAATTTTGGTCGAAAAAGCACCTTGCAAAGAGCGAACAGCAGAACGGGCGGCAGCTTGCGATGTCGCATCAATCAAATCGGCAATGGCTTCTGCTTGAACCAAGTCCATCTTGCCATTTTCAAAAGCTCGCATGGAAAATTCACCAGCTTTTGCAGCGATTGCACCAAGCTCAAATAGACGACCAAGTAAGGCATTCTGAATGACTGGACCGCCATGCCCTTGTAGCTCTACAACATCTTCACCTGTAAACGAATGAGGATTTGGAAAACATAAAACAATCCCTTCATCCATAATGCTTCCATCAGCATCATAAAACTTACGAAAACCAGCCATACGTGCTTCAGGCAAGTTTTTTTGTGTCAGGTTTTGAGCAATTTCATAAGCCTTAGGTCCCGATAGGCGAATCACGCCCACACCACCACGCCCTGGTGGCGTTGCAATTGCGGCAATCGTGGTTTGACTTTGCATATTATTCACCTAAAAACCTAAAATCCAGCCAAAGAAAAATCCGCCTAAGATTACCATCTTAAGCGGATTTATTCAGCAAAAGTTCAACGATTAAGATGCTGATTCAGTCTTACTTAAACGACTTTTCTCAACGCTCTTATTAATAAACGACTGCTGTAAAATAGTAATACTGTTGTTCACAATCCAGTACAACACGAGACCTGCAGGGAAGAACAGCATAAATACCGTGAACATAATCGGCATAATGCGGAACACTTTTGCCTGCATTGGGTCAGCTGGTTGTGGGTTCAACATTTGCTGTGCAAACATGGTAGCACCCATGATTAACGGCAAGATGAACCAAGGATCCATTGCTGACAAGTCTTGAATCCAGCCTAACCATGGTGCATGACGTAATTCCACACTTTCCATGAGTACCCAGTACAAGGCAAGGAAAATTGGCATTTGTAGCAACAATGGTAAACAACCTGAAAGCGGATTCACTTGTTCACGTTTGTATAAAGCCATCATTTCTTGCGAGAAGCGCATACGGTCTTCACCGAACTCTTCTTTCATGCGTTGCATTTCTGGTGCAATCACACGCATTTTCGCCATAGAACGATAACTTTTTGAAGATAAAGGCCACAAAATCATCTTCACCATAACGGTAAGTAAGATGATCGACCATCCCCAGTTGCCCACAATGCTATGAAAGAATTGAAGACCTAAGAACAATAACTTGGCAATCGGCCATAACCAGCCATAATCAACAGTCTGATTCAAACCAACCGCTAAATCTTTTAATTCAGCTTGAACTTTAGGACCTGAATAAAGTTTTGCGTCCACTTCCATTGAAGTGCCTGCTGGAACATTAATCACTGGTGAGGTAAAACCAATGATATTCATATGATCAGCAGATTGACGAGATTCAAGTTTAGCTACATAAGGCTGACCATTCGCTTGAGTCAGTTTAAGATTCCCAGGAATCCAAGCACTTACAAAATAATGCTGAACAATCGCAACCCATCCACCTTTCGCTTCAGTGCTTACTTTTTCTTCTGAGAAATTAGCAAACTTCAGCTTATTGTAATGTGACTCAGGCGTCCCCCAAGCTCCACCTAAGAAAGTTCCTAAAGTGAAAATACCTTGAGAAGATTTACCAGGATCGTCAGAGTTATCACGCTTTAATTGTCCAAACATCTGACCTTGCCAGCTTTGTTGGCTACGGTTAATAACTTGATGTCTTACAACAATTGGATATTGCCCTTGGGTAAAAGTAAAAGTTTTTATAATTTCAACGCCTTCAGGTGTCTTAAATACCATTGGAACGTTTAAAACTTTTTCAGATTGACCCTTTTGATCCTGTACACCCTTAGCATCAGCCAAAGTATATGATGTTTTTTCAACAGCATATAATGGACGACCACCACGACTACTATCTGGTCCATTCAAACCAATTAAGCCAGATTGAGCAACATAAGTACGCTTGGCATCATTTTCAAGCATAACAAATGGCTGATCGCTGTCTTTGCTTTTGTCGTGTGAGAGTAATTCAATACGAACAATATCACCACCTTTTGGATTGATCCAAATATGGTAAAGGTCAGTTTGTACTGAAATAAGCTGTTGATTCACAGGTGCAGTTGCATCTGTGGTTTGTGACTGCGCAATATTTGCTTGTGGCACATCGGAAGCCACTGTTGCATTTTTAGCATTTGGCAAATCAGCAGATACTTCATGTGAACTTACAGCCGCCGCTTGTTTTTGCGGTGCAGTTGCAGCATTTCCATAATCTTTTTGCCAAGCCAAAATGAGCAAATATGCGGTGACAAACATGGCCCCGAGAATTGCAAACCTGGCCCATTGTTGCATATCTATTACCCCAAATGGTTAGAGAGATTTTGCTTCAGTAAACGATCACGAAAGGGTACAGCAACATGATGCGTTTGAGAATCTATTTGATGAAACGAAATAAAACGAATTGCTTTTGGCGGTACCGGATCATATCCAGATCCTCCCCACGGATGACAACGACAAATCCGTTTAGAAGATAGCCAAACGCCTTTTATCGCACCATGAGTTTGCAATGCTTCTATCGCATATTGGGAACAAGTCGGGATATAACGACAACGGGGTCCAAGAAGCGGACTAATCGCAATTTGATACAGTCGAATCAACCAACGTAGAAAACGAACCATTGGCTATCTCTTAATTCTGCGAGGTTGTGCCAACTTTAGAATGTTTTTTTGCTAAGCGCTGTAATTTTTGCCAAGCAAAATCTAATTGTTGATATAGCTCAGCATTCGTAATCGTTTCTATACCAACTTTTGGCATTACCACAATATCTATGTCTGATCCAAAATTCGGCTGATGTAGACGAAAGCTCTCACGAGCAAGACGTTTTATTCGATTTCTTTCATGTGCACGGCGCACTTTTTTCTTAGCAACAACAATACCCAAACGGCTATTAGGCTGTTCGGTTAATTTTGCAAGAAATAAAAAATGGGGTTGATGCACTTTAAAAAGCGCACCATCGAATACACTTTTATAATCTGCAGCACAGCGTATTCGCACATCTGTGCTAAAATTGTAAAGTGTCATCACACCCAAGTCTGGTCAGCGTAACAGTAATTAAACAGTTAAGCTATGACGACCTTTTGCACGACGACGAGCTAATACTTGACGACCAGCTTTAGTTGCCATACGAGCGCGGAAGCCATGAACGCGTTTACGCTTTAATTCAGATGGCTGGAAAGTACGTTTCATATCGAAACTCCCAAAAATGATCTTTCTATAAAGGTCCGCGATTTTATTGCGCAATGTTTACGCTGTCAATGAAAAACCAAGAAAGTTTTGTATTTAACCCAAATTTTTAATCTCTCTACTTCTTTTTTATGATTTTCATAATTCAGTGCAATATATAGTTTTTAAAGTTATACACAAAGTAATTGTCTATTTTTATTAGAGCTTTTATTATATACACACCTTATATACATACTTATCAACAAAACAAGATATCATCTTGGCTTTGATTTGCTGCATTTGAATTTAAATTCATATTTTGTAGTTATCCACAAAAGATCACACCCCTATTAAATAAATTCAAATTTTAAAATTTATATTTATTCTTATTAGGAGCTACTTTTTCTGTGGATTTCGCACTTTTAAATTTAAAAACCATGTACTTGGGTTGTTGATAACTCTGTTTCTATTATATTTATGGATTGTGGATAAGTTTATGTGATAATTTATCCACAGGTTGTGCAAAAAGTTATACACAAGTGGTTTTGAATTTAAATTTATTCACAAGAGATTTCTTTTTAGGCAAAATCAGTCGAATTCGTCATGACAGATGTGGATAACTTGGTTAGAATGGCGACCCCTTCTTATCAGGAAGGGTTAATCTTTAGATTATTTGAATTTAAAAATGCAGAAATAGGGGATACACATGCTTTGGACAGACTGCTTAACTCGCTTGCGACAAGAGCTCTCTGATAACGTCTTTGCGATGTGGATTCGCCCATTAGTTGCTGAAGAAGTAGAAGGAATACTACGTCTCTATGCTCCTAACCCTTATTGGACGCGTTACATTCAAGAGAACCATTTAGAATTAATTTCTATATTGGCTGAGCAGTTGTCAGAAGGGCGTGTCCGTCAGGTTGAGATTTTAGTTGATTCTCGTCCTGGGAGTATTTTGTCATCTGCTGAACAACCAGCAACCACTACGGCTGCTTTGCAATCTGCGCCACCACAAAGTATTAAAGTAAAAAAAGAGCCCGAGTCTGTTTCTAGTCCTCATACCAATAGTGTGGTTAACCCTAAAACAGCGAAGAAGAAGCTACTAAACCCTCAGTTTACTTTTTCTTTATTTGTTGAAGGCCGTTCGAACCAGATGGCTGCTGAAACATGTAGAAAAGTATTAACTCAATTAGGGGCTTCACAGCATAACCCTTTGTTTTTATATGGCCCCACAGGGCTAGGTAAGACTCACTTAATGCAGGCAGTTGGCAATGCTTTACTACAAGCCAAACCTAATGCCCGTGTGATGTATATGACTTCTGAGAGTTTTGTTCAGGATTTTGTGAGTTCTTTACAAAAAGGCAAAGTAGAAGAGTTTAAGAAAAACTGCCGTTCTTTAGATTTATTATTGGTCGATGATATTCATCTCTTAGCAGGTAAAGAGGCGAGTCTGGTTGAATTCTTCTATACATTTAATGCTTTACTTGATGAATCTAAACAAATTATTTTAACTTCAGACCGTTATCCAAAAGAGTTAACAGAGTTAGATCCGCGTTTGGTTTCCCGTTTTTCTTGGGGACTTTCAGTTGGTGTTGAACCACCAGATATTGAAACTCGTATCGAAATTCTATTAAAGAAAGCGGAAAATAGCGGCGTTGATTTACCTCGAAATTGTGCATTATTTATTGCACAACAAGTTGTTGCTAACGTGCGTGAACTTGAAGGGGCACTTAATAAAGTCGTTGCAATTTCCCGTTTTAAAGGTGCACCAATCGATCTTGATGTCGTTCGTGAGTCTTTAAAAGATGTGTTGGCGATCCGTGCACGAACAATTAGTGTAGAAAATATCCAGCGTGTGGTTAGTGAATATTTCCGTATCCCATTAAAAGAATTAGTAGGGCCGAAACGTACACGAATTTATGCTCGACCACGTCAGTTGGCAATGGGACTTGCTCGTGAGTTGACTGGTGATAGTTTTCCAGAAATTGGAATGGCTTTCGGTGGGCGCGATCACAGTACTGTGATGCATGCTTGTGAAAAAGTAGCCAGTCTGCGTGGAGAAGATCCAATTTTTGACGAAGATTATAAAAATCTACTGCGTCTACTTCAGAGTTAATGAAATAATAAGACCTTGTTGCAAAGTCTACGCAAGTGCAGCATAGTACACAGCTAAAAAATGAAATATTTGCTCCAAGTTGCTAGAGGAATGAATCGTGCGTTTGAAAATCGCTAAAGAAAGTTTACTCAATGTTTTATCGCATGTTGTCGGTGCGGTAGAACGTCGCCATACATTGAATATTCTTTCAAACGTCAAAATTCAGACTAATGCTCAGGCGCTCACCATTACTGGTTCTGATCTAGAAGTCGAGCTGGTTGCGAGCACTGTTTTATCAGAAGGGGCATGCCTTGAAGCAGGGGAAACTACAGTCCCTGCTCGTAAGTTAATGGAAATTTGTAAATCATTGCCTACAGCTGCATTAATTGATTTACAAATTACTGAAGATCAAAGATGTATCTTAAAGTCTGGTAATAGCCGTTTCGTATTAGGGACTTTACCCGCAGAAGATTATCCATTATTGACGACTGAAAATAGTCAAGGTACTCAAGTACAAGTAACCCAACGTGAGTTAAAGCGTTTATTTGAAAAAACTGCTTTTGCGATGGCTGTACAAGATGTACGTTTCTATTTAACAGGTACTTTATTGGAAATTGATGAAAATCAATTACGTGCAGTAACAACAGATGGTCACCGTTTAGCACTTTGTGAAATTACAGCGTCTTCTACATCAGCTCAATTGGTGCAGGCTATTGTACCTCGTAAAGCTGTTGGTGAATTACAGCGTTTACTGAGTATTGAAGATGAACAATTAACATTGTTGATTGGTCGTGAATTGTTAAATGTAACCATCAATACACCAAGTCGTGATAAAGAACAGGGCAATATTACTGTTCGTTTTACTACAAAATTGATTGATGGAAAATTCCCTGATTATCGTCGTGTAATTCCACGTGGTGGCGATAAACATGTATTAATTAGCCACGATGTATTTAAGCAATCATTACAACGTGTCGCAATTTTGAGTAATGAAAAGTTGCGTGGTGTTTTCTTGAATTTTAATCAGGATTCTTTACAGCTTCGTGCGAATAACCCTGAGCAAGATGAGGCTATTGAAGATTTAGCTATTCAATATCAAAATATACCACTCGAAATGTCATTTAATGCGCAATATTTACTTGAAGTATTGGGTGTACTTGATGGCGATGACGTAAATATGAGTATGAGTGAGGCGAATCAGTCTGTTTTGGTTCAAGACCCAGCACATACTGATCAAACTTATGTAGTTATGCCGATGCGTGTATAGTCTGGCTATCTAATATGCATCTTACGCGCTTAAATATTGAACGTGTGCGTAATTTAAAAACGGTTGCACTCCAAGGGTTGCAACCGTTTAATATATTTTATGGCGCTAATGGTTCAGGAAAAACCTCAATTCTGGAAGCAATTCATTTGCTTGCGACAGGGCGATCGTTCCGCACTCATATTCCTAAAAATTATATTCAGTATGCGGCCGAAGATGCGATTGTCTTTGCACAGTCTAGTACTGAGAAAATTGGCATGCAAAAGTTGGCTTCTGGTGAGCAGTTGATGAAAGTCAATGGCGACACCGTGGCTACCCAAGGCCAACTTGCTAAATTACTTCCTTTGCAACACCTTGATCCACAAAGTACAGATATTATTGACCATGGGGCAAAACCACGACGCCAACTTTTGGATTGGCTGATGTTCCACGTGGAACCTGAGTTTTATTTTGCATGGCAATACTACTCGCGTGCATTAAAACAACGTAATACTTTACTTAAAACCCGACGGAATTTGTCTTTGGCTGATTTAGAGCCTTGGAACAAAATGTTGAGTGATTATGGTGAAATTTTGCACTCTCAGCGCTTGGGTATTGTGGAACAATGGAATGTCTTTTTTCAAAATGATTTGAGGCAATTACTCCCTGATCTTGAAATTGAACTGGAATACAGTCCAGGTTTTCATACAGAGCAGGGACTCATGCAAGACCTGCTTAATCAACACCAAAAAGACATCGAACGACGTTATACCGAATATGGTCCACATCGAGCCGATTTGCGCTTAAAAACCCCTTATGGACATGCTGATGTGGTTTTATCAAGAGGTCAGAAAAAACTGCTGATTATTGCCTTAAAACTGTCACAAATTGCAATGTTGCATGCGAGTAATAAGGAAACTGTGGTATTATTAGATGATCTGACAGCAGAATTAGACTTAACCGCACAACAACGTTTAATTGAACGATTAAGCCAACTTGGTAGCCAGGTTTTTATGACAACTTTAGATCATGCATCGGTAAAAAAACATTTACATGATTTGTCTATTTCATATCAATTATTCAATGTTGAATCCGGTCAAGTTAGTCTTGCTTCACCATAATTTTTTGATGTTACCCATCTTTGAATAAACCTATATTTGCTAGGGAGAAACCATGAGTTCAGAGTCTCAATCAGCCTCTCAAACAGAACAAACCAATGAAAAGGCTTATGATTCCTCTAGTATTAAAGTATTACGTGGATTAGATGCAGTTCGTAAACGTCCGGGTATGTATATTGGGGATACAGACGACGGTACCGGTTTACACCATATGGTATTTGAAGTAGTCGATAACGCAATCGATGAAGCTTTAGCTGGGCATTGTGATGAAATTATTGTCACTATTCATGAAGATGAATCAGTGAGTGTTTCTGATAATGGTCGTGGTATTCCAACCGATATTCACCCTGAAGAAGGTGTTTCTGCAGCGGAAGTAATTCTTACCATTCTGCACGCAGGCGGTAAGTTTGATGACAACAGTTATAAGGTTTCAGGTGGTTTACACGGTGTAGGTGTTTCTGTTGTAAATGCACTTTCGAGTAAATTACATTTAATGATTTCTCGTGCTGGTCAAGTGCATGAGCAAGAATATCAACACGGTGATCCGCAATATCCATTACGTGTGATTGGTGAAACGGATAAGAGTGGTACAACAGTACGTTTTTGGCCAAGTGAATTAACATTTACCCAAACCATTTTTAACGTAGAAATTCTAGCACGCCGTTTACGTGAGCTTTCATTCTTAAACGCGGGCGTACGTATTGTATTACGCGATGAACGTATTAACCTTGAACATGTATATGACTACGAAGGTGGATTATCTGAGTTTGTAAAATACATTAACGAAGGTAAAACTCATCTAAATGAGATTTTCCATTTTACTGCGGATACAGATAACGGTATTGGTGTAGAAGTAGCCTTGCAGTGGAATGAAAGTTATCAAGAAAACGTTCGTTGTTTTACCAATAACATTCCTCAAAAAGATGGCGGTAGCCATTTGGCTGGTTTCCGTGCAGCTTTGACGCGTGGTTTAAACCAATATCTTGAAAATGAAAATATTCTCAAGAAAGAAAAAGTCAATGTAACGGGCGACGATGCACGTGAAGGTTTAACCGCTATTATTTCGGTAAAAGTACCTGATCCAAAATTTTCATCTCAAACCAAAGAAAAACTGGTATCGAGTGAAGTAAAACCTGCTGTTGAGCAAGCAATGAACAAAGAGTTCTCGGCTTACTTACTTGAAAACCCGCAAGCTGCAAAGTCAATTGCTGGTAAGATTATTGATGCTGCACGAGCACGTGATGCTGCACGTAAAGCGCGTGAAATGACGCGCCGTAAGAGCGCACTTGATATTGCTGGTTTACCAGGAAAATTGGCAGATTGTCAGGAAAAAGATCCAGCACTTTCTGAATTATATCTTGTCGAGGGTGACTCTGCTGGTGGTAGTGCCAAGCAAGGCCGTAACCGTAAAATGCAGGCTATTTTGCCGTTAAAAGGTAAAATCCTGAACGTTGAACGTGCACGCTTTGACAAAATGATTTCTAGTCAGGAAGTGGGTACTTTAATTACTGCGCTTGGCTGTGGTATTGGCCGTGAAGAATATAATCCTGACAAGCTGCGTTATCATAAAATCATTATCATGACCGATGCCGACGTTGATGGTTCGCACATTCGAACTTTGTTGTTAACGTTCTTCTTCCGTCAAATGCCAGAATTGGTTGAGCGTGGGTATATCTATATTGCACAGCCACCTTTATATAAATTGAAAAAAGGTAAGCAGGAACAATACATCAAAGATAATGATGCATTGGAAAATTATTTAATTTCAAATGCGATTGATGAGCTATCTTTGCATACCAATGCTGAAGCACCATCAATTACAGGTGAAGCACTTGCTAAAGTTATTCAGGATTATCAAGTTTCGCAAAAGAGCTTACAGCGCTTAACGTTACGTTATCCAGCTAGCTTACTAGATGCTTTACTTGAAATAGAGGCATTCAAGAGCGATCAAAACCATGATGAAGCTTATGTACAACAATGGGCTGATCAAGTAAAAGACATCATTACAAGATTACAGCCAAGTTTACGTCCAGAAATTACACTAGAGTCATTTGAGCGTGAAAATGCTCAGGGTGAAAAATCTGCGCATTATTGGCCGCGTATTACTGTATATGTTCATAACCTTCCACATGCATATTTGCTTGATGCAGGTTTATTGAACTCAGCTGAGTATGCTCGTTTGCTGAAAAACTCGAAGAGTTGGTTCAGTTTGCTTGAAGATGGTGCTTATTTACAAAAAGGTGATCGCCGTATTCAAGTGGCTAACTTTCATCAAGTTTGGCAGCATATTTTGCAAGATTCGCGCCGCGGTATGATGATCCAACGCTATAAAGGTCTTGGTGAGATGAATGCTGAGCAGCTTTGGGAAACGACAATGGACCCTGAAAACCGTCATATGTTACAGGTAACCATTGACGATGCGATTGAAGCAGATCGTATGTTCTCTTGCTTAATGGGTGATGATGTGGAACCACGTCGTGCATTCATTGAAGAGAATGCTTTAAATGCTGATATTGATGCTTAATTCATAACACGATTCTAAATCAGTCTAGGGAGAGAAGATGATGGGTCAGAAATTGTTAGCTAGCTTGTTAATCTCATGGGTTTTTTTAGGAAGCTCTGCTGTTTGGGCGGCTGATTTAGAAACGAATATGAAAACTTTAGCTAAGAGTACTAAAGCATTTGCTGAAGCGAAAGATGCTGCTAATGCGAAACAACAGCTTGTTGTAATGCGTGAAGCAGCAGTTTCTTCTAAGCAATATTTGCCGCATAAACTCGAAGGTTTACCTTCAGGAAATGTGCAGGTAAAAGAGTACCAAGCTGGTTTAGATCAGCTTGTTGCTGAGATTGATAAGGTAACTGCATTGGTTGAGCACGGACAGTTAGATCAAGCAAAAACTGAAGCAATGAATTTAGTCAAAATTCGAAATGAAAATCATAAAAAATTTAGATAATCTTTTTTATGATGATTTAATAAAAGGCTTTGTTTAATTTTAGACAAAGTCTTTTGTTTTATAAGAAAAATAAATTTGTAAACTGCTATTCTCTTGGATACTCATTTATTACAAGAGAATATAATTTTGAAAAACACACAAAAACTTTTATACATTGTAATCTTATTTTTTAATTGCTTATTTCAACTGCATGCTGCCACAGCACCCACTTTTTACGGAAAATTAGTATTTCATCGTTATAGTGATTATGACGCATGGGACAGTAAGCTTTATCTTTATAATTTCACAACGCAGCAAACCACATTACTGGGCGCAAACTGGAAAATTGACCACATGATGAATGGTCATTTTTCCCCAGATGGTAAATGGCTCACTTTTATGGGAGTTAATTCTGGACAGCATTATGGAGATGCATGGGATGTTTATGCTTGGAGAGTTGGGAGCACGGAATTACCAACCAATTTAACCCAAGGGAATAACAAGCGGGATGAAGATCCCAAATTTATAGATAATCAGCGTATTATTTTTAAGCAAAATGGCGATTTAAAAATCGTTAAAATGACTGATCGCACGATTACTTCTGTCACTCAAAATGGTTGGGATATCGAAGAATCGATGCCTTATCCAATGGTCAATACTACGCAAATCTTATATGCCAAAGGTGCAAGTAGTAATTCTAGAATTTTTAGTATTGATCAGTCGGGCGCATATGATACACAGTTAACTAATATTGCCTCATATTATCCAGTATGGTGGAAGGGAAGCCAGTTTTTATATGTGCGTTGGTATAGCCCAACAAATGCTCATGATCAGATCTATGTTTATGATACGGCCACCAAACAAACCACTCGTTTGCCTTTTAATAGTACAGCCGTAAATACATCAGATCCGGCACCTTTAGACCAGCGCTATATGATGGTTTCTCTAGCGGGGCAAACAGGAAGCCGTGGCGGTTATGATTTATATATTGCAGACAGCCTATCAAGCAATGTTTGGCCTTTGCCAATCAATACCAATTTAAATGAATTAGGGGCTTTTTATACCCCTTATTAATTCATAAAAAAGCCGATTTCTTAATCGGCTTTTTTATTTTGAAAAATAGATTAATCAAAAGAGGCTTCCATCTCTTCTAATTCCATCATAAGTTCTAAAAGCTGTTCTTCATATTGCTCAAGTTTAGCTTTCAGCTCAGTCTGTTCATTCATAAGCTTGAGCAGATCATCCTTACGTGCTGCATCATATAAAGATGTATCTGCTAAAGACTCTTCAATTTTGGCAAGTTGTGGTTGAAGTTTCTCAATTTGAGACTCAATTTTTTCGATATTTTTACGAATAGGTCTGGTTTGTTCACGACGGCGAGCTGCTTCTTTACGCTGTGCTTCTTTATCGATTTTAGTGGGAATAGGAGCGGCAGATGAAGAATTATTCTGTGCTACAGCAGTCTGAGCATTGATTAGTTGCTGACGTGCTTCACGTAGCCATTTTGCATAATCCTGTAAATCACCTTCGAACTCGGTACATTTACCGCCGTGTACCAAAAGAAGCTCATCACAAACACTTGCAATGAGTTGACGTTCGTGGGAAACCAGCACGACAGCGCCTTCAAAATCTTGTAATGCCATGCTTAGTGCATGACGCATATCAAGATCTAAATGGTTCGTCGGTTCATCCAGAATCAAAACATTTGGACGCTGCCATACAATCAGCGCGAGGGCCAAACGAGCGCGCTCTCCACCAGAAAAGGTTTCACATGGAGTATCCATGCGTTCACCACTAAAGCCAAAACTACCTAAAAAAGAACGTAAGGTCGCTTCACTAATTTGTTTACCTGCTAAACGGGCAATTTGTAACATTGGAGTAGCATGGCCATCTAAAGCATCCATTTGGTGCTGTGCAAAGTAACCAATATTAAGTAACTCTGACGCCTTGCGTTCACCAGCTAAGAGCGGTAAATCACCCACTAAGCTCTTAATTAAGGTCGATTTACCTGCGCCGTTCATACCAAGTAAACCAATACGAGAGGTTGGTGTAATTTGTAATCTGATTTTTTCGGCGATTTGTTTATTGCCATAACCAATGCTGGCATTGTCTAAAGTCAGTAACGGCGAACTCATTTTGGTTGGTTCACGGAAACTAAAAGTAAAAGGTGTATCAATATGGGCTGGAGCGAGCTCTTGCATGCGCTCAAGTTGTTTAATTCGACTTTGTGCCTGACGAGCTTTAGTCGCTTTTGCTTTAAAACGGTCAATAAATTTTTGTAGGTGAGCACGTGTTTCTTGTTGCTTCTCAAAAGCTTGTTGCTGCTGAGCAAGACGTTCACTACGCGTGGTTTCAAATGTAGAGTAATTTCCGGTGTAAAGGGTGAGCTCCTGATTTTCAATATGCAGAATATGATCTGTAATCGCATCTAAAAAGTCGCGGTCATGCGAAATTAGAATGAGTGTACCTTCATAGGCTTTAAGCCAATCTTCTAACCACAAAATTGCATCTAAGTCTAAGTGGTTTGTTGGTTCGTCGAGTAATAATAAATCTGAACGGCTCATTAGGGTACGCGCCAAATTTAAACGCATACGCCATCCACCAGAGAAACTTTCAACGTTCAAACGCAATTGATTTTCTAGAAAACCAAGACCAGCCATGAGTTGAGCAGCTTTAGATGGCGCTGAGTAACCATGAATTTCATCAAAGCGGCCATGCAATTTAGCCAATTCAAAGTCACTCAGTTGATCTGGTTGAGCAAGCTTATTTTGAATATCCCAAAACTCTTCATCACCTGAGAGAACAAAATCAATTGCAGGCATGTCTAATGCTTTTATTTCTTGCGCCATATGCGCCACGATCCAGCCTGAAGGACGAGTAAGTGAACCTTCATCTGCACCTAAGCTACCTAGTAACGCTGCGAATAAGGTTGATTTACCTGCACCATTGACCCCAGTCAGACCAATTTTCCAACCTGGGTGTAATTGCATAGACGCTTTTTGAAATAGAATACGTCCACCGCGGCGTAAAGAAACTTGGTCAAATTGAATCATCTTATTGTATCGAGGTGAGTGAGGAATGCCGTATTTTAAAGAGAACTGCCGATGAAAACAAAACTTTCCGGATTTTAGTTAGAAGCAGACAATAATTGTATACACCGGAATATTCTAGGTTCAGCTATTCATCCGAAATGTCTTCAATATTGAACAAGATAGAACACTTTTTTAAAAAAATGACTAAAATAAAAACAGTTTAAAATTTGGTTGATTAATGAGCTACTAATAAAACTAGACTAAGGAAAGTCAAATGAAAAAAAGATTGGGGATAATTAGTGCAGTATTTTGCTGTGCTATGGGAACAGCACATGCGGGACAAAATGTGTGTGTATTTGATTTATTAGGAAAGTCAGGTGAATCTTATAAAATGATGGAAGAGTGGGCGCTTGCCGCAAAGGAGTGGCAAGCAGATATCACCTTAATTCCATTTCAAGATGAAGCTCTGGTGGACCGTAGACTTCGTGAAGGCAAATGTGATGCTGCTTATATGACCTCCATGCGGGCACGAAACTATAATAAATTTGCAGGTTCTATCGATGCGATTGGTGGGGTAACCAGTAATGCTATCGCGCAAAAAGCGATTAGCTACGTTTTAGATAAGCGTAATAAACATCGCATGGTGACTGCTCAGAATGGAGCAAATTATGAGGTTGTCGGTATTGTTCAGATTGGTCTGGCATATTTATTTGTAAGAGATAAAAACCTGAATTCCATTGAAAAAGTTCGCGGTAAAAAATTCGCTATTTTGCATTATGACCTTGCTCAAAAAATTATGGTAGAAAGTGTAGGTGCGCAGCCTATTCCTTCTGAAATTAATGATTTTGTGAAAAAGTTTAATAGTGGACAAGTCGATGCAATTGCTGCGCCTGCTTATGCTTATAAATCACTAGAGATTGGCAAAGGTATAGGCACTAAAGGGGCCATGTTTAATTTTCCAGTGGTGAATGTTACTGGAGATTTAATTGCGAGAACTGATAAGTTCCCTACAGATTTTGGCATAAAATCACGTGATTGGTTTATACAAAAATTACCTCAAAACTTTGCCATGATAAAGCGGTTAGAAATGGGCGTACCATCAAAAATTAGAATGAATTTTTCAGCAGAAGATAAAACCAAATATCAAAAACTTTTACGAGAGGGACGACTCAACTTAACCAAACAGGGTGTATATGATGCGACCATGATGAGTGTACTTAAGCGTGCTCGCTGTACAGTCGAACGGACAAATTTTGAATGTACGCTTAATGGAGAGTAGATTATTTTTTCATCACAAAAACCCTACATATATTTCCATACTGAATATGGGTATGAAAATTGTGAATATAAAAAGTAACTTACGGAAACGTAGAGATTTTTATCACTAATAGATAATTTAAATTGAACAAACAATGGTTCAATTAGATAAAAAAATTGAGTAAATGCTCTATTTTTTTCTAAAAAACATGATTAATATCTGTCTTTGAAAGGAAACTTCAAACAAAAAATCTGTTCCGTGGAAGGATGAAGAAAATGAAAAAAATCGTACTTGCTATGGCTGCCGCTTCTGTTGTTGGTTTTTCTGCTTCAGCGCAAGCAGCGAGTACCGTATGTGTATTCGACCTCTTAGGAAAAGCAGGCGACTCATATAAAATGATGGAAGAATGGGCTCTAGCTGCAAAAGGCTGGGGTACTGAAATTAACTTAGTACCTCGTCAGGACGAGGCTGTTGCTGATAATGATTTTAAAGCGGGTAAATGTGATGCTGTAGCAATGACAGCAATGCGTGCACGCCAATATAACAAATTCGCAGGATCTATCGACTCACTTGGCGGTGTTCCAAACAACCAAATCGCTCAACGTGCAATTACTTATGTATTAGATGCGCGTAATGCAGCAAAAATGACCACCAATATGGGCGGTAAAAAATACGAAGTTGCTGGTATTTCTCCGTTAGGTTCAGCGTTCATTTTCGTACGTGACAAAAACATCAACTCTGTTGAAAAAGCTGCGGGTAAAAAATTCGCTGTCTTAGGTTATGACGATGCACAAAAAATTATGGTGCAGCGTGTAGGCGCTCAAGCAGTTCTTTCTGATATTTCAAACTTTGCTGCGAAATTTAATAATGGTCAAGTAGATATGGTAGGTGCGCCTGCTTATGCTTACAAACCATTAGAGTTAAATAAAGGTTTAGGTGCAAACGGTGTAATGTGGAACTTCCCTGTATTACACGTTACAGCTGATCTAGTATTACGTTCTGATAAATTCCCAGCTGGTTTTGGTCAAAAATCTCGTGACTGGTTTGTTAAACAGTTGCCTAAGAACTTTGCAATGATCAACCGTTTAGAAGCTCAGATTCCTGGCAAATACAAAATGAATTTAAGTGCAGAAGACAAACTTAAATATCAAAAAATGTTGCGTGATGGCCGTATGGACTTAACTAAACGTGGTGTTTACGATGCAGGTATGATGTCTGTATTGAAAAAAGCACGTTGTTCTGTAGACAAGGCTAACTTCGAATGTTCAATGCCTGGTGAATAATCCTCATTATTTTCAGAAAGCCTAGACTTAGTTCTAGGCTTTTTGTTTTGTATATGCTGTCAATTCTGCCATTGTGGATAACTAGAAAGACGTTAAGCTAAATTTAGATAAAAACTTCATAAGGAAACATGAAGATATAAAAATGGATCAAGGACTTCTGTGATTAAAATAATTGCTAATAGATAGACGACTATCTATTTTTGATGGAAATAAAATCATAAAAGCAAAATGGATCCGTAAAAATATCTTCAACATGATTTTTTATATGAAGCCTATCCGACTCATACCATATTGGTGTGAAATTTCTTGGTATCGAAAAACAAAAAACTCCACAAGGAAAGGAAAAAGAATATGCAATTTTCCAAAATGCTATTACTTGCGATGGGACTGACCACAGTTTCTTTTGCAGCTCAGGCTAAACAAACAGTATGTGTTTTTGACTTCGTTGGTAAAAATGGTGATGTCTATGCGCTGATGAAGGATTATCAACTTGCAGCAAAAAACTGGGGAGCTGATATCGAACTGAAAGTAAACCAGAATGAAGCCGTTATTGCTGAAGATTTTAAAGCAGGCAAATGTGATGGCATCAGTGTGTCAGGGATGCGTGGTCGTCAATTTAACTCCTTTACAGGGTCATTGGATGCAATTGGTGCCATTCCTGACCTCAAGCTTGCTGTAAAAGTAATGCAAGGTTTAGCGAGTCCGACTTTTAGTAAATATATGGTTAACGGCCGCTATGAGGTTGTAGGTGTTATTCCAGTAGGAGATGCTTATCTTTTAGTAAATGATCGCAGCATCAATACAGTAGCGAAAGCTGCAGGTAAAAAAATTGCAGTTCTTGACTATGATGAAGCGCAAAAAATTATGGTTCAGCAGGTAGGAGCGCAAGCTGTTAGTGCCGATATAACAAATTTCGGTGCTAAATTTAATAACCATCAGGTAGACATTATTGGTGCACCTGCGGCAGCATTTAAACCTTTAGAACTACAAAAAGGTTTAGGAACAAAAGGGGCGATCGTGAACTATCCGATCTTACAGGTGACAGGAAATATTATTATCCGTCCTGATAAGTTCCCAGCTGGTTTTGGTCAGAAATCTAGAGAGTGGGTTTCGGGTCAGTTACCACGTGCCTTTACCATTTTAGGTAAAATGAAAGCTGATATTCCACAAAAATACTGGATGGATGTTCCACCAGCAGATAAACCGGGTTATCAAAAGCTCATGCGTGAGTCACGAATTAGCCTTACACAACGTGGTGTGTATGATAAACGTATGATGAAACTATTATGGCAATTCCGCTGTAAGCAAGATGCTAAAAACTTCGAATGTGGCTTACAAGACGAGAATTACAAATAATCTTGATAAAAATACTCAAGATTCGCTTTAAACTTCGAAGACAGACCCTATATTGATTATGCTATACTCAATATAGGGTCTTTTTTATTTTGAAAGGCACAGCAAAATCCGAGGAACAATCATCATGAATGCCCAAGCTCTAGTTTTGACAGATAATGCTGCCAATAAGGTACGCCAACTCCGTGAT
The DNA here is from genome assembly GCF_900110445.1 of Acinetobacter sp. yr461. Classification (NCBI taxonomy): domain Bacteria; kingdom Pseudomonadati; phylum Pseudomonadota; class Gammaproteobacteria; order Moraxellales; family Moraxellaceae; genus Acinetobacter; species Acinetobacter sp. yr461. Next base: position 19,439 of record NZ_FODU01000028.1, read on the forward strand.
AGTGAAGGGAATGACGATCTCATGTTACGTGTATATGTAACGGGAGGCGGGTGTTCAGGGTTTTCATATGGCTTTAATTTTGCTGAAAGCGTAAATGAAGATGATGCAGAATTTGTTAATGGCGATGTAAAAATGCTTGTTGACTCACTCAGCTATCAGTATTTAATTGGCTCAGTGGTTGATTATGTAGAAGGCCTTGAAGGTTCACGTTTTATCATTCAAAACCCAAATGCAACAACAACATGTGGCTGTGGTTCTTCATTCTCGATTTAAAAAGAATTTTAAAATTTAAAAACCTCTCTATTTTGAGAGGTTTTTTTATTGATCAGATCATTACTTTTCACGAATAGATTCTAAAAAGTATTGCACAAGTTCAGGTGCATTCTGATATGGAATCCAATGCGAGGCATCCATAAAAACTGCACGATAACTATTTTTAAAATAACTTGAGTTTAACTTGGCACTTTTTTCTGTAACGGCAATATCATGTTTACCCCAAATAAAAAGAGTAGGGACATCTATTGCTTTAAACGGATTTTGAGGTTTATCCCAAAAAAAGCCACGATACCAATTCAACGCCGTACCTAATCTATTTTCCTTTATAAACTCGGTCTCGAATGTTTCAATTTGCTGCTCGGTCATGCCAGATGACTGAAGAAATTTACGACCTAATTTAGGCATCTTTTTAAATAAAACTTCAGGAAGAAGAGGCAACTGAAAAATTGCAAAATAATAAGATTTAAAAAGTTGTTTGCTGCTTAAGCAGGCTTTTAAAAAAGCAGCTTGATGTGGTACAGAAACTAAAGTGAGATGTTGAATATATTGTGGATACTTCATTGCAACGCCCGAAGCGATCGCAGAACCCCAGTCGTGTCCTATTAAATAGACTGGTTGACCGAGTTGCTTAATAAAAATTGCAACGTCTTCTACAAGTTCACTCAGTGAATATTGAAATCGGCTTTGAGGTCTAGCATTTAAACTATAACCGCGTTGATGAATTGCAAGTGTTCTAAATTGATGCTGATGCAATAATTCCGAGGTTTGCTCCCAACTATGAGCAGTTTCGGGAAAACCATGCAATAAAACAACAAGTGGGCCATCAATAGGGCCTGAATCAATCACATCGAATGTCCAGTCGCCACGCGTGTACTGATGGATACGTTTGGTCAGATCCATGATGACAGTGCCTCAAATTATTTTTGTTGGCACTTATCATGAGTTTTTATACTGATTTAAATAACAGCATTTCGGGTCAGTAAATGTGTTATGAGGTCGAATCTGACCAATCAAATCGATATGTAGCTTTATACGGCCGTGATCGCACCTAGAATTCTGAAATCCGATGCACCTGTTACTGCTGGCAAATTACCACTTAAACCATTCATAAAACGCATTGCTAACCATGCAAATGCTGTAGCCTCGACCCAAGTAGGGGAGAGTCCTAAAACATCTGTAGGTTGAACTGACCAATTATGCTTACGTAAACGCCAACGCAATTGTTCTAATAAGTAAGAGTTATAAGCACCACCACCACAAACATATACTTCACCTGTTTCCATCTCTGAGCGATAAATCGCTTTTTGAATAGCACGCACAGTGAGTTTTAATAAGGTGGCTTGGACGTTTTCAGGTGTGTCTTCTAACTCATCATAAGTTAAATCATTTCGCCAATCGATTAACTGATCATCTAACCAGTCAATATTGAAATCTTCACGTCCTGTACTTTTCGGTGGTTCTTTAGAGAAATATTCATGTGCATGAAGACGGTCGAGTAAAGAACGGATAGGGTGCCCATAAGCTGCCCAATCACCATTTTCATCATATGGATGACCAGTATGGCGATGACACCACGCATCCATCAAAATATTTGCAGGACCTGTATCAAAACCAAATACGCCGTCTGCATTGTTGGCAGGCAGCATACTTACATTAGCAATACCACCCAAATTTAAAATCACACGATGAATACTTGCATGTTGAAATAATGCCTGATGAAATGCTGGAACTAATGGCGCACCTTGACCACCTGCTGCCATATCTCTACGACGGAAATCTGAAACAACTGGAATTTGAGTGATTTCGGTAATGATATTTGGATCGCCAATTTGTAGTGTAAACCCATGTTCTGGACGGTGACGAATTGTCTGCCCATGCGAACCAATCGCTTTAATTTGACTACGATCTAATTGATGTTTTTCAATGAGAGTATTAATCCCGTGACCAATCATTTGGGCCAGAGCAACATCAGCTTTACCCATGCGGTCAATTTCATTGTCATCAGGTAAAGTTAATGCCATAAGCTCATCACGTAACTCGGGTTCAAATGGAACTGTAAGAGTGGCATGAAGCTGTAGTGGCTCAAATGAAGCCGCAACAATATCCACACCATCCATACTAGTGCCAGTCATTACGCCGATATAGATTGCGCTCATATGCAACTTCCCCTGCAAGACGCTGAAAAAATGTTAGTATATCGCACAAATTGAATAACTGATGTGTTTAGGTTTTGTGATGTCAAATTTCTTGCCCGCCGAAGAACAGCTTGCCCTCATCCAACGAGGCACGCACGAAATTATTTCAGAAGAAGATTTACTGAAAAAGCTCAAAGAGAACCGTCCTCTTAAAATTAAAGCTGGTTTTGACCCTACAGCACCAGATTTACACTTAGGACATACTGTTCTTATTAATAAATTAAAAACGTTCCAAGATTTGGGTCATGAAGTGACCTTCTTGATTGGTGACTATACTGCCATGATTGGCGACCCAACTGGTAAAAGCGCAACCCGTCCGCCGTTGTCACGTGAACAAGTAGAAGCCAATGCTAAAACTTATCAAGAACAAGTTTTCAAAATATTAGATCCGAATAAAACAAAAGTACGTTTTAACTCAGAATGGTTTAATCAAAAGTCTGCTGCTGACCTTATTCAGTTGGCAAGCCAACAAACCGTATCTCGTATGTTAGAGCGTGATGACTTTACAAAGCGTTATAGCAACCATCAGCCAATTGCGATCCACGAGTTTTTATATCCTTTAGTTCAAGGCTATGACTCTATTGCACTTGAAGCTGACGTAGAGTTAGGTGGTACAGACCAGACTTTTAACCTTCTCATGGGTCGTACTTTACAAAGTCGTTATGGTCAAGAATCACAAGTGTGTATCACTGTTCCGATTCTAGAAGGTTTAGATGGCGTAAATAAAATGTCTAAATCTTTAGGTAACTATATTGGTGTATTTGATACACCAGGGGCAATGTACCAAAAAGTTTTATCAATGCCTGATTCTTTAATTGAACGCTATTTCGATTTACTCAGCTTTAAATCTCTAGATGAGATCAAAACTTTATTAGATGAAATTACTGCTGGTCGTAATCCGCAAGAAGTAAAACGTATTCTTGCACTTGAACTAGTTGAACGTTTCCATGATGCAGAAGCTGCGGCTAATGCACATAAAAGTGCTGGTAACCTTATTACAGAAGGTGAAGTACCCGAAGACACACCAGAAGTGACTATTTCACGTGGTGAGTTTGGTGGAGAAATCTTTATTGCTACGATTCTACGTGTAGCTGGCCTAAATCCGAATGCAGCAGCTGCAAAAGATGCTGTAGCTCGCGGAGCAGTAAAAGTTGACTGGAATGCTGTTGATGCAAGTTTCTCTGTAAAAGAAAACGGTACTTTCATTATTCAGTCAGGTAAGAAAGCAATTGCACGCGTAATTTTCACTGACTAAGAAAGTTGTGTAGTGATAAAAAGCAGGAGTAATCCTGCTTTTTTTATTTAAGGATCACAAAAACAATTCAGCGTTCCACGTGGAACAATCTAAAGATCAGTAATTCAGTAATAATAAAAGAAGTAAATTAAAAATAAGAAGAAATATATAGTAGGGTAGAGTATTTGCTCTATTATTTCTTTGGAATAGAAGAAGCTATATATGCCTCTAAGCTCTATAGAAGACATATAAAATTCACGATAACCTATATTTCTGAATATAAGAATTAAGAAAAAGCAGTAAAATGCCTAAAAAAAAGGCATATATATCACTTTTTTCATAAAATAGTAGAAAAAAGCGGCACTCAATAGAAAAAGGCTGAAATACCCCTTGCAAAGGGTTTTTAATCCTCTATAATGCACATCCATCGGCGGTGATGCAGATAGAAACTTGTTGAAAAACAGTTACTTGGA
>NZ_FODU01000025.1:0-30486 GCF_900110445.1 Acinetobacter sp. yr461
AATAAACTTCGAGTAATTTAAACCAATCAATCAATGATAATATTTCGATTAATCAATCAGTAAAAATCCACACAAGTTGTTCTTCATAATCTCTTAATGATCTTCTTACTGGTTCGTCACCAGCAAGCTAGGTCGGCTATATTACTCTTAATCTCTTAAAAGTCAACAGGTAATTTCGATATTTTTAAAACTTATTCTCAAAACCAACTTCTCATCAAATTCACTGCCTAAAGCAACTCACCCAATTCCAAGTAACTGTTTTTCAACAAGTTTCTATCTGCATCACCGCCGATGGATGTGCATTATAGAGGATTAAAAACCCTTTGCAAGGGGTATTTCAGTCTTTTTCTATTGAGTGCCGATTTTTTCTACTATTTTACGAAAAAAGTGATGTATATGCCTTTTTTTTAGGCACTTCAGTCAACATTAGATGAGATATTAAACTTTTTTTACTTTATCAACTTCATGTAGAATAGATTATTCGTGCAATAGTTTGGCATTAACTCACCATGTGGCAGTTCGCTAAGAAAGTATTTGTTTGCATACTTGTAGTGTTTGCTACGAGTGGGCCTTGTTATGCCAATTCAAAACATAACTTCTATGTGCTTACATTATCTATTCTAAGCTACAGTAAGTGGGAGAATGTAAATACTCCTACTCTTTGTATTATTGATAATCCCTCCATTACATCTACCTTTCAATCTTATATCCAGCAGATGTCTTATAATTATCGTGTTCAAACTGTAAACGCGAAAGATTTTGCACGGTCACATTGTCAGGCTGTTTATTTTTCTACTACTTCTCCACAGCAACAACAAAGCCTTATTCAGAATTATCCTTATCGTTCTTTACTTTCTTTAAGCATCAATAATTCAGACTGTGAAATAGGAAGTATCTTTTGTTTATATAATCAAAATAATTACACTACCTTTAAAGTTAACTTAGATGCTTTAAGTCACTCCAAAGTTCATATTGATCCAAGAGTATTGCTCTTGGCTAAGAACGCGGAGTAAGGATTATGATATCTAAGTTGTATCAGTCCACTTCTCTACATGCCTTATTTAGAAAATCTCAATTTACGATTTTTGCAATTACGTTCTTTATTTGTTCTTTTACCTTTGTATCGATTTCTGTTTTTACAATGGAAACCTATGCCAAGCAAAATTTACAATTGCTCAGTCATACCCTGCTCGAACGTATTCAGCCAGCAGTTGTATTTAATGACAAAATTACGATAGAGCAAATTTTGAATGAATATACGAATGATCATTCAATCCGTACTATTCATATTTATGATTCAGAACATCACCTTATTGCACAAAGTTTTAAATTATCAAGTCAGACTTCAATTTTAGAGGGCTGGTTTGATCATTGGTTTTTAAATGAACCCGTTCATCTTACAATTTATCATCACGAACAAAATGTAGGTGAATTAACCCTTTTTGGTAGTTCAGAAAAAATATTGCAGTTCCTAAAAATGATTATGGTAGGGCTCGCAATTGCGATGTTGTTTATTGTTTGCGCTTTGTGGTGGTCAGTAAATCTAACTTATCGTCAAATTATGCAGGCTATTTATCCACTTACTAATATTGCTCAAATTGTAAGTGAGCAAAAAGCTTATAATCTTCGGTTCCCTTATAATCGTATTAAAGAATTTCAAGATTTAAATACTGTTTTTAATGAGTTACTTGAAGAAATTCAGATATGGGACAATCAATTACAAAAAGAAAATCGTAAATTGTCATTTCAGGCTCATCACGATCAGCTCACCTTATTACCTAATAGACATTATTTTTATCAAATTCTTTTAGATATGTTTGAAGATAAGGGATTTGATAATAAGTCTGCTTTATTATTTATAGATAACAATAACTTCAAAGCGATTAATGACCAGTTTGGACATTTGGCTGGAGATGAAGTTTTAAAAGAAATGGCAAATCGTTTGCAAACCCGTTTACGTCATCAAGATTTTATCGCGCGTTTAGGCGGCGACGAATTTGCTGTTATTTTGCATTCCATTAGTCATGCTGATCATTTAATATCTATTGCTGAAAATTTACTCGAAAGCTGTAAAGAACCTTTGCATCTGAATGGTCAAACCATTTACTTCAGTTTTAGTGTGGGTATTGCTTTATCACAATTTGCATCTAGCCCCGAAGATTTCATTATGCAAGCAGATCAGGCAATGTATAAGGCTAAAAATTCGGATGAACGCTGGTTTATCTATAAACCTGAAAATTAAATTTAGGCTAATCTATGAATACAAGATCTTTAAAACTCTCCTTTATTGCATTGCTATGCATTACTCTTGCAGGGTGCCTGAGTTTTGGGCCATTAAAATATCGTCAGGTAAAATTGCTCAAAAAAGAAGGTTTTGTGCTTACAAATGAAGGATGGACTTTAGGTTTACCAGAACGTTTGTTATTTGACTTTAATAATGCAGAGTTAAAACAGAGCCATGAAGCTGAGTTAGTACGTCTGGCATCTCAGTTGAATAAATATGATCTGAATAAATTGAAAATTGTTGGTCATACTGATGATGTTGGCGATGCTGCTTATAATCAAAAGCTGTCGGAAGAGCGTGCACAAAGTGTGGCAAACCTTTTCTTAGCTCGCGGATTTAAAAAAGAAAATATCTATGTGATTGGTCGCGGTTCAACGCAGCCCTATGTTCCAAATACAACCAATGAAAATCGTGCGATTAACCGACGTGTTGCCATTGTTGTTATTCCATAATTTTCAATTTATAAAAAAGCCAATCCTCTGTGATTGGCTTTTTTATTTTAAACTAACTCAATAATATCAATTGTTGGCGGCACTCTAAAACGTAAAGGGATGCCAACCATTCCTGTGCCAACTGTCACAAAAACATCGGCATGTTCGTGAGAGTAAAATCCACGTTTATGACCTAAAATTGACACTTTTTTCATAATATAGGTGGTAAGCCATGGAAGCTCAACCTGCCCTCCATGTGTATGCCCAGATAACATTAATGGTCGATTCGGCAATTTAGGTACCATGTCTACCGTATCGGGATTATGGGAAAGAATTAACCAAGGCTTGTCTTGTGGTAAATCTGGCATCGAACGCATGTCGGTTTTTCCGGCCCAGAGATCACCAATACCAATCAAACGGAATTCTTCAAAATCGACTATTTTGCCTTCAATATCGACAACTTCATTATAAAACAAGGCATCTTTTAATAATTGTTGGATAGGTGGTCCTGGATATTGCTCATCATGGTTTCCAGGAACGGAGTAAACAGGTGCCTGAATTTCTTTTAAAACACTCAATTCTTGAATTAGTCTATTTTCTGGCTCATACGTCCAGTCACCCGCCACAACCACTAAATCAGGTTGCTGTTCATTTAATTTTTTAACTATTGTTTTTAGCTGGCGCTCATGCCCTGAAAATAAACCAATATGTAAATCAGCAATTAACGCTACTTTTACCGGTTTATTAAAACTTCGATCTGGATTTAACCGATATTGATGTGTATCGACACGCACTAGATGAGGTTCAATAAATCGGGCATAAATTAAAATGCCACTTAAGAAAAAGATGAAAATACCTTGATGAATTGAATAGTAACCAATCCAAGCAGCGTATAAATTAAAAAACCAGAGAGGAATAAGTAGATAAGAAAGATAAAATGCGAGTAAATGGACAAAAGCTTTAAATGGATGAATAGTCTCGGTTCGAGATTGATGAATCCAAGCTTCAGAAATCCCCCATAAAGCAAGTATTGAAAATATAAAGTAAAAACAAAAAATAATTGAATTTGGATTCCACATTACGACTCTCGACTTATCTTATATTGATTGCTAGTAATCAAATTCAATATTTATCTTTCAATATGCACGAATTATACTCTAGCTCACGTTATCGTATGTACTGATTATGGCACAATCCATTCATTCCAAACAGCTTCAAACGAATCAACAAGCTAAAGGCTTTTTGATAAAAGCCTCTATAGTCCTATGTTCTAGTTTTGCTGTGGGTTTGACAGGATGTAGTACTCTGCCAAAACATGGTGTTGAACCAGTACAATATGCAAAAGATATTGATACCTCTGAGACCTCACTTGCCAAACTGATTACTCCCTTACGTCAGCAAAACCCAAAACTAACGGGTTTTCACGTATTAAATGATCCGTTGGAGGCTCTAGCAGCCCGCCTAAGATTAATTGATAAAGCCGAAAAGACATTAGATTTACAATATTATATTTGGGACAATGACAAAGTTGGTGCTTTAGCGTTACACGCAATTATTCGGGCAGCTGATCGCGGGGTAAAAGTCCGACTTCTTATTGATGATAATAATGCAAAAAAAATAGAAGGGATTTTGCTTGCCCTTTCTCAGCATAAAAATATTGAAGTTAAGCTTTTTAACCCCTACCGTTTTCGTAAATATCGCGCGATGGATATGGTTCTTGATTTAAAACGTATCAATCGTCGTATGCATAATAAAAGTTTTATTGCCGACAATGAGGTTGCTCTTATTGGCGGACGTAACATGACAAATCAATATTACAATGTAAGCGATAGTTATCAATTCTCTGATGTCGATGTAATGTTAGTTGGTGCTGCTGTTGATGATATTGTGAATTCGTTTGATGACTACTGGAATCATGAATATGCATATTCAGTTCAAAGTATCGTAAGTCCAGAGCAACATCGTCTACGTTATGAAGGATTAAAAGAGCAACTCGAAGCTCACTACCAACAGGCAACAGTTCAAAACTTTCTAAACTTAACTGCAAAATCACATGCATTTGATGAATGGCTAAATCGCAATATTCAATTCGACTGGGTCAAAGCCGAAGTCGTAAAAGACTCACCGGATAAAATCAAATCAAAGGCTAAAAAAGAAGAGCACCTTAATTTCCAGTTAATTAACCATCTAGAAAAACCAGAAAGTAATGTTGATTTAATTTCAGCTTATTTTATTCCTGAAAAGCAAGGCGCCAAAATTTTAAGTACTCTTGCCAAAGAAGGTGTTGAGGTTCGAGTCTTAACGAACTCATTTAAAGCAAATGACGTTGCTGTCGTTCATGCCTTTTATGGAAAGTACCGTAAAGAACTTCTTAAAAACGGCGTACAACTTTATGAGTTTTTACCCACACCCGATAAAAGAGATTTAAATAAAAATACAGATGAGCTTGCCACTAAAGCAAAAGTGAATATGAAGGGATTAAGCCGCTCAAGCTTGCATACTAAACTTATGGCATTAGATGAGCAGGTTTTTATTGGTTCATTTAATTTTGATCCACGCTCAGCGTATTTGAATACTGAAATTGGTGTAATTTTGGATAGTCCATCATTGGCTAAAACCATTCACCACACGATGGATGAAAATTTAAACAAATTTGCTTATAAGCTAAAGCTTGATGCTAATAATCATATTTACTGGCAGCAAGAGACTTCACATGGTCCCTTAATTTATAAACAAGAACCAGAAATGAAATGGTGGCAAAAGGCAGGCATGAAGTTTCTTTCATGGCTGCCAATCGAAGGATTCATGTAATTAATTTTTTGGCTTAAGTACTTTTTGATGTAGTTGAGCCAATCCTTCTACCATTTTTTCTTGAACTTCATTTGTTAAACTTTTCACATCATGCCCTTCCACAGAAATTGGTGGCAAAGTTAACAAATGAGCTGTTACTTTCGGCATTTCAAGTACGCGTTGAATATGTTCGGCAAACGACATCTCACCAATGAATGGAGCAACTGTATCTAATTGTCCATAACGGTTTACATAACAAATTAAACATACCTGTACTGGACGTTGAGCCTCAATAGCAGCCCCAAGTAAACGGCCATGTACTTTCTTAACAGAATGCCCATCGGTGGTAGTCGCTTCAGGGAAAAATAGTACAGGAATATTTTGTTTTAAAAATTCGGTAATTTGCTCACGGATTCTAACGGAATCCCCAGACCCACGCTTAATAAATAAAGTTCCACCACCTTTAGCTAAATTCCCGAAAATGGGCCAATTTTCAATTTCAGCTTTAGCAAGGAAGAAAACACGAGCCCCTGAACCTAAAACAGCAACATCTAGCCAGGAAATATGATTGCTTACCCATAAAGCAGGTTCTCGAGGAATTGTTCCGTGTACTTCTACATCTAAGTTAAAAACCTGACATAAACGGCGGCAAAAATATTGAACATAGCGTGTATTAACCGGATTATTAGGATCTTTATAAAGGCCATGTCGATAAACTAAATAAAAACCTTCACTAATTGCAGCCGTTGCAGAAGTGACTTTTTTTCCGTATAAACCTATTTTTGATAATTTCTTTAACGTTGAATTAACTATACTTTGCGTTTGAGCCATAAAATTTCACTAACGATCAATCATTGTTATACCCATCTCGAGCATTCTATACGTTTCAGAATAAACTTGCATTGATGATAGAGAACGGGAAATAAAATAAATTCAGACATCTCTAACTACATTTAACTAATCTAAAGGATAAGAACAAACGCTTTCCCCTTTTGCTTAAGTTTCATCTAGAATAAAGTTTTCCCATTTTCAGGATTTATAGCCACGTGGAATATGTTGATCGGCATCAAGGCGGTGAACGCACAATTTTAGTGAGTGTTTCTGTACAATTATTAGATGATCTGGATGCCGAAGAGTTTGCTCTACTTGCACAGTCTGCTGGTGCAGATATCCTTGAACATATTAAGGTTCAGCGAAATAAACCCAATCCTAAATTTTTTATTGGTTCAGGGAAAGTTGAAGAAATTGCAGAGCGAGTTCAGGAATTAGAAGCAAGTCTGGTGATTTTTGACCATGCTTTGTCACCCGCTCAAGAACGAAATTTAGAAAGAATATTAAAATGCCGAGTCATTGATCGTACAGGATTAATTTTAGATATTTTTGCACTACGTGCTCGTACGCATGAAGGTAAATTACAAGTCGAACTTGCTCAGCTTAAACATTTATCTACGCGTCTTATTCGCGGTTGGTCAGCAGACTTTGAGCAACAAAAAGGTGGTATTGGCTTACGTGGTCCTGGTGAAACACAACTAGAAACAGACCGTCGTCTCATTCGTGTACGTATTGCCCAATTAAAAGATAAATTAGAAAAAGTACATCAAACCCGTATTCAAGGACGTGCTGCAAGACAAAAGGCAGCCATTCCAACTGTGTCGCTAGTTGGTTATACCAATGCGGGCAAATCAACTCTATTTAATATTTTAGCGAAAAGTGATGTCTACGCAGCCGACCAACTATTTGCAACACTCGATCCGACATTACGTCGTTTAGAATGGGATGGTATCGGCACAGTCGTGTTAGCAGATACGGTAGGCTTTGTACGAAACTTACAACATGACTTAGTTGAATCATTCAAAGCAACACTTGAAGAAACACTTGAAGCCACATTGCTGTTACATGTAATCGATAGTAATAGCCATGACATGCTTGATCAAATTGAAGCAGTTGAAGGTGTATTGAAAGAGATTGGCGCAGATGCTCCTGTACTTCGGGTCTACAACAAAATTGACTTAAGTGGTGAAGACGCAAAAATTATTTATGCCGAGCCACATGTACCAGATCGAGTTTATGTTTCGGCTCATGCTGGCCTTGGGCTAGACTTACTTCAGCAAGCAGTACAAGAATGTTTAATGGGTCAAATTCAACATTTTTCACTGATTCTTAAACCTGCTTATGGCAAATTGCGCACCCAACTTTATGCTTTAAATGTGATTCAGTCTGAACACTATGATGATGCGGGCTTATTGCATATTGATGTACGCATTGCCCCACATAAGTTAGAGAAGCTTATTCGCCAAGCAAAACTACCCTTAGAAGAAATCTTAGGAGAACGTGCTAGTCAATTTAGTCGTCCCTTGGAGGAGTTTGAAATCAAGGGTCAGATCAGTTAAAACTTGATAAGTAAACTTTTAGAGATAAAAAATATGGATAAGATCAAAAGTATAGACTGGACAGCATGGGTAGCAACTTTACTGCTCATTATTGGTTTTCGTGAAGGCTCTGTCATCGTCATGCGTGCTTTTGGTCATCCAGAATTGGGGAATCTCGTTGGCTTAATCAGCTTACTCACTATTTTGATTATCTGGAGAAAGTTCAAGAAAATCCCTCTCCGGATAGTCGATACAAATAATAAAATTATGAAAGAAAGTGGATTTGCTTTTTTACCCGTTTGTGCAGGCTCCTTAATTATGTTGGTGCATATGGGTAAAGAAATTCCACTATTCCTTTTTGTTTTAGTAGTCAGCACCCTTATACCTTTGTGGGTCTATGCAAAAATGGCAAAACGTTGGTTATAAGGAGAATAAAATGTTTACGATTTTCTATGGTTTTTTAATCACATTAATTGGTTATCTCTGTGCAAAACCTTTAAACCGACGTTTTCCGCAAGTTCCACTTTTAGTTTTCGGCATGTTCATTGTCATTGCCTTACTTTCAGTTTTACAAGTCCCTTATGAACAATATCGTCTTTATGTGAATGAGTTATTTAGCCATTTATTGGGATATGTCACCGTAGCCTTAGCCATTCCTTTAGCTGCAATGCGTTACGATGACCTTCCAATTAAATCGGTTATTGGGATTTTATGTTTTGCAAGTATAAGCGCCGTTGCCCTACCTATGGGCCTCGCTTATTTATTGCATATGTCGGAACCTACCATTCTTGCATTTGCAACCCGTGCGGTGACTACCCCTATCGCCCTGAATATCGCAACGTTATTACATGCTCCTGAAACGCTGGTGACCCTTATTGTTATTTTATCTGGGGTTATTGGAGCGGCTTTTTCACCATTTTTACTCAAGCATATTCATGATGAAAGAGCATCAGGCTTAGCCTTAGGTTTAGCTGCGCATGCCATAGGAACAGCTCAAGCTTGGCAGCGCGGACCAGTTGCAGGCCGCTACGCTGCATTTGGTATGGCTTTGAATGGCGTATTTACTGCGATTTGGCTACCGACATTAATGTTGTCACTCGGAACACCATAATTAATAAGCCTATTAAATAAACATTGAACGGTATATAAATTCGAAATAAGATAACCTTTCAATGTTAAAAGGATTTTTAATGATGGGGAAAATTTTTATTGGAGCTTTGCTCTTACTGGGGATCAATACCGCTACATTTGCAGCAGACATTACAGGTCTTTGGCAAACAATTGATGATAAGACTGGTGCGCCCAAAGCACAGGTAGAAATACGAAAAGAAGCAAATGGGACTTATGCTGGAAAAATTACTAAACTCACACCGCGCCCGGGTTATACCCCTAAAGAGATTTGTGATAATTGCCCTGCGCCCTATACCAATAAACCAATTTTAGGTCTAGATATTGCAACGGGCTTAAAACAAACAGATGGACTTAATTATACTGGCGGTAAAATTTTAGATCCGAATACCGGCAAAGTTTACGGACTTAAAGCAAAGCTTAGCGCAACTGGTAAACGTCTCCATATGCGCGGATATCTTGGGGTTTCTGCTTTAGGGCGTAATCAAATCTGGATACGCGTCGAATAAAAGTTAAAAATAAAAAAAGCCGCTTATGCGGCTTTTTTTATTTTTACTCGGGTACAACCCTCATCTTGCGCTCATGAAAAGCATTGCTTTCCTATATTCGCTCAGGATTATCGACAGCAAAGATTTCTTTGTCTTCAAGGCGATAAGCCATTAATTTTCGGCCCCAGACACAACCGCCATCAATATTCAGGATTTGCTCATTGATGCTTCTACCTTCAAGTGCAGCCCAATGACCAAAAATAATCTGATGAGTCTGAGCAGCTTTACTTGGAAATTCGAACCAAGGTAAATAGCCTTCTGGCATTGGCGCATCTAGAGCATCTTTAAAACTAAACTCTAAAGCTCCTTCTGCGTTGGTTAAACGCATGCGTGTCAGATAATTAGTAATACAACGTAAACGTGCTGAACCTGTTAGATCGTCTTCCCACAAATCAGGTTTTGAACCATACATTTCTGCTAAAAAAGCATCCAATACAGATAAATCTTCGTTTGCGAGTACAGCTTCAACTTCTTTTGCCAAAGTAGCAGTTTTTTGCGCATCCCAAATACAAGGTATACCCGCATGGGTAAGAATTGTGTGCTCGTTTGGAAATAAACATAAAGGTTGTTTACGCAACCAGTCGATTAATTCATCGCCATCAATTGCATCAATAACATCCTGCGTACGATCTTTTTCTTTAATCTCTTTTAAACCACGTGCACCCGCAATTAAAGTCAGGTCATGATTTCCAAGTACAGTTGCAGCAACTCCGCGGTCAGCAAGTTTTTTAACAAAACGTAAGGCACCCACTGAGTTTTCGCCACGAGCGACCAAATCACCAGCAAACCATAAAAAATCTTGGTCTGGATCAAAACGTATTTCTTTAAGTAAGGCTTTCAGAGCTTCAAAACACCCTTGTACATCGCCAATCACATAATTAAAACGTTTAGTCATTTATCCCACCATTTGATCGGCTAAAGCAACAAATTGAGTCAGTGTTAAAGTTTCCGGACGAGCCATCGGATCAACGCCTGCTTTTTCAAAGCCATCTTCAGCGATCATACCTTTAAGACTATTTCTTAGGGTTTTACGACGTTGGGTAAATACATGACCAACCAAGCGAGCTAAAGCTTTTTCATCTTTTGCAATAATTGGCTTTTGTTCATAGGGAACAAGGCGAAAAACAGCACTCGTTACTTTAGGTGGTGGATTAAATGCGCCAGCTGGCACTTCAAATAAAAACGTTGGTTGGCAATAATATTGAATCATTACCGACAAGCGACCATATTCTTTTGTGTTTGGTTCGGCAGTAATACGGTCAACCACTTCTTTTTGGAGCATAAAGTGCATGTCTTTAACTTTACTGCCAAATTCCAAGAGATGAAAAAGTAATGGGGTTGAAATGTTATAAGGTAAATTACCAACCACACGTAATGGTCGACCATCTTTTACCAGTTCGTTAAAATCATATTTTAATGCATCAGCTTCTATAATCGTTAAACGTTCAGGATGTGGAACGCGTTCTGGTAAGCCTGCTGCTAAATCACGATCTAGCTCAACAACTGTTAATGCATCACATTCCCCAATTAAAGGAGATGTTAATGCGGCCAAACCAGGTCCAATTTCGACAACATTTTCACCCGGACGCGGATTTACCGAGCGCACGATTTTGGCAATGACTCGCTGATCATGTAAGAAGTTTTGACCAAAACGTTTACGAGCTTTATGCCCTTCATCTTTCGGGTTTAGGGCATTAATTTGATACATAGAACATTTCCAACATGAAAAATTTAGCTCGCTGCCAAAGATAAAGCTAAATCGACAGCGACATTTAAACTTGAGCTTTTTGCCAAACCAGTCCCGGCCAAAGACAATGCCGTGCCATGATCGACCGAAGTTCGGATGAATGGCAAACCCAATGTAATATTGATGGCCTCACCAAACCCTTGTGATTTTAACACAGGTAGACCTTGATCATGGTACATGGCAAGTACAGCGTCAGCATTTTTAAGGTGCTCAGGGGTAAATAAGGTGTCCGCAGGCAAGCTTAGACTCATTTTAATCCCTTGTGCCCGATAACTTTCAAGTACTGGATTAATGGTATCAATCTCTTCGCGTCCCAAATACCCATCTTCACCCGCGTGAGGATTTAAGCCGCAAACAAGTACGCGCGGATCTATAATCTTAAATTTAGTTTTTAAATCATGTAATAAAATATCAATGACCTGATGCAAACGATCTTTGGTAATTGCATCGGCAACATCTCTTAAGGGCAAATGTGTAGTAGCCAAGGCAACACGTAAAGTCTTGGTCGCAAGCATCATGACGACACGCTCTACACCTGCAAATTCTTGATAGTATTCAGTGTGTCCACTAAACAAAATACCTGCATCGTTAATCACCGACTTTTGCACAGGAGCAGTGGCGACCCCAACACTTTTACCAGACATCGCATAATCAGCTGAACGGCGTAATTGTTCTAATACATAAGCCGCATTAGCTGAGTTTAATTGCCCATCAACAACCGCCATTTCTAAAGGTACATGCTCTATATAAAGTTCACCTAAAGACGATGATTCAGCTTGTCCCATATATTCTATAAATTGAATATTTATCCCGAGTTTCTGAGCACGTTGTTCTAATAAATCTCGGTCACCCAAAATAACAAGTGGGCGTTCATCAACTCGCTTAGCCAAGCTCAAGCAAATATCTGGACCAATACCAGCCGGCTCACCGGAAGTGACATATAAAGGCAGCACAATCACCCCAGACACATAACGAAAATTTGTTTGATTTTAACATATCCCGCATTCATCAGTTTATGGATTAAATTATATGGCTTAAACTGGATTTTTCTTGTGACTTTGAACAAACTCGTTTAGAATGCTCGCTCCTTTTGTTTGGACAGATTCCATAGTCCAAACCAACTATAATAGGTAGTGGTTTAATGAAAACTCTCAGCGCTAAGCCAGCTGAAGTTCAACATGACTGGTATGTTGTTGATGCTTCTGGCAAAACTTTAGGTCGCCTTGCGACTGAAATCGCTCGTCGTTTACGCGGTAAGCACAAAACTTCTTATACTCCTCACGTTGACACTGGCGATTACATCGTTGTGATTAATGCTGAACAAGTTCAAGTGACTGGTAAAAAAGCACTTGATAAGAAATATTATCGCCATACTGGTTTCCCTGGTGGTATCCGTGAGACTAACTTCGAGAAGTTAATTGCTCACAAGCCTGAAGCTGTTCTTGAAAAAGCAGTTAAAGGCATGTTACCAAAAGGTCCTCTTGGTTATGCAATGATCAAAAAAATGAAAGTGTACGCTGGTACTGAGCATCCGCATGCTGCTCAACAGCCACAAGTTTTGGACATCTAAGGGATACAGCACATGGCTACTAATTATGGTACAGGTCGCCGTAAGACCGCAACTGCACGTGTTTTCTTGTCAGCTGGTACAGGCAAACTCGTTATTAACAACCGTACTTTAGAGCAATATTTCGGTCGTGAAACTGCTCGTATGGTTGTTCGTCAACCTTTAGAACTTTTAGAAGTTACTGAAAAGTTTGACCTTTACATCACTGTTAAAGGTGGTGGTATTGGTGGTCAAGCTGGCGCGATCCGTCACGGTATTACTCGTGCGCTTATCGCTGCTGACGAAACTTTAAAACCTGTTCTTCGTCAAGCTGGTTTCGTTACTCGTGATGCTCGTGAAGTTGAACGTAAGAAACTTGGTTTACGTAAAGCTCGTAAGCGTCCTCAATTCTCTAAACGTTAATTCGTTTATCGAGTTGGACAAAAAGCCTTGGATTTTTCCAAGGCTTTTTTATTATGAAAATAGAACAATAAAATGCAAACTTATAAATATAAACAAACTATCTCGTTAGAACCGTGATTTCCTAGAGCATTTTTAGTATCCTAATCGATTCACTCAACCACGTCGTCTTGTGATATGTCGGTCGAAAACACCTCTATTCAGGGGATTACCCTTTACAGTCATGCTGATGATTTCCGTTCTCACTGGATTCGTTTCTTATTAGCAGAAAAGCAAATCAAATATCAATTGATCGTAACTGACCATGAAGACGAAGATTTAGCAAGTTTAAATCCTTATAACCAATTGCCGATGTTGGTCGAGCAAAATCTTAAATTATTTTCAGCGCCTATTATTGCTGAATATTTAGATGATCGTTATCGCCAAGGTAAGCTTTACGCAGATGCGCCAATGATGCGTGCAGAGCAGCGTCAATATATATGGAGACTTGAAAACGACTGGTTCAAATTAGCCGATCACATGTTAAAACATGCTGATACTTTAAATGTCGAACAAAAGCAAAAAGCTCAAAAAGAATTACGTGAAACTTTAATTTCACTTACTCCCCTATTTCAGCATTTTCCCTATTTTATGTCTGAAAATTTCACAATCTTGGACTGTATGCTTGCCCCTATTTTCTTAAGGCTAAATAGCATGGGAATCGATTTACCGAAACAGCACTGCCGACCGATACTTTTGTATTGTAAACGTATCTTTGAGAGGCCTTCTTTTGCTAAATCAATGACGGCTCAAGAGAAAAACCGTTACAATGAACTATTAAATATGGAATAGTGTGATATGTCTGAGCAACCTATTGATTTAACCCCTACACGTCCTTATCTTGCTCGTGCAATCTATGAATGGATTTGTGATAACCAGCTTACTCCTTATCTATTAGTGGATGCGACACAGCCACATACCGATGTTCCACAGCAATTTGTTAAAGATGGGCAAATCGTTTTAAATATCGTGCCTCATGCTGTTCATCAACTTCTTATTGGTAATGAAGCCATTACTTTTTCTGCCCGTTTCGGGGGGGCATCGAAAGACATTTATGTACCTATTCAAGCAGTTTTAGGTATTTATGCACGTGAGAATGGGCAAGGTTTATTCTTTGATCCTGAAGAATATGCCAATGTAGCGCCTGTAGAAAATATAGCAGAGCCAGAAGTACAAGAAGCTGAAACAACATCGATCAAGAAAAAACCGACGTTAAGAATTTTAGATTAAATTTAGAGGAAGAAAGCATGGCATTTGATTTAGTCCAATACTTTGCTGAGCAGATAAAAATTCAAAAGCCTCAGCTTTTAAATCAATATCCAGTTAATGAAAAAAATAAACTGATTGATGAGGTGAATATTCTTACGCTTGGAAAACTGATTAGTTTATGGCGCCAAGATGACAATAAGATTTATCATGAAATAAAATCGGCAGATCCACTTTATATTCAAGAAGTTGCTCGACATTTAACAACTTCTAAGCATAACCAGTCAACTTTAAAAAATGCAGAACTAGAACAGAGTATTTCTGAAATTTTAACTTTGCAATTGGCAGAACTTAACCAGCTCGATGAAACAGGTGGTTTTGGACATAATGGCTTAAAAGAATTAATTTTAGGTCAAGTCGAACACTTATCAGGTCAGGCAGAAGATTGGGTTTGGTCAACAAACCACCTAAATGAATTAATTGGTTCTAAACCTGTGGAACAAGAAGAGCTATCATTGGATACAACAATGAAGGAGTTCAACCAAATGGTTCACCAAGCCCAACCTCATCATGATGACTTGCATATTGAAGAACAAGCTGTCGAAATTTCTGTACCGACATGGTCAAAGATTATTGCCCCTGTCGTTGCTTTAGCAATTTTGGGCTACCTCTATTGTATTTATACACAGCTCGTTTAGTTTGATCATTGTTATAAAAAGGGGAATTTGTTATTCCCCTTTTTTTTGATTAAAACCAACATATTTTATTAATCAATATTGTATTAATATTCTATTACAATTGTTTTATCTAAATTTTAAAATATATAATGTAAACCGCAGCACAGTATTAAAAGTATAATGTAAAAGCAATCTTATAATATTTTTTATAATCTGACATTTTCCGTCACTTATTGCCTAAAACTAAAACATCACACTTTATTTGATTGATTGACTTAAAATTGTTCAGAAATATAATGAATTTCAACTACTTTTAGGAAAAAGTAGTAAATATAATTTTAGAATCCTGAGAGATAAAAACATGGCTAAACTTTCTTTAGATAGCTTAACTGAAATTGATGGTTTTATTGCTTCTGCACTTGTTGATTCAGAAAGCGGTTTATCACTTGCAACACAAGGTGGTGGGGAAATTGATTTAGAATTGGCTGCTGCAGGAAATACAGAAGTAATTCGCGCAAAGCGAAATATCGCCAATGCATTGAAATTAAATGATAATATTGAAGATATTTTAATTACCTTAGGTAAGGCTTATCACTTAATTCGACCTCTAGAAAGTAATAATAATTTGTTCCTTTACTTAGTGCTTGATCGTGCTAAATCGAATTTAGCTATGGCTCGTCATGAGTTAAAGTCATTTGAAAAAGAGCTAGACTTTAGCTAATTAATCTAAGATGTGCTTTTTATATTTATTATAAAAAGCACATTAAAACCTCTATCTTATTCAATAAAATTTAATGTGATACTATGGATAGGCATTGCATAAATATTGCAACTTCTGGTTTAAGTTCAAAATTTTCAGATGAATTAAAAATACTAATCAGAAATTTTATATCTAATCAACACGGTATTAATTGGGTTAATATTTCAAGCGATCATATTGATCTATTATTAATTAACGAAATTTTTTTTGACTCTGACAATATTCAAAATATTCTTCAAAAGAAAAAGTTTCTTTATTTAAAAATTAGTAAAAGTCCTTCAAAAAATGGATATCAAGTTTATGAACATACTCTATATCTGCCCCTAGAAAAAGTAGAACCTTTATTAGAGTGGCTACAAAAAAATCTATTATCATTTTTAAATCAAAATAGTGTTGCGATAGTTCCAGATTTATCTACTGAGCTCCTCATTATTGATGAGCAATTTATAAGAAATTTGCATAACCCAGAAAATACTAAATTACATTTATTTGATGATAAAGGCACTCTAGCTATTATTGATAACAGAGCTCAAATTGCTTGGATAGAACCTTCCCGTCAAAAAGCACATACCAATATGAGCTTTAACTTTGCTTTTGCTAAAACATCGGATTTTACTAAGGTTTCTCGTAAAAAAAGTTATTGCTTACAAGACTGGTTATGGAACCTAATCTGGTGTTCAAAAGACTTTGAAAATTTAGCTTCAGTTGATGGTTACTTCAAAATCGATCATTGGCCACAGCCCTACCAAAAAGAATATAGAAAAGTGAGTCTACAGCTCTCCGCATGTTTTATACAGGGTGCAAAAATTACTGATGTTGCTAAACAACTCAACGTATCAATCGACGATGTCTTACGCTTCGTTACAGCTTGTGTAATGGCAAATAACGGAAGATTTGTTTCTGCGAATAAATGCTCTTACGCACCAAGCTCCCATTTAGAAAATTCAAATATAGACAATCATTTTTTTAAAAATTTTATAGGGAAGATTAGACGCCGCTTTGGTCTTTAGGGAACATTATGATTATACAGCAATATAAAATTGTCTTTGCAGGCAGCATGGGGGCTGGAAAAACAGAAGCGATTAAATCGTTATCTGAGATTCCAATTCTGGAAACAGAAGCATTCAATACCGATGTACAAAGTCACCAGAAAACCCAGACCACTGTAGGTATTGATTATGGTGAAATTACTTTAGATGATGGAATCAAAATTGGATTATATGGGACACCTGGGCAAAGCCGTTTTGATTTTATCTGGTCGGTCATTTGTGAAGGTGCGATCGGTATTATTTTATTATTAGATCATAATAGTCCGAATTCAATTGACGAACTAAATGACTACTTAAAAACCTTTAAAAATTATAATGATAATATTGTGATTGGTATTACTCATATTGATGAAAATAAAGAATCCTCTCTTCAGCAATATCGTAATTGGATAAAAGCAAATGAACTACCTTATCCCTTATTCTTCATTGATGCGCGAGAGCAAGAACAAATTTTAATGATGGTTGAGTCATTAATTGCATCACTTGAAGTTAAGGTCGGGTCAGTACCACAGGGGAATAATCATGCTTAGTATTCCAGCTCAAAAACGAACAGCACCAACGCAATTGCTACAACTCGCAAAAAGTGAAGCTCATACTATTTTGATGAATACACGCGGCGTAGATTTCGTGATGATTTGCTCTTCAGATGGTTTTGAATTAGCAACTGTGAGTCATAAAAACTACCACAACACCACTAAATTGGCGGCTGTCAGCAGTTCAATTTTGGCAATGGTGACTGCATTTTTAAAAGAAATTCAACTCACAGGCTGTAATAACATTACGCTAGACGCAGATAATGGCAAAGCCATTTTGACAGCTATCCCTGCTGTTCATCACCCAATGGTCATGGTCACCTTAAGTAATAAAGAGGTTCTTTTGGGACAACTACTGTATAGCTTGAAAAAAGCAAGCCAGATCATTGCTGAGGCAGATGGCGAATAGATCATGATTCTCCACTAAAAAATACCGCTCATATAGAGCGGTATTTTTATTAAATTTGAATACTAAATAGCATTTGCCGTTTTTTTACTTGTTGCCCTTGCTGTCCTAAAATATCTTCGACTACACCATCGACATCAGATCTAATCTGTTGCTGGATCTTCATAGCTTCAAGTACCAGTAAGGTTTGCCCTTTCACGACTTGATCGCCTTTATTGACCAAGATATTGATCACAGCACCATCCATAGGTGCACGAATTTTACCATCTCCCGCAACATTGGTCGTTTCTGGAGCAGCGTAAGTCACATTGCGAATCGCAACATTGCCATTGTCTCGATCTAAATAAAGCTGATCGCCGTCTAAAACATATTGAACACGGCGGCGTATACCGTCAGCAATATAGGTCAGTTGCTCGTCTGTTTTCTCAATGACTTCAATACAAACAGTTTGATCACAGAGCTGTACCGTGAATGTGTTATTTACAGATGAAAGCTGTAACTGGATTTGCTGATCGTCATATTTTAGTTTTAAGGGTAATGGAACACCAAGTCCAGTTTGCCACACCGCAGTACCTTTACTTTGGCTAAATAATGCCGCGGCAATAGCCAAGGTTTCTAAAGATAATACCTGAGAGTGTAAGCTGTCGTCATTTTGGAAATACTGTT
This sequence comes from Acinetobacter sp. yr461, assembly GCF_900110445.1. NCBI lineage: Bacteria > Pseudomonadati > Pseudomonadota > Gammaproteobacteria > Moraxellales > Moraxellaceae > Acinetobacter > Acinetobacter sp. yr461. The sequence continues at coordinate 18,600 of NZ_FODU01000025.1, forward strand.
GAATGAATGCGGTATTCGTATCACCAGCGACAACGACTGGATGACGTAATAAATTGACCAAGAATTGTTTATTGCTGCTTACACCAAGCAAAACACAATCATCTACAGCACGAGCCAGCAGACGAATCGCATCCTCTCGAGTTTTACCATATGCAATCACTTTAGCCACCATCGGGTCATAGAAAGGGCTAACTTCGTCTTTTGCTAACATGCCATGATCAATTCGTACATTTGGCAAATTTGTGGGCTTCCAACGTAGAACTTGACCTGTTTGCGGCAAGAAATCTTGGCGTGGATCTTCAGCATACAAACGGACTTCAATTGCATGGCCCTTGATAGACAATTCATGTTGTTGCAATGGTAAATGCTCGCCATTGGCGACACGCAATTGCCATTCAACCAAATCTAGCCCTGTAATAAATTCAGTGACTGGATGCTCAACCTGCAAGCGCGTATTCATTTCTAGAAAATAGAATTCACCCGATGCATCAAGCAAAAACTCAACAGTTCCCGCGCCTACGTAAGCACATGCTTTGGCAGCTGCAACAGCAGCCTCTCCCATTTGCTGACGCAGTTCGGGTGTCATGACTGGACATGGTGCTTCTTCTACAACCTTTTGGTGACGGCGTTGAATCGAACAATCACGCTCGAACAAATACACATAATTGCCATGCGTATCACCAAAAACTTGAATTTCAACATGGCGCGGCGCAATCACTGCTTTTTCTAAAATAAGCTCACCTGAACCAAATGCATTTTCAGCTTCTGAACGTGCAGTTTGTAAAGCCTCTACAAGCTGGGATGCCTGCTGAACCAAACGCATACCACGACCACCGCCACCAGCAGAAGCTTTCACCATAATTGGAAAACCAATCTGTTCTGCCTGTACTGCTAAATATTCAAGGTCTTGCCGATCTCCCTCGTAACCAGGCACGCAAGGTACACCCGCTTCAATCATGGCAATTTTTGAAAGTCGTTTACTCCCCATTAACTCAATTGCAGAAGCTGTCGGACCGATAAAAATAATTTGGTTATCAATGCAGGCTTGAGCAAAATCGGTATTTTCTGACAAAAAGCCATAACCCGGATGCACAGCATCCGCGCCTGTTTTTTTGCAAGCTTCTATAATTTTGGTAATTGAAAGATAAGATTCAGATACTTTAGAAGCTCCAATATAAACTGCTTCATCAGCTTCTTGCACATGGCGAGCATTACGGTCTGCATCGGAATAGACCGCCACAGTTTGATAACCCATTGCCTTTGCTGTCTGCATGACCCTAACTGCTATTTCACCACGATTGGCAACTAGTACTTTTGAAAATTTCATTGTTTTTATCCTTATCTTTTATTGCTCATCGGCCCAATTCGGCAACCGTTTTTGAATAAAAGCCATCGTTCCCTCTTGCCCTTCAGCACCACCAACCGCTTGAGCAAACTGCTGTGCTGCGTCATCAAGCAAATGATTCAATGGTTCATTGAGTGTTCGATGTAATAGTGCTTTCGTCATACGTGAAGCTTGTGGTGCAGCACGTTTGATTTGCTGAATAGTTTCCTGTAATTCCTGTTCTAGCTCTAATTCATTATGAGCAATCTGATGGACTACTCCGACACTGAGCGCCGTAGGTCCTTCAAAACGCATCCCCAACAAAGCAAGTCGTCTAGCCTGAGTTAGACCAATACGCTTCACTACAAAAGGAGCAATCTGCGCAGGAATTATTCCTAGCCCAGTTTCAGGCAATCCAAACTGGGCATTGTCACGGCTAATCGCAACATCGGAAACACATACCAGACCAAAACCACCACCTAGAACAGCCCCTTCTAAAATCACCACAACCGTCTGTGGGGCGGTTTCAACTTGCTCAAGCATGGCACCAAAACGGCGGTTAAAATCAGCATAAGGTTGTAGGCTACCGATATTGCTCGCTTCAACTCTCAAAGCTGCCATATCTTTAATATCACCACCTGCGCAAAAAGTTCCTCCTTCACCACGGATGATGACCGCACGAATCGAAAGATCATCTTGAATAGCGGCAAAGACCTGTTGAATAGCATTGACCATATTCAAATTCATGGCATTACGGCTCTCTGGTCGGTTTAACCAGAGGTATAAAATACTGCCGTCCTGTTCTAATTGAATGCTGTCATCAATATCTAAAGCTTGAAGAGATGCTGAAAGTGTCATGGCTTATTCCTTATTTTTGTTTTTTTGGCAAGATGTCCATCAACTTACAAATAATCCCCAACATAATCTCATCGGCTCCACCACCAATAGAACCTAAGCGGCCGTCACGGTAAAGCTGAGATGCAGGGTTATCCCACATAAAGCCATTGCCACCCCAATATTGCAAACAGCTATCTGCCACTTCGCGGGTTAAACGTCCTGATTTCAGTTTTGCCATTGAAGCCAACATGCTGACATCTTCACCTGCAATGTGTTGTTCACACGCTTGGTAGGTTAATGCTTTTAGTGCTTCCACTTCAGTCATGAGTTCAGCAAAGCGGAAATGGATATATTGATTATTGATGAGTGGCTGACCGAAAGTGGTACGCTCTTTGGTATAGGCAATGGTTTTTTGAATTAATGTTTCCAATCCTCCAATCGAATTGGCACATGCCCACAGACGCTCTTCCTGAAATTGCATCATCTGCATCATAAAACCCATACCTTCTGCACCGACTAAATTACGCTGCGGTACACGCACGTTATCTAAATAAACTTGTGCTGTGGTGGTTGAGCGCATTCCTAATTTATTGAGCGGTTCTGAAAAACTAATGCCTTTAGTTTTTGCTGGCACAATAATCATCGATTTATTGACGTGCGGTTTATCGTCAGAAGTGTTGGCTAAAAGGCAGAAAAAGTCGGCTTGTAATGAGTTGGTAATCCACATTTTGCTGCCATTAATCACATAATCATCACCATCTTTTTTTGCTGTGGTTTTAATTGCCGCCACATCAGAACCAGCATGAACTTCAGATACAGCAATCGATGCCACATATTCCCCAGCAATGGCTGGTGTTAAAAACTCATCACGTAATTCTTTACGACCAAAACGTGCGAGAGCTGGTGTTGCCATATCGGTTTGTACACCAATTGCTAAGGGCACCCCACCACAAGTCGCACGACCAATTTCCTCAGCAACAACAAGGTTATAAGAATAATCTAAAGCTAAACCACCATTTTCTTCAGGCTTACAAATCCCTAATAAACCAAGGTCACCCATCTTTTTAAATACATCATGAATCGGGAAACGACCCACCTCTTCCCATTCTGGAATATTCGGATTCAGCTCATTTTCAACAAATTGACGAGCTGTACGGCGTAATGCTTCATGTTCGGCAGTAAATTTCATTACATTCTTCCTGATAATTTTTTTAATTGCGGTAAAAGTTGCTTAAAATCGAGACACCCCAAAACGGCTTGGGTTCAATGTCCGCTGCTGTGCTTCATAAATGGTTTGTAAAAGGAAAATCAGTAATTTTCGGGTATCGCGAGGGTCAATAATGCCGTCGTCATGCAACATGGCCGTATTGAAAAGTGCTGTAGACTGTTGCTCCAATTTCATGGCTGTACTTTGCTCCACAAAGTCGAGCATTTGAGGATTAGGCTCCTGACCTGAAGCTTTTTGCTTGCCTTCGGCCACAATACGTAAGACTTTTCCAGCCTGAGCGGCACCCATTACAGCAACATGTGAGCTCGGCCAAGCAAAAATGAAGTCTGGTGATAAACTACGTCCACACATCGCATAGTTGCCAGCTCCATACGACCCAGCTACCACAATCGAAATTTTCGGCACGGTACAATTGGCAACAGCTTGAATTAATTTTGAACCATGTTTGATAATACCGTTTTGCTCTGCATCGGTACCCACCATAAAACCCGTGGTGTTATGCAAGAACAATAGCGGACGCTGTGTCTGTTCACACAGGTGAATAAACTGAGCTGTTTTCGCCGCACCTTGAGGGGTAATCGGACCATTATTGGTGATAATACCGATATGTAAGCCACCAATTTTTGCCCAACCACAAACAGTTAAATCATCATATTCCTGCTTAAATTCAAGAAAATCTGAATCATCAACAATTCGGGCTACCACTTCTTTCATATCGAATGGTTGTTTAGGATCACTTGGAATCACACCCAATAATTCATCGGCATCGTAACGAGGTTCTTTATAGACTGCATCAACTGGTTTGATCTGTTCTTTCCAGTTCAGATGCTCAAAAATTTCACGTGCAAGTCGAATACCATCAGCATCATTTTCTGCCAAATATTCGGCGGTTCCGGCAATTTGAGAGTGCATTTCTGCCCCGCCCAATTCTTCAGCCGTTGCCACTTCACCAGTTGCAGCCAAGAGTAATGGAGGGCCTGCAAGAAGCATTTCGGTTTGTTTACGTACCGCAATCACATAATCAGAAAGCCCAGGTTGATAAGCACCACCTGCTGTCGCATTACCATGTACAACAGCCAGTTGTGGAATACCTGCTGCAGAAAGGCGTGCCTGATTGGCAAAGGTCATACCACCGTAGGTAAATACTTCTGCTGCATAATTTAAGTTGGCGCCGCCACTTTCGGTTAGCGTAATCAGCGGAAGTTTTTGTTCCAAAGCAATTTTTTGCAAACGCAAAGTCTTCTGCACACCCATGGGCGACATAGTTCCTCCCTTAATTGCACTATTACTTGCAGAGACTAGGCAACGCACACCACTAACAAAACCAATGCCAGCAATCACCCCGCCCCCAGCTTCCGAGCCATCTTTATCATCATGCATGTTGTAGCCAACCAAACCACAAAGTTCGATGAAAGGAGAGTCGGCATCTAGCAATAACCGCACGCGTTCATGGGGCAAAATTTTGCCTTTTTTATCGAACTTTGCTTTAGCAGCGTATGATTTATCAATGCTTTTTTGCTGAATTGCACGGACCTCACTCAACTGAGCAAGGAGTACATCTTTATTCTTTTGATACTGTTCACCACCAACAGCAATTTCGGATTGGAGAATGGTCATTTTTTATTCTTCACTCCAAGCCTGAATTATTGTTTTGCTCAGCTTTTTCAGTCTTATCTTTTTTAAAAATTTCAGGAATAAACGCACGATGGAAACCATTATAAGATTCACTATTTGTCGCATCGCCTAGCGGATACATTCGTGTTCCCTGCGATGCTGCCCCATCAATACGCAAAGTCACACCAGAGACAAAAGCCGCAGCATCAGATAACAAATAGCAAATTGCTGATGAAACTTCTGACTCGGTTCCCATGCGCTTTAAAGGCACATTGCCAGCAAGACTTGGAATAATCACCTTGGCAAAATCCCCGCTATAATTATCCATGCCAGATGAAACAATCCAACCCGGTGCTACAGCATTCACTCGAACGCCAGATTTCCCCCACTCAACCGATGCTGTTTTAGTTAAGTTATCAACCCCCGAACGTGCAGCGCCTGAATGCCCCATTCCTGGCATGCCGCCCCACATATCGGCAGTCATGTTGACAATACTGCCACCATGTTTTGCCATCCATTGGTTATAGGCTTCACGCATTAAATAGAAAGTTGAATGCAGATTATTACGCACGACTGCATCAAAGCCGTTCGCAGAGATATTCTCTAATGCGGAAGGAAACTGACCGCCCGCGTTATTAACTAAACCATCAAGTTTGCCGAACTTCTCAATCACTTCAGCAATCATATTCTTAACTTGTTCTTCTTCTCGGTTATCACACACAATAAAATGAACGAGTCCGCCATCCTCTGTAATTTCTTGGCTTACTTTTTCCAGTTTTTCAATTTTGCGTCCTGTAATTACGACTTGAGCCCCTAACGCGGCAAGCTCATGGGTAGTACAACGACCAATTCCTGAGCCGCCACCGGTCACAATAATGACTTTATTGGCAAAGGCATCAGGTCTAAAAATTGATTGATAACTCATCTTTGTTTCATCCATTCATTTTATTTTTCTAAAAGATTTGCCGGAACTTTTACAGGCATATCCAATAATTGTTGAGCAAATGCTTTGCCTTGTGGGTCAATACGCAGGCTTGCAACACCACCACCACCCAAGGCATTTTCCAACATAAAATTCAACGCATTTAAACTCGGCAATTCATAACGAATTACTCGTCCTTTTTCAGCATCCAAAACATGTTGCATATAGCTTGCAACAGCTTGCTCTGTGAGTGCTGCACGAATCCAAGGTAAATATTCTGCTTTACGCGCAATGACCCCAATATTGCTATGATTGCCTTTATCACCACTACGAGCATGCGCAATTTCAATCAAAGGAACTTCAATTTCATTCCCTTGATAAACCGCACTTTCACCTCCTGCAAAAGTATTGAATTGCTGAGTAGAAGACCCTTCAGGAATTTCAACAGGATAGCGTTTCCCATCAAAATCAACTTCCACATTGACCTGATTTTTATCAATTAAAAATGAAAATAACTTAATCACTGGAGATGCCTTAGGCCGCCCTCCAACGATTCCCGCTAAGGCTGGAGCCATTCCTGTTGAAGCCTGTGCAATTTCAGATGCAAAGAACATACAAGCTTCTTTAAACATGTGTTTTACAGCTATTTTGACGACCACTTCGCGGCTATTTAATGCTTGGGCATGTGCGCCATAAGTACTTTCAATGCCTAAAATTTCAACAGATTTTTCACTAAAAGGAGGTACTGAACGCATGGCCAGCACACGCTCACATTTAGTTAAAATGGCATCGGCAATTACTTGCGCTTTTTGTGGTGCTTCACGCCCTGCAATTAGAAAACTGACTAAAACCCGATAGCCATCAGGATAAGTTGCACTCACTTTATATTGTGCTGTAGGTGCTTGTCCTGTTGCACTAGTCACACGCACTCGATGCTCCCCGACTTGTTCTAGGCGCACCTGACTAAAATCAGCAATCACATCTGGTAATAAATAGGCTTGTGGATTGCCAATTTCATAAACAATTTGCTCTGCAACCGTTGCAATAGAAACCAGACCACCTGTCCCGTGTGGTTTGGTCACAACAAATGAGCCATCCTCACTGACTTCAACCACTGGAAATCCCATATTGTCGAAGCCTTGCACTAAGCGCCAATCAGTAAAATTACCGCCTGTACATTGAGCACCACATTCAATCACGTGTCCTGCCAATGATCCTTGAGCCAACTTGTCATAGTCCTCTAAAGACCACTGATATTCATGAAGCAACGGAGCAAGAACCACAGCCGAATCTACAACACGGCCCGTAATCACAATATCTGCGCCTAAGTTTAGTGCGTCACGAATGGCCACAGCACCTAAATAAGCATTACTGCTCGCCACCTGATCAGGCAAAGGCTCGCTGCTAAACATTTCTTGAATATTTTGTTGTTTGAACTGTTCTTGCTTTGCTAAAAGATCATCACCTAAGACCACAGCCACTTTCAGGTTTAAACCATATTCACTAATTATTTTTTGCAAAGCATCCCGACAAGCAAGCGGATTTACCCCACCTGCATTACTAATCACCTTAATCTTTTTTTCTGCAATTTTTTTAAGTAGAGGCGCCATCACTCGGCTGACAAAATCTAAGGCATAGCCATGTTTCGGCTCTACCATTTTCGCTTTTGCCATAATCGACATCGTAATTTCTGACAAATAATCAAAAACCAAATAATCAATATCGGTTAAATGCACCAATTGAAAAGCAGCAGTATTGGTATCTCCCCAAAATCCGGAGGCGCAACCTATCTTTACGACACGCTCATCATCCTGTTGATTACTTGCCATCTTATTTCTCATTATTTTGTTAAAAAATTATTCTCAACATTACCAAGCAAGCGCTTGGTTTGTAAAGAGCAAAATGTTATTGTGATGTTGACCAAATCTTCCAAAATTGATAATCATTCTGAAATATGGTGAGATTTAGCAAAAAATTTTAGTATTCATTTTTATTTAAAGGGTCAAACCGCACGTATGATTGCTACTTCAATTGAACAGATTCCAAATATCTCTTGCTTTGATGACAGCCCACGTGGTCGTTTATTACAAGGTGCCGCGTACCTATTTCACAAGCAGGGCTATGACAAAACTACTGTCCGTGAACTAGCTCAATTTATTGGTATTCAATCAGGAAGTTTGTTCCATCACTTCAAAAGTAAAGATGACATTCTTGCCCATGTGATGGAGCAAACCATCATTTATAACCTAGCCCGTTTAGAAGATGCAGCAACTCAATCTACAGATCCAGAGCAACAATTACGTGCCCTAATTAAAGCAGAACTCATCTCGATTACTGGAGATACAGGTGCTGCCATGGCTGTGTTGGTTTATGAATGGTTTGCTCTTTCAAAAGAAAAACAAGATTACCTTTTGAAAATGCGTAATGAATATGAGCAAATTTGGTTAGATGTTATTGAAAAGTTACGCACAAAGGGCAAGATAAAGCATGATGCCTTTATTTGGCGACGTTTAGTTGGTGGGGCGATTTCATGGACCGTAACTTGGTATAAACTTGAAGGAAAGGTCAAAATTGATGAAGTGACCGAAATGGTTTGGGAGATGGCTTTGAAATGAGTTCAGTCTATTTACGTAAACCTCAAATAAATGACTTAGCTGAAATTAAAGAAGCTTATGAACGCAGTGTTCAATTGCATCAACCTTGGACTTATCCACCCTCTGACTTTCAAACATATTTAGAACAAGAGCATCGCTATTTTGTCTGTTTAACCGATAGCCATGCGATTGCCGGAACATTTAATATTTCAAATATTATACGCGGTCACTTTCATTCAGCCTATTTGGGTTATGAAGCATTTCATCCCTATCAATGTCATGGCTATATGACGCAAGGCCTCAAATTATTACTCAATGAAGCATTCAAAAATTTAAATTTACATAGGTTAGAAGCGAATATACAACCTGACAATATTGCTTCAATTCATCTGGTTGCAAATGCAGGTTTTATCAAAGAAGGCTTTTCTCAACAATATCTTCGAGTAGGTGGAAAAGAGTGGAAAGATCATGAACGTTGGGCGATTTTAAACGAGGAATGGATTGAATCATTTCAATAAGCTCATGAATGTGATGCGGTGGCACAATGGCCACCTTATCAAAAATCAATAACCCAACTGCTTACTAATCAAATCTTTCATGATTTCTTCAGCACCACCACCAATCATATTCACCTTCACTTCACGGTAAATACGTTCAGACTTAGTTCCACGCATAAACCCCATACCACCCAATGTTTGCACAGCTGCATCAGCACAAAATTGCATAGTGCGAGTAGCAACATTTTTAAGCATTGAAATTTGAGCTACGAGCTCTGGGCCCTGTAACTTTTGTTGAGTCATTTTCCAAGCAGTTTCTTCAAGTAATGCCCGTGTTGAAGTCAATTGCGTTGCCATATCCACCAACTTATGACGAACTACTTGATGATCAATTAATCGCTTACCAAAAGTCTTACGTTGCTGGGCCCAATCTAAAGCTTCTTCATAACACACCAACGCATAACCATAAGCCACCACACCTAAGAAAAAACGCTCCATATTAAAGTTATTCATAATGACTTTAAAACCAGCATTTTCTTTACCTAAAAGGTTTGATACAGGCACTTTAACTTGGTCAAAATGCAAATGTGCTGTATCTGAAGCCCACCACCCCATTTTCTTTAAAGGTGTTTTAGTGATTCCTTCACTCTGGGCATCTATCAGCAACATCGAAATACCTTCAGCACCCGATTTAGTCGGGTCTGTACGCACCGCAACTGTATAGTAATCAGCGCGAATTCCTGAAGTGATAAAGGTTTTCTCACCAGAAACAATATAATAATCACCCTCTCGCACAGCCTTAGTCTGAAGTGCAGCAACATCTGACCCACCACTTGGTTCAGTAATGGCTAAGGCAGAAATTTTTTCACCAGAAATAATACTCGGGAGAACTCTAGCCTTTAATTCTTCACTACCAAAATGCTGAATCGGTGGTGCACCGATGGTATGTACCATCAATGAGATATGTACTCCACCAGAGCCAGCCTTCGCCATTTCGACACCAGCCAGCAATGAATAGAATGGATCAGCATCTGGAATGCCACCATATTCTTCAGAAAAACCTAATCCTAATAAACCAATCTCAGCAGCTTTCTTGTATAGTTCTCTTGGAAATGTCTCGGCTTCATCCCATTCATTGACAAAAGGTGCCATTTCTTTTTGTACAAATCGACGAACATTATCAGCAAAAGCAATGTGTTGTTCATTATAGTAAATTGGATTGGATTGCATTTTTAGAGATATCCTGATGTTTTTATTTAATTCCAAGGCATATCTTGGCATGTTTGGCATCAATCAAAAGTTGCAAGAATCTCCAATTTCTTGGCATAAAACATCAAACCCAATTATTCTTATTAAAATGCAAAGTCTATACTCTTAAACAGCAACGAAATCCACGAACCGCGTAATATGATTGCGCACCATTATGATAAACAAAAACACGGCCATAACGACGGTCAGCAAAAATCGCCCCATCTAATTGACGAATCTCATCTGGAGTTGCAAGCCAACTTGATGTTTTAAGATCAAACTCGCCTAACTTTTGTAATTGATAATATTGCTCTTCTGTTAGAAGTTCGACTCCCATTTCTATAGCAATATCGATTGCACTATTTTTAGGTGGGTGATCTTTCCTAGACTCTAAAGCTTCACGATCATAACAAAGACTTCTACGGCCTTTTGGTGTCTCAGGAGAGCAATCCATAAACAAATATTCATCACTCTGTTGGTCATAAGCTACCACATCGGGCTCTCCTCCTGTATTTTCCATTTCTTGCAATGACCATAGTTTGTCAGGAGATTTAATTAGTTTAGTCTGCACACTCAACCACTCTATTCCTTTATGCCGATGTGAATTCTTTTCGAATCTATCTTTTAGTAGCTCAATCAGTGTTTCTATTTGCTTTGGAGCTAATTGCTTTTTAATTACCATTGGATAAATCCTTATATTTATTAAGCTGAATGCCCATCAAAATAATTTATTTTTATTTTTTCTAAATCCATGTCATCTATGCATCGAACATTAATAGCAAAGATAGCATTACCCTTTGCATCTGTACCTTGAGCATAAGGATGAATACCACAAATTTTACAGAAATGATGGTTAATCACATGTTTGTTAAAAGTGTAATTCGCCAAATTTTCAGGGGTTTCTAATGAAATCTTAACTTGCTTACTTGGTAAGAACCAAAGCAAAGAACCTTTCTTCTGACATATTGAACAATTGCAAGATAAAACCTCTGATAACTCTCCTTCCGCTACAAATTTAATCGAACCACAATGACAACTTCCTTGATATTTCATTTTTCTTACTCTTTATATTTCTCATGCTACTTACTTTTCCAGTTTAAAAAATAACTTTCCATATAAAAATGTAATCTAATCCTACTTAAGTTTGAATTTAAAGGCCCATATGTAGGCTTAGAAGCACATTTCTAAACCAGAACGAACTCGAAATTTCCTTCATATAAAAAAGGGCTCTATAAGAGTTCTTTTTTATTGCCATATATTTCCCAACATTTTATGTGTGTATTTTAACTTAAGCATAAAAAAACACCCCCAACTGATGTTGAGGGTGTTTGAATAATGAGCTGGCGATGACTTACTCTCACATGGGAAACCCCACACTACCATCAGCGCTAAGAGGTTTCACTTCTGAGTTCGGGAAGGGATCAGGTGGTTCACTCTTGCTATGGTCGCCAGCACAACTGGTATGGATACTTGCATTGGTCTTATTGGTTGCCGATGCTTTTTCCAAATCTTTACAGATGGGCTGATTGAGTCTTACTTTATTTTGTTCATTTTAGCTAAGCGTATAACTAAATCAAGTTGCTTTGCATATTAATGAATCGATTGATGCTTTATATACAACTG
>NZ_FODU01000012.1:0-93225 GCF_900110445.1 Acinetobacter sp. yr461
TGTGCCAACAATCACTGCACATGACAATGTAGATAGTGTGGCAATAGATATTGTTCCATTAACTACAACGGGTATTAATGCTGGTTCTGCAACTTATCTAGCATTGATAGGTATAACTGAGAATCTTAACGTATCGCTTCTAGGTACCCCAAGTGTGAGTTTCAATATTGCCGCTGGACATACTTCAGATGCAACGATTAGCTATGGTGCTTTACTAAGTCTGTCTTTACTTAACGACTATAAAATAGTCTTACAGAAACAAGCACCAGATGGTTCTTGGCAGAATGTTGCAGGTGATGCTAGTACTGGACTAATTAACGTCGGAATACTCGGTGGTAATGGATTCGGTGCAACTATCACAGACTTAGCTAGTGGTTCTTATCGAGCGTTTATGGTCTATACCGGTGTAGGTGTAGGATTGTTAGGTACAATGAGTGTGGTTCGCGATGATTATAATCACACAGTAGTACCTACATATAGTGCAGCAACAGTGAATGGAAATGTGCTCACAGATGATGATTCGACTATTTATGGTCCTTCATATGTGCCAGATACAATTACTGGAACAACAGTAGTCTCTACTGTTGTGGGTGAGCAAGTAGGTGCAATACCAACATCTATTGGCTCTTCAACAGCAGTAATTGGAGCTTATGGAACACTTACTATCTCTGCAAATGGTTCATATAGCTACACACCAACTGCTAATCCTGCAAACATTGGTAAAGTAGATAGCTTCACTTACACCATTACTGATCCTGTATCAGGTGGAACGAGTACAGCGGTATTGCACATACAGATTGGATCACCTGATGTCAGCATTACTTGGAATACTGCTAGTCCTGGAACGGATGGTACGACTCAAATCGTTGCCAATGCAGACCAAGCTGTTGCAACGGTTGATTTTAGTAACTCAACTGATACACCTGTTGATGTTGTGAGTCCGAACATATCAATTAACTTGATTGGTTCGACTTCTGTAGTTTCTAATAGCTTCACCGTTGCGGCAGGAGACCTAGTCGATGTGCAAGTAGCAGCAACTTATGCTAACCAGCCATTGTTAAGTGCTTTACCAACAGTGAGCTATGTTGTTCAGCAATTCGTTGGTGGAGTATGGGTTGATACGACTTATACTGGTTCGGCGACTGCTCTTGCGAGTGTGGGTGGTATTAGTCTCGGAACTGTAGCTTTCCAAGATGCTGTTCTGCACTTAGGAGCAGGTACATACCGTGTTGAATATACGTTGACAGCGATAACACTTGGTGTAACAACGTTGGATACCCAAGTAACGACTACAACAACGCACTTGAACAATTACTCATCTGATTGGATTCATGGAAACATTGTAGACGGCGACACAATAGGTGGGGTTGCAGACACTGGTACCTTTACTGCTGATGGCGTGAAGCTCTATGTTGAAACAAGTCCTGGTGTGTATGTTGAGGCTACTGGACAATCTATCACTACTGCGAATGGTACATTTGTGATCAATTCGAATGGTGACTATGATTACCGTGCCAATACTTCATCATTAACATTGGCTAATCCAACCGATACTATTAACTATAAGTTAGTGGCAGCGAATGGCGACGAGTCTTTATCATCATTGACGGTTAACCTAACTACTTCTGATTACAATACTCATGTAGTTAGTACAGCAGCGAATGACACATTCAATACTGATACTGGCACGATTGGTTTTGGTTCAGATACATTGATCTACCACGTGTTGAATGGAAGTGCTGCAACAGCTAGCAATGGTGCAACTACTGGTGGTAATGGTGTAGATACTTGGACTAACTTCCATGTAGGTAATGTTGCTACAGATCAGCAGGCTGATTTGATTGATATCAGAGGATTACTCGATGGAGCCCAATCAGACCTTACTATTGGACAATATCTAAATGTTACTGTAAGTGGTGGTAATACAACAATTCAGATTGACCGTGATGGTTTAACTGGGGTGATTTTACCTTCAAATAACTTTACGAATTTGTTGGTTTTACAAGGTGTTACTACTAGTGAGGCAGAGTTACTTGCTAATGGTCAAATTATCTATTAATAGATAATTAACTGAATAAAAAAAGAGAACCCTAGGGTTCTCTTTTTTTATGTTCAAACAATACGTTAACTTAGCTTTTAGCGTGTTCATGCTATGATGTATTCAAAACTTTATAGAACAACAAACAATCAGGGACTGAATTCGAGTGACTGCATTTTTAAACTTCCAAAGACAACTGAATCTTTGGTTAGAACAAGTTGTTCAGCACGTTCCGAGTCTTAAACAGGATATTATTTTATTTTTATCTTATGGCCCCAAAGACCAAAGATGTAGCGTATGGCACAGTGAGAAAACTAATTTAGAGTCTGCTAAAAAACAATTATTAGATTTTATTAATGACCAGTTTGCACAGGCATCACTTGCTGATTATATAAAAATCGATATCGCATATAATTTAGCGAAACAAGCTTGGAAAGAAGTAGAGCAGCAGGTCCACCATCAATTTCACAACAACCATTACCGTAAAGGTATTTGCTTTGATGAACACTGTTCACTGGCTTTTCTTGAACAAGAGATCTATGGAAAAGCAATTATTCGAGGCTTGAGCTACGATAAGCCGAACTTCTTTGATGAAACTAATCTGAATTATGCAATTAAGCAAAAATATAACGCTACAAAACCACAGATTAAACTACAAGAGTTGAAAGACATTTGGACTTTTGATACCTACGGAGCATTTTATGAAAATGGGCAATTCATTAATTTAGCGAGTCGCTATGATGTAAATGGTATTAGAGGAATTTCAAACAATAAGAAACAGCATTTTAAGCTGCTAATTGAACAAAATTCGGGATTCCTGCATAGCCAGATTCAAGAAAATGGCAAATTTATTTATGGTTATTTTTCTGCCTATGATCGAGATATTCGTAACTATAATACGGTACGTCACTGTACCTCGGCGTATGCCTTACTAGAAACATTTGAGGTGCAAAATAAGCCTGAATATTGGTCTAAAATTCATGCCGCGATTCACTATGCACTGACCAACTTTTATAAAGAAAAAGATTCATCAACCGCGTTTATGATTGATGGTAAAGAAGGAGATTTGGAAATTAAACTGGGTGCTAATGCAGCAGCTATTTTAATGCTGACTAAATATCAAGAAATCACACAAAAAGCTGATTATCAAAAATATGCAGAGAAACTCGCAAATGGTATTTTAAAGCTAGTAGATTCAAATGGATCAACGACTCATGTATTAAATTACCCTAACTATGATTTAAAAGAAAAATTTAGAATTATTTATTATGATGGGGAAGCTGCTTTAGCTTTATTACGTTTATACCAAATTAACCAAGATTCTAGATTATTAGAAACAGTTAAGTTAATGTTTGAATGTTTTATTGAAAAGAGATATGAAAAATATCATGACCATTGGTTAAGTTATTGTACCAATGAACTCACTAAAATATGTCCTGAAGATAAATATTTTATTTTTGGTTTAAATAATTATTTAAAACATTTTATTTTTATTAAAAATCGAAAAACAACATATGCAACTTTGTTAGAGATGTTAATGGCTGCTTATAAAATGGTGAGTCGTTTAAAAGAACAGGGGCGTACAACACTTTTTGAACAGGCTTATATGTCTGAGCTTCAAAAGCTAATTGAGTTTAGAGCTGATTTTCAAACTACAGGATTTTTTTATCCGGAAATGGCCATGTATATGGCAAGACCAGATAAAATCTTGCATGCATTTTATATTCGACATGACCGTTTTCGAGTACGGATTGATGACCAAGAGCATAACTTGTCGGGTTATATCGCCTATGTAAAAGATTACAAGGGTGATGAGCCATGAAATACCAACCCGTTGAGATCAAATTATTAGCACATGTCGATACTACAAGTTTTGATGAAACTTTATGGCAATTCGAATTTGATGATGATATTTCAACGCTCTTACTCATCGACTATGCATTAGAGCAATTTCAGCAAAACAACATCCAAGCTCAAGATGTCTATGTCGTGCCTGAGCACCTATCTGAACAAGTAGGTCAGCACAATCTAGGCCTAAAGCCTTCTGAAAATTACACCTTTATTGAACTATTGCAGTTCTTAATTTTCACCCAAGCAGCAGATGTAAAAAATGCTTTAAGCAATATGCTTTACGGTACAAGTGAAAAAGCACATTTAATTTTGTCCGAAAGAGCTGATATCTATCACTTAAATTTAAAAAAAGACGGTATACGAAATCAGCTAAAGCATTTGTTTTTATTAGTCAAAAATATTTATACCTATACAGTTGAAATCAGAAATCTGTTCTTTGTAAAGGAGCTAGATTTTAAAGGGAAGGCTTATCATCCTCAGACGCCATTAATGGCTCAATCAGTCGTAACGGTCTTATACCTATCTAATTCGTTTAGAAAAATTTATCTCACGTTTTTTGAAGAAAACCAGACCGTTGGTTTCTTTTCATTTTTAGATGATATTCATCGAATTGAACATTTGGTTCCTTACTATCACTGCTTTCAAGAGCAGAACGTAAAACCTAAAGTTTGCTCTACTCAAAGTGGCATGATCAACATTTTGGGAGATACTTATTTTGGGGAGATCTATACAGAAAAGCGCAAGTCTAAGGGGCAAAAAGATGCCCTACAACAATATGGATACAGCTATTCATTTGAAAAAATAAAAGCTTTTTTAGGTGAAAATGACTTAAATATCGCTAACTTTGAAGCAGTATTTTCTTTAGAAGATCAATCACCATTAACACATAAAAAGCCATTTATTCTTAAAGCTGAGGCTGAAAAAACATTAGCAGAATTTAAGAATATTCACCTTAACCATGTTGTGTTGGCCAATAACCATCTAAAAGATCATGGCAATAGTGGAATAACTTATACATTACAGCAATTTGATCAGGCCAATATTTCTTATATTGGCGCAGGATTGAACCAAAAAGATGCCCATAGCTATTTTGAAATCACGTTTAATAACAAGTATTACGCTATTTTTAATGGCTATTGGCACAGAGATACGGCTTATTTAGATTATGATTTTTACGCTTTAGGGCATAAGAGTGGAGTAGCCTGTCTAAATGGAGTTTTAATTGAACAAATAAGCCGTTATAAGTTGGCTCATCCTCACCATAAAGTCATCGTTATTTGTCATTGGGGCGTTGATTTTAAACCTATTACGAAAGAACAAACTAAGCTCGCCAATATTTTAACCCAAGCGGGCGCCGACCTTGTGATTGGACATGGTGCGCACACTGTTCAGCCTATTCAATCCATTCATCAAAAGCCTGTAGTATTTGGTATTGGCAATGCAGTTTTTAATAGTAATGGTGAATATGAAGAGCACAATGCTTTGCCGTATGGGTGTATAGCACGGCTAGATTTGTCAAAAGATCGACTGCGTTTATATCCGATCTATACCAATAATTTAAAAACATTTTGGCAGCCGTATCCAGTCAATGAGGAAGAATTTTCAAAGGTCAGCAATTATATGACTTCATTACTGACCCAAGAAAATTATAGTTTGGCTCAAGATAAATTAGGTTTTTATATCGAGCTTGGTTTTTAAAATATGTTAAGGATAACTTTGATAATTCGATAAAATTGTTTGAAGTTGTACAGGTGTAAAGCCTAAATTCCTTAATCCGCCACTACCGCGTTTACATTCAGCACTCGCCATAATATTCGTTGGAGTCCGTTTTGTAGCATTCGGTGCGCAAACATGTTTTAGACCAAATACATGCCCCATTTCATGCACGCTTCCTGCCTGAATATTATAATTTAAACGATTCCAGTCTAACAAAACAAAGGGTTCACCATTGTTGCGAAAAGCTCTGCTGGTAACATCTTCAAATTTCCATTTAGGTGAGTATGCATCGTAAATAAAAATAATGACTTCTTTACTTGCTGTGCGTTTTGGAAAACAGGTCTTTATGCTTGTCGGAATAGTTTCGAGGGAAATAGGATAGGGCTGATTAATTTGCTGCTTTAAATCGCAATGTAATTTTGAAAAATCTTCGTAAGAGATATAACGGTTTAATTTGAACTTAAAGATTTTATTGTTTTTATCATCTACATAATATTTATTTAATATTTTAATTTCTTTCCGCATTTGTTGGTAATTATCAAACTTTACAGCTTCCGGAGAATCAGTGGTAAAAACGAAAGTGACTGGAACAATAGGGCGGCCATCTATAGATACTTTAGGTACTTCTCTTGAAGGAATAATAGGGGGGCGAGTAGTACAAGAAATACATAGTAAAGTTCCAGTGACTACCAGTATGTTTTTTTTCATGTAAATGTCCCTCAAACCTACCTTGGATTACATTTAATTTTAGTCAGATTTTTTTATATGATATAAATAATGTCAATTTTTATGGAGTCCATTTTGACAACTCAGTATGAACTACATCGGCAGATTTTAGAAGTCATTGCTTTGATTCCTTACGGAAAAGTTGCAACTTATGGGCAAGTCGCTCGTATGGCAGGATTACCTAAACATGCTAGATTAGTTGGCTATGTCCTTAAGCATCTTGAAGCAGATCATCAAGTTCCGTGGTATCGCGTTATTAACTCTCAAGGCAAAATTAGCCTAAGTAAATTTAATGAAAAGGGTGAAAATGTTCAACAGTTAAAGCTCGAAGCTGAAGGAGTCTATTTGTTAAATGGCAAAGTAAACTTAAAGCAATTTGCTTGGCAGCCTTAAAGGCACTCAAAAGGCTATTTATTTAAAAAATAATTGCCTAAATTATTAAGGTCAACAAGATAGGCAATATGGAAGTTATCGAACAATTAAAACAGGAATATGACTTTCTCCTAAGACTTTTTGTGCAACGCTACCCAGCACAAGTTTTCGTACTCCTGTACGACCATGTGAACCCATTACGATCAAATCTGCATTTAACTCTTGAGCAGCCTGAATAATTTCTTCATGCACCACAAAACCTTCCAATAACTTAGTTTCAACAGTAATACCTTCTTCGGCAAATTTTTGTTTTGCTTGTTCTAAAATGTCGAGTAAATAAGTTCGTGTGCGTTCAATCAAATCATTCGTTTGACCAGTTTTTACATAGACGTCTGCAATAAACGGGTCAAGTGCCATAACTTGTACAACCGTAATTTTGCTGTTTAGCGCTTTTCCCAGTTTGATCGCCTCTTTCATGGCAATCATAGAAGTTTCAGAACCGTCAATTGGTACAAGAATATGTTGATATAACATGAGATTGTTCCTTATCATTTTATTTCAGTTAGTCTTAAATAATTTTTAAAAAATGACTATTCCTTTATCTTAAACCCATTAAATACTTAAAAAAACCTAGTAGAACAATCTAAATTATTTATTTTTAGTTCAATCATTCTAAATGCTATATTGGAATAATAAATTTTATTTTTATCTAATTAATACAATGAGCGAATTAAACCAACTTAATTGGAACAATACAAACTTAGATAATATTGAGAATGCTTGGGAGGGAGACCTTTGGGGGCGAAAATATTTGGGAGAAAGATTAACTAACTATGTTGATCGGTTACAGTGTGGAGCTGTTCTGACGTTGGATGCACGTTGGGGAGAGGGAAAAACATGGTTTGTTAAACATTGGCAAAAACACCTTGAGCATACTGGCCATAATGTAATTTATTTAGATGCTTTTGCGAATGATTACTTAGATGACCCCTTTTTAGTAATAACTTCAGAAATTACAAATATTTTAAGTAAAGACCAAAAAACTAAGAAAAATGTGGAAAATCTAATCAAATTGTCGGCATCTATTGGAACAGCTCTATTACCATCTTTGCCTAAAGTAGCACTTACTATAGGATTACATTTAATTGGAGCTGGTTTTTTAGGTGGACTTTTACAGCAAGGTTATGAAAATGCAAAAGATGAAGTAGAAAGTCTAACTGAGGAAGCAAGTGATCGAATTAAGGAAAGCATTCAAGAAAAAATTGCAGGGCATGAAGCTGAAAAGAAAACACTAAATGACTTCAAAAAATATTTAACAGAGACAGTTAGTAAGTTGGATCAACCATTAGTTTTTATAATAGATGAACTAGATCGCTGTCGTCCTGATTTTGCTATTCGTTTGATTGAACGAATTAAGCATTTTTTTGATACTCCAAAAATTGTTTTTGTTCTAGTAATGAATAAAACACAATTACTTCAGTCAATAAAAACTTTTTATGGATATGATTCGGAAATACAAGGTGATTATTTAGAAAAATTCGTCGATTTTACAATTCAATTTCCATCCAATATTGCAGATTACCATTATGAAAATATAATTAAAGAACAATTGTTTAGGATCGGAGAGTTAACAAGTTTAGATGAAGTGAATGAATTATATTTTTTTACTTTGGCCTTGCAGCTTGAAAAAAAACTCAATGCGCGTGCATTTATAAGGAAAATTAATCAATTTGCATTGTTACGAACTGATAATGCTAATAAAAATTTGATTTTACTAAGCTATATGATGGGGGTAGAGCCATTTGCAAATCATCAAATTTATATAGAGAAAGTCATTAACAAATTAATTTCTTATCTATGTAAAGATAAGCGCGAATTTCTAAGCAAGCATCATTTGAGTGCAGGTATGCATGGTATTGAAAATATTTCAGACGCAGAGTGGTATAGAATTATTCTCGAATATGATTATCAAGTAAAGGGAACTATTATTGATAAATTAATACAAGCATATGATCAAGCTAGACGTAGTAATGATAGTTCTTCAAGAGAATATACTTTACGAAATTTCCTTAAAGATTTAGCTATTTATAACATTGATCACTCAAATCGTTTTGAGGAAGATTGGAAATCATATATTAAAGAAGGGCTATAATTTTTGAGTTTCCATATATTCATATAGACAAGCTATATCATCAGTTTGCAAATATTCACGTATTTTCAGAATCTGCTTTTCATCTAAATCATACAGTTTTAAAGCAAGCAGTTTATCGATTTGTTCTTGAGGAAAGCGATATTTAATAATTTTCGCAGGCACACCACCTACAATTGCATAGGGTGGAACATCTTTAGTTACTACAGCTCCAGTTGCAACGACTGCACCTTCACCAAGTTTGACACCTTGCATAATCATTGCCCGACTGCCAATCCAACACCCATCAGCAATAATTGTGTCGCCAGCAGCTAAAAAGCTACGCGTATCAAAAGGAAAAGTCGAAATCCAGTCTGGTCTATGAAGTTGGTTACCACCCATCATAATTACGCATTCAGCGCCAAAACAAACAAAATTACCTATATAAAGTTGGTCAATTGGTTTGTCCGGTGTCGAGGCTTTATCATGTAAATAACGTACGACACAACGTTCAAAACCTTGGTCCCAATAGGCTGAATAATATGAATAATGACCTTTAATATGGATATTTGGGTTTTTAACAGTTTTGGAAATAAACTCAAATTCACACCAATGACGAACGGGGGTGTTAATTAAAGAAGTATCCATTTGTGATTTCCCAAAAATATATCAATGGTATTAAATAAAAACCCCTCATAAAGAGGGGCTAGTTGTGTATTATCTTAGAGATATTCTACACTTACGATTTCATATTCGACTTCGCCTTGAGGAGTCACGATTTTTACTTCATCGCCTTCACTCTTACTCAAAAGACCACGTGCGATTGGTGAGTTCACAGAAATTTTATTAATTTTAAAATCTGCTTCGTCATCGCCTACAATTTTATAAGTCTTACGTTCTTCAGTATCAAGATTTTCAATGGTGACAGTCACACCAAATACAACACGACCATTTTGCTCAAGTGTTTTGACATCAATTTCTTGAACTGCACCGAGTTTACCTTCGATATCCTGAATACGGCCTTCACAGAAACCTTGCTGTTCACGAGCAGCGTGGTATTCTGCATTTTCTTTTAAATCGCCATGTTCACGCGCTTCAGCAATCGCCTGGATAATACGTGGGCGTTCAACAGATTTTAAATGTTGTAATTCTTTCTCTAAGGCAATTTTACCTTCAGGGGTCATTGGATAACGTTGCATTTTGGTCCCTCTTAAGTTGAGAAAACACAGTTAAAAAAATGAAAAAATCCCGCCACCGATAAGGTGACGGGACTTATCGGTAACAAATTAACCTACAGTTAAATCTTGCAAGCGGTATACATCCATTGGCAATTTCACAGCAAAGGCTTGGCAAACAGCTTCTGCACCATTGATAGTCGTTGTGTAATACACTTTGCCTTGTAGGGCAGCACGACGAATCATAGCAGAGTCATATTGAGCCTGTTTACCTTCAGTGGTATTGACAATAAGGTGTATTTCACCATTTTTCAAGCGGTCAACAATATGTGGACGACCTTCGGTGACTTTATTCACAGATTCACATTCTAAACCTGCTTCTTTAAGCACTTGGTATGTACCACCTGTTGCAATAAGCTTGAAGCCATATGCAGCTAATTTCTTAGCGATATCTGCAATATATTTCTTGTCAGATTCACGTACTGATAAGAAAGCATGTTTTACTTCGCCTTCGGTTGGTAAACCTGGTAAGCGTTCATTTGAGCCTAAAACAGCTTTATAGAATGCTTCACCAAATGTTTTACCTACACCCATTACTTCACCTGTAGATTTCATCTCAGGTCCAAGCATTGGATCTACGCCTTGGAATTTAGCGAATGGGAAAACAGCTTCTTTCACAGCAAAGTGTGTTGGAATGATTTCTTTAGTAAATCCTTGAGATTCAAGTGATTGACCAGCCATACAGCGTGCAGCTACTTTTGCTAAAGAATCACCAATACATTTCGATACGAATGGAACTGTACGTGAAGCACGTGGGTTAACTTCAAGAATGTAAACGTCATCGCCTTTAACTGCGAACTGAACGTTCATCAAACCAACCACACCAAGTTCTTTTGCCATCGCAACAGTTTGACGACGCATTTCATCCTGAATTTCTTTTGATAAAGAATAAGGAGGAATTGAACATGCAGAGTCACCTGAGTGAATACCAGCTTGTTCAATGTGCTGCATAATACCGCCGATCACAACGTCTTTACCGTCAGATACACAGTCAACATCAACTTCAGTTGCATCATCTAGGAAGCGGTCAAGAAGGACAGGGGCTTCATTAGATGCCTGAACTGCTTCACGAAGGTAACGTTTAAGTTCTTCTTCGTTATATACGATTTCCATTGCACGACCACCTAATACATAAGATGGGCGAACAACTAACGGATAACCTACTTTTGCAGCTTCAGAGATACCTTCTTCAGCAGATTTTACAATGCTGTTGTTTGGTTGACGAAGCTGTAAACGTTGGATCATTTGCTGGAAACGTTCACGGTCTTCTGCACGGTCAATTGCATCTGGTGATGTACCAATAATTGGTGTACCAGCTTCTTCTAAAGCACGTGCCAATTTAAGAGGAGTTTGACCACCGTACTGTACGATTACACCTTTAGGCTTTTCTGTACGTACAATTTCAAGCACATCTTCAAGTGTTACAGGCTCGAAGTATAGACGGTCAGATGTGTCATAGTCGGTAGAAACAGTTTCAGGGTTACAGTTAACCATGATTGTTTCATAACCATCTTCACGCATAGCAAGTGCCGCGTGTACACAGCAGTAGTCAAATTCGATACCTTGACCAATACGGTTTGGACCACCACCAATCACCATGATCTTGTCACGATTTGATGGGTTTGCTTCACACTCTTCATCGTAAGTTGAATACATGTATGCAGTACCAGATTCAAACTCGGCAGCACATGTATCAACACGTTTGTAAACTGGGTAAACACCCAAATTCCAACGTTGTTTACGGAATTGCTTTTGTGAAATACCCATGAGGTCAGCAATACGCAAGTCAGATAAACCTTTGCGTTTGAAAGCACGGATATTGTCAGCGTTTAAGTCACCAAAACCTAAAGCTTTTACTTCAGCTTCAGTTTTAACGATGTCTTGAATTTGAATGAGGAACCAACGGTCAATTTTGGTTGCTTCAAACACTTCATCTAAAGAGAAGCCATGACGGAAAGCATCTGCTACATACCAGATACGCTCAGGGCCTGGAACTTTAAGCTCTTTTAAGATGGTTTCTTTTGCATTTGTTGCACCAGCTTCGATTTTTTCATCAAAACCGCTTACACCAACTTCAAGACCACGTAATGCTTTTTGTACAGATTCCTGGAAGTTACGGCCAATAGCCATTACTTCACCAACAGATTTCATCTGAGTGGTTAATACAGGTTCTGCTTGTGGGAATTTCTCGAAGTTAAAACGAGGAATCTTCGTTACAACATAGTCAATCGATGGTTCGAAGCTTGCAGGAGTCACGCCACCAGTGATGTCATTTTTCAATTCATCAAGGGTATAACCAACAGCAAGTTTTGCTGCGATTTTTGCGATTGGGAAACCTGTTGCTTTAGAAGCAAGAGCAGATGAACGAGATACACGAGGGTTCATCTCAATGACAACCATACGTCCATCTTTCGGGTTAATACCGAATTGAACGTTAGAACCACCTGTTTCAACACCAATTTCACGAAGAACTGCAACCGAAGCATTACGCATCAATTGATATTCTTTGTCTGTTAATGTCTGAGCAGGAGCAACGGTAATTGAGTCACCAGTGTGAACGCCCATTGGATCGAAGTTTTCGATAGCACATACGATAATACAGTTGTCGTTTTTGTCACGAACAACTTCCATTTCGTACTCTTTCCAGCCAATTAAAGATTCATCGATCAATAACTGGTGAGTAGGAGAGAGGTCAAAACCGCGTTCACAAATTTCAAGGAATTCTTCGCGGTTATATGCAATACCACCGCCAGAACCACCCATTGTAAATGATGGACGAATAATTACAGGAAAACCAAAGCGCGACTGGATTGTTAAAGCTTCTTCCATTGTTTCAGCAATGGCAGCTTTTGGACATTCCAAGCCAATTTTACGCATAGCGATATCGAAGAGTTTACGATCTTCGGCTTTCTCAATCGCTTCTTTGCTTGCACCAATTAATTCAACATTATATTTAGCAAGAACGCCGTGCTCATCAAGTGCGAGGGCACAGTTCAATGCAGTTTGACCACCCATAGTTGGTAATACTGCATCTGGACGTTCTTTTTCAATAATCTGTGCAACTGTTTGCCAAGTAATCGGCTCAATATAAGTTGCATCAGCCATTGACGGATCTGTCATGATGGTTGCTGGATTAGAGTTAACCAAAATAACACGATAGCCTTCTTCACGAAGTGCTTTACACGCTTGAGCA
The DNA here is from genome assembly GCF_900110445.1 of Acinetobacter sp. yr461. Taxonomy (NCBI): domain Bacteria; kingdom Pseudomonadati; phylum Pseudomonadota; class Gammaproteobacteria; order Moraxellales; family Moraxellaceae; genus Acinetobacter; species Acinetobacter sp. yr461. The sequence goes on from NZ_FODU01000012.1 coordinate 13,260, forward strand.
CCTGAGTAGTCAAACTCACATGCTTGTCCAATCACAATCGGGCCAGCACCAATAATTAAGATGCTTTTAATATCCGTACGTTTAGGCATTATTCGCTCCGTAATTACTGTTTAGATGCTTCGATAAGTTCGATGAAATGATCGAACAAAGGTGCACAATCATGTGGACCAGGGCTTGCTTCAGGGTGACCTTGGAAGCTGAAAGCTGGTTTGTCTGTACGGTGGATACCTTGTAAGGTGCCATCGAACAATGATTTATGCGTTGCTTTTAAGTTAGCCGGTAAAGTTTCTGCATCTACAGCAAAACCATGGTTCTGTGAAGTAATCATCACTGTACCATCTTCAAGATTTTGTACAGGATGGTTAGCACCGTGGTGACCATGGTTCATTTTTACAGTTTTTGCGCCAGAAGCGAGTGCCAGAATTTGGTGACCTAAGCAGATACCAAATACAGGTAATGTTGTGGTTTCAACAATAGTTTTTACAGATTCGATCGCGTAATCACAAGCAGCTGGATCGCCAGGACCATTTGAGAGGAATACGCCATCCGGATTAAGTGCCAATACTTTTTCAGCCGGAGTTTCTGCAGGAACAATGGTTAGTTTGCAACCGCGGTCTGCAAGCATACGCAAGATGTTGGTTTTGACACCGTAATCGTATGCAACTACATGGTATTTTAATTCAGGTTGAGAGAAGCCTTTGCCTAAGGTCCATGAACCTTCAGACCATTCAAAACCTGCTGGATCACAACATTCTTTTGCAAGGTCTAAACCGTTTAAGCCACCAAAAGCACGTGCTTTTGCAATTGCTTCTTCTTCTGTAATATTTTCGCCAGCAAGGATACATCCGTTTTGAGCGCCAGTCTGACGTAAAATACGAGTCAGTTTACGAGTATCGATATCTGCGATAGCAACAACATTATGCGCTTGCAAATATTCACTCAATGACTGCTCAGCACGGAAATTACTGTGTAGTAGTGGAAGGTCACGAATAATTAAACCATTCGCCCATACTTTATGGATACGGCCAGATTCAACGTCTTCCGAGTTGCAACCAGTGTTACCAATATGAGGGTAAGTTAATGTCACAATTTGTTGTGCATAACTTGGGTCAGTCAAAATTTCTTGATAGCCTGTCATGGCTGTGTTAAAAACGACTTCACCAGTCGTACTTCCCGGTGCGCCGATTGACGTTCCTTTAAAGATCGTTCCATCTGCGAGGGCTAAAATGGCGGGGATGCTCAAACCAAAGCTCCTGAATTTCGGCTGTAAAAAAGCGAGTAGACCCAAAAAAGATCGGCGATGTTTTGGTAAAACATGCCCTCCCTATCGGTCTGCCCGCTTGTAACTTAACAGCGCATTATACGCATGGAACCCTCTAAAGTCTATTTCTTTTTTGCTAAAAAATATAATTCATTGCTTGCTTTTTACAAAAAATATCCGCTTATCTGAATTAGATACTTTTGATAAATTGTCTAACAATTTGGAAGGGGAATTCTTGGAACTAGATTTATTGTATTGCTAGTTAAAAAATAAACAATATGAGGAAATAGTATGAGCAATAATGAAGTTTCAAAAGATGTGAGCGAAAAAGCTCAAGCGGTAGTTGAGTCGGTAAAAGCTGAGGTTAATGAAGTGAAAGAAACCATAGCTGCTACTACAACTAAGGCTAAAAAAACAGTAACTGCTAAAACTGCACAGGTAAAAGAAGCTGTTGCCGAAAAAACTGAGCAAGTTAAAGAAGTTGCTACAGAAGCAACAACTCAGGTAAAAGAGGCAATTACTGAGACTCAAGAGCAAGTCAAAGAAGTTTTAAGCGAGACTCAAGAGAAAATTGAAGCTGAAACTCACGAATTAAATAAGAACATTCAAAATCAATTTGTTCAAATTAAACAAGATATTCTACAGCGTCTGGATGTGATTAAAGCTCAATTTAGTACTTCACAAGAAGGATTGTCTGACCTTAAAAATGCTTTGAAAGCAGAAATTAATGCACTTATTGAAGATTTAACGAAAGTGAGCAAAGAGCTTAAGGGTGATATTAGCCAGATTTCTTTGAAACACAAAGATTCTCTAAGTGAAAGTATTAAGCGTACTAAAAGTAATGCAGTCGAAGCTTGGAATAAAGCACGAGACAATTAATGATCTCTGCTTTGATCCAGCTATAAAAAAGCGAGAATTAATTTCTCGCTTTTTTATTTTTAGAACTGATGTAACCAGTCACGTTTATTATGGAAATCTGCACTTTTTCCACTATGCTGCATTGCATAGTACTGCATACCTTCTTTGGTCTTTAAAACTGTAGTCAAACCTAAATAAAGGTTTGCCCATTTCAAGCGATGCTGTTGCATAAATTGTCCTAAATCAAGACTAACATTTAAGCCATAGTGAGTACGCTTGAGATGATTCAGTTCAATATCGTAAGCAGCAAGGGGAGGTATACTTTCTGGATAGCGATATTCTTCAAACTGATATGACTGCCATGCTTGAGAAGGGGAAAGATTAATTTCCCGATAATAATCTTCACCATGCACGCCAACAAAAATTTCGAAACAAGTTTCTTCCCACAAAAAATCTTGACGAGGATGAGCCGCGACTTCTTGAGGCCAGATAATAAGTTGATTTGGATCACGAATCCAAAAACCGATATTTAAGGTATAGGGTGCTTGCTGTTCAATTGCGCCAACAACGGAAACAGCTTGAAAACGATCAAAAGCTGAAAGTTCGTAACTTGCCATAGTTTGTCAAATTAAATTAGTTTGCTAGATGAGCGTGACGAACAAGATTAGACAAATGCTGGTTTTGTTTAGCTGCCTTTTTGTAAAGCAAAACAATTTTACCAATTTTTTGCACAGCTTGAGCACCTGTTGCTTCTACAATTGCGTCAATTGTTGCAGTACGCGCTGCACGGTCTTCACCAGCAATCTTAACTTTAATAAGCTCATGGTCATTTAAAGCACGAAGCGTTTCTTCGATTACCGCGTCTGTTAAGCCTTGTCCACCAATCATGACAACTGGATTAAGCACATGACCAATTTGACGTAAACGTTTACGTTCATGGATAGATAAAGCGGCCATTAAAAATACCTGATTTTAAAAACGGCTTAGTATAGCAAAAAACTTAAATCCAGATGTACGAAAAACTGTATAAATAATCGATCAACATTATTGGAAAAAAACTGTAAAACTTAGTGAGATTACGCTACATCCGTACTGTAATGAGAGTAATTTTCACGTACAATGAACGATCAGAAGTTTTTTTGATATTTAGTGAGTTATGGCAACACGCATTACAAACCAGAAATTGTCGAAAAGTAGTCGTGTATGGATGAGGGAACATCTTGACGATCCTTTTGTAAAAAAAGCACAAAAGGAAGGATATCGTGCTCGAGCAGCCTATAAACTTCTTGAAATCCAAGAAAAATATAAGTTGATCAAGCCAGGCATGACTGTAGTGGATTTAGGCGCGGCTCCTGGTAGTTGGTCTCAAATCGCTGGGAAACTCGTTGGTAGCAAAGGTTTAGTGGTTGCTTCCGACATTTTGCCTATGGATGCTTTGCCTGATGTCACTTTCTTACAAGGCGACTTTAGAGAAGAAGATGTATTTGAAAAATTGTTAAATATTTTAAATGGGCGACAAGTAGACATTGTAATTTCTGATATGGCCCCCAATACATCAGGTAATAGGGCTGTTGATCAACCTAGACAGATTTACTTATGTGAATTGGCTTTAGATTTTGCTCAAAAGGTTCTGGGTCCTAATGGACAATTTGTTGTTAAAGTGTTCCAGGGCACAGGATTCGATGAGTTTCGTAAACAAGTAGTTGATAGTTTTGATGTGTTAAAGACAGCAAAACCAGCAGCTTCTCGGGCGCGGTCTAAAGAGGTTTTTTTGATTGGACAAGGGCGTAAGAAAGCATTGCAATAAAGTTTACTTGCCAAGCTCCTAAAAATTGTGCATTTTGTACTTTTAGGTTATCCGCAAGCAATACAGTTGCTGCTTTTATGACGATCGGCCAAGATTGGGCATGATCAAATTAGATCGATATGGGAATAAAGCTTTGAGCGATTACTTCAAGAATGCCGTATTGTGGCTAATAATACTTGGTGTTCTGATTTTAATTTTCAGTAATATCAGTGACCGCAATAAGCCTACTGCGATGAAATATTCAGATTTCGTTGCAGCGGTGAATAGTGGCCAAATTAAGCAAGTCACAATTGACGGTTTAAATATTAATGGTGAAAAAACTAACGGATCACAGTTTGAAACTGTTCGTCCGCAAGTTGAAGACACTGAACTTATGCCAAGCTTAAATAAACAAAATGTTGTTGTAGAGGGAACAGCTCCACAACGTCAAGGCATTTTGATGCAACTTCTCATTGCTAGTTTCCCTGTACTGTTAATCATTTTGTTATTCATGTTCTTTATGCGTAACATGGGTGGTGGTGCAGGCGGAAAGAATGGACCGATGAGTTTTGGTAAATCAAAGGCAAAAATGCTTTCTGAAGACCAGATTAAACTCAATTTTTCTGACGTCGCCGGCTGTGATGAAGCAAAACAAGAAGTTGTTGAAATTGTAGATTTCTTAAAAGACCCTGCAAAATTCAAACGTTTGGGCGCTACTATTCCTCGTGGCGTACTTATGGTTGGCCCGCCGGGTACTGGTAAAACGTTATTAGCTAAAGCAATTGCTGGTGAAGCCAAGGTTCCTTTCTTCAGCATTTCAGGTTCTGACTTTGTAGAAATGTTCGTGGGTGTGGGTGCGTCCCGTGTCCGTGATATGTTTGAGCAAGCGAAGCGTCACGCACCATGTATCATCTTTATTGATGAGATTGATGCAGTGGGTCGTCACCGTGGTTCAGGTACAGGTGGTGGTCATGATGAGCGTGAACAAACCTTAAACCAAATGCTTGTAGAGATGGACGGTTTTGAAGGTAATGAAGGTGTAATTGTTATTGCTGCAACTAACCGTGCTGATGTGCTTGATAAAGCATTATTGCGTCCGGGTCGTTTTGACCGTCAAGTAATGGTTGGTTTACCTGATATTCGTGGTCGTGAGCAAATTCTGAATGTACATTTGAAAAAGTTACCTTCAGTCACGGGTGTGGACATGCAAGTCTTAGCGCGTGGTACACCAGGTTTCTCTGGTGCGCAGTTGGCAAACCTTGTTAACGAAGCTGCATTATTTGCTGCACGTCGTAATAAGAATACTGTTGACATGCATGACTTTGAAGATGCAAAAGACAAAATCTACATGGGTCCAGAGCGTAAGTCGATGGTACTACGTGAAGAAGAGCGTCGTGCTACTGCTTATCATGAAGCTGGTCATGCAATTGTTGCAGAGATTTTGCCTGGTACAGATCCTGTTCATAAAGTAACAATCATGCCACGTGGTTGGGCTTTGGGTGTAACTTGGCAGTTACCTGAACAAGACCAGATTAGCCATTATAAAGACAAGATGCTAAACGAAATTGCGATTTTGTTTGGTGGTCGTATTGCTGAAGAAGTGTTTATTCAACAGCAATCTACTGGTGCTTCAAATGACTTTGAGCGAGCTACTAAAATGGCGCGTGCAATGGTTACTAAGTACGGTATGTCTGACAAAATGGGCGTAATGGTTTATGAAGACGAAAACCAGAATGGTTTCTTTGGAAATGTAGGTAGTCGTACTATCTCTGAAGCAACTCAACAGTTGGTTGACGAAGAAGTACGCCGTATTCTTGATGAGCAATATAAAGTTGCGCGTAATATCTTAGAAGGTAATAAAGATATTGCACATGCAATGGTAAAAGCTTTGATGGAGTGGGAAACTATTGATCGTGATCAAATTCGTGACATTATGGAAGGTCGTGAACCACAACCCCCTAAGGTCTATGTTGCTGAAAATCCAGTGGCTGCATTTGAACCACCAAAAGATGGTCCATCTACACCACCACCATTACCAGCAATGAACTAAACCAGTTAAAAAAAAGAGCCACTATCATGTGGCTCTTTTTTTATGTGTGTATTTCAGACAAAGCCGAAAAGAAATCAACAGTATATCGAGCAGAGACTTGTTAAAATGTTGCCGAATATTAAATTGGAGCTTGTCATGCAGTTAATGCCTTTACCTCAGCAAATCCTACAATGTGGAAAGCTTCAGTTAGATTTATCACAGCCTCACGTTATGGGCATTTTAAATGTCACACCAGATTCTTTTAGTGATGGTGGAAAGCATAATCAGTTAGATCAAGCTGTGGCGTATGCATTAAATATGATTGAACAAGGCGCCACAATTATAGATATAGGTGGGGAATCTACTCGACCAGGTGCATCTGAAGTAAGTGTAGAAGAAGAGGTACGACGAGTTGTTCCTGTAGTTGAAGCTTTAGCTAAACATAATGTGGTTTTATCGATTGATACAAGTCAGCCAGATGTTATCCGTGCAGCGAAAGAAGCAGGCGCGCATATTTGGAATGATGTACGTGCGCTTACTCGACCAAATGCTTTAAAAACTGCAGTAGAGTTAGATATACCTGTAGTGATCATGCATATGCGTGGTGAGCCCACCACAATGAATCAGCTAGATCAGTATACGGATGTAACGTTGGATGTAATGCAAGAGCTTCGGCAGCGTATTAATGAGGCTCTAGCCGCTGGTGTGAAAAAGCATAATATTATTATTGATCCGGGATTTGGTTTTGCAAAAAATGCTCAGCAGAATTTAAAATTATTAAAAGAGTTTTGGAAACTTAATGATATGGGTTATCCAATTTTATCGGGTCTTTCTCGTAAACGTTTTATTGGTGAAGCTTTAAAGGGTGTAGCAGCAGATCAACGCGCGGTAGGAAGCGTTACAGGGCATTTGCTTAGTATTCAGCAAGGAGCATCCATTGTTCGTGCACATGATGTAAAAGCCATGCATGATGCAATTCTCGTTTGGAAAGCGATGGAACAAGCTTGAAAAATAAGCTTTTATAAACAAATCATGATTAATTAATTTCATGAATTGGATGATTGAGTCAGGGAAATTTGTCGTTATTATTCTGAAAATATGTTATAAGCGGCAGGTTTCTGCTGCTGTGTAAACTTTTGTATGTTCGAAGACTTACTTCTCCCAATGTTTGATGATGAGTATTATCCAGATATTTTAGTCGCTGAACTCAAGCAGTTAATTGAACAATTTGCCAAAAAAGTTCAAAAGTCTGCTTTAGCTGATCAGGATATCTATCGATATGCTCATCAAACTGTTATTGAAATTAATGAAATGAAACCACAGTTCGAAGATCTGGATTCTTCACTAGATGATAGTGCTGCTGACTATATTGCTGAGGCAATGATGATGGTGGCGCAGGGTGCAGGATATATAGATCTTGAGATGGAAGAGCTGGTTGTGAATCGAGAGTGGTGATTACTCTCGATTCTCAATATTTTCAAATGCATCTAATAAATGACAAGATGTCTTTGAATGAATTTCGTTTATTTCTTTAATTTTTAACACTAAAACACCATTCTCTTGATAATCGGCATCTGCTAATAAACTGATCCAATAAGTTTCTCGTTTTTGTTGTAATGCTTTGAATTTATCTATGATCTGCTCAGGTGCTTTAATTAAGTAATCATCTTTGGTAATAGAGCAGCGTGAAAAGTACCAGTTGTCATCTTTGAAAGAAATAGTGCCAGAAAAAAGGTCTGTAGCGTAAACCTTGGATATAGAAAGGATGCTACACAGAAGTAATAATATTCTTATCATAAAATTCATTTTAATTAGGCATAAAAAAACCAGCTTACGCTGGATTCTTTGTAACACCAAATTCAATATTTGAAAATGGTGCCCGGGGCCGGACTCGAACCGGCACGCTTTGTGGGCGGGGGATTTTAAATCCCCTGTGTCTACCTATTTCACCACCCGGGCATGTGCGCAATAATAGATGACAAGACGGCGATTGGCAAGAGAAAATCAGATAGTTTGCTTTATTTTCAATCAGTTCGTACATGTATTTAAAAATAAGATCTACTTAAGTCATAATTTCTTCATCTTATCTACTTAAGTTTAAGGCACTCATTGCTTAAAACTTAGGTAGTTGTATGTCAGAGAAAATTTCACGCCGAGAATTAATTCAAAAAAGTCTATTCGGTTTTGGGGCACTGTCTTTGCCTGTAGCTTTTACGGGATGTAATGATGGCTCAGACGATGAAAGTACAGAGGCACAAGCAGATTTTTTACATGGAGTTGCGAGCGGCGACCCTTTGCAAGATAAAGTGATTTTATGGACGCGATTAACACCAGTAGATCTTAGTGCACATCTTAAAGTTACTTGGGAAATTGCCACTGATAATCAATTTAAGCAGAATTTAAAGACGGGGATGGTTGAAACGACCAAGACTGATGACTTCACGGTAAAGGTGGATGCAACAGGACTACAGGCGAATACCATTTATTATTATCGTTTCCGTTTTGGAAATAAAATTTCATCTGTTGGTCAAACTAAAACATTACCAATAAGTACCAATAAGGTTAGCTTTGCCGTATGTTCTTGCTCGAACTATCCGGCAGGTTACTTTTATGTTTACCGTGAAATGGCAAAGCAGAATGTCGATGTCATTATTCATTTAGGTGATTATATTTATGAATATGGGGCAGATGGCTATGCGGCGGAAGATGCAGAAAAACTTGGTCGAACCTTACCAACAGATAATAATAAAGAAATTATCAAATTAGATGATTATCGCAAACGTTATGCACTTTATCGTCAAGATAAAGACTTGCAGGCAGCTCACCAGCGTCATCCTTTTATTGTAATTTGGGATGACCATGAGTTAGCAAATGATACTTGGCGTGATGGGGCCGAAAATCATCAAAGTGATGAAGGGTCTTTTTCTGATCGTAAATTAGCTGCTCTACAAGCTTATTTTGAATGGATGCCTATTCGTCCAGTTGCTAGCACAGATCATTTAAATATTTACCGACAGTTTAATTTCGGTTCATTGGTTGAGCTGACGATGCTGGATACACGTATTATTGCGCGTGATAAACAGCTTGAATATGCTGATTATATGACAGCTGCTGGTTTGAATGCTCAAAAGTTTCAGGTCGACTTAACTGATCCAAAGCGTACTTTAATGGGCTATACACAAAGAGATTGGTTGGTTGATAAATTGAAGCAATCTACAGCAACATGGAATGTGATTGGTCAGCAAGTTCTAATGAGTAAGATGTGGATTCCTGCCGAGTTATTGTTGTCTTTAGGGCAAATTACCTCAGGTGGGGCTTCGGCTGAAACCTTGGCTAAAATGAATGCTCAAATTACAGAGCTAGTCACCTTGAAATTGCGGTTAGAACAGGGCGATCCAACATTAACTGCTCAAGAGAAAGCGCGAGTCACAACAGTAGTGCCATATAACCTTGATGCTTGGGATGGTTATTATGCTGAACGTGAAACCGTATATGAAAACTTAGCTAGTTTGAATAAGAAAGTTATTGTGCTGGCAGGCGATACTCATAATGCATGGGCATCTTATTTGTATAGCCAAAAAGGTCAATATGTTGGGGTTGAGTTGGCGACAAGTTCAGTTTCTTCACCAGGCCTTGAAAAATATTTAAGTATTCCAATAGCTCAACTACAACAATTTGAATTTGCCTTTACCACGCTTATCGATGAGTTGGCGTATTGTAATTTAAATCAGCGGGGCTATTTATTGGTTACGCTAGATCAAGCACAGGTGCAGTCGAACTGGATTTTTGTAGATTCAATTAAAAATGCAGAATATAAAGTAGATACAAGTCGACACTATCAATTAGTGTTAGATATGAATTTGACACCTGAAAAAGATAAGCAAAAAACCGCTTAGATATATTGGGTAGGGTAAGGGGTGCTAAGCAGCATCCTTTATTTTTTATAGGCATAAAAAAACCAGCTTACGCTGGATTCTTTATGGCACCATTTTCAATATTAGAAAATGGTGCCCGGGGCCGGACTCGAACCGGCACGCTTTGTGGGCGGGGGATTTTAAATCCCCTGTGTCTACCTATTTCACCACCCGGGCTTTACCAAATTTGGAGGCGGAGGTCGGAATCGAACCGGCGTCCACGGAGTTGCAGTCCGCTGCATGACCACTCTGCCACCCCGCCTACATTTGGTGATGCACATATTAGCAACCTTTACAGAAAAAACAATACTGTTTTTAGTGAAGATGAACATAAAAGCAACATCTAGAATAAAATTGTCCAAATAATCATGTATTATTGGCATATTAAATTCATGTCTACCTTGGAGATGTGCTGTGGCATTGGTTTTAGACGGTCGCGCATTAGCAAAGCAAATTGAAGAAAATTTGTCGGTACGTGTTGAAGCTTTAAAAGCTAAAACAGGTCGTACCCCAATTTTGGCGACTATTTTGGTTGGGGATGATGGCGCATCTGCAACTTATGTACGCATGAAAGGAAATGCCTGCCGTCGAGTAGGGATGGATTCTTTAAAAATTGAATTATCACAAGAAACAACAACAGAACAATTATTAGCAGAAATCGAAAAACTTAATGCCAATCCAGATGTTCACGGTATTCTTTTACAACATCCAGTACCTGCACAAATTGATGAACGCGCATGTTTTGATGCGATTTCGTTAGCTAAAGATGTAGATGGCGTGACTTGCCTCGGTTTTGGTCGTATGGCAATGGGTGAAGCTGCATATGGTTCAGCAACTCCAGCCGGCATTATGACTATCCTAAAAGAGAACAACATTGAAATTGCGGGCAAACATGCAGTTGTGGTTGGTCGTTCAGCAATTTTAGGTAAACCAATGGCAATGATGCTTTTGCAAGCTAATGCAACAGTAACGATTTGTCATTCACGCACACAAAACTTACCTGAGCTTGTGAAACAGGCTGACATTATTGTTGGTGCTGTGGGTAAGGCGGAACTTATTCAAAAAGACTGGATTAAACCAGGTGCAGTGGTTGTGGATGCTGGTTTCCATCCTCGTGATGGCGGTGGTGTAGGCGACATCCAGCTACAAGGTATCGAAGAAATTGCTTCTGCATATACACCAGTACCGGGTGGTGTAGGTCCAATGACAATTACAACTTTGATTCGTCAAACTGTTGAAGCTGCTGAAAAAGCTTTAGGTTAATTTAATTAACGCTAGGCTGTTATTGATACGCGTAACCGTTATCCGCAATTGTTTGAGGCAGGATTACATTAAAATTTAATGTTTCTGCGATGCTATCGAGTGTAGATAGTATTTGTCGAGTTTTGCGGATGACAATGGTTTTGCCTACTTTTCCCGAAAGAAAAGTAGGTCTAACTGAAGGTTATTCTAAAAATTCAAATCATAATGGAATGACTCTGTTATGCCTGTTATAAAAACGAATTAAAAGAAATCTGATGAGCTGCACCTTTCAACTTACCAAAGCCCCTGAACATTTACTTCAAGCCTTGCATGAAGTCATCCCTCATTGTGAGTTAATGGCACAGCAGTTGCCGGAAACACCTATTTCTTTATGGTTGATTCCGCCAGTTTTTCCAACTGATCGCTTAGATGATGAAATTATTCGCCGTATTTGGAATGATACGCCGTATTGGATCTTTTGTTGGGCATCTGGTTTGGCGATGGCGCAGTGGATACTTGCAGAGCCGCATCATGTTAAAGATAAGGTTGTTCTCGATTTTGGTGCAGGTTCAGGTGTTGTTGCAATTGCAGCAAAAATGGCTGGTGCTAAAAGAGTAATTTGTTGTGATATTGATCAAGTGAGTCTTGCAGCCTGCCGTGAAAATGCTTTGTTAAATGATGTTGAGCTTGAATATCTGGACGATTTATATAAAGCAGAGCAAGTTGATATTTTATTGGCTGCTGATGTGTTATATGACCAGTGCAACCGCTTCTTCTTAGATGAATTTTTAAAATTTGCACCCGAAGTCTGGGTCGCAGATAGCCGTGTTAAAAACTTTAGCCATCCTAAATATCAAAAGATTGATGAAAGAAGTGCATCAACATGGCCAGACCTTGATGAAGCTAAAGAATTTAGAAATGTAAGTTTTTATAAGACGCTGTAAAAACAGCGTCTTTTTTATATTATGAGCAAGTATAACGAACGACTTTTAGCGTACTCGGGCGTGCTTCAAGCGCTTGGCGAGTCGCATAATCTTCACCATTGTTTAAGCTCGGTGTATTAGATAAACCAAATGAGGCACGAGTTTCACCCAATTGGACACCATAATGTTCTTGTTGAGATGGGTTTGAAATCTCATTAATGCTGAGAACTGACAATTTATAAACTTTTTGAGCACCCAATACATTTTGACAAGCACGTTGCAATTTACGTTCATCTAACTGCTGATTAGTGCGGCTAGCCAATGTATAAGCTAAAGTTGCAGAAGTTTTTGTTTGGTTTTCAATCTGATAGCCAGTTGAGCCATTATATTGTCGAGGGGTGGTCTGACAAGCAGTTAAAATAAACATGCTGCTTAATGCCAAACATAAAATACTTCTATTCATCAGTATCATCCTTATATTCTTATCTCTAGTATCTCATAAAACAGAGCGATTGTTGGGGCTTAATCGCACGATTTAAGCTAACATCGGCCGATGATATTAGCGCTTATTGGTAAAATATTAATGTTCTTTAATTTTTGAATGATGCTTAGTATCTTTCATAAAAATATAAATAATGAGTGAAATGAAGATCATAATAGTTACATAAATAAAGTACCAAGATTCATGACCAGCCTCTTTAAAACTCAAAGCAAAGAACTCTGCTGTACCGCCAAACAAGGTATTGGCAATCGCGTAGGGTAAAGCTACCCCTAAAGCCCGAATATGAGCAGGGAAAAGTTCAGCTTTAACCACGGCATTAATTGATGTATATCCCGTTACCATGACTAGACCTGCCAAACATAACCAGAAAGCAGTCCAATAATTATCTGTGGTTGCAAGGGTATTAAATAAAATATAAGTAAATAAAACCCCAGTTACACCAAAAGTGATCATGAGTGGTTTACGTCCGATTCGGTCTGACAAAGCACCAGCTACAGGTTGTAAGCACATGAAAATAAATAGCGCTAAAGTGGTAATTTGAGTGGCTTCGGGTTTTGTAAATCCGGAAGTATTCACTAAATATTTTTGTAGGTAAGTCGTGTAAGTATAAAAAGCTAAAGTTCCGCCAGCTGTTAAAAATAATACTGTAAAAGCTTCTTTTGGGTAGTGCTTGAATAAAGCAAACATGCCTGATTCGGGCTGGTCTTTTTCAGCTTGAGCATTTTTAAAAGATTGTGTTTCTAATAAGCCACGACGAATACGGAACACAACAATGGCAAGTAAAGCGCCAATAAAGAATGGAATGCGCCATCCCCAATCATGCAACTGTTGTTCGGTTAATACGATTTGTAATATTAAAAGAACACATAAAGCCGTCAATTGTCCTGCAATTAAGGTTACATATTGAAAGCTCGAGAAAAAACCACGTCGATTTCTTTCAGCCATTTCACTTAAATATGTGGCGCTTGCACCATATTCACCGCCTACACTTAAACCTTGAATTAAACGTGCGACAACTAAAAGTAGTGGAGCGAATACGCCAATGCTTTCATAGGAAGGGGTGACTGCAATGAGTAGAGAACCGACACACATTAAAGTGACGGAAAGCGTAAGACCTGCTTTACGTCCTTTACGGTCTGAGTAGATTCCCATAATCCATGCACCGATTGGGCGCATCAAGAAACCTACTGCAAAAATTGCAGCAGCTTGAAGAAGCTGAGCGGTTTGACTTCCTTTTGGGAAAAATGCATGAGCAAAATAGAGGGTAAATGCGGCATATACATACCAGTCGTACCATTCGACAAGGTTACCAGCAGAACCACCCAAAATTGATTTTAGGCGGGTTTTTGTATCTAAATGAGGTTGTGGAGTTGTTGCTGTAGAGGGTTGATCAACCATGGGTCGCTCCATGTTTCGCTTGGGTTGAATGCTAAAAAAGAGAGAATTTATTCCGTTTTTACATATTATCCAGAGGAGTATTTCACTTTATTTTTTTTATGTCTGTAAAACAATGTTTATTATTTAAGCAAAGGGATAGGTTGAATATTTATGTGATTTCAAATTAGACAATTCGCATGTTCTTGTAGCTAAATTTTGATTTACTGCACATTATTTTCCCATAAAGATAAGAAAATTGATCAAGAATGACCAATGTTTAGTTTAGAAGCAATATATGCGTTAAAAACAATGATATATTCCAAAGAAAATTTTGAATAATGCAGTTAGACATGATGTTTTATCGTCATGAGCTAGTTGTGTGTAGATAATGAAAGGGACGTTCAGATGTCAAATTGCCCGAAAAAATATATTGTCGCTTTCGATCAGGGAACAACAAGCTCAAGAGCAATTGTTTTAGATCATGATGCTAACGTTGTAAGTATTGCTCAAAAAGAATTTACCCAGATTTATCCTCAACCAGGTTGGGTCGAGCATGACCCTATGGAAATTTGGGCGACACAAAGTGCTGTATGGGTAGAGGTATTGGCTCAAGCTAGCATTAAGAGTGAACAAGTTGCAGCAATTGGGATTACAAACCAGCGGGAAACCACAATTGTATGGGATAAGAAAACAGGAAAACCTATTTACAATGCAATTGTTTGGCAAAGCCGTCAAACTACAGAGATATGTAATCAATTACAAAAGGCGGGTTGGCAAGATCACATCCGTAAAGTGACAGGTTTGGTGATTGATCCGTATTTTTCTGCCACCAAAATAAAATGGATTCTGGACCATGTAGAAGGAAGCCGTGAACGTGCCGAGCGAGGGGAGTTATTATTTGGTACGGTCGATACATGGTTAATCTGGAAATTAACCAATGGTGCAGCCCATGTCACTGATTTCACCAATGCTTCGCGAACAATGCTTTTTGATATTGAAAAGCTAGACTGGGATGAGGCACTTTTAAAAACTTTAGACATTCCTAAAGCAATGCTACCAGAGGTACGTAGTTCATCTGAGGTGTATGGCTATACACATACAATTAGTGGGCAAGAGGTTGGAATTCCAATTGCAGGTATAGCTGGGGATCAACAAGCTGCACTTTTTGGGCAAATGTGTGTAGAACCTGGACAAGCAAAAAATACTTATGGCACAGGCTGCTTTCTATTAATGAACACGGGTAAAAAGATTGTCCGTTCAGAGCATGGCTTACTGACGACGATTGCGTGTGGTGCACATGGTGAAGTGAACTATGCCTTAGAGGGCGCCGTGTTTAATGGCGGCTCTTGCGTACAGTGGCTTCGTGATGAGCTGAAGGTAATTAAGAACGCTAAAGACTCGGAGCTTTATGCAACACGTGTAAAGGACAGTAATGGCGTATATGTCGTACCTGCCTTTACAGGTTTAGGTGCTCCATATTGGGATCCGACCGCTCGAGGGGCAATTTTTGGACTCACTCGCGGAGCGAGTATAGAGCATATTATTCGTGCAACTTTAGAGTCAATTGCTTACCAGACACGAGACGTACTTGACGCGATGCAGCAAGATGCAGAAGAAGAGCTTCGAACACTCCGAGTTGATGGTGGAGTAACTGCTAATAATTTCTTAATGCAATTTCAGGCTGATATTTTAGCCACTCCAGTTGAAAGACCCACCATGAAAGAAACAACAGCTTTAGGTGCTGCTTTTCTTGCTGGGTTGGCAACAGGTTTCTGGCAAGATTTGAATGAATTGAAGAATAAGTCCGCAATAGAAAAGGTTTTCGAGCCACGTACCAGCCTTGAAGAAACTGAAGTTATATATAAGGGATGGTTGAAGGCAGTTCAACGTAGTCAAAATTGGGCAGAAGATTGATTTCTTCTGAAAGTAATTAAATCGCAGAGTAATCAATGACGGATTAACCTGATAGGTATTTAAAATTGATTATTCTGCTTTTTTGATTGTTGTTTCATCAATTTGATGTTTTAATTTTTAATAACATAAACAATAAAAAGAAAATGAGAAATGACAGTACAAGCTAATGATTATTCAAAAATATATGATATTGCCATAATTGGTGGCGGTATTAATGGTGTAGGTATTGCTAATGATGCAGCAGGCCGCGGATTATCTGTATTTTTATGTGAAAAAGACGATTTAGCTAGTCATACCTCATCTGCGAGCAGTAAATTAATTCACGGTGGTTTACGCTATTTAGAACATAAAGAATTTCGGTTGGTTAGAGAAGCTTTAGCAGAGCGTGAAGTCTTGTTGGCTAAAGCCCCTCATATTATTAAACCAATGCGTTTTATTATGCCTCATCGACCACATTTACGTCCTGCATGGTTAATTCGGGCAGGCCTGTTTTTTTATGATCATTTAGGGAAACGAGAAAAATTATTAGGGTCAAATCTCATATATTTCAAAGAAGATAGTCCCTTAAAGCCAGCTATAACCCGAGGCTTTGAATATTCTGATTGTACTGTAGATGATGCACGTCTTGTCGTATTAAACGCACTACAAGCGAAAGAGAACGGGGCCAAAGTTGTAACACGAACACGATGTATTAAGGCTTATAGACAACAAGAATTGTGGCATCTGGAATTACAAACTGGGGCTGAGCTTTATCAAATACGTGCAAAAGCCTTAGTGAATGCAGCAGGGCCGTGGGTCGAGGAAATTATTAGTGAAAATCTACAATTAAAATCGCCATATCAAATTCGGCTTATACAAGGAAGTCATATTGTTGTGCCTAAACTGTATGATTGCCATAAAGCCTTTATTATGCAAAACGAAGACCGACGTATTGTGTTTGCCATTCCTTATTTAGAACACTACACATTAATAGGTACGACAGATCAGGAATATTTAGATGATCCACAAAAGGTAGAGATTACAGAAGTAGAAATTGATTACCTTTTAACGGTGACAAATTCGCATTTTAAAAAGCAGCTCACCCGCGCAGATATTGTAAGTCAGTTTTCTGGAGTTCGAGCTTTATGTGATGATGAGTCAGATAATCCTTCAGCAGTGACCCGTGACTATACTGTAGCATTACAAGTGGAAGATAAAACCACTCCCTTGCTGTCCGTATTTGGTGGAAAGATTACGACCTACCGGAAATTAGCGGAATCAGCTCTGGAACAACTTAGCCCATTTTTCATAGAAATGGGAGAGGAGTGGACCGCAAATGAAGTATTACCTGGTGCAGAGAATTGGACCACACTTGAAGATTTAGTTATAAGGATTCAAAACCAAATGGAAGGGGTAACTGAGCAGCTTGCTACGCGCTGGGCAAATGCGTATGGCTCTAGAATTTGGAATATTTTGCATGAGCAAAAAACTCTTGAGCAGTTAGGACAAGATTTTGGTCACGGTTTATTTGAATCTGAAGTTCAGTATTTATGTGAAAATGAATGGGCAAATACGGCAGAAGATATATTGTGGCGTAGAACTAAGCTAGGTTTGGCATTTGATGAAAAACAAGTAAAAAATTTGGAAAGCTATTTGGCTGGACGTCGACAAAAAGATGATGCCGCATAATAAAAAAGGTCGCATATAGCGACCTTTTTTATATTTAGCAATTAGAAGCCAGTTTTTACAGCTTCAAGTAAAGCTGTTTGACGTTCTTTTAATGCTTTTGGTAAGCGTTCACCAAGTTTATTGAATAACTCAGTGTGGCTTTCAATTTCAGTAACCCACTGATCTTTATTTTGAGCTGTGATAAGGTCAAATTCTTCTTTAGAGAAATCAGTACCTTCCCAGTTCAAGTCATCGTAAGTTGGAACAAGACCAATTGGTGTTTCAACAGCGTTTGCACGACCTTCACAACGGTCAATGATCCACTCAAGAACACGCATGTTTTGACCGAAACCAGGCCATACGAAGTTGCCTTCAGCATCACGACGGAACCAGTTTACGTTGAAGATTTTTGGTAATTTATTACCAGCAGCTTCAGCTTTTGTACTTACTTCTTCACCAAGGCTTAACCAGTGATCGAAGTAGTCAGCCATGTTGTAGCCAGCAAATGGAAGCATCGCGAATGGGTCACGACGAACGATACCTTGTTGACCAACAGCAGCAGCAGTGGTTTCTGAACCCATAGTTGCAGCTTTATAAACGCCATCAACCCAATCAAAAGCTTCAGAAACTAAAGGAACTGTATCTGCACGGCGACCACCGAAGATAAATGCAGAAATCGGAACACCTGCTGGATTTTCCCAGTCAGCATCGATAGAAGGGCATTGACCAGCAGCAACAGTGAAGCGCGCATTTGGATGAGCAGCTTTTTCACCATTTACGTGAGGTTGACCTTTCCAGTTAGTTAAGTTAGTTGGAACTTCTTTAGAAAGACCTTCCCACCATACTTGACCATCATTAGTTACCGCAACGTTTGTATAGATAACATCTTTGTGAAGAGTTGCCATACAGTTAGGGTTGGTTTTAGTATTTGTACCAGGAGCAACACCAAAGAAACCAGCTTCTGGATTGATTGCGTATAGACGACCATCTTCACCTGGTTTGATCCAAGCAATATCGTCACCTACAGTCTCAATTTTCCAGCCTTCATAGCCTGCTGGTGGAATTAACATTGCAAAGTTTGTTTTACCACATGCAGATGGGAATGCTGCAGCGATATAGTGTTTTTCACCTTGTGGGTTAGTTACACCAAGAATAAGCATATGTTCAGCTAACCAACCTTGTTCGCGTCCCATAACGGAAGCAATACGAAGTGCTAAACATTTCTTACCAAGTAATGCGTTACCGCCGTAACCAGAACCGTAAGACCAGATTTCACGAGTTTCTGGGTAATGAACGATGTATTTTTCAGGGTTGCAAGGCCATGCAACGTCTTTTTGCCCTTCAGTGAGTGGAGCACCTACGGTATGAATACAAGGAATAAATTCGCCGTCTGTACCTAACACGTCATAAACTGCTTTACCCATACGTGCCATTTTGCGCATGCTAACAGCAACGTAAGGAGAGTCAGTTAACTCAATGCCGATATGAGCAATATGGCTTCCAAGTGGACCCATAGAGAAAGGCACAACGTACATTGTACGACCTTCCATTGACCCTTCAAACAAACCATTTAACTTTTCACGCATAACAGCTGGTTCTTCCCAGTTGTTTGTCGCACCAGCATCTTCTTTCTTTTGAGAGCAAATGTAGGTACGATCTTCAACACGCGCAACATCAGATGGATCAGAATTTGCAAGATAAGAACCAGGATGTTTTTCTTGGTTTAATTTCTGCATGGTGCCGTTAGCGATCATCAAGTCGATTAGACGTTGATACTCTTCTTCGCTTCCGTCACACCATTCGATTTTTGCTGGTTTGGTTACGTTTGCAATTTCTTCAACCCATGCGATAAGCTTAGGATGACGAACGAATTCTGGTGCGTTCACTGTGGTCATGGTGAGGCCTATTCAAAATATGTACAACAATGTACAAGTCATTCATTGAGGTACAATGAAAGATCAAATAAAAAAGTGGCTGTATTAAAGCATAAAATCATAAAAAAAATAAGACTAAAGAATAAGAAATAGATATTTTGATTTTTAAATTTTCTTGATTAAAATCATGAATTTATTGTTTTTTGGTGTATTTTATTCTTTACATTTTTATGTTGTATGTGTGTTATTTATATTATTTATTTTTTTAAAAATCAATAACTTGATGTTTAAATTTTTCTTGAGAATTATTATTGATTAAACAAATGATCATCATTCGAAATTTACATAAAGAGACTTTTATTAGGCGATTTTCTATACAAAATATAGGGTAAATCCTCTCTAAGATAATAAAAATGCGGACTTTAAAACCTCTCTCTATCATCTATAACCAGAAATCGGGCTTTCATGCTTCGAAACATGAAGATATGTATGAACAATTAATGACTGTACTAACCGAATTTGGTTTTGAAATACAAGTTTTTGAATTAGCAGAGGGCGTCACCTTTGATGATTTGATGAATAAAGTCATCCATCGGCATAGTCAAAGTGCAAATTTAGGCGTCGTTGTTGCAGCTGGTGGTGATGGGACGTTAAATGCAGTCGCTTCAAAACTTCGATACACCAATATCCCTATGGGAATTTTACCTTTGGGGACTTTTAATTATGTCGCTAAAGTTTTAGATATTCCTTTAGATTTATTAGAAGCCGCTGAAGTCATCGCTACAGGTACACCACGTTCTGTACATATTGCGACGATTAACGATCAGATTTATTTGAACAATGCGAGCTTAGGCCTTTATCCATTGTTTATAAAAAAACGCGAGCTCTACAATAAATACTTAGGTCGTTTGCCTTTACATGCCTATACCTCGGCTTTGGACGTTTTATTAAGAGAAAATAAATCAATGAAACTCTCCGTCACGGTTGATGGGAAGAAATATCCAGTCAAAACACCTCTAATTTTTTTTGGTAATAATCAATTGCAACTATGTGATATGAAACTAAGAATTGCGGATTGTGCTGCACAAGGGCGAGTCGCTGGAGTGGTCATTACAAAAAGTGATAGGCTTAGTTTATTAAACATGTTGTGGCAGTGGATTCAAGGCAAAGTAGAAGAGGCACAAGATGTTTATAGTTTTTGTGCAGACCATGTGATGGTAGATTGTGCAAAAAGATCAAAACTTACCGTGGCTTTAGATGGTGAAATATTAGAGATGAAAACACCATTAAATTTCACTGTAGAAAAGAATGCTTTAAATATTATGGTGCCAAATGTTATTACATCTGTCTGATTTGCATTTTGGAACAGAAATTGAGGCCTGTTTAGATGCGATCCGGCTTTTTTGTACCCAACATAAACCTGAAGTTATTGTTGTGAGTGGAGATATTACTCAGCGTGCCCGATATCAACAGTTTTATAATTGTCGCCAATTTTTAGATAGTCTTAATATTCCTTATCTTATTGTACCGGGTAATCACGATATTCCCTTGTATCATGTCTGGAACCGTTTTTTTTCTCCATTTACTCGCTATCAATATTTTTTTGGTCAGCTTGAACCCACATTAGAAACTGAGCATTTTTATATCGTTGGCGTGAATAGCATACGTCGCCGTTATCACACACGTGGGCATATTTCGATTGAACAAATACAAACTACATATGAGCGATTACAACAAGGGCCCGCGAATAAAATCAAATTAGTGGTTTTTCATCAGCCTTTTTATACTCCACCTGATGACGAGCACGGTATTAAAGATTGCCCTGTATTAGGAAAAATGGCACTCGAAAAATGGAGCACGACAGGGCTATTCGGTATGTTACATGGGCATCTACATAAAACTGCTGTATATGATTTGACGCAGATCTATCATTTAGAAATAGATCATCCTATTTATGACATTCATGCAGGGACAGCGACATCTAGCCGTTTGCATTATCATGTTCCGAATAGTTTTAATGTCATTTCAAATGAGGGAAAAATTGATCATTATTGGTTTAATTATGATTTAAAGATTTTTCAATTAATTTAATTTATAAAAATTCTATAAGACATTTAACTTAAGAGTAGATTGATAAAATTTTATCCATTACAATGCCTAAGCTTTAAATTCTATATATGGGGAATAGAAAAACATTCTAAATGTTTTATCATTTTAAAATAATATTAATGGATACATAAAAATTTTTAACCATATAAAAAGCCGTAATTTTTATGCAGCTATAATAAGGGTTTAGTGTTTTATGATCTTTAATAATATTTTATAAAAATGAGTGTCTATTTTACTTAATATTTTAGAAAAACTTAATAATTATTTAAAATTTCATGGTGGAAAAATGGTACAAGTATCATTAATGGCAAATACTGCTTCAAAAAATAATACAGTTGATATTAATGTAGGCCAGACAAAAAATATTGTAGTAGATCCTAAAGAAATCGCAAAAATTGATATAAGTCCAGAAAAAATTGCCTCAATAACAAGAGAGGGAAATAATGCAATTATTCATCTAAAAGATGGAACTGAAATTGTTTTAGAAAACTATTTTATTAGCGAAAATCCGCAAATTCTTTTAAATGAAGGGCAGAGTTATTGGACTGCCAGTTTAGGTGAAGATCCTACCGGACAGACTACTGTTAATTATTTAGAAGTAAAAGATGCACCAAAGTTTATAGACTCATCATCTTCTGTACCTCTCTGGACTGGGGTGGTCAGTGTTTTGGCTGGTGCAGGAACTATTGCTTTATTGTCACGGAAAGATCCTAAAGACACGACCCCTCCTGAGCCAGGTAATTTGATTCTCAAAAATCTTTTGGACTCAGGTGCCTCAACAACGGACCAGATCACTCAAGATAAAAACTTCAATTTAAAGATTGAAGGCCAGGAAAGTGGCAGCCGAGTAACGTATTTGGTTTCTACTGATGAAGGAAAGACTTGGCAGGAAACAACAGTAACTCAAAAAGATTTAGCTGATGGAAGTTATCTTTATAAAGCTGTAGTGACAGACCGAGCTGGAAATGCATCGGAAACCGCTATACAAAAAGTAGTGGTGGATACTACAGCGCCGAAAGCAGGTGAACTGACTTTATTTGATTTGTCCGATACAGGTGTTTCTGTAACTGATCAGATCACACAAGATAAAACTTTTAACTTAATAATTAGCGGACAAGAAGTGAATAGCCAAATCACTTACTGGATATCGAAAGATGAAGGGAAGACTTGGCAGGAAACAACAGCTGATCAAAAAGATTTAGCTGACGGAATTTATCTTTACAAAGCTATCGTGACAGATCGAGCTGGGAATACATCAGAAACTGCTGTCCAAAAAGTAGAGGTGGATACTACAGCACCGAAAGCAGGTGAACTAACTTTATCTGATTTGTCCGATACAGGTGTTTCGACAACCGACCAGATTACGCAAGATAATAGTTTTACTTTGAAGTTGGCCCAACCGATTGTTATCGGCGAACAAGCAGCTTTACTAGATCATTATGAAATTTCTAAAGATGACGGAAAGACTTGGCAGGAAACAACAGCTGATCAAAAAGATTTAATGGGTGGTGTTTACCAATATAAAGCTGTGGTGACAGATCTTGCAGGGAATACATCAGAAACTGCTGTACAAAAAGTAGTTGTGGATACAACGGCGCCGACAGCAGGTGAACTAACTTTATCTGATTTGTCTGATACAGGTGTTTCAGCAACAGACCAGATCACACAAGATAATAGTTTTACATTGAAGTTGGCTCAACCGATTGTGATTGGAGAACAAGCTGCTTTATTAGACCATTACGAAGTTTCAACAGATGACGGAAAGACTTGGCAGGTAACAACAGCTGATCAAAAAGATTTAACTGATGGTGTTTACCAATATAAAGCTGTGGTGACAGACGTTGCAGGCAATACCTCAGAAACCGCTGTACAAAAAGTGGTGGTAGATAATTCTTTAAATATTCAAGAAAGTACAGTAACTGTTAAATCAATTACTGAAGATAATAAGATAAGTCTAGTTGAAAAAGATCAGATTATTTCGATAAAACTAGAAATCGATAATTTACCAACAGATTTAAACAGCGCGTTGACTACAGTAAATACTACCTTAAATGATGTTCTTTATAACTTTCATTTTGATGAGCTAACCCAAGAATGGGTTGCTGAAATTCCAGCAGAGTTCTTGTGGTCAGAAGAATCGCAAACCAATATATCAATTGATATTAGCCTTACTGATCAAGCTGGCAATACAGCGATTATTAAACAGATTCAAAATTATAATGTAGATCATACTCCGAATTCACCAATACTAGATTCTCTAACTTTTAATAATATAGATGGAGCTATCATTTCGGGTAGCGCATATAAAGGAAGTAAAGTCGATATCTACAATAAAAATGGTGATTGGCTTGCAAGTACAATAACTAATGATGAGGGTAAATTTACTCTACAAGACCTTTCAATTAGTTCAAATGAAGAAGTTTATGCAGTTGCTACTTATAATGGATACAGCAGCGAAAATTCATCAATTGGACTAGTTACTGAAGTTCCAGCTCTTAGTATTTTACGAATTAGTCCAGAAGGTGTGATCACTGGTTATGCGACTGAAGGTAGTCATTTTATTGTAAAAGATCAGAATGGAAATATTCTACAAGAGTTTAACTCTATTGCATTTGAGGGCTCAGGTATTACGCCTTTTAGTGTAATGGAATTAGGTGAAGTCAGACCATTTACTTTATCCCTTGACCAACCTTTGAAGGAAGGTACTCAAATTATTATCTCTACAGATAAAGATAATGTTTCAGGCCATCCGCAATATATTACCGCAGACTATACGCCCGCAGTATTTTTAGAAACTCCACAATTTGATATCAGTGGCGAAACTTTATCAGTACATGTCAATGAACCTAACAGCCTTATTCTTGTGTTTTCCGGAACAGGAAATCTAATCGCTAACGGTGTTACAGATGAACAAGGCTTTGCAAGTTTACCTGTGTTCCAATTTTTAAAAGAAGGTGAGTCGGTTACCGTACAAGTAGTAGATAAAAATCAAAATACGAGTGAAGCCCTAATCGAAGTTCCAAACTTTGCTTATATTCCACATGTTGAACGTATTACACAAGAAGGCTTAATTTCTGGTTTTGCTGAAGATAATAGTACGGTAATTGTGCGTGATGCTGAGGGAAATGAATTAGGAAAAGTTACAATAGGTGATGACAATAGTGGGAATGAATTTAGTCATTTTAGCTTGAGTGTAAACCGACCTTTAATTGATGGAGAGCAAATTTCCGTTCAAATTATTGATAATAAAGGTTTGATAAGCCCTGAGCAGAATATTGTTGTAGATCTGACTCCTCCACCTGTTCCAACAGATGTAAATTTCAATGATGTTGGTGATCTAGTTTATGGTCATGCAGAACCTTTCTCTGAAATTTTGGTTAAAGATGGACAAGGAAACATTCTTAATAAATGGTTTTGGAATAACTGGACCGACGAGAGTGGAAGTTTCTCGATAGAATTAGGTATGTTTTTAACCAATGCTGAGACAGTTTATGTCACGGCTACAGATGTAAATGGAAATGTAAGTTTAGCTGCTCAGATACAGGCGCCTAACTATGCTTTTGCCCCATATGTAGATAGCTTTACTTCAGACGGAGTGATAAGTGGGCAAGCTGAAAATAATAGTACTCTCATTGTTAAAGATGCCAAAGGTGAAGTTGTAGCTGAAATTAAAGTCGGTGAAGATAACGGCTGGAATGGATCAAGTTATTTTAAACTCCAGCTTGACCGCCCTCTTGTTGATGGTGAGCAGTTGTTCTTATCAATTAAGGATGCTCGTGGACAAGTAAGCACCGATACTGTAATTACCGCTGATACAGTTCCTCCTACACCAGCCAGTAATTTAGTTTTCTCAGAAGATGGTTCATATCTTACGGGTGTAGCAGAACTGAATACTACGATTCAGGTTTTTGATCATAATGGTCAGCCATTGAATATATGGAATAATACCGTTAACTCGGACGGTACATTTACTGTTTTTTTAGGTAGCAATAATTTACATGGAGAGGCATTCACGGTCACTGTTAAAGACCAAGCCGGAAATGTGAGTGAAGCTGTTTCAATTAAAGCTCCACTTGATGATATCGCACCAAATCCAATTAAAAATATTTTACTTGATGCAAACGGTCAAAACTTTACAGCGCAAGCAGAAGCAAATAGTCAGATTGAAGTTTTTGATTCATTAGGTAATCAGATGGGTTGGGGCTCTACAGATAGTGCTGGTAATGCTTCTGGTTCTTTCAATCAAACCTATTTACATGGTGAAGAACTTACTTTTGTTGTCATAGATCGAGTTGGTAACCGAAGTGTCGAATTTAAGCAAAATGCTTTAATTGATACCATTGCACCAAATGCGATTGAAAATATCATCTTTAACGAAAATGGCCAAAGCTTTACAGCTCAGGCAGAAGCTGGAAGCTCTATTGATGTATTAGATCAGGCTGGAAATAAGATTGGTTTTGGCTATACCGATAGCTCAGGTAATGTATCTGGTTATTTTCAGCAAGTTTATTTACATGGTGAGGAACTTACTTTTGTCGTGATAGATCGAGCGGGTAACCGTAGTGCAGAGGTCAAGCAGAGTGCTTTGAATGACGATATCGCGCCAAATCCGATTGAAAATATTGTATTCGATATCAATGGTCAGAACTTTACAGCTCTGGCCGAAGCAAATAGCCAAATTGAAATTAAAAATACCAATGGTGACGTCATAGGTTATGGGTCAGCAGATAGTACAGGCAATGTTTTTGGTTACTTGTATCAGGTCTATTTACATGGAGAAGAATTAACTTTCATCGTTGTAGATCGAGCGGGTAACCGCAGTACAGAAGTTAAGCAGAATGCTTTGATTGATGATATTGCACCAAATCCGATTGAAAATATTGTACTTGACTCAAACGGTCAAAACTTTACGGCGCAAGCAGAAGCAAATACTCAAGTTGAAGTTAGAAATACTGCAGGTGAGATTTTAGGTTCTGGTTATGTAGATGGTGCTGGTAATGTCTCAGGTTATTTATATCAAGTCTATTTACATGGGGAAGAACTCACTTTTGTTGTCGTTGACCGAGCTGGTAACCGTAGTACAGAGGTCAAGCAGAATGCTTTAAGTGATGATATTGCACCAAATCCGATTGAAAATATTACTTTCAACGAAAATGGCCAAAACTTTACAGCTCAGGCCGAAGCAAATACTCAAATTGAAATCAAAAATGCTGCTGGTGAAGTCATAGGATATGGTTCAACCGATAGCATGGGCAATGTTTCAGGCTACTTATATCAGGTTCATTTACATGGAGAAGAAATTACTTTTGTTGTAATTGACCGAGCTGGTAACCGCAGTGCAGAGGTTAAACAAAATGCTTTAATTGATGATATTGCTCCGAATGCGATTGAAAACATCATCTTCAATGAAAATGGTCAAAACTTTACAGCGCAAGCAGAAGTAAATACTCAAGTTGAAGTTAAAAATGCTGCGGGTGAGGTTGTAGGTTCAGGTTATGTAGATAGTGCTGGTAATGTCTCAGGATACTTGAATCAAGTTTATTTAAAAGGTGAGGAACTCACTTTTGTTGTGATTGATCAAGCTGGTAATCGTAGCGTTGAAGTAAAACAAACAGCCTTTCTTGATAATACTGCACCGGAAAATGCGACTAATTTAGTATTTAGCGAAGATGGTTCATATCTAACTGGTATGGCTGAACCCAATGCTACGATTCAAATATTTGATCAGAATGGTCAATTAGTAAATCTTTGGAATAATAATGTTAATTGGGATGGAACATTTAACATCTCTTTATACAGTAACTACTTGCATGGAGAAGAGTTTAAGGTAGTTGTAGTAGATCGGGCTGGTAATATGAGTGGTGGGGTTACTGTAAAAGCACCGCTTGATGATATTGCTCCCGCGGCTGCAAGTAATCTTACCTTCAATGAAGATGGTTCATCCCTTTCTGGTGTAGCTGAGCCAAATACCTTCATCCAGATTTTTGATCAGAATGGTCAACAGGTGAATACGTGGAGTCAGAGTGTAAATGCTGATGGTACATTCACTATTTTCTTGGGTAGCTCTAATTTACATGGACAAGAATTCACAGTTACTGTTAAAGATCGAGCTGGAAATGTGAGTGATGTTGTTTCAATAAAAGCTCCATTTGATGATATTGCGCCAAATCCGATTAAAAATATTGTACTTGATGCGAACGGTCAAAACTTTATAGCGCAGGCAGAAGCAAATAGTAATATAGAAGTCAGAAATGCTGAGGGTGCGTTAATAGGTCATGGTTCTGCAGATAACGCAGGTAATGTGACAGGTTACTTCTACCAAGTTTATTTACATGGAGAAGAATTAACTTTCGTTGTCATAGATCGAATGGGCAATCAAAGTGTCGAACTTAAGTTAAATGCTTTGGTGGATACCATTACGCCAGATCCGATTGAAAACATCATCTTTGACGAAAATGGGAAAAATTTTACGGCACAAGCAGAAGCCAATAGTTTTATTGGTGTCAAAAATGCTGCGGGTGAGTTTGTCGGTTATGGTTATGTCGATAGCACTGGTAGTGTGACAGGCTATTTCAATCAGGTTTATTTAAAAGGTGAGGAACTCACTTTTATCGTTATAGATAAAGCAGGTAATCAAAGTGTTGAATTTAAGCAAAATGCTTTGATTGATGATATTGCACCAAATCCGATTGAAAACATCGTCTTAAATGAAAATGGTCAAAACTTTACAGCGCAAGCGGAAGCAGATAGTCGAATCGAAGTTAAAAATGCTGTTGGTGAGATTGTAGGATCTGGTTCAACCGATAGCATGGGTAATGTTTCTGGTTACTTATATCAGGTCTATTTACATGGCGAAGAGCTCACTTTTGTTGTAGTTGATCGAGCGGGTAACCGCAGTACAGAGATCAAGCAGAATGCTTTGATTGATGATATTGCACCAAATCCGATTGAAAATATTGTGCTCGACTCACACGGTCAAAACTTTACGGCGCAAGCAGAAGTAAATACTCGGATTGAAGTCAAAAATGCTGCGGGTGAGGTGATAGGTTCTGGCTATGTAGATGGTGCTGGTAATGTGTCAGGTTATTTTAATCAAGTCTATTTACATGGAGAGGAATTAACTTTCATCGTTGTAGATATAGCAGGTAATCGAAGTATTGAGGTTAAACAAAATGCTTTAATTGATGATGTCGCACCGCCAGCTGCTGCAAATATTACATTAGCCTCAGACGGATTGCTTTTTGGTGAGGCTGAACCAAATACAACTGTTGAAATTATTGATCAATATGGTGCAGTTATCACAACAATGTATGTTGGATATGATGGAAAATTTTATCAATGGATCAATCTGAGTCAATATCAGACACAAAATTTGAGTATTGTTGTCAAAGATATTGCTGGTAACCGCAGTGAAGCTGTTCACGAATTAGTGCCTGTATTTTCGAATTCACCAATTGCTGCAACAGAGCTAAAATTGGATGTTGATGGCCATATTCTTACAGGTAAGGCGACAGTAGGAATGACGATTGTTGTTACATCTGCGGATGGTCAAAGCATTAATTGGGGGTGGAACAGTGTCATGAACGAAGATGGTAGTTTTGCTCTTGAGTTAAATGACTATTATCTAAAGGGACAGATATTACAAGTTCGAGTTTATGACCAGAATACAAATCAATATAGCCCAATCTCTGAAATTATTGCGCCTTTAGACAATATTGCTCCAGTGATTGACGAGGTGGTGATTAACAATGATGGTCAGGGAATTTCAGGCCACACTGATTCAAAAGCAATCATTCAGGTAATGGATGCGGATGGGTATTTACGAGCAGAATCTCAATCGGATGAATTAGGATATTTCAATGCTAATATTTATCCACCTATATTACGTGGAGAGCAGTTATTTATCACGGTAATAGATTTAGCCAAAAATATAAGTACACCATTTAATATTACTTTTAATGCAGATACTAATGCACCTCCATCAGCAGAGCATATTGTTGTTTCTGAAAATGGTTTGTTTATTGAGGGGACTGCTTTAGCAAGTAGTTATGTATATATTTTTGATGTGTATACTAATCATATTGGTGGTGGTTCTGTAGATGAAACAGGACACTTTAATATCCAGTTGTACTCACCTCAGGTGAGTGGACAGACTTTACGCATTGTTGTGGAACAAAATGGCTATCTAAGCACTTACACCGAAATTACCGCACCTATAGACATCGTCGCGCCAAATGCAGCAACTCAGCTTGTCTTAGAAGATGGAAATGTACTTTCTGGACAAGCGGAAGCATATTCAACAGTTAATATTTTTGATGCTAATAATAATTTAGTTGGTCAGACTACTGTCAGAAATGATGGAAGTTTCACAACATACTTATGGTCACAATATTGGCACGGTGAAACATTGACGGTAAAAGTAGTTGATGCCAATCAAAATGAGAGTGGGGGTACAACGGTTGTTGCTATAAATGATACAACAGCGCCGAAGATAGCCACACAGCTTGCCATGAAGGGATGGGACGAGCTGACGGGGCATGCAGAAAGTAAGGCTACTCTTGAAGTTACATATCATTTTGCTGATCAAGAACCTTTTGTAACAAATACTATGGTCATGGCAGATGGAACTTTCTCTACTTATATGTATGAGAATGCGACATCATTTGATATTACTGTTATTGATCGTGCAGGAAATCGTAGTGAAACTATCAGCAAAGCGATTAGTGACTTACATACGATCACGGTTGATCAGTTTATAGGCGATGCTACAGATAATATTTATATAGTTGATCATATAAGTGATTTTGTTCAAGAATATATTGTTGAGCCGTATGCAACATATAAAGATGTCTGGATTGATGATAGCTATACATATCCAGAATGGGTCACTGAAGGTCATTACGAACAGATATGGTTTGTTGATGGTTATTATGATTCCCAATTGGTCAAAAGTGGTTATTCAACTGTACAAAATGTTTATCAAAATCAGAATGGTATAACTTATATTGATAATGGCACGTCAGATAGCGATTATAGTCGATATGAACAACAATATTATGATTTTGCGAATGGGCAATGGCAAGAAGGTTATGAATTGACCTATATACGTTCAGAGGAAGGTTGGGTTGATACTAGTCATTATGAAGACGTTTATGTTGATCTGAGTCGTTATGAAGATGTTTGGGTAGATACTAGCCACTATCAAGATGTTTTCGTAGAAAGCGGTTATTGGCAGAGTCAACTGGTTGAATCTGGCTATCGAGATGTTGATTTTGGTGGACACGATAAAATAATTAGCTCTGTGAGTTATAGTCTGGTTGGATATTCTGATTGGTCGTCAAATATAGAAAGTGGTCGTTATGTTGAAGACTTGGAGTTAGTTGGCTCTGCTCATCTAAATGCAACAGGCAATGCTTTAGATAATCTTTTAACAGGTAACTCTGGTAATAACATTTTGAATGGGCGTGAAGGTAACGATACCTATATGACTAATGAAGGTACAGATACCATTCTGTTCCAATTGCTAAATAGCCAAGATGCAACTGGCGGGAATGGACATGACACGGTGTTAGATTTTACTTTAGGTGATGTAAGAACTGATACTCAAGCTGACAAAATCGATTTAAGTGAACTATTAATTGACTATTCTAAAGATGTGAGCACATTAGCGAAATTTATTACCGTAGAACAAGATGTAGGAAACACGACTATTAGTCTTGACCGAGATGGTGAAGGTACAATGTTTAGTAGTATTTCATTGATTACTTTGAATCATGTAAATACAACATTGGATGAATTGTTAAATAACCAACAACTTATTGTTTAATATTATTATTTTTATTAATAAAAGGGGCTATGAAAATAGTCCCTTTTATTTTGTGCTTTAAATTTAATAAAAACTCTTCACAACCTGTTAAAAAATGATCAAAAAAGAGAAGTTTTTTTTCATTTTCCCCTTGAAGCGTTTTTTTTCATCCCCACAAAAGTGACATCTAAATATTTTGTTATTGCTCTGGATTATGGCAATAACGATTAATCAAAAAGACTTAGTCTGGTGGAGTTAATTATGAGCAACATTCGTCCATTACATGATCGCGTTGTAATTCGTCGCGTAGAAGAAGAAACCAAAACTGCTGGTGGTATTTTACTTCCAGGTTCTGCTGCTGAGAAACCTTCGCAAGGTGAGGTAATTGCAGTAGGTAATGGTCAAATCACTGAGAATGGCGTACGTGCTTTGGATGTTAAAGTTGGTGACAAAGTATTGTTTGGTACTTATGCAGGTACAACAGTGAAAGTAAGTGGTGAAGAACTCTTAATCATGAAAGAGTCAGATATTTTAGCTGTGTTGGAAGGCTAATCAATCCATAACTCAATCCATTATCAGATTCAGTATTTAAAAAGATTCGGAGTTTAATATGTCAGCTAAAGACGTAAAATTTGGTGATTCAGCTCGCTCAAAAATGATTGCAGGCGTAAACGTACTTGCAGATGCTGTTAAAGTGACTTTAGGCCCTAAAGGTCGTAACGTTGTGATTGACCGTTCTTTCGGTGCTCCACACATCACTAAAGATGGTGTAACTGTTGCGAAAGAAATTTCATTAAAAGACAAGTTTGAGAACATGGGTGCTCAACTTGTTCGTGAAGTTTCTAGCAAAACTAACGACATCGCTGGTGACGGTACGACAACTGCAACTGTACTTGCTCAAGCAATTTTAAATGAAGGGATCAAATCTGTAACTGCAGGTATGAACCCAATGGATTTAAAACGTGGTATCGATATCGCAGTAAGAACTGTAGTTGAAAATATCCGTGCAAATGCAAAACCTGCTGATGATTTCAAAGCGATCGAACAAGTTGGTTCTATCTCTGCTAACTCTGATACTACTGTTGGTAAACTTATCGCTCAAGCGATGGAAAAAGTAGGTAAAGAAGGCGTAATCACTGTAGAAGAAGGTTCTGGCTTCGAAGACGCATTAGACGTTGTAGAAGGTATGCAGTTTGACCGTGGTTATATCTCTCCGTACTTTGCAAACAAGCAAGATACTTTAACAGCTGAGCTTGAAAACCCGTTCATTCTTCTTGTTGACAAGAAAATCGGTAACATTCGTGAATTGATTTCTGTTTTAGAAGCAGTTGCGAAAACTGGTAAACCACTTCTTATCATCGCTGAAGATGTTGAAGGCGAAGCGCTTGCTACGCTTGTTGTAAACAACATGCGCGGTATTATCAAAGTATGTGCTGTTAAAGCTCCTGGTTTTGGTGACCGCCGTAAAGCAATGCTTCAAGATATCGCGATCTTGACTGGCGCAACTGTTATTTCTGAAGAAGTTGGTATGTCTTTAGAACAAGCGACTCTTCAAGATTTAGGTACTGCACACAAGATCACTGTTTCTAAAGAAAACACTGTTATTGTTGATGGTGCTGGTGATGCAGCTGCAATCGCTGAGCGTGTTCAACAAATCCGTGCTCAAATTGAAGAATCTTCTTCAGAATATGACCGTGAAAAATTACAAGAACGTGTTGCTAAATTAGCTGGCGGTGTTGCTGTAATTAAAATCGGTGCGGCAACTGAAGTTGAAATGAAAGAGAAGAAAGACCGTGTAGACGACGCGCTTCATGCAACTCGTGCAGCAGTTGAAGAAGGTGTAGTCGCTGGTGGTGGTGTTGCGCTAGTACGTGCAGTAAATGCATTAGATGGCTTAAAAGGCATTAACGAAGATCAAACAGCGGGTATCAACATTTTACGCCGTGCGATTGAAGCTCCACTTCGTCAAATCGTTTCAAACGCAGGTGATGAGCCATCTGTAGTGATTAATGCAGTTAAAGCTGGTGAAGGTAACTTCGGTTATAACGCTGCAACTGGCGAATATGGCGATATGTTAGAAATGGGTATTCTTGACCCTGCTAAAGTAACTCGTTCTGCACTTGAACACGCTGCTTCTGTAGCTGGTTTAATGTTAACTACAGAATGTATGATTACTGACATTCCAGAAGATAAACCAGCTGTTCCAGATATGGGCGGTATGGGTGGTATGGGCGGCATGATGTAATAACACATCAACGCTTTAACCTAAAAAAATCCCTGCAAATGCAGGGATTTTTTATTTTACGTGATTTTAAGAAATCGTTAAGTTCAATGACTTATATTAAAAAACAGGAACAGCAGCTAGAAGTTCCTCTTTGTTACAGCCATGCTTATTTACTTATAAGCATGGTTTTTTTTATCCTAATAAAATGAACAACCATGTAATGGCAATAATAGAAAGTGCAACAAATTGAGCAGCACTTCCCATATCTTTTGCATTTTTAGAAAGTTGATGTTTTTCAAGAGAAACTCGGTCAACTACAGCTTCAATAGCTGAATTGAACAGTTCAACGCTCATTGCAAATAAACATACAATAATGAGTAAGACATGTTCACTGCGGGTTACATCAAGAAAAAAACTGACTGGAATTAAAATAAGATTAATAAAAACAATTTGACGGAAAGCTGCTTCATTTTTATACGCTGCTTTAAATCCGGAAATAGAGTAGCCCGTTGCATTTAATATACGCTTAAGACCAGTTTTGCCCTTATAAGGAGAATAGCTATTCATTTACTTATATTTCTGACACATTTCATGCATTATATAATTTGGGTCTTAAAAAATTATTAAATCTTTTTTAAAGATTTTGACTTTATAACTGAATAGAGAAGAAGAGATGAAAAAATTATGTGTAGCTTTGGGTCTTGCATTCTGTAGCATGCATGCAACGTATGCCGAGCAAGCTCCTACCCAGCAAGTACCAGGTTATTATCACCATCAATTTGGTAAATATCGTGTGACTTCTTTACTTGATGGCACAATTTATCTAAATCCTAATTTATTTAAAAACTTAAATCAGACTCAGAAAACTAAAATATTAACTAAATATGCTGCTGTGAATGAGAAGGGGATTCAAACTTCGGTCAATGCATTTTTAGTAGATGACGGCAAAAGTTTGACGCTTGTGGATAGTGGTGCAGCAAGTTGCTTTGGTCCACAACTTGGCTCGATTGCGAAAAATATTGAATTGGCAGGTTATCAACTTGCAAATGTAAAAACAGTATTGCTCACGCATTTACACCCAGATCATGTATGCGGTATTGCTCAAAATGGAAAAGCTGTATTTCCAAATGCAACCGTTTATGCACATGAACGTGAGGCTGATTATTGGTTAAATCCAGCTTCTGAAAAAACAGTGCCAGCAGATAAAAAAGAAAGCTACTTAAGTACTGTGAAAAATGTAAAAACTGCTCTTGCTCCCTATCAAGCAAAAAAAGCATTTAAGACATTTAAAGATGGTGATGTCATTCAAGGCTTTGAAGTGATCGATACACGTGGTCATACACCTGGTCATCATAGTTTTCGCTTAAAGAGTAATGATCAACAAATCATTTTTGTCGGAGACATTGTTCACTCACATTCTTTGCAGTTTGATGCTCCAAAAACAGGCGTAGATTTTGATGTGAACTCTGAGCAGGCGATTAATACCCGTTTAAAAATGTTTGCTGAAATTTCAAATAAGCAGCAATGGGTTGCAGCGCCACATTTACCATTCCCAGGCATTGGTCATGTTTATAAAGTAAATGCTGAGCAATATCAGTGGATCCCACTTTATTTTGATAATGTCGTAGAGAAATAAAAAAACAGGGCATTTATTGCCCTGTTTTTTATTAGAAACTTTGATTATTTTGCTGCTTTCTCAAAGTTATTAACAGCTTCACGGCCAAGTGCTGGGTCATCTGTAAAGACTCCATCAACACCCGCTTTGAAATATGCTTCAAACTCTTTTAAAGCACCAGATGGGCAGCGCTCAGCTGGTTTATCTTGACTGCATTTTAAAGGCGCTGGTAAAAAATTATTTTCTGGACGGAAAGTATAAGGATGTACTTTTAAGCCAGCTGTATGTGCATCAGAAATAAATGAAGTCGTTTGAACTGAGCCATTGTCATTAAAGCTCAGAATATAGCCTTTACTTGGTCCTACACCATTTGCATATTTAGCAACGTCTTTTAATCCTTGTGACGTGGCTAAATCGGCATAAGTTTTAGTTTCTCCAGATTCAACAAAGTCAGCTGGTTGAGAGGTTTTAGCATCATATAATTGAATGATTTGTGCGTGTTTAATGGTTTTATGAAGGTCGAGTTGATCTTTTAGATATTTTAAATTGCTGACTTCAAAAGACTGTAAATAGACAGGTGCAATATCACGTGTATATTTATATTTGGCTAATGTTTTAAGAAGGGTATCTTCCATTGCCAGATTATGATTTTTAAAGTAAGTCGGATGTTTAGTTTCAATATATAAACCAATAATTTTTCCAGTTTTTTTATAATTTGCTTCAGCCAGCTCAATGACTTGTTCTAGGGTCGGGACTGGATAGAGATCATTATAAGCGGTGTTTGCAGGTCGGAACTCTGGAATACGCTCACGCGCTTTAATTTGCTGTAATTCATTTAAAGTAAAGTCTTCCGTAAACCAACCTGTTAAGTCCTTGCCATCAATATTTTTCGTTACTTTACGGTCTGCAAATTGAGTTAAGGTACTCACATTGGTTGTTCCACCAATCTCATTTTCATGGCGAGTAACTAATACGCCGTCTTTTGTAGACACTAGATCAGGTTCAATAAAATCTGCACCATCATCTATGGCTTTTTGATATGAAGCTAAGGTGTGTTCTGGACGTAAAGCGCTAGCTCCACGGTGTCCTATCACTAAAATTTTAGGAAGTTGATATTCTGGTGTAGTTGGCGTGTTTTCAGTTTTATCATCGTCATTACAACCAACCAAGCTAATTAAACTTAAGCATAAAATTGCTTTTTTAAACATAATGCTACTCATATTGTTTTAGTCGAAACGCATTTAGTCTGCTCGTTGAACTTGACGTGATCATGAAGAATTCATGAATTTTCAGTGACACTTGTTAAAACCTTTTTTATGGGTTTGTAGGAAATGCCCATTCTGGCTTTGTTTTTGTCTTAATTGCATTTATTGTGTTAATTCTACTTGTCTTTTATATATCGCTCGTTGATGATCAAGATGCCGAATTCGGTATTGCCACCTGTTAATTGACGACTTAATTCTGAGCAGCCATGCTATCTAAATTCTTTATTCAGCGCCCTATTTTTGCCAGTGTACTAGCAATTATTGTTATGGCATTTGGTATTTTCTCGGTGCTGAATTTACCCGTAGAACGTTATCCTGATATTGCA
Organism: Acinetobacter sp. yr461; assembly: GCF_900110445.1. Lineage (NCBI taxonomy): Bacteria > Pseudomonadati > Pseudomonadota > Gammaproteobacteria > Moraxellales > Moraxellaceae > Acinetobacter > Acinetobacter sp. yr461. Next base: position 49,931 of record NZ_FODU01000012.1, read on the forward strand.
CCTCCAAAAATTACAGTATCGGCAAGTTATAGTGGGGCAGATGCACAAACGGTTGAGCAAAGTGTTACTCAGATTTTAGAACAGCAAATACAAGGTATTGATCACTTACTTTATTTCAGTTCGACCAGTGACTCATCAGGACGTAGCCGAATTACGATTAGTTTTGATAATGGAACAAATCCAGATACGGCACAGGTGCAAGTACAAAATAGTATTAGTGGTGTAATAAGACGTTTACCAGATGAAGTCCAACGCCAAGGGGTGACGGTGAGTAAGTCACTCGGCGATACTTTTATGGTGGTAGGTTTATATGACTCGACAGGTAAAGCGGGCAATATTGAGCTATCGGACTATTTAACAACGCATGTGGTAGATGACTTAAACCGTATTGAAGGGGTTGGTGAGTCAGATGTGTTTGGTTCGCAATATGCAATGCGAATCTGGTTAAATCCCGATAAATTAAAACAATATAATTTAATGCCAAGTGACGTTGCCAGTGCAATCACCGCTCAAAATACACAGGTGGCCGCTGGTGCAATTGGTGATTTACCTGTTATCGATGGGCAATATTTAAATACGAAAGTTACAGCAGGTTCTCGACTAAAAACAGTTGAAGAGTTTAAAAATATTGTAGTGAAATCAAATCAAACCGCGAGCTATGTCTATTTAAAAGATATTGCGAGAGTTGAGTTGGGTGCAGAAAATTATCAGTCTTTTAATACCATTAATGGTTATCCTGCCGCAGGTTTAGGTATTTCGTTATCTTCAGGTGCGAATGCCATTCAAACCTCTAAGCTTATCCATCAAACTCTAGATCAGGTTACAAGCAAGTTACCTGCCGGATATAAAATTGTTTATCCACGAGATAACACGCCATTTGTGCAAGAGTCGATTAAGGAAGTAGTGAAGACGCTTATTGAAGCGATTATTCTCGTTATTTTGGTGATGTTCCTATTTTTACAAAGTTGGCGCGCTACACTCATTCCGAGTATTACCGTTCCGGTTGTTATTTTAGGAACTTTTGCTGTCTTATATGTGCTTGGTTTTAGTATTAACACTTTAACTTTATTTGCACTGGTACTCGCCATTGGCTTGTTAGTTGATGATGCAATTGTAGTCGTGGAAAACGTTGAACGGCTCATGCATGAACAGCACTTAACACCGAAAGAAGCAGCCATTGAGTCGATGGGAGAAATTAGTGGAGCTTTAATTGGGATTACATTGGTTTTAACTGCGGTTTTTATTCCAATGTCCTTTTTAGGTGGTTCAATTGGGGTTATTTACCGTCAGTTTTCCATTACTTTAGTTGCCGCTATGGCGTTGTCGCTCGTCGTTGCCTTAGTGCTTACACCAGCTTTGTGTGCCCTAATTTTAAAACCTAACCCTGAGCCTATGCGTTGGGCAGTTTGGTTTAACCAAAAAATTGATCAACTTAAAAATCAATATATAAAGATCGTACAAACAAGTATTCGTTACAATAAATCGGTTGTTGTGATTTTTGTGGCTTTGATTGCTGTTTTCGCCCTGTTCTATAGTGGTTTAAAAAGTGGTTTTATTCCTAAAGAAGATCAAGGCATTTTAAGTGTTCAAATTAAACTTGTTGATAGCGCCCCAATTTCTCAAAGTCAGAAAATTGGAGAACAAGTTCGTCAATATTTCCTGACTCAAGAAGATAAAAATGTTGACTTGGTTTTAATCCGTTATGGCCGAAATTACTCGGGTACAGGACAAAACTTGGCACAAGGATTTATTGCTTTAAAACCATGGGATGTGCGTACAGGAAAAGATGATTCGGCAGACGCTATACAAAAGCGTGCGATGAAATATTTTAGCCGTTTTAATAATGCTCAAATCAATGTGACTTTACCTGCTTCAGTCAATGGTCTAGGTCAAACTGATGGCATGGATTTATGGATTCAAGATTTAAATGGGCAGGGGCAAGATTTTCTGGATAGCACCTTCCGTCAATTGCAAACACAGAGCAAAAGTTACTCAACTTTCGAAAATTTTGATAAGCAATCAACCAATAGTAAAGCAAACCTAAATATCAAAATTGACCAGAAACAGGCATTAGCAAATGGGCTAGAGCTACCTGCGATTAATAACACCCTGTCGAGTGCGTGGGGTGGAACTTATGTGAATGACTTTATCGATCGTGGTCGTATCAAGCGTGTCATGATTCAAGGTGATGCTGAGTTCAGATCAAAACCGGAAGATTTATATAATTGGTCTGTACGTAATAACCAAAATGAAATGGTGCCTTTTAGTTCATTTGCTAACTTTAGCTGGGGCGGAGCTCCTGAAATCGTAAAACGCTATATGGGATATAGTGCTTTACAGCTACAAGCAGATGTTACGAGTGGCAGCAGTTCAGGTCAAGCAATGAAAGATGTTGAACAACTTGTTAATCAGCAAAAGGATGTAGGTTTAGCATGGACTGGCTTATCTTTTGAAGAACAGAAGTCGACAAATCAGGCAGTCTGGTTATATTTAATCTCGGCAGGCTTTATTTTCTTATGTTTAGCTGCTTTATATGAAAGCTTGAGCATTCCCGCGGCTGTGATGACATCTATTCCGCTTGGCGTAGGGGGAAGTGTAATTTTCTCTTATATTTTTGGACTACCAAATGACGTGTATTTCCAAATCGCAATGTTAACCACGATTGGCCTATCGTGCAAAAATGCAATTTTGATTGTTGAGTTTGCAGCATTGGCTCAAGAAAAAGGTAAGAATGCGATTCAAGCGGCTTTAGAAGGCGCTAGCTTGCGTTTAAGACCCATTCTAATGACTTCCTTAGCCTTCGGTGCTGGAGTAATCCCTTTGGTCTTTGCTCAAGGCGCAGGGGCTGTGAGTCGCCAAGAAATCGGTATTAGTATTTTAGGTGGTGTTATGTTTGGTACTGTGCTGGTTTTATTCTTTATTCCAGTGATGTACGTGTTGCTTCGTTCATTGTTTAGATCGAAAGCTTCTAGTTAAAAGTAAACAATTTTAAAAAGAGGTATTAAATCAAGTATATTAAGTTTAACTTCTCTTCATATATTTGATTTAGATGCCTCAAGAAAAAAAATTAACAGAGCAGCAGGTCATCGCACTAGAACGAGACCTTGCCAAGTTTGCCACCATGATGGATAGTGCGGTTCGCATTCCTTTTACAAAGCAGGGTATTGGTGCTGATGCTGCATTGAGTACGATTCCAATTGCTGGTGATGTTGCTGGTTTCGCGCTGACGTGCTATGCCATATATAAAGCCAAACAAATTGGTGTACCCCAACATAAATTAACTCCAGTCATTAAACTGGCAGTTGTAGATGCTGTAGTGGGCTTTGTTCCGGTTGCAGGAACTATTTTCGATATTTTTATACGTCCTAGTAGAAAAGCATTAGATGTGGTGCATACGCACATACGTGAAGAATATGCGATTCAAAGTGATATTCATGTCGTTCATCCATATTTACATGAAAAGCTTGAAAAGAAGCAGCAGCACTCAGCCTTCTGGCGTAATCCTGTGGTGAGTTGGTTATGGTTACATATACCCGATTTATTAGGTGCCTTTGTACTGCTTTTAATTGGCTTGGCTGTTTGGTGGGGAGCAAGTTATCTGTGGAGCTTTTATCAATCAATGTCATAAAAATAAAGCCTCCGATTGGAGGCTTTATTTCTTCACGTTAAACGTTTTATGGGCAGTCTAATTGATGTAAAGCTGCTACACGCTGTTCAATTGTTGGGTGGGTTTGGAACAAAGCAGCTAAGCTGAAACCTTGTTCTTTACCTTCCGCAATCGCGAAAGCTTTCATTTCTTTTGGCATTTGATCTGGCATTTCTGTCTCAGCTTGTAGACGTAATAATGCAGAAATCATTGCTTGTTTACCTGCTAAACGCGCACCTGCTTCATCAGCACGATATTCACGATAACGAGAGAACCACATCACAATCGCAGAAGCGAGAATACCAAAGACAATATCTAATACCATGGTAATAACGAAGTAACCCATACCTGGGGCTTGATCATCTTGACGACCAAAAACATTACGGTCGATAAAGTCACCGACTACACGAGCAAAGAACATAACAAAGGCGTTCACGACACCTTGGATGAGTGCTAGGGTAACCATGTCACCATTCGCAACGTGACCAATCTCATGCGCAAGCACAGCACGGAGCTCATCTTTATTCATACGCTCAAGTAGACCAGATGAAACGGCAACTAAGGCATCATTTTTATTCCAACCTGTTGCAAAAGCATTGGATTGATATGATGGAAAAATACCAACCTCTGGCATATTAATACCAGAACGTTGAGAAAGTTCAGCGACTGTTTGCAATAACCAGCTTTCAGCTTGGTTACGGGGAGCATTCGGGTCGATCAGTTCTGTACCGGTCGTTTTCTTAGCCATCCATTTTGACATGAATAACGAGATTAAAGATCCCACCATACCAAACACAAAACAGATCACTAAAAGGTTGCCTAGATTCAAGCCACCCGCGCCATGGTAACTACCGACACCGAAGAGTGACAAAATAATGCCAGCTACAACCAGTACCGCGAGGTTGGTAAGCAAAAACAAACCAATCCGCATCATTGAGAAAACCCTCTTATAAATAAAATGTTATCTGATTTACAAATTCTAAATCATGCAGCTAATATGCGGGGCTTAGGGGAAAAATTCAAGAAAAAAATAAGGAATTGATACATTCTTTCACGAAGTAGAATGTACCTAAATTTAAAGAATTATTGGCTAAATTCGCCTAAATGGTAAGGATCAGGTAATAGATCTTTACAATTTAAAGCACAGAAATTTGACGGAATAGATCCGTCATTAAAAGTTCTTATTCAATTCGAATATGTGCAATAGCCGTGGCGTTGTTCGTGACATAAGTACCCGTAGGTGCATCAGTAAATGTCCCATTAGATAAAGTCACAATTTGACGAGAAGAGGAATATTTAGGTGCTGGCGCTGCTATTTGAGCTGTTGTGTTTTCCGTTAAATTAGAAGACTGAGAAGAGACTTGCGCTGAAGTATTAGAAGAATTAGTAAAAGATGAAAAACCTGAACCAGATGAATATAAGTTTTGATATCGACTGGTTACACGGCGCACGTAATCTTGGGTTTCACGAAAAGGTGGAATACCGCCGTATTTATCAACGTTACCTTCACCTGCATTATAAGCAGCAAGAGCCATTTGTGTATTGCCCCGAAACCGCTTGAGCAGCCAGCTTAAATATTTTGCACCTGCAAAAATATTTTGCTGGGCATCGAAGGCATTGGTCACGTTAAATCGACGTGCAGTCGCAGGCATAAGCTGCATAAGGCCTTGTGCACCCACAGGAGAGCGGGCATTTACATTAAATCCTGACTCGGTATGCATGACGGCCTTAATTAAGCCTTCTGATACGCCGTGTTGCTGTGCAGCCTGTTTAATAATGTGGTCAAAAGCGTTTTTATTTTTATTGTAGCTTGGTAGAACAGAGGCCTCTGAGGCTCCCCAGTTGGTATAACTATGAATATTACTGTCAGGGTAATAGGTCACTTTTACTTTTTTAAGTGATTGATCATAACTTTTTCGATTCGTCAGCAATGTACTACCATTTTTATCTTGGTAAATATACATCTGACCTGCTGAACTCGACGTTATGCCGACCGAAAAAGTGGTCATCCCCAGTAAACAAGAAAAAAGAAATTGAACCGGTTTTTTCATTTTATGTTATTCACAATTTTAAGATATTCAAAACTTGTCGAAGAGTTTATCAAAAAATATTACAGAAAGAACTTTTGTGTAATTTTTTTTATTTCGACTCTTTCAAAAAATCAAGCTGTTTTGTTCGAATGCTCATCAAAAAAAATTAAAAATTATTTTTAAAATGATTCTATTGACTTGACTAACATGTTGATATTTAAATGTAAAAAACATTGGTTAAAAAATGATCAATTTAAATAAAACCCTTAACAGAAGGTCTAAACAGTTTGTCAAGTACGAAGAAATCCACAATTTTATCCACAGGTTTTGTGGAAAACTGTGGAAAAGTCCAAAAAGTAAGCACTTTGCACAAATTTTGAACGCACTAGTCAAAATAAAGCACGACTTTTGCATCATGCAGGAGCAATGTGACGGCTTCAAGAATTGAAACTATTCTTTTGATGCGATTCTCGTCCGAATCATATAAAATTGCGCGGTATTTTTATTTATGGGTATATCTCGTCTATGTACGCGCCAGTTGAGTCTAATCAGGGATTTAATTTTAAGCCTGAACTTCCAACAAGCTCGGCCTATTACCGTTTGCTCAAGAAGCTTCGCCGTCAAGTTGGGCATGCTATTCGTGACTTCAATATGCTTGAAGAGGGCGATAAGGTCATGGTGTGTGTGTCTGGTGGTAAAGACAGTTATACCTTGCTCGATATCATGTTGCAGTTTAAACGTATTGCACCAATCAATTTTGATGTTGTTGCTGTTAACCTTGACCAAAAGCAACCAGGCTTTCCTGAAGATGTCTTACCTCGTTATATGGAAGAAAATAACATTCCATATTACATTTTAGAAAAAGACACCTATACCATTACTAAGCGTTTAACACCGGAAGGTAAAACCTACTGTGCAGTATGTTCGCGTTTACGCCGTGGTTCTTTGTATGGCTTTGCACAAGAAATTGGTGCGACTAAAGTTGCTTTAGGACATCATCGCGATGACATTCTTGCAACGTTCTTCTTAAATCTGTTTCATGGTGGTAGTTTAAAGGCGATGCCTCCAAAGCTTTTATCATCAGATAAGAAGAATATTCTGATTCGTCCATTGGCATATGTTGAAGAAAAAGACATCATCAAGTATGCCGAGTTGCGTCAGTTCCCAATCATTCCATGTAACCTTTGTGGTTCGCAGGAAAACTTACAGCGTGCCATGCTTAATGACATGCTACGTGATTGGGATAAACAATATCCAAAACGCTTACACAGCATTTTCGGTGCGTTACAAAACGTATCTCCGTCTCAGTTAGCGGACCGTGAATTGTTTGATTTCGAAGCGCTAGATTCTCAGCGCGAGCTGGATTTTAAAGATCCAGAAGAGCTTAAGAATCGCTTAGATGTTGTGAACTTAAGTTTTGCTGCTGAGTAAAACTACTTGATAAGTCAATTAAAGGCACTTTATAAACAAGTGCCTTTAATGTATCAAAATACTAAAAAATGAATGTTCCGTACAAAAAGTCATAGCCCAAAATTTAAATTACATGCTATAACAACGCTCAAGCAGAATTGCTTCACATGATGTTGTCTGGATAGGCAACTAGAGAAATTGAACAAATAAATTTGAGGAAGAATCATGCCTGCATTTTTAACTGAAGATTGGTTTGCTACTGTCGAAAAATTAACTGCTGAAGCAGGGGATCTTAATTTGCCACCCGCTCTTGCGAATTTGGCAATTAATTTAGTAGTTACAGATGCTTCTGGAAATACCGAATTAGCTTTAGATGGGGGTAAAATCAAAAAAGGTTTGTCTTCAAATGCCAAAACAACTTTAAATATGGATGCTGAAACTTTACGTAAAGTATTCTTAGAGTTTGATATGGCTGCTGCTATGCAGGCATTCATGACTGGAAAAATTAAAGTTCAAGGCGATATGTCTCAATTGATGGCTTTGCAAACAGCTAAGCCAAGCCAAGAACAAAAAGATTTATTTAAGAAAGTATTAGAGCAAACAGCTTAAATTTAAAAGAATTCATATAAAAAGCTTACCCCAAGAGGTAAGCTTTTTATTCATACAAACAATGAATTTATCAACTTTTAAACAATAAAAATTAGATATTGATTCGTGTTTGCGCCGTTTTGATATGTTCAAGATAAGCACGAATACGAGTGACATATTGAACCGCTTGCTTATATCGACCATTACGCGTTTTATTACTTTGCAAATAATCGTAGAGATTAACCCACTGATTTGGATCTTTCCCTTGTGCCTGCAAGCGCTTCTGAATCTGGTTTACCGCACCTGGTCCCATATTATAGGCCACAAGCGCATACCAGTTCCGATCAGGGAAAGGAATATCATCATATTCACTTAGCATCTGGTCGTAATACTTTGCTCCACCTTGAATGCTTTGAGCTGGATCACTACGATTGCTTACACCCATTGCTCGAGCAGTGCTATTGGTGAGCATCATTAAGCCACGAACACCTGTGGGAGAAACAGATTCTGGCTTTAAATATGATTCTTGATAACCAATGGCTGCAAGTAAATGCCAGTCGAGATCATATTTAGCTGCACTTTGTTTAAAGCTCGCTTTATAAATCGGTAAACGCGTCGTTAAGTCACGCTGAATGGTTGACCAAGCTTCTGGTTTTACCACATTACGATTATAGAAAGAAGCAAGTTGCTGGGTTACACCATTTTGCTTACTTTGACATACAAAGCCACTAGCAGTCTGGGTGAGGGGGTCATCAGCTTGTTTAAATACCCAGCTCAACTCAGAATTTAAACCATTTTTTTGCAAACTGACTGTGTCGCCACAACTTGCAGAAAAAGACATCAAACCTTTGTTCTCGATGGTACTTAAACCTGCGGTCGTCATTGCAAAGTTTGCTTTACCTTGCTGAACCCATCTAAGTGCAGTGGCATTGTCTGCCACAATTTTAAAGTCCAGCTTTACATTAAGGGTTTGTGCATAGTTACGTGCTAAGTCGTAACCAAAACCATGTAAGAACTGATCTTCTTTGAAAACGGTTGTCGGGCTTTCTACCGCAACAACAGTTAGAGTGTTTGTATTTACTACAGTATTGTACTGTAGGGTTTTTCCTGCATTAATACTATGAAATGGAAAAAGCATAGTACTGAGTGCAAGTGCTTTTAACGGGAGAGAAGAAAATAAAGAGTTAAGGCAAAGCCTCGACCCTGAACTTGAATTACTGTGCATGTTGTCTCCGCTACAGATAATTTATGCCCAAAAAGTCAGACAATAAGCTGCCATAACTTTTAAAAGTTGATAAATTCAATAAGGGGTGGGCAGTCATGACGTCATTCAAAATGACATGAAATGAAAAAAACAAACTGTGTAGAAAATCTACATAGTTTTCTAAAAGGTTAAAAAATGCTCAACATTTAATCTGCGCGCATCATAGTATTGAAAAAAAGTATTGTCAAATTTCGTACAATTAAATATTCGATATATCATCATAAACACATGAATTTCTTAAGGAAGAAAATTTATACACTTCTGATATGAGAAAATAGGGTATAAAATGCTACATCTTGTAAGCGATATGTTGTTGAACAGTGGTTTTTAATCATGAAATCTAACTTAATCACCCGATCAGGGCATGACAAATTAGTTGCTGAATTAAAACAACTTTGGCATGAAGAACGACCGGAAATCACAAAGAAAGTGAATTGGGCTGCAAGCTTGGGTGATCGCAGTGAAAATGCAGATTATCAGTACAACAAGCAGCTACTTAGAAAAATTGATCGACGAGTACGCTATTTAGGAAAACGTTTAGAAGAATTAAAAATCATTGATTACTCCCCTGAGCAAGCCGGTAAGGTTTATTTCGGCGCTTGGGTTGAGATTGAAAACGAAGAAGGTGAGCAAAAAACTTTACGTATTGTGGGGATTGATGAAATTTATGATCATCACCCGCAACATATTTCGATTGAATCACCGATGGCCCGTGCACTGCTTGGCAAAGAAGTAGATGATGAGATTGAAGTGCATACGCCATCTGGAAAAAAGCTTTGGTATATCAATACAATTCGCTATGAGAAGAGCGAAAACCCAGAAAACTAAATTAATTTGTATTTATTTTGAGCGTTTGAATTAAAAGTTAAATAAAAGGTTTGCCAACTTGGCTTTTTGTTTATATGATAGCGCTCGTTGGAAGCGTGGCAGAGCGGTTTAATGCACCGGTCTTGAAAACCGACGAGGGTGTGAGTCCTCCGTGAGTTCGAATCTCACCGCTTCCGCCAAATTCTTAAAAAGCCCTTGTTAATGACGAGGGCTTTTTTTCATGCCTGTTTTTTATTTTCTCGACTTATATCAATTTTGAATAAAGCTATTTAAATTTTATTGAAACACGTGCATATATTTTCCCTTATTGTCATTCCCGTTTGATTTATAAGTCATAAAAATCGATTGTTCTTCTAAGTTAATAACTCACTCTCTACGCTTAAAATAAAATCTTTAATCTTCATTTAAGTTCAACTCTTTAATTTGTAGCCTAACAATTGATTTCTTTAATAGGTCATAAAAATCCAAACATGACTGTATTTAGGTTAAATCAAGAACTTAAAGAGAGTTATAAAAATGAACCAATGCGTAACAAGCTCGAAAAATATTATTCGTGGTAAATTTCACCCCGAATTTTTGCAAGATGAAGTACTCGCCGATATTTTTATTCAAACCGCTCAAAATCTCTCAGATAAAACAGCTTTAATTGAAGCAAATAAAACGCTGAGCTATGGCGAGTTATATCAGCAAGCTTTCGTTATGGCGCAACAACTGACTTTAAATGGGGTAAAAGCGGGGAATATTGTCGGGTTATGGCTACCAAGGGGTATTGAGCTTTTAAAAGCACAACTGGCAATTTGTTTGAGTGGTGCGGCTTGGCTTCCTTTTGATATGGATACGCCAGCAGACCGTATTGCAGTTTGTCTTGAAGATGCTGAAGCTGTAGGAATGATTACTACACATGAATGGTATGAACATTTAGCTGAAGTGTCACAAACCAAATGGACAAACACTGAGCTACAACAGCCTGTTATTAAACAAGTAAGCTTACCGAAAACTACCCCAGATCAACCTGCCTATATTATTTACACTTCAGGCTCAACCGGAAAGCCGAAGGGTATTGTGATTACCCAGAAAAATATTTGTCACTTTCTGCGTAGTGAAAACAGTATTTTAGGGATTCAAGAGCAAGACAAGGTCTATCAAGGCTTTTCAGTCGCTTTCGATATGTCATTTGAAGAAATCTGGTTATCTTATTTAGTTGGGGCAACATTATGGATTGCTCCAAAAAACTTGGTGAGTGACCCTGAGCGGTTATGCCAAACATTAAAGCAGGAACAAATTACAGTATTGCATGCTGTACCAACATTACTGGCTTTATTCCCTGAAGATGTACCTAACTTAAGAATTATTAACTTAGGTGGGGAAATGTGTCCGGATTCACTCGTTGACCGTTGGGCATTACCTCACCATCAAATGTTTAATACCTATGGTCCAACTGAGACGACGGTTACTGCAAGCCTTGAGTCGTTAGAACGTGGTAAACCCGTCACGATTGGGAAACCTTTACCAAACTATGGCATGTTAGTCATTAACGCTGAAAGAGAATTACTGGCTCAAGGTGAAACAGGTGAGCTCTGTATTTTTGGCCCAAGTGTGGCACCAGGCTATTTAGGTAGACCTGACTTAACGGCTGATAAGTTTATTGAAAACCCTTGGGCAATGAGTGCGGGTGAAGAGTTACTTTACCGTACTGGTGATTTGGCAAAAATTGATGAATTTGGTCAGGTGCACTGCTTAGGGCGTGCTGATGATCAGGTAAAAATCCGTGGTTTCCGTGTTGAACTTGGTGAAATTGAAGCGGCGCTTTGCGATATTGACGGTATTGGTACAGCAGCGGTAATTTTAAGACCAGAAGACGGGATTGATCAGCTTATTGCTTTTATTGCACCTGAACTTGATGCAAAACAGCCTATAGAGATTAAGCAGCTTCGACATAATCTGGGTCAACGTTTACCACCTTATATGGTGCCGAATCGTTTTGAGATTATTGAAGAAGTACCGCGTTTATTATCTGGGAAAATTGACCGTAAAGCGTTAAAAGCAAGACCGCTCACTAGTGTGATTGACCGCAGTGAGTCTGATCAGCCACAAAATCCAGCAGAAGAAATCTTATTTGAAATTTTGACTCGCCTGTTTCCAAACATGCCGATTAAGCTAGATTCGGACTTCTTTGATGATTTAGGTGGGCATTCGCTTTTAGCGGCCGTTTTAATTTCAAACCTGCGTGAACATCCTCAATATAGCCATCTTACAATTCAAAGCTTATATCAAGCCCGCAGAGTGGGGGCTATAGCAGCTTTAATGTTGGAGCAACCAGAGCCTACTTTATTTGATAGTCAGATTGGGCAAGACAACCCACGCAATCAAACTTATAAATGGCTATGTGGTATCGTTCAGTTTGCAACTATTCCCGTTTTAATCTCGATTAATATTTTGCAGTGGTTGGCACCATTCTTTACCTATCACTATTTTACAGGGGGAACCCGAGATAGCATTCCATATGCAATCGCGTTGTCTCTATTGGTTTATATCAGCGTTATTGTTAGCAGTTTTGTGCTTTCAATTACGGTAAAACGATTATTAATGTTGGGCATTGGTGCAGGTCGTTATCCACTTTGGGGAATGACTTATTTCCGTTGGTGGTTAGCAGACCGTATTAGCAATATTTCACCAGTTTATCTTTTGTCGGGTTCAACTTTACTTAACCTCTATTTAAAAGCACTGGGCGCGAAAATCGGACATGATGTCACGATTAGTTCAGTTCATATTCGTATGCCATCTTTATTAACTGTTGAAGATGGTGTGAGTATTGGCTCTCAAGTGAATTTAGAAAATGCCAAAGTCGAACATGGCCATTTGGTGTTGGGCTCAATTCACCTTAAACAAGATAGCTATGTGGGTTCATATGCTGTATTGGAAGAAAATACAGTGTTAGAAAAACAAGCTCATGTAAATGCCTTAACTTCAATTGAATATGACACGGTTGTACCGGCCGGAGAAATTTGGGATGGTACGCCAGCTAAAAAAATAGGGCATGTAGATGAACACGCTAAAATGCCAGAACGACCTAAATTATCGTTCATTCGTAAAATTTCTGAATATGGATATTATGGTGTTAGTGCTTTAATTATTGCTTGTATCTTCTTTATTCCAATTTTTCCAAGTTTCCTTTTGGTCGATTGGTTAGATGTAAACGTATTTAATATCAATCCGAATAACCACTTCCAAATCGCACTTTATTATTTCATTTTAGCGATTCCTGCTAGTGCAATGATGATGATGATTACTGCTGTAATTTCTTCTGGGCTGCGCAAAATTGTATTACCGAGCCTTGAGACAGGAACCTATGCAGTTCATGGTGGAACTTACTATCGTAAATGGTTTGCGGCTCAAATTTTAGAAACAAGCTTACAAACATTGCATGGCCTGTTTGCTACGATTTATGCGCCTACATGGTTCCGTATGCTCGGGGCAAAAGTCGGTAAAAATACTGAAATTTCTACAGCAACGGGTGTGATTCCCGAAATGCTGACTTTGGGTGAAGAAAGCTTTATTGCCGATGCGGTAATGTTAGGCGATGAAGAAATTAAAGGCGGTTGGATGTCGTTAAAAGCGACTAAAATCGGAAATCGTAGCTTTGTCGGAAACAGTGCTTATATTGCTGATGGAACTGTCTTGCCAGACAATGTCTTAATTGGCGTACAGTCAAAAACACCAGATAACCTTGAAATGTATGATGGTCAAACTTGGTTTGGTTCTCCGCCATTATTATTGCCTGCGCGTGAAGCTGCCGAAAAATATCCTGACCATTTAACGTTTAAACCAAGTTTCAAGCGCCGTTTCATGCGTGGTTTTATTGAAGGACTTCGTGTTGTATTGCCAGCCGCACTCGCAATTGGCGTAGGTTATATGATTGTATTAGACGTTATTGATGTTATTAATAACTACGGCATAGCGAAAGGACTATTAGCATTAACCATTGCAGGGCTGCTCTATGGCATCGGCTGTTTCATTATTGTGGCTTTATTAAAATGGATCTTGATTGGACGTTATCAACCACGTTCAGCGCCAATGTGGACCATGTTTGTGTGGTTAAGTGAAGGGATTACCAGCTTATATGAATCAGTTGCCATTCCAAACTTCTTAAATTACTTAAGAGGAACGCCAATGTTGCCATTCTTCTTGCGTATTTTAGGTGTTCGAATTGGTAAAGATGTCTACATGGATACGGCTGATATCACAGAATTTGACTGTGTAAGCATTGGTGACCGTGCAGAATTTAATAGCTTTTCAGGACCACAAACCCACTTGTTTGAAGATCGTATTATGAAAATTGGAAAGGTCAATGTTGGAAATGATGTAGTCGTAAATTCACGTAGTATTATTTTATACAACGCTAATGTTAGCCATCATGCAGTGCTAGGGCCATTAACGTTGGTCATGAAAGGTGAAAATATTCCTGCTAAATCTGCGTGGATTGGTTCACCAGCTGTGCCTTGGGTTCATAAATAACTCAAATTAAGTTGAATCATCTCATTTAAAAAAGTCCTTGTGAAAACAGGGGCTTTTTTATGCATAGCCTATAAATTAGCGTCATAGTTAGCTTAAATATTGCTAACAAATCCTGAAAATTTCATATAAATCAAATAAGTATATATTTTAATCAAAATTGTTTTATTTATATAATATGTTTTTTATTTTCAGTGTCTTACCGACAACGTGTCTATATATCAAAATCGAACAAGTTATTTGTAGAATATTCACTTATTGATATATGATGAACCCATATTTAGAAACTGATTCAAAACATAATTCTATTGTTCAGCGAGCAAGATCAAGGAAGAAATTAGGCTGAATTCAGGCTTCTAAACCCTTATATATCTGGAAATTATTTCCAGCCAAATATTGCATTTCGACCCAATGGTTGGGAATGTCTCACTTTTTTAGAGTAGGCGTTTCCTATTTTAGGATGTATCTATGAAAAAATTATTTAGTGTCCTGTTCAGCGCATCTGTACTCACACTGACTGCATGTAATAAACAACCTGCACAAACTGAAAATACAGCACCAGCTAAAGACAAAACTGAGTCAGTACGCACAATTAAACTTGTTTCAACAGGTTCAGACACTGACGTATGGAAATATGTTGCAACGCTTCCTGAGACTAAAGAAGCGGGTATTAAACTTGAAGTGACTAATCTGACTGACTACGTTGTGTTAAATACATCTGTAGCAAGTGGTGAGCAAGACGTAAATGCGTTCCAGTCATTTAACTACTTAGCGGCTTACAATGCTTCAAATACTGCCAAAGTTGCTGCTGTTGCAACAACTTACTTGGAACCAATGGGCCTTTATGCAAATAAAGTTAAAACTGTAGATGAGTTCCCACAAGGCGCGACAATCGCGATTCCAAACGATACTGCTAACGAAGCGCGTGCATTAACATTATTACAGTCTGCTAAATTAATTAAACTTAAACCAGACTTTGACCCTGTAAAAGGGACAACCAACGACATCGCTGAAAATCCTAAAGGTTTAAAATTAAAACCAATTCAAATGACTACGGCAGTTCGTGTTAAAAACGATGTAGATGCAATTGTACTGGGTAACACATTGGCACTTGAAGGCGGTTTAAACGTACTGAAAGATTCTATCTTCCGTGAGCCTATTGACCAGTCTACAAAGCTTTATGTGAACTTATTAGGTGTGGCTGAAGCGAATAAAAATGACCCGATCTATACGAAGTTGGGTGAACTTTACCACTTACCTAAAGTACAAAAATTTGTGAGCGAAAAATTTGCTGGTACAAAAGTTGAAGTCAACAAACCTGTTTCTGAGTTTACAGACATCAAATAAGTAATTTTTTAATTAAAATTATTTTCCAGAGCTAAGCCTCGGTAATCGGGGCTTAGCTTTTTCTATGGTATGTTCTGTTTCAGAGTAATGAGCTCTTAACAGACTTAAGAGCCTCTAGAAAACACGCTATTGAGATGCAAATAATGCAATAAATAGATCAAAAGAAATGGCTAAAATATATGAAAATAGGGTTCTTATGATCCAATAATAATTTTAGAGCCATACATAAGCTTATCAATATTAACAAAGGCTTAATCACTCTTGATCCAAATCTTACCGCAAATTTTGCGCCAATCGAAGCCCCAATAAAAGCTCCACCAGCCATTACTAAGGCGATTGGAAAAATGACATATCCTTTAATGATGAAAATAGATAAAGAACCTAGGTTACAAGCCACATTTGCTAACTTGGTATAAGATAAAGCACTCACCAACTTAAAACCTAATAATAGTACAAATGCAACTATGAAAAATGAACCGACTCCAGGACCAAAAACTCCATCATAAAACCCTAGTAACGGTGCTACTAAAAGTGCAAATAGAAAATAAGGAATAAGAGGTTTTTTATCTACATCGCTTAGTTTTGGTGAAAAAATAAAATATAAGGCTACTAAAATTAAAAGTATTGGAACAATCGTTAAAAGTACATTTTTAGGCATGAGGGTAACTGAAAGTGCCCCTAATATTCCACCTAAAAAAGACATACAAGCTATAGGGATTGCTTTACGCCACTCGATGAGTCCTTTTCTTGCGAAACTAATAGTTGCTGAAAGTGTTGCAGAGGCAGCTTGCAATTTATTGGTTGCTATTGCAGATACAGGAGGAACACCTGATAAGAGCAATGCGGGTAGAGTTATTAAGCCACCCCCACCTGCAATAGCATCAATAAATCCAGCTACCATAGCCACTAAGCCTAAGATAAGTAGGAGTTCAAAATTCAATTTATTAGCCTTTCACAATAAGAGGATTTTTTTTCAGTACAATATAATCAAGATTTTTTCTATAACCAAATAAACGAACTAATGTTCTTCGGTTATCTTTAATAGTATCTCGGCAATGTAAGCATAAACTATTATTAATAATTAAAACGGTATTAGGATTTAAATTAATAGAATCAACAATACTAGTTTTTCGAACAATTGATTCAAATTTATAAAAAGCATTTTTAATTTTTATAGAGGCATTCTCATTTGGAGTGAATCTATATGAATTGTATTTCATGGCTTTATAACCATATTTATCTACTTCTAGGATAGAAACATTTTCTCCTCCAGATCCTTGGCCCTCATTAAATGTTTCACTTCTTGTGAAATTAAAACTTTCTGTTGTTAAAGCCAGTATCTCTTCAATAGTTAATTGGCTTAACACTCTTGATATTGGAATTAAACTTGTAGGTTCATTTAAGGGGTTCCATCTTGCTGTTAAAATTAAGGAAGAAGGAGCTGGTGAGTGATTATTAACAACTTTAGTAACTGTATGGTAAGGCGCTTCGGTATGTGCAGTTAATTCTATCCCTGAATGTGAACTCTTATCAGGATTCTCATTATCAATTTTTGTAGCTCCACCGCCTTTTAGGTTTGCAACAACTCTAACGATTTTACCCACATTATCAATATCAAATGCAAAAGCATCTTCTTCAAGGAGTGCCAATATTATTTGTTCAGAAGACGCTAAGGTTAATATATCTATATCTTTTTCGAGTGTTTCAAGGGGTGGTAGTTGAGTTGATTGAGTAATATCAATTTTACTTCGATCTAATTTTTTAATATTTAGCCCTTCAAGTACTAGGTAAGGTATTTCTCTATGAATGTATTTTTCTATCATACTTTTTTCATATGAATTTAACTTTGTACTTAGTATTTCCTTAAAAGCCAGAATCTTTTCTTGAACATATAAAGAATCTGGACCTCCTAATAACGCCAACTCATATGACATTTCATTAATTAAATGAGAAATCTCGGAAGAAAGATGAAGGTGATAAGTTTCTAATTTCTTAACTATTTGATTCATGGCTAGTTTATTGTGATTAAAATTCTGCTACAGACTAGAGTGTCTCTTTTGATAAATCAATATTTTTTTTAATATTATAAGTTTTTATATTTTTTAAGAGATAATGATCTTTATCTTTCTCAATTATTAAATTAAAATTAGCTTTTCGCATAGAAATTTTTTTAAATGCTTGAACTATTTCATAGGGAATTGGAGAATACTGAGTTATACCATTAATTTTATAAAATCCTTTCGACTTTCCATCACACGTTTTTATTCCATCCAATTCTCCATATACTATTAATACTTCTCTTTTATACTCCATTAAAAAATACCAAATTGATGATGAATAAAAACTATAAGGTTTAGAAATTTCATTCTTAAATTCATTTCCATAATTTTTGTTTACTGCTTGATCTGAATATATAGCTGGACATAATAAAATTAATTGATCTATTTGAAATTTTTTTGCTAAATTTATTGCAATATAACCACCCAAACTATATCCAATAACAATATCCACCTTTTTTAAGAGACTGTAAAAAGCAATACTTTCATTTATATTTTGAGATAACGATGATTTTGTGTTACTCGTACTATTTAACCCACTTAAATTAAATGAAAGAGTTCCAATATTTTCCCTTCTAAGTAGATCTTCTAAAGGATTTAAAGAGCTTAAATCAGAGTTACCTCCATGTATAAGTAAAGCTATTTTTTCTGGAAAACCATCACAATAATTGAATTTGGCTTCTAATTCATAAGTACCAAAATCATGTACAAAGAAGAAAGAGTTTTCATTTTCGACAGGATTATTGTTTTTTAGCTCATGTGTGGGCTGGTTTGTTACTTTAGAAATGGTATTAGAAAGATATTTATGAGCAATTGATATCTTATCTTGTTTTTCCATGACTCATTGTTCCTGATAGAAGTGTTAAGGAGTTTATTGTTGATAAAATAAAATTTAAATAAAAAACTTTAACAGCATTCTTAAATTTAATTTTTTGCAAGTTTATACAAGCTTTTAATTATATATTTAATATATTTTTAAACATCAAAAAGATTTATCTTTTTCGTATTGTAACAACTTAATTTGTTGACTAATCATTTCTATTTTTTAATATACATATATACAATTTTCTTAGCGGCCCGCCTAAGAAAAATATGAAATTAAAGATTTAAAAATTATGATACCTGTACAACCATTCTCTCTTTTTGCAATTTTTCTGTTGTTTATTGCGCCATTAATTGGTGTTGTACTAACACTAGGCCTATTGGTGAAAGCACTATTCTTTTGGCGAGATAAGGCTCAAAAGCCTGTGAGGTTTTTTTCTAAAAAGACATTATTCATTATGCTATTGGCATTGATATGTGACCTATGGGCAGGTTATTTATTTTATATGACTGCATCGGTAAAGTATGAGATCGCACTTAAAGAGCATTACAAGGAAAGTCGTAGTCATTTCGTTTTATCTCAAGATGCACAATATGGCGAACTGTTGATTCCCAAAGGGAGCTTAATTAGTCGTTACGATGCTTTTGACAACGGTGAGCCACAATTACCTCTGAGTTTACGTGGATTACAGGCTGTACGTTTCCCTCATCCTGTACAAGTCGCAGGAATGTGGGTAACTGCGATGGAGCCTCCTCGAGTGGAATTGGCGTGGGATCAGCAAATAGGTCCAGTCATGCGCTTTGATCCTAATGAAGAAAATGGTTATGGTAAATGGGTTTACGACACAAAGCATCCTACAATCGCTTGTTCTCGTGGAGATATAGTGTTACTTGAAATTCCACTCATTGATTATGATATTGGAAAAGAATTTGGTAAACCTGAACCCGATGGAGCTAATGCGCGTTTTCGCCCAAGTGAATGGGGTGTCCAAGAATGTGAAAAAGGTCAGGAACCAATTAAAGTTAGCCCTGCATATATTGGGGCTAAGCCAAAGCAGCCTTGGTTTCAACTTTACTGAAAAGCTCTTAATGTATCCTTATAAAATTCTAGTAATTTGAGTAAATTTATGTGGGACACGGTCATTTCTATTTCTATTTTTGATCATTGGCTTTCAGAAGTAGAAGCTGATCAATCGAATATCATTTGCTATGACATCTCATTGAAAAATAATAGCTTGGATAAATATTTAAATGGAGAAGAAAAATTCTTAAACTTTTACTATCAACTTTTTGATGAGTATTCTTTTAAAGATAATAAAAAAATAGATTTTGATGAATATAAAGCCACTGTTATACAAAGTCTAAGAGAACATCGGTTAATGGATATTTATGTTCAAAATGGAAGAATAAAGTTAAAAGGTGGATTTGATAGGACTGATCAGCTCTTTTTAGCTAATACATCTTTGATCCCAGATATTATGAAAAAACTAGAAATAAGTAAATTACACGTTTTAGAGATAATGAGTTATGAAGATTATTTAAAATTAACGTAATGCAACTTATATGAAATTTTTCTAGCTTAAAGCCGCCTATAATCAATAGACTGCTTTGTTTATACTCCTTTAAACAATGGCATAACTCCAGAGATAAGACAGGTACTAAATGATTTAGAGTATGAATTGGAAAATTATTAGAAAAATATGAACCAGCTTTCTTAAGTGATGTTAATTTCTAAGAGTAGTCATTCTATGAAAGAAGTTCATATTGTAATGAAAGCCAATTTTTAAGATCATTTAAGAAGGTAGGCCATATCTCTTCTGGTTCTAATTTAGATATACCTTCTAAAGCCAGATATAACTCATCATCATAATAATTTATAAAATCGTATAAATCTTCATCGTCAGCGTATCTGGATATTTCTAGTAATATTGCAAATAAATTAGAGATTAATTCTATTGAATATTTGCTAGATGATAGTGTCTCTACATGTTTCTTTAATACTTCACAAAGAATTTTTTTCTTAAGAGTAGGTTTTACGTTAGTTTCAGCAATACTAATATTATTAAAATAATCTAAGACTTCTTCATCTTTAGAGAAAAAACAAATGTCTAAAGCTAATAGATCTGCTGGATTTTTGTCTAATTTATCTATAGCCCAGTTTTGAATGTCTTTAGCAGATTTTAAGTTTAATGTTAATTCCAGTTTGAACTGAAATTTTTCTGCATCATTCATTTTATATTATTCACTTTTTAGCATTCATATAATATACCTTACACAAATAGCCTATCATTAGTAGGCTGCCTCATTTTATATAAAATAAGATTTTAATATGAAGAATTTCTTACCTTTTTAGGCATTCCGCAATGCTTACAGTTTCTTCTAAATACAAGGCTTATTCCATCCGTTCCAAAACCTTCAGTAAAAAAACTCTCTTTACACCAAGGACAAATATCTTTAGACAAGAAAAAAAAGCTACTAAAAAGCATGAGTAATAAAGCTACTATAATCAAAACAAGTGTAGTCACTGAAATATTAACGTTAAAGTAGGTGAGAAGCTGAAAGATACAAAACAAGAAAAAAGGATTTCCAAAGAGTGTAAAAATAACAAAGTACTTTCTAATTTTCAAAAGTCGCTTATATTCTTGATTCATTCAAAGACCTATATTTTAAAGATATTCTAGAATTAATAACATACACCTTATACGAAATGCTTGCGTAGACCCAAATCAAAAAGCCCATAAATCACTAAAATTTACTGAATTTCTATAACTTTATAAACCCCACTTTAACAATAACTCACTCATTATTTATCCTTACTTTTTAATGATCTAATTTAAAACAAATGTCATTTTGTGTGCTTGACTGAAAAAGGGCAGAGCACTATCCTTTGCCTGCTGGCCTACATTGCCAGTCGGTCGTCGCAGACCGCATAATAACTCCCGCATCAGAGTCATTCCTTCTGAGGAATAGTCTTGTGTGGTAGCTACTCGTCCCTTTCCCGTAGCGGTAGGACGGGAGAGGGACACCTTCGGGTGTGCTAGTTTGAGTTATTACTAGTCTGCGAACCCTTTCTCGTTCTGCCACCATAATCTTAATGTCTGGCAGAACTCCCAATAAAAAGGAGTTGGCTTTGCACACCCATTATTTCTTGGCAGCCTTTGCCACAAGCTATAACGACACGACTTAAACGTTTAAAGCAGTTTGATGGCCATTGGGCTTTTCAGGCTTTAAATCGTCACGACCAAAAAACTTAATCAACAATAAAACTTGAGATGTGCCGAGCACAGTCTTTACGGCTTTGCTATGCCTTTTTTTCTCCCAAAAAAGTATCTCGTTTATCTACAACAAGAATTTTATAACGG
This sequence comes from Acinetobacter sp. yr461, assembly GCF_900110445.1. Taxonomy (NCBI): domain Bacteria; kingdom Pseudomonadati; phylum Pseudomonadota; class Gammaproteobacteria; order Moraxellales; family Moraxellaceae; genus Acinetobacter; species Acinetobacter sp. yr461. The sequence goes on from NZ_FODU01000012.1 coordinate 71,797, forward strand.
TAAAACTATGCGACATTTAGTGATCTCCCCACGTGCCATACAAGTCGTAAATAAATCGATTAATCTGTTTCACCACCACGGATTTCATACGGTTGGAATTGACAGAATCGTGAAAGAATCTCAAATTCCCAAAGCCACTTTTTATCATTATTTTCACTCTAAAGAGCGGTTTATCGAAATCTGTATGACTGTGCAAAAAGAACGCTTAAAAGAAAAAGTAGTTTCAATTGCTGATTACGACCACGAAGCGGGCGCGATTGATAAACTCAAAGCACTTTATCTTTTACATACTGATTTAGAAGGGTTGTACTATTTATTATTTAAAGCCATTTTTGAAACGAAACTGACCTATCCAAAGGCCTATCAAATTGCAGTGAGGTATAGAACGTGGCTACTTAATGAAATTTATAGCCAACTGATAAAACTAAAAACCTATGTTTCCTTTCAGGATGCCAAATTATTTTTATATATGATTGAAGGCGCAATTATTCAGCTTTTAAGCTCAGATAAAACAGGGGAGCGAGAGATGATATTAGAATGTTTTTTGAAGCAGTTTAAATTCGGCGAGCCTATGTAGTCTCTACACATTTTTAAAGAGAATCAAGTCTGTAAGCCCTCAAATGAGGGCTTTATACATTGATTTTTCTAGCTTAGAGACTCCTTCAAAACCCCTTGTTGGCCAAATAACTTTTCTCGGAATTCGGCTTCTAATTGTTCGGTTTGCATGTGTAAAGGATTAAAATTTTCATCTCTGACATCAAGCATATCCACAAATGCTTTCGATAAAATTCCTAAGCGATTGATTCCGCCAAATCCTAAATAAACGCCATCCTTTAACTGTTTTAAGCTAAATCTAATATCTTTTCTTTTTAAGATTTTTATCCAATATTCAAACATAATAGGCATGATAAGTTTTGTGACTCTAGCTAAAGCTGCTTTTCTGTTTTTGCTCGAGTTGCCACCGATGGCATTTAATACATCAAATGCAACCGACTTATGTTCAAGCTCTTCGAGTGCATGCCACTCCCAAAGATTTCTGCTCTCTTGTGTAGTTTTTCTTTTAATTAACTGATCTGTAAGCAATAGCCGAGCGAGGGTAGCTGTGTAGTGTTCCATGACTACGGTCGCCGCGACTTGTTCGACCGTTGAAAGTTTACGTAACTTATCTAAACGTGCTTTGGTTTTGACCTCAATCTCGATTACTTCTGGATAATTAGAATGTATGAGGTGATTGTTCAGTGTTTTATGTTCACGGCTATGAAAAGCTTCTTGAGCAATAAACGCTCTGATATCTTCTAAAAGTTTTTCATCCTTAATTTGATTTCGAACGTTTCTGATACTTTCAATAAAGAACATTTCACCTGGAGGAAACATGGCGGAAAGTACAACGAATAAAGACGTAACGACAGGATTTTCTTCGTAATAAAAAGAGTAACTTTTATTCGCATCGTAAGAAAGTTCAACATTACGACGAACAATTTTTTGATTTGTAGCGAGAGCTGTATTCATTTTTTTAACTCATCTTTAAAAAATAATTGATCAAATTTTGATTTCAACTAGAATTTATCAATGAATTTATACGGAAAAAAGACGGATTTTTAGAAGGATAAAAATCAATGGTAACTATAAGAAAACCAAAACAAAATAGAGCTAAAAACACATTTGAGTCTATAGTAAGTGCAGGATTTATATCTGTTATGAAAAACGGCTTGGACCATACAACTGTACTTAAAGTGTGTGAGATAGCAGGCGTAGGATCGGGAAGTTTTTATGAGTATTTCAAAAATAAAGAAGCACTTTTTATTGAGATGCAGCAGCACTTTATTATGGAAATATCAAAAGTCATTTATGACGTAATTCCAGAAATTTTGGATTTAGAGATTCCTGAAGCAATCAGAAGAATTTTTTTAAAAATTGGTGAATTTTTGGCGAAGGATAATAATAAATATTTTTATTGGCTTAGTGTTTCTTCTAAATATAGTACTGAAGCAAGTCATGTAAAAGCTGTAAAAGCGATTAATGTATTGGCGATTGAATATGCCATGAAGCATCCTGAAGTATTAAAAATCAAAAATTTAAAAATGATGGTTTATATTTTGATTCATTCAAGTATTGCTTTAACGATGAACTTTTTTACTTCACAAAATATGGGTTTTACTTTTGAAGAGTTAGTTGACTGCTTAATTAATCTTACGATGTCATACATCGAGAATGATAGGAATAAGGTGGTTTAACTTAACGTTTATGATTCTTTAATATTAGAATTTAAGTACCAAATTAAAGGCTTCCAACTATTTATAATAAAACTACTAAATAGAATGAAAGCCTGAAATCTGACTAACAACTTAGAATGTATTTTGAATAATTACATCATCAAAAGGAAGTTTGCCGACACGTGGGTAAGGCTCGGAAGTTGACTTACCAACTGCAATCATTAAACACACCACGTGATCTTCTGGTAAGTTAATGAGCTTCGCCATCGCATCAAAGTCAAAACCATCCATTGGGCAACTGTCTAAACCATGCTCTTGAGCAAGAAGCATTAAGGTCTGAGCAAAAATGCCCGCACTACGCATCACTTCGTCGCGTTGGGTTTGTGGGCGGTCACGATAATATTGATCAATTGCACCAACCATAATATTTTGAACTTCTGGAGCAGCCCCATCCCACACACGCTTTGCATCAGTTTCCCACGAGCTTACTTTCGCACATAAAACAATGAGTAATGATGCTTCTGTCACTTGTGGTTGGTCCCACGCAATAGTGCGAATTTTTTGTCTTAGTTCAGCATCTTCAATTACAACAGGGCGCCAATGCTGCAAATTAAACGCACTTGGTGCATTTGCTAAAACTTCATGTAATAACTGTTGTTTATTTTCTTCAGAGAGTTGAAATGAAGGATCGAAGCGCTTAATAGCACGACGTTTCTGAATGGCATCAATAACGTTCATAAGACATTCCTATTTGTTGGTTTAACCGTTTTAAAGATTACTGGGTAAATTGTTATGGTTGCTTCAGATTAAACTTAATTAATCTAGCAATATCAATTGTTCTATCGAAAATGAGTTCTGATGCATGTTCGCAGGCTTGTTCTAATGTGATTGGACCATTTGTCAGTGAAAAAGCAGCCGTAACGCCGTGTTGATAAAGCGCTTGGTAGCCTTCGCCTAAAGTTCCTGCAATCACAATAACAGGTATATTTTGCATTTTCGCGACTCGGCTCACACCAAAAACTGTTTTGCCATTTAACGTCTGTCGGTCAAATTTACCTTCACCCGTAATCACCCAATCTGCATTGGAAATTTTACTGGCCAGTTGGTTGAGTTCAGCCACAACTTCGACTCCAGCCTTAAACTCAGCATTTAAATAGCTTTTGGCTGCAAAGCCTAAACCTCCAGCCGCGCCAGAGCCAGCTTCATCTCTTTTATCGAAACCGAGTAAGTGTGCAGAGACATCGGCAAAGTGGGCAAGAGCTTCATCAAGTAACTGTACTTGAGCAGGGGTAGCACCTTTTTGTGGACCAAAAATATAAGATGCCCCATTTGGGCCACAGAGTGGATTTGTCACATCGGCAGCCAATAAAAAACGTGTTTGCTGAATACGCGGGTCGAAATGAGTTAAATCAATCTTAGACAATGTTTCTAAAGCGAGGCCGCCTGCGGGTAAAACGTGTTGGTTTGAGTCTAATAAACGTGCACCTAATGCAGTTAATAAACCTGTGCCGCCATCATTGGTTGCACTACCACCCACAGTTAAAATAATGTCTTTTGCACCTGCGTCTAAAGCATCTAAAATAAGCTGACCTGTTCCAAATGTTGTGCTTTGGCAGGCATCACGTTCTGACGGTGGCACTAACTGTATGCCGCTGGCTTGAGCCATTTCAATCATGGCTATTTTTTGTTTTTCTAACCATCCCCATTTTGCTTGAACAGGTTTACCTAAGGGGCCAATTACGGTTTTTTCACGCCATTCACCTTTGCAGACTTCTAACACTGCTTCAAGTGTGCCTTCACCACCATCTGCCATAGGGCATAGAATCGTTTCGGCCTCAGGAAAAACCACTTGCCATCCTTGAGCAATTGCCTGTGCTACGCCCAAAGCCGACAGGCTATCTTTAAAAGAGTCTGGCGCAATCACAACCTTCATACGTTCTCTAAATCTGTTTTTTTCAATTAATTTATACTGCTTAAACCAATAAAAACCTACTTAAAATGACGTAAATTTCAGTTCATCACATCATTTCTATTTGTGAAAAATATAAAGTTAATTATGTTTTTATCTGTAAAAAATAGATCTTTCTGATGTTAAGGTATTGTTATTATTTAATTTAAATGATTTTTTGGATTTGGCTAAATTATTGTAATTATAAAAAATATGGCACATATTATAAGAACGATTGAGCCAGCTTTTAAAATATTGGGAATAGCATAAAAAGCGGACTCTACCCATAAGCTAGACAGCAGATAGCGTAGATATAACCATAATGAAGTTGTGAATTTATTGCATCTGTTGAATATGTAAAAAGAATTAAGAGGATGACAAAGTGGATAATTCAGAAGAACAAAAGCATATACAAGAAAATAACGGCTTTGCACGAATTGAACCCTACACTCATCCTGCTGGGGGATGGGGGGCGCTACTCAGTGTCGCTCGAAATCTAAAACGACAAGATATTTTAAAAAAAGGTTCGATTACCTTACTCAATATTAATCAGCCTACAGGCTTTGATTGTCCGGGTTGTGCATGGCCTGAAAAGAAAAATGCTCATGCGTTTAATTTCTGCGAAAACGGAGCAAAAGCGGTTGCGTTTGAAGCAACCAGTAAAACAGTTACTCCTGAATATTTTGCAGGGCATACAGTTAGTTGGTTGTCCGAACAAAGTGATTTTTTTCTTGAAGACTTAGGGCGTTTAACTGATCCAGTTCGCTACGATGCGGCAACTGATAAATATGTACCCATTTCATGGGATGAAGCATTTCAGATTATTGCTAAACATCTTCATGCGCTAGACAACCCAGACCAAGCGGCATTTTATACGTCTGGTCGCGCCAGTAACGAAGCGGCATTTCTATATCAACTGTTTGTGCGAAGCTTTGGTACAAATAACTTTCCAGATTGTTCGAACATGTGCCATGAAACGACAAGCGTTGGGTTACTTGATTCGATTGGTTTAGGAAAGGGCACAGTCACCCTAGAAGACTTTGATTTAGCCGATGCAATTTTTAGTTTTGGGCATAATCCCGGAACCAATCACCCGCGTATGTTAGGTACTTTGCGTGAAGTGTCTAAACGTGGCGGCAACATTGTTGCGATTAACCCAATTAAAGAACGAGGTTTAGAGCGTTTCCAAGACCCACAAGCACCGCTTGAAATGATGACCAATGGCAGTACACCGATTAGCCGTTATTATTTCCAACCTAAAATTGGTGGTGACTACGCACTGATGTTAGGTATTTTAAAGCACTTAAATGAGTGGGATAAAAAAGCCATTGCGTCAGGAAAACCAAGCGTTTTTGACCGGAATTTTATTGCCGTAAATACCATTGGTTTTGATGAAATGATTGCTGAGGTTGAAAAAACTGAATGGGCAGATATCTATAAACATTCAGGTTTGTCTGCTGAACATTTAGAAAAATTAGCCAAACTCTTTTTAGATTCTGAACGTTCAATTTTTTGTTGGGGTATGGGAATTACCCAGCACCGCCACGGAACTGCCAATGTACATATGTTAGCGAATTTATTGTTGGCACGTGGTCAAATTGGCAGGCCAGGTGCAGGGTTATGTCCAGTTCGTGGGCACAGTAATGTGCAAGGCGACCGAACCATGGGCATTAATGAGTTACCTAGCCCTAAATTACTAGACAACATTGACCGTGTGTTTGGCATTAAATCCCCTAGAAAAAATGGACATGGTGTCGTCGAAACCATTAAAGCCATGGCTGAAGGCGAGGTCAAAGTCTTTATTGGTCTAGGCGGAAACTTTGCAGTTGCAACCCCTGATACACCGTATACCCAAGAAGCACTTAGAAAGTGTAATTTAACTGTTCATGTCGCAACCAAGTTAAACCGTAGTCATTTGGTGTGTGGTAAAGAGGCACTCATTTTGCCATGTTTAGGCCGTACTGAAATTGATGAGCAACTCCATGGCCCACAGGCCATTTCAGTCGAAGATTCGATGAGTAATATTCATTTGTCGGCAGGGCGTAATACTCCAATTTCTGAAAATATTTTATCTGAGCCAGACATTGTGGCAAGAATGGCAGAGGCCGTGTTACCAGATAGCCAAATTAAATGGAAATGGTACATCGAAAGCTATGACCGTATCCGTGATTCAATTGCTGATGTCTTTGATGAGTTCCATGACTTTAATCTACGGGTCTATGAACCAGGTGGATTCCACTTAGAGCATCCAGCCAATCAGCACATCTGGAATACAAAAAGTGGTAAAGCACAGTTTATGATTACGCCGCTTAATGAAGTCTATGGCGATAAAGAAAATCAATATGCTGCGGCCTATACCGAGAGTAAAGTTTATACCTTAATGACGACTCGTTCTCACGATCAGTACAACACCACGCTATATGGTCTCGATGACCGTTACCGTGGGGTCTTTGGTCAACGCCGTGTATTGTTTATGAATCAGGCCGATATTGATGAAGCTGGCTTCGAAGCAAACCAATGGGTCGATATTGAAAGTGTTTTCTCGGATGGCGTTAAACGTATTGTGCATAGTTTCCGAATTGTGCCTTACAACATTCCACGGGGCAGCTTAGCTGCTTACTATCCGGAAACCAATCCTTTAGTGGCCTTAAGCAGTCATGATAAATATGCCAAGATTCCGGCTTCAAAAAGTGTTCCTGTGATTTTGCATGCCGGTGATGCACCTGAACACTTTAATTTGGCAACAGCAGTTGACCCTGAAGATGCAGATAGAAAAGTAAGCAGCCTTTAAATCAAAGGCGATATTAGAAATGTAATTGAAACAGATGGCGCTTCCAAAAGGCGCCATTCCAATATAAAGGAAATTATTTTGACACCACATTCTTATGGGGTTGAAACATTACAAGTACAACGGTTTAAGAAAACCGAATCTGAAAGTGTTTTAGATAATATTGTTCAAGAGTATCCAATTGCTTTGGTATATAACGGTATTTCTCATGCAGTGATGATGGCGACACCGACCGATGTGAGTTTGTTTGCTAAAGGTTTTAGTCTCTCTGAAGGGATTTTAACGAGCTTAAAAGAACTGTATGCCATTGAGGTTCATCAAAGTGAGCTTGGTATTGAAGTTCAAATGACGATTTCATCTAGAGCATTTGCCACATTAAAAGAACGTAGACGAATGATGGTTGGGCGTACGGGCTGTGGTTTATGTGGTATTGAAAGTTTAGAGCAGTTTCATCTCGATGTTCCTAAAATTACCACCGAACCTTCTAAAGAATGGCTTGCGCAAATTCCGATGGCAATTGCTCATTTAAAGAATCGGCAAGAAATTACTGCTTTAACAGGAGGCGCCCATGCAGCAGCTTGGGTCGTTGAAGGCCAAATTATCGCTTTGTTTGAAGATGTGGGACGTCACAATGCTTTAGATAAATTACTCGGTTATTTAGCCCAAGAAAATTATGATACAAGTTCTGGTTTTGTTGTCATGACCAGTCGTGCAAGCTATGAATTAATTCGTAAATGCGCTCAGTTAAATATAGGTTTATTGGCTTCAATTTCTGCCCCAACCAGCATGGCTATTCGGCTGGCAAAAATATCGGGTCTAACTTTGGCTAGTTTTTGTCGTGGTGATGGCTTTGTTTTATATACCGAAGTATGAAGCCTTAAAATAACCATTAAATAAACTCTCATTAAAAGAATGATCAAAAAGATAGAAATTTACATTTCTATTTTTTCTAATTTTAAGCTAGGCATGAGTTTTATACTTTATTATCAGACTTCGGTAGGTTGGAGTGAGTCCCAATGTCTTGGTTGCAGTCTCTAAAAGATTGGGCAAAACATCTAAAAAAACAAATTATTATGCTGTGGTTTGCATCGAAGCACCCGCAAATGCCGTTGTTACCAAAAATTATTGCTGTTGTGGCGGTAGCTTATGCTTTTAGTCCTATTGATTTAATTCCAGATTTTATTCCTGTTTTGGGTTTGCTTGATGAGGCTTTAATTTTACCAATACTCATTTGGTTAGCTGTTCGCTTTACGCCCAAACACGTTATTTTAGAGGCGGAACAACAAGCTGAAGAATGGCTTGAACAACAAGAACGCCGTCCCCAAAATTATTTGGTTGCTGTGTTGATTATTCTAGTTTGGATAACTTTGGCTATGATGGCTTATTTCTATTTTAGCGGTGGTTTATAAGTTCTAAAGGTTCAAGATATAGAGTACTAATTTAAAGGCATTAACATTGTACTTTGCTACAACTCAAAGGATAATAACGTTTTTATAAGCTATGAGTTGCAGACAATGAAAATCGTCGCAGATGAAAATTTGGCATTTACCGATTACTTTTTTTCAGAGTTTGGCGATATTCAACACCATGCAGGGCGTACCTTAACTCATGCAGATGTAAAAGATGCAGAGGCTTTATTGGTTCGCTCGGTAACCGCAGTTAACGAGAGTTTAATTCGAGACACTTCAATAAAATATGTAGGTAGTGCCACTATTGGTACCGATCATTTAGATATTCCAGCTTTAGAAAAACAAGAAATTACGTGGGCAAATGCAGCAGGTTGTAATGCACAGGCGGTTGCCGAATATGTAATTACTGCTTTACTGCATTTAGATGCCAACCTTTTAGAACAACAAGAAAAATTTACCCTAGGCATTGTGGGCCTTGGAAACGTCGGTAAACGGTTAGCATATATGGCTCAGTTGCTTGGCTGGCGTGTGATTGGCTTTGACCCGTATGTACAGTTAGATTCAATTGAAAATGTAAGCTTAGAAACGCTTTTGAAACAAGCGAATGCAATTTCAATTCATGTGCCTTTAACTAAAAATGTTGAGCATGCGACGTATCATCTTTTTGATGAGCAAGCTTTTGCAGTACTTCAACCTAACACGATTTTAATTAATAGTGCGCGTGGTCCAGTCGTTAAAGAAGCGGCTTTAATCGAAGATATTCAACGTACCAAACGTAAAGTTGTGTTGGATGTATTTGAGCATGAGCCAGTCATCTCAGAAGAGCTTATAGACATGTTGGCTTTGGCGACACCGCATATTGCTGGTTATAGCCTCGAAGGGAAGGCCCGCGGTACACAAATGATTTACGAAGCGTTTTGCCAAAAGTTTGGGTTCAATATAAATAAGCGTTTCGAGACACAATTGCCTGCGTGCGAAGATTATTTTTCAGGTCATGACTTAAAGGCTGTGTTAAAGCAAAAATTAACTCAAATTTATGATATTGCACAAGACGATGCCAACATACGTGCTTGTATTAAAGATGGCAAAGTAGAGCAAAAAGCATTTGATTTATTACGTAAAAACTATCCGCTACGTCGGGAATGGGCAGCACATGGAGGGCCGCAGGCATGAGTTTAAGTTATCAACCTACTTGTTCAATTGATGCCTTAAAAGCTCGTGCCAAGCTCTACAACCAGATTCGTCAGTTTTTTGCAGAACGTGGCGTCATGGAAGTTGAAACACCGATTGTTTCACAAGCAGGTGTCACCGATGTGCATTTAGCGTCTGTTCAAGCTTTGCGCCATATCAATGGCAAATTGCAAACTCAATATTTGCAGACTTCGCCTGAGTTTGCCATGAAACGGCTATTGGCGAGTGGTAGTGGGCCGATTTATCAGATTTGTAAGGTTTTTCGAGATGATGAACACGGGCGTAAACACAATAGTGAATTTACGATGCTTGAATGGTACCGCCCGAGTTTAGATTTAAAAGCTTTAATGCATGAAACTGCCGATTTATTGCAAACCTGCTTGCAGCATCGTTTGGGTGAAGTTCGTCCTTTTATTCTAAGTTATAAGCATGCCTTTCAAGATCGTCTAGACATTAATCCATTACAAGCAACGTTGAAGCAACTTAAAGATACGGCAAATCGTGTGGGCTTAAACCTTGATTTAGGTGACGACCGTTTAGCTTATACCGATTTATTATTCTCGCATTTTGTTGAACCAAGTTTGGGGTTTGATGCACCTGTCTTTTTAACCGACTTTCCACCAGAAATGGCATCTTTGGCAAAGGTAAAACTGGATGAAGATGGGGAAGAGGTTGCTGCCCGTTTTGAGGTTTATATTGAAGGTTTAGAGCTGGCAAATGCCTATGACGAATTGCTTGATGCAGAGGTGTTACGTTCACGCTTTGAAGCAGACAATTCAGAGCGGGCTAAGCAAGGCCTTCATGTCATGCCTTTAGATGAACATCTATTAGCTGCTTTACCTCATATGCCGGAATGTTCGGGAATTGCTTTAGGTATAGACCGTCTATTAATGGTTGCGATGGATCAGGTCAAAATTGAAAAAGTCATTACATTTCCCGCAGACATTGCTTAAAAAACTAACAAATAAAAAAGCCACAATATTGTGGCTTTTTTATTTAGAGCTTATTCAATTTAAGCTTGTTGAATACCAGCAACTACCCAGTCTTGCTGAGAGCCAGCAGGTTTAACAAAGTGCCAGATTTCAGTAAATGGTTGTGGCAAGCTGTTTAAATCTTCACTCACGTTACCTGTGAAGCGTACGCTCACAACGTATTGACCATTTTCAGTCGCACTGTCTACAACCATCGCATTAAGATTGCTAAATTCAGCAACGTCTTGATCTTGGTTTTCCATGATGTCGTTATACATAGAAGTATAAAGTTCTGGTGTTAAGTAACGGCGAATTTCTTCAATGTTACTTGCAGTATTCATCGATTGGATGTGGTTAAAACGTTGACGTGCGATACGCAAGAACGCCGCTGGTTCACTACCGTCTGGAAGTTGGTTGCCATTGCTAGTTGTTACACCGCCAAAAGGAGCTTGGGTTGCAGCACCACCAGTCACAGACTGACCAAAGATGTTTGTATTATCTCCAGCATTACGTGGTGTTGCTTGTGGCGCAGCAGAACGGCCAAATGGGTTTTGACCGCCGTTGTTTGGTGCGTAAGGATTATTACCCGCTAATTTTTTTTTTGCGCCCAATTTGCGGAATACAAAAAAGGCTAAAGCTGCTGCAAGTAAAACCCAAATCCAGCCAGGGATACCACCTTTTTTCTCTTCTTGTGCTTGAGCAGCTTGGTCTGTTCCAGCTTGAGTTGCTTGATGTTCAGTTGATGTTGGTTTGTCATCAGCTAAAGCATTTGCTGCAACAGCACCTACGGCAGCACCAGCCACACCAGCTGCAACCATTGAACCCACACCTGGACCAGATCTTTGAGGTGCAGTAGCAGGTTGTTGAGCAGGAGTCACTTGACGAGGTTGTTGATAAGACTGGCTTGAAGTAGTAGAGCGTGCCATACCGTGGCTTTTACCACCACCTGCACGTTTAGCTTCAGCAAGAGGCGAAATCGCTAAAGCAGCCATTAAAATACCGGTAATCAAGCCACGCTGGTGTACTTCCATAGGAAATTCCTGTTTAAAATTAAATTGTAATAGTATTTATGAAGGTATTTGCACTAAATTTCAACTATAAAAGTATGTTTTTTTATGTCAATTCATCACTAAGTTGCATTGCTTCGGTCAATGCTTCATGCAGGCGGGCAACCGCAATGACTTGTACGCCTGGAATTGCTTTTTGCGGCGCATTCCCTCTTGGTAAAATGACATATTTAAAGCCATGTTTAGCCGCTTCTTTTAAGCGCTCCTGACCATTAGGGACTGGACGAATTTCACCAGAAAGACCAACTTCTCCAAAAACTGCAAGTTGTTGGGGTAGGGCTTTAGTACGTAGACTTGAAGCACATGCTAACAAAACCGCTAAATCGGAACCTGTTTCAGTAATTTTTAATCCACCTACAATGTTGACATAGACGTCTTGTCCCGTGGTTTGGACACCGCCATGACGATGCATTACAGCAAGGAGCATGTTTAAACGGTTTTGTTCAAGACCTAATGCGACACGTCGTGGTTGGCCTTGTGCATCGTCAACTAAAGCTTGTACTTCGACCAAAAGAGGACGAGTCCCTTCACGGCTAATCATGACAATTGAACCAGGGATGGCTTCATCATAACGACTCAAGAAAATGGCAGAAGGGTTAGCAACTTCACGTAACCCTTTATCTGTCATGGCAAATACACCCAGTTCATTGACCGCACCAAAACGGTTTTTAACCGCACGAATCATTCGATAGCGTGAGTCAGATTGACCTTCAAAGTAAAGTACACAATCCACCATGTGCTCTAAAACACGAGGACCAGCAAGTGCACCTTCTTTGGTCACATGACCAACAAGAAATAGCGCTGTGCCACTATTTTTTGCATAGCGTGTAAGTAATGCAGCAGATTCACGAATTTGAGAAACACCACCTGGTGCCGATTGAAGTGTTTCGGTGTAAAGCGTCTGAATAGAATCTAAAATAGCCACCGCAGGTTTTTCTTGTTCTAAAACTTCACAAATTCGTTCTACACAGGTTTCGGCCATGGCTTTTAATTTGTCAGTAGGCAAATCAAGACGTTGAGCACGAAGAGCAACCTGAGATAACGATTCTTCACCCGTAATATAAAGTGCAGAGCTTTTTGCGCTTGCCATGTGGGTTGCGGTTTGTAACAGAATGGTTGATTTACCAATACCGGGGTCACCGCCGATCAGTACGACTGAACCGGTAACTAAGCCTCCGCCAAGTACACGATCAAATTCGCTAATACCTGTCTGTAAGCGGGTTTCATGGGAAACTGAGACTTTATTGAGTGTTGTAATATTGGCGGCTTGGCCTGCATAGCCCCCAGTTTTGGGACGTGCTCGGTGCGCAGTGGTTGGTTCTACTCTGACTTCACTAAGACAATTCCATTCACCACACTCTGAACATTGACCTGCCCATTTAAGGTGGTCAGCACCACATTGTTCGCAACGGTAAACAGTTTTGACTTTGCTCATATTCGACTTCAGCTAAAAACTTCATAATCAGTAAAAACACAGTATAGCAAAAAGCGAAATAGAGAAATTGACTGATGTGGAATACATTTTGCTTAATTTAAAACAACGTAAAAATCAGGTCTTTGTCATGTGTTAAATAATCTAAAAGATTAAGATCGAGCAGGGGTGTTTTTTAATAAACAGATGAAGGACTGAAATGAAATTGAATATTAGAGAAACAATCAAATCGAGTTGTCTTTTTAATTTAAAAATCAGACCAGTTCAAGTCATGTTTTTAGACCGTAAAGTGCGTTGTATTGCTATGGGCTTGTGCGTATTATCAGATTTAATTGTATGTAGCTTGAAATCATCAGCAATACAGATAAAAATCGGTTAGCTGAAAAATTGTCAAAAAATATACATTTAAAAGATACCTGCAAATGGTGCGATATCGTCTTTTTGATTTTAGCTAACGGACTAAAAAAAATTACTGGAGTGTATTGATAAGATGTCGAATCAAAATCTGAGTGAGTCTCATGAACAAGGTGAGCTCCATCGTAGCCTCTCTAATCGGCATTTACAGCTGATCGCGATTGGCGGTGCAATTGGTACGGGATTGTTTATGGGATCAGGCAAAACAATTAGTCTTGCCGGTCCATCAATCTTATTCATTTACCTGATTATTGGTGTGATGGTGTTTTTTGTCATGCGTGCGCTTGGCGAACTACTTCTTTCAAATTTGGCCTATAAATCATTTATTGATTTTACAACAGATTTAATTGGCCCATGGGCAGGTTATTTTGTAGGCTGGACGTACTGGCTATGCTGGATCACCATTGGTATTGCCGATCTTTCTGCAATTATCTATTACTTACAATTCTTCAATAATGGTCTACCTTTCTCACCAGTCGAAGGTGCCATGATCAGTGTTGCGGCCATCGTATTCATTATGGGCTTGAACTTGTTAACGGTTCGCTTGTTTGGTGAATTGGAGTTTTGGTTTGCGCTTATTAAGATCCTTGCAATTATTATTTTAATTGCTGTGGGTTTATGGATGATCTTTACGGGCTTTACCTCTACTACAGGTGAAGTTGCTTCATTTACTCATCTTTGGGCCAATGGTGGTTTCTTCCCAACAGGGGTGCATGGTTTCTTGGCAGGCTTCCAGATTGCGATTTTTGCTTTCGTTGGTGTAGAACTAGTCGGAACAACAGCTGCGGAAACTAAAGATCCTGAACGTAATTTGCCTAAAGCAATTAACTCAATTCCAATTCGTATCATTATTTTCTATGTGTTCGCATTAATTATTGTAATGTCAGTAACACCATGGAACAGAATTGATCCAGCCATCAGTCCGTTTGTAAACTTGTTTAGTCAAGCAGGTGTTGCAGCAGCAGCAATCTTGATGAACTTAGTCGTGTTGTCATCAGTGATGTCATCAATGAACAGTGGTGTGTTTTCAACAAGTCGTATGTTATTTGGTCTATCACGTGAAGACCAAGGGCCAAAAGCTTTTGGTAAACTTAACAAACGTGCAGTACCTGCAAATGCATTGTATTTCTCTGCTGCGTGTTTATTGTTAGGTGCCGCTTTACAATATTTTGTGCCAAATACAGTTGAAGCATTTACGCTTGCAACGACGCTTTCAACGATTCTGTTCATTTGCGTATGGTTGTTAATTATTTGGAGTTACATCCGCTATTACACTACGCGTCCTGAGTTACATGCCAAATCAACATTTAAATTACCGGGTGGTTTATTCACATGTTGGATCACGATTATTTTCTTTGTTGGTATGATTTACGTGTTGTCTTTAGAGCCTGACACATTTAAGGCGCTTAAGGTCAGTCCAATCTGGTTTATTATCTTGCTCATTGGTTATTTCTTCTTCTATAAACCGCGTCATAAAAAATAATTAAACTTATTTGGTTATGACTAAACGCCGGCTGAAAAGCTGGCGTTTTTTATGCATATTGTTTTTCTCTTCAAGTTTACTCTTTAGCCGCTTGCATGATCACGGTATACTGCATCGAATTGTTTAAATCAGGTGCTCAGATGCGTCGTGTCATTTGCCTCATCAGTTTATTGAGCAGCAGTGTTTTGCTTAGTGCTTGTGGTCAGTCAGGAGTATTACAACTACCTTCTGATCCAAATTATGACAAACGTGCAAAATACTTGCTCTATCGTAATAAAGAATCAAAACAAGTTGTGCAAAACGATGAAAAGGCTGAACAGTCAGTCGAATCTTCAACAGCTCCAACCCAAACAACATCACCTTAAGCTTTGAAATAAGGACACATTCATGAGTTTCACCCGCATTAATGGAGTATTGCACGCAGAGCAATGTTCTCTGGAGCAGCTTGCACAGCAATTTGGCACACCGTTGTATGTTTATTCAAAAACAGCTTTTGAAAAACATTATCTAGATATGGATCGTGCTTTTGACTTTATTGATCATCAAATCTGTTTTGCGGTGAAATCTAACTCAAATTTAGCTGTTCTTAATGTATTGGCAAAACTTGGTGCGGGTTTTGACATTGTATCTGGTGGGGAACTTGCACGTGTTTTAAAAGCGGGCGGGGATGCATCTAAAATTGTTTTTTCGGGTTTAGGTAAAACGGAAGCTGATATTGAAACATCATTAAATGTGGGTATTGCCTGCTTTAATGTAGAGTCATATGCAGAACTAGACCGTCTCCAAAAAGTTGCGGCTCGTTTGGGTAAGAAAGCTCCGATTTCTTTACGTGTAAATCCTGATGTAGATGCAAAAACTCATCCTTATATTTCAACAGGTCTTAAAGAAAATAAATTTGGTATTCCAAGTGATACCGTTTATGAAACCTATCAATATGCTGCATCTTTACCTAACCTTGAAATTATTGGGATTGACTGCCACATCGGTTCGCAATTAACTGAGACTAAGCCATTTGTTGATGCTTTAGATCGTGTCATGTTAATGATCGATGAATTGAAAAAACTTGGCATCAATCTTAAACATATTGATATTGGTGGTGGTTTAGGCGTTTGTTATAAAGATGAAACACCGCCAAGTGTTGAAGAATATGCTAACTCAATGAAACCTGCTTTAGAAAAGTTAGGTCTCAAAGTTTATATGGAGCCGGGTCGTAGCATTAGTGCAAATGCAGGTGTGCTTTTAACAAAAGTTGATTTGCTTAAACCAACGAGCCACCGTAACTTTGCCATTATTGATGCTGCAATGAACGATTTAATTCGCCCTGCATTATATGAAGCATGGATGGATATCCAGCCTGTGGTACCAAGTTCAGATACTGAAGAAAAAACTTGGGATCTTGTTGGTGCAATCTGTGAGACAGGTGACTTCATTGGTAAAGATCGTTCATTGGCTTTAAAAGAAAATGACTTGTTAGCTGTTCTCGGTGCTGGTGCTTATGGTTTTGTAATGAGCTCAAATTACAATACACGTGGACGTGCCGCTGAAGTAATGGTATCAGGTGATAAAGCTCATTTGATTCGTGAACGTGAAACAGTTGAATCCCTTTGGGAAAAAGAACGTTTATTGCCTGAGGAGTAAATGAGATGTTATTAGAATTTACTAAAATGCATGGCTTAGGCAATGACTTTATGGTGGTTGATCTGATTAGCCAGCGTGCTTATTTAGATACAGAAACAATTCAACGCTTAGCTGACCGTCATTTTGGGATTGGTTTTGATCAGCTTTTGATTGTTGAACCACCAGATTTACCAGAAGCGGATTTTAAATATCGTATTTTTAATGCCGATGGTTCTGAAGTTGAACAGTGTGGTAACGGTGTCCGTTGTTTTGCTCGTTTTGTCCATGAGCGTCATTTAACGAGCAAAACCAATATTACTGTTCAAACCAAAGCAGGTATTGTAAAGCCAGAACTTGGGCAAAATGGTTGGGTACGCGTGAATATGGGTTACCCGAAATTTTTACCAAATGAAATTCCATTTGTTGCTGAACAACCGGAAGCTTTATATACACTTGAATTAGCCAATGACCAAACCATTAGTATTGATGTGGTCAATATGGGCAATCCTCACGCTGTAACTATTGTTCCTGATGTACTCACAGCAGATGTTGCTGGTATTGGTCCACAAGTTGAGTCACATAAACGTTTTCCTGAGCGTGTTAATGCTGGTTTTATGCAAGTAATTGATGAAAACCATGTGCGCCTTCGTGTATTTGAACGTGGTGTAGGTGAAACACTTGCATGTGGTACAGGTGCTTGTGCTGCTGCGGTAAGTGGTATGCGCCGTGGCTTACTTGCTAATTCTGTGGAAGTTGAATTGGCTGGCGGTAAATTGCAAATTGAATGGCAAGAAGGTGATGTGGTCTGGATGACTGGTCCAACAACCCATGTGTATGATGGGCGTTTGGATTTACGTTATTTCCAAGGCTAATAGCGTTACCTAAATAGAAGCCTCTTTTCATCCACTAAACTGATAAAAGAGGCTTTCTTTTATATGTACAATAATATTTGATTTAATTACTTTATAAAAATATGAATAATTTAATTTTCCTTCCCGGAGCTTCAGGAAGTACTACATTCTGGCACCCATTGATTGAAAAACTACCTCAGCAGTATCATTCAAAAATTATTGGTTATCCGGGCTTTGGAGATACGCCAGAATCTGTAGGTGTTAAAAATTTTGAAGAACTAACAAACTATGTTCTTAATCAAATTAATGATGAATCTGTAATTGTTGCTCAATCTATGGGAGGAATTTTTGCTGTTGCCGCAGCTTTACAAAAATCTCAAATGATTAAGGGATTGGTCTTGATTGCAACTTCCGGTGGAATCGATCTCTCTGCATTTAATATTCAAGATTGGCGTGAAGCATATCGCCAAGCATTTTTAAAATATCCAGATTGGTTTGTTACTACCAATATTAACTATGAAGAATTTTTGTCAGATATAAACGTCGAAACTTTACTAATTTGGGGCGACCAAGATCCAGTGAGTCCAGTTGAAGTCGGGACACACTTAAATCAGATACTTAAAAGTTCAACATTGCATATTGTTCAAGGGGGAGATCATCAGCTGGCAGAAAAATATGCAGATGAAGTTGCAATCCAAATAAAAGAGTATTTAAAAAAGCTGAAGTAACTCTTTAAGTAATATTAAGCGTGCTAGATATCAGCACGCTTTTTTAGATTTACTTTTTGCTCAAAGCCAATTTCAAAGCAAACAACACAAAAATACTGCCTGTAATACGGTCCATATATTTCACAAATTTAGGTTGCTTTAGATAACGTGACAGTGGTTGCATGGCCAAAATTAATAGAGTTGACCATAACATTCCAATCACCACGTGAATCATCACAAGCCCCATGACCCAAGTAACAGCTGATGCTTGCGGTAGAATAAATTGGGGAAGAAATGAAATATAAAAAATGCCGACTTTAGGATTAAGTAAATTACCTAAGAAACCTTTAATGAACCAATTTTGCGAAGGGGATGTATTTGAATTACTCCCTTGCATGTCAGTAAGTTGGCTACGCGGTTTTAAAATCATATTTAAACCCAGCCATGCAAGATAAGCGGCCCCCATCCATTTCAATATATTAAAAGCTAAATCAGAAGCCATGAGCAAAGCACCCAGACCACAAGCAACCACAATTCCCCACGCGATACAACCAAGGCTAATGCCTACTGCTGCTTGGAATGCTTTAGATTTACCTTCAAGTGTAGCAGTACGAATAATTAAAGTCGTATCTAGACCAGGGGTAAGCGTAAGTAAGGTAATTGCAAGTAGATAGGGTATGAGTATGGTGGTCATGGCAGCAAGGTTCCGACAAATACTTGAGCTAAAGTGTAATACATATATAAGGTATTGAGTTGTTATGCTGTAAGATCTCAATTTTCCTGATCAACTACTTTTTGGTACACTGAAAAAAATAAAATGAGCAAATAAATGGAGAGCAATTTGGATTTTGCATTACAACTGCTCTCAATGTGGTTAAAAGAAAGAAAAATTCAGAACCAGTCTGAGCACACGATTACTGCTTATGAAAGAGATGTTAAAAGCTTTCTTGAGTTTTGTGATCTCAAACAAATTGATTTAAGAAATGTTGAAGCTTCAGATTTACGTGAATATTTGGCCCAGCGTGTTGAGCAGGACCAGTTAAGTTCAAGCAGTATGCAGCGTCATCTCACTTCCATTCGCCAGTTCATGAAATGGGCTGAACAAGGAAAATATCTAGAAATTAACCCTACAGATGACTTTAAACTAAAACGTCAGCCTAGACCTTTGCCCGGTATGATCGACATAGAAACAGTTAATCAGATTTTAGATCAACCTATGCCTGAAAAACCAATTGATCAGCAACTTTGGTTACGTGATAAAGCCATGTTGGAGTTACTTTACTCAAGTGGTTTACGACTCGCTGAACTGCAAGGTTTAACAATTAAAGATATAGATTTTAATCGGCAACTCGTCCGTATTACGGGTAAAGGAAATAAAACCCGTATTGTACCGTTTGGAAAAAAGGCGAAAGAAAGCCTATTGAATTGGTTAAAAATTTACAAAATCTGGAAAGGCCATTTTGATCAAAATGCTTTTGTTTTTATTTCTCAAAGAGGTGGCGTGTTAACTCCGCGACAAATTGAAAAACGTGTAAAGCTTCAAGCGCAAAGAGCCGGTGTAAATGTGGATTTACATCCTCATTTATTACGCCATTGTTTTGCTAGCCATATGTTATCAAGCAGTGGTGATTTACGCTCAGTTCAAGAAATGTTGGGGCATAGTAATTTGTCTACGACACAAATTTATACGCATATTGATTTTGATCATTTGGCACAAGTCTATGATCGAGCTCACCCAAGAGCACAAAAGAATGAACACTAAAGAAGGTTTGATTTTATCACTTGATCAAGATGCGTTTAGTCAATGTAGTATTTTCATTGAGATGATTTTGAAGAAATATCAAACTATTATTGATGCCGATTATCAAGGATACTTAAATCACTGTAAACGTGTGGCTGCATATTGTTTAATATTAAGCCAAGATAGTAGTGAAGACACTATTCGTAAAATAGCGATTGTAGCTG
Source organism: Acinetobacter sp. yr461 (assembly GCF_900110445.1). Taxonomy (NCBI): domain Bacteria; kingdom Pseudomonadati; phylum Pseudomonadota; class Gammaproteobacteria; order Moraxellales; family Moraxellaceae; genus Acinetobacter; species Acinetobacter sp. yr461. Next base: position 91,853 of record NZ_FODU01000012.1, read on the forward strand.
CTTTTCATGATATTGGCATATGGACAAGTAAAACAATTGATTATTTAGAGCCATCCGTCAAAGTGATGTTAAGTTATCTTACTTTGCATCGGTTATTAGATTGGCAAATAGAAATAACATTGATGATTACAGAGCATCATAAATTAACAACGACAAAGTGTTCAGAATATCCATTGGTTGAATATTTTAGACAAGCTGATTATGCAGATTTTTCTTTAGGTTTATTGCGTTCAAATATTCCAAGAAGCGAGTTTAAAAAGTTAACGAGTCAATATCCAAATTCTGGATTCCATAAAACGCTAGTTTATTTAGGATTAAAACGTTTTTTACAAAAGCCTTGGAGTCCTTTACCTATGTTTAAATGGTAACTTAATATTCTGTTTTTAATAGAAATATGTGCTGAGATATTAAGTGGTTAGCAGTAAATGGCTTTTTATTTTGTGTAACATTATTTTATGGATGTTCTTACTTAATTGCCAGTTTTTCAGAGTACCTTAAGTACTTTCATTGGGTGGGAAAATGATGTTTTTGTTGTTTTTCTCCTCACTAGAATTAAAGGGTTTTAAGCTGCCGTATTTTTTAAAATATCAAGAAATTCAAGGTTTAAAATTTATTTGGCTGATTTGCTAAATTCATTGAGCGAATAAGCAATTTGAATTAGTGAACTGGGCATTTCATCTTTTTTATAGCAGTAGCGAAAATTGTGACTTGACCGAAATGCCAAACACATTGCAAGATAGGGCACCTAAAAAATTTTAATTGAAGAGTTAATATACTTTTCTCAACATTTACTTTTGCTAGAACAGCCGAGGATTACATGAAGGCTCTTGTTGCTGTAAAACGCGTGGTTGATGCCAACGTCAAAGTTCGTGTTAAGCCGGACAATAGTGGGGTTGACCTAACTAACGTTAAAATGTCAATTAACCCATTTTGTGAAATCGCAGTGGAAGAAGCGGTTCGCTTAAAAGAAAAAGGAACAGTAACAGAAATCGTTGTTGTTTCTGTAGGTCCTAAAGAAGCTCAAGAACAAATCCGTTCTGCAATGGCTTTGGGTGCAGACCGCGGTATTTTAGTTGAAACTACTGATGAAATTGGCGCTTTAGAAGTTGCTAAAATTTTAAAAGGTGTTGTGGACGCTGAAAAACCAGAACTTATCCTTCTTGGTAAACAAGCAATTGATGATGACTCTAACCAAGTAGGTCAAATGCTTGGCGCATTATTAGGTGCGGGCCAAGGTACATTCGCTTCTGAAGTGAAAGTTGATGGCGGCAAAGTACAAGTAACTCGTGAAGTTGACGGTGGTTTACAAACTGTTGAACTGGCACTTCCTGCAATCATTACAACTGACTTGCGTTTGAATGAGCCACGTTATG
>NZ_FODU01000020.1:0-48414 GCF_900110445.1 Acinetobacter sp. yr461
GACTATACAACACCCAAGCAGTTGTATATAAAGCATCAATCGATTCATTAATATGCAAAGCAACTTGATTTAGTTATACGCTTAGCTAAAATGAACAAAATAAAGTAAGACTCAATCAGCCCATCTGTAAAGATTTGGAAAAAGCATCGGCAACCAATAAGACCAATGCAAGTATCCATACCAGTTGTGCTGGCGACCATAGCAAGAGTGAACCACCTGATCCCTTCCCGAACTCAGAAGTGAAACCTCTTAGCGCTGATGGTAGTGTGGGGTTTCCCATGTGAGAGTAAGTCATCGCCAGCTCATTATTCAAACACCCTCAACATCAGTTGGGGGTGTTTTTTTATGCCTGAATTAAACTAATAGATTTGAGCCAAAGAAATTAAAGGCAATGAAAATACTGATTCAAAATCAGATTTGTATACTAGCCGTGTTCTATGAATATAATAACGATGAAGTTTCTTATTTTTAGGTGTTTACGTGAAAATTAATTCCTTCTCTTCAATACCTGAAGACGATGAAGAACTCTCTCTCCCTGAATTAGTCTATTGGGCTTCTTTAGGCGATCTAGATGAAGTAGAGCAATTACTTTTAGAAGGACAAGATCCTAATCAGACAGATGATGAAGGCTATAGTGCTTTACAAGCAGCTGCCGAGAATGATCATCTAGAGGTGGTTAAACTATTAGTCGAAAAGGGAGCTCATGTCGATTATAAGAGTGAATACACAGCACTACGGCTTGCAGAAATGGCTAGTAATATAGATATAGTGCATTACTTAAAGAGTTTATGAAACTGTAAATAAAGGCCTCTTTTATTTAATTAGAGGCCTTTTGGTTTTAAGCTAAATGATATTTCTGTAGTTTCTCAACAATTGATTGAAGTCCTTTTACTTCAAATTCATTTGCTTCGAATTTTTCATCTTTATTACGTTTAAATATATCTCGTATCTCTATCACAGCATTCGGGTCAACAATACTTAAACTTGAGGTGACTTGACGTATTTGGCTAATAGAGCGAGAGCCATTAGTTGAACCATATCCAATAAATGCAGCAGGTTTATCGCTCCATTCTTTACCAACATAGTCGAGAGCATTTTTTAAGGCTGGACTGTAACCATGGTTGTATTCTGGGCTAATAAAGATAAAAGCATCTGCTTGAGCAATTTTGTTTGCCCATTCTTGTTGTTTAGGTTGATCATAAATTCCGGTAGCGGGTGGGTGAGAGCCTGAAAAAAGAGGTAAATCCCATTCTTTTAAATCGACGACTTCAGTTTGGAAATCGTTTAGACCCAATGTTGGAATTGTGGTTTCTAGCCAATTGGCAACTTTAATTGCTGTACGTCCTTCACGAACACTTCCTACGATAATATAGACCAGCATGTATGTTTCCTAAGAATTTTTATCTTTATAAGTTAATTCATTATATAGGTGGGAGAGAATATAGAATTTGTAAGGATTCTTATGTCATCAATAAAAAATTGAATAATAAAAAGCCCTCATTAAGAGGGCTTTTTATTTATATGAGCTTAATGCCCTGTTGGCCTTCGGGAGTTACCTTGAATATTTCTACTTCAAAGGTAATATTTTTCCCAGCTAACGGGTGATTAAAATCAATTTCTGTAATGTCATCATTTACCGACTTCACTATGCCGAATAAGGTTGTTTTTGCCTTATCTTCAAATTCAATCATATGGCCAGGAATAGGGCGTTGTTCAAACTTAACCGTATCGAAAGTTTGTATATTTTCCGGATTCCATGGGCCAAATGCATCTTCAGGTGGAAGATGCACCGTACGACGGTCGCCTGCACGTAAACCAAATAATGCTTTTTCAAAACCTGGTAAAAGATTTCCGTCACCAATAGTAAGAGTAACTGGTTCTTCACGGTTACGTGTATTATCGATTTCTACACCATTTTCAATAGCAACAGAAAAGTGTAGATCGACTTTAGAGCCGTCTGTAATACGAATTTCTTCGTTAGGTTGGATAATTTCGGTCATATTATGCATCCGAATTTTGGTTACGTTGCTTCTCAAGGAAGAATGTATCGATGAGTAGCAAGATGGTACCTAGGGTAATGGCACTGTCCGCAATATTAAAAGCTGGAAAGTGATGATTTTGGTAATAGACATGAATAAAATCGACAACATAGCCTAAAGTAATGCGGTCAATTAAATTGCCTAATGCTCCACCTAAAATTAAAGCGATGGCTACAGGTAGCACCACCATTTTTTTAGGCATACGAAGCAACCAAAATACAAAAAGAACTGAAACTAAGCCTGCTAAAGATGTGAAGAAATAGCGTTGCCATCCTCCTGCATCAGATAAAAAGCTAAAGGCTGCACCATAGTTATGTAATAGTGTCCAGTTTAAAAATGGAAGCACAGGTACTGGATCCGCGTAGTTCAGATGTGTACTTGCAATCCATTTTGTCCATTGATCCAACACAATGGCAAGGACAGAAAGTCCAAGCCAAATTAGGTTGTGTGGATAAAACTGGAATAAGCCTTTTTTAGCTTGTGAATTAGGCATATTTTCTCACTTCGCCACGACCAGTGACGTTCACAATACAACGACCACATAAACCAGGATGATCGGCATGTGTATTTACATCTGGAAGGACATGCCAGCAACGTGCGCATTTTTCACCTTCAGCAGCAGATATTTGTACACGTAAGCCTTCCATTTCAGTTGCTTCACCTTGTTCAGCAAATGGATGTACTACTACTTCTGAAGTAATAAGAACAAAACGGAGTTCATCAGCCAGTTGGTTTAAAACTGTTTGTAATGATTCATTTGCCCAAAGTTCAACTTTGGCTGAAAGATTACTGCCGACAAGTTTAGCGTTACGCGCTGCTTCAATCTGTTTATTTACTGCAGATTTTACGCTAATCAATGTTTGCCAATCTTCTTCAGAAAGCAAGTTTGCTTTTGATGAAACCGGTAGGTCATACCATTCTGAAGTAAATACATACTTTTCAGTTTGTTCTGGAATCAATGGCCATGCTTCTTGAGCGGTAAAGCTTAAGATTGGGCTCATCCAACGGATAAATGCTTGGACAATATGATAAAGCGCTGTTTGTGCAGAACGACGTGCCTGAGAATCCGCTTTAGTGGTGTACTGACGATCTTTGATAATGTCTAGGTAGAAACCACCTAAGTCATTAATACAGAAGCTTGTTAACGCACTACACACCACATGGAAGTTCATTTCTTCATAGGCAGTGATAATCGTTTGTTGTACTTCATTCGCACGCTGCAAGATGTATTGGTCGAGAGCGATGAGGTCATCTACTGCCAAAGCATCTGTGCTTGGTTTGAAACCATTTAAGTTAGCAAGCAAGAAACGTAATGTATTACGAATACGACGGTAGCTATCACTTACACGGCTAAAGATTTCTTTGGATGCTGCGATTTCATAGCGATAGTCACTAGAAGCTACATACAAACGTAAACCATCAGCACCAAGTTGTTTGATGATTTCTTCTAGCGGAATATAGTTGCCTAAAGATTTCGACAACTTACGACCATTTTCATCAACCGTAAAGCCATGTGTTAACAATGCTTTGTATGGTGCACGATTGTGAATTGCCATAGAAGTTAATAAAGAAGACTGGAACCAACCACGGTGCTGGTCTGAACCTTCTAAATATAAATCGGCAGGACTTTCTAGATCTTCACGTTGTTCAAGTACAGCGTAATGCGTTGTACCGGAATCGAACCATACATCGAGGGTATCGCGAATAGCGTTATATTGTTCAGCATCTTCACCAATGAAGTCTTTCGCGTCACGTTTGAACCATGCTTCAATACCTTCTTGTTCGATAAGTTTAGCAACTTCTTCGATGAGTTCAGGTGTACGCGGGTGTAATTCGTTCGTATCTTTATGAACGAAGAATGGGATTGGCACACCCCAAGTACGTTGACGTGAGATACACCAATCTGGACGTCCTTCAATCATTGATTCAATACGGTTTTTACCCCAGTTCGGTACAAACTCGATATCGTTTTCAATTGCATTAATGGCGCCTTCGCGTAAACCTTTTTGATCCATGCTAATAAACCATTGTGGGGTTGCACGGAAAATAATAGGGGTTTTATGACGCCAGCAGTGCGGATAACTGTGTTTGATTGGTTGATGCGCCCATAAACGGCCTACAGCACCCAAAGCTTCGATAATCTTTGGATTGGCTTTATAGATGTGCTCACCAGCATAGATAGGGGCAGTTGGTAAATAAACACCATTACCACCCACTGGGTTATCTACTGTAAGGTTATATTGAAGACCAACTTTATAGTCGTCTGCGCCATGGCCAGGAGCGGTATGTACTGCACCTGTACCGCTTGTTGCGATAACGTGTTCACCTAAAATCACTGGAACTTGACGATCAGTGAGTAGCGGGTGTTGTAATGTAAGGTTTTCAAGTTTGCTACCAGTAAAGTCTGCTAAAACTACTGGATTTTCAAGTTTATAGCGTTCAATCGCTGAAGCAACAAGGTCTTTAGCAAGAATGAAGTTTTGCTTACCACGCTCAGTAGTCACTTGTACCAATTGATATTCAATTTCGGCGTGCAAAGCAACGGCTTGGTTCGCAGGTAATGTCCATGGTGTAGTGGTCCAGATCACAATATCAGTTGTATCTTGAACGTCTACGCTTAAACGAGCACTTAAATCTTTTAGATCGACAACGCCAAAACCAACATCAATTGCATCAGATTTTTTATCTTCGTATTCAACTTCAGCTTCAGCAAGCGCCGAACCACAGTCCATACACCAGTTCACTGGCTTTAAGCCCGGCTGGATATGACCATTTTTTTGAATTAAACCTAAAGCACGGACGATATCAGCTTCTTGTTTATAGTTCATGGTGAGATAAGGATTATCCCAGTCACCTAAAATACCTAGACGCTTAAAGTCATTACGCTGTAAATCAATTTGTTTTAGCGCGTATTCACGACAAAGTTTACGGAAAGTAGCCGCGTCAACTTTTTCACCTACTTTACCTACTTTTTCTTCAACTTTTAGCTCGATTGGCAAACCATGACAGTCCCAGCCCGGTACATAAGGCGCATCGAAACCTGACAGAGTACGGCTTTTTACAATAACGTCTTTGAGTACTTTGTTGACCGCATGGCCTAAGTGAATTGTACCGTTCGCATATGGAGGGCCATCATGCAAAATATATTTTTTCTTGCCAATACGCGATGCACGAATCTGCTGATAAATGTTGTCGGTATACCACTCTTCTAACCATTTCACTTCACGTACTGCCAAATTTGCTTTCATTGCAAATTGAGTATCCGGCAGGTTTAGCGTGGCTTTGTAGTCCACTGCATTCTCAGGAGTTTGCTTATCGCTCATGCAAGTTTTCATCCAGTTTAATCAGCTTGGGAGCCGACATGTTTTACAATCAAAATTCGAATTAAAAAGGAAATTGTGTCGTGTCGTTACGATATTGTCGTAACTGATGCACGTCATTATCAATTCCTGCCTTAAGTGCTTCAAGCGAAGGGTAGTTCAATTCACCATGAAGATAGTGAAGAAAAGTCACCCGCATAAATAAGCCATACAGATTAGCAGAAACATCAGGGAAATGTACTTCTAATCTCCACTCTGGATGTTCTTGCTGAATGGCTGGACGTGTACCGACATGACCCGCGCCATATAGGCTGTTTTCATGATATCCGGCAATTCCTGATTTTTCAGGTGTGTCCTGAAGTACTTTTTGAGTTAATGACGTTGTTTCGCAAATGACTTCAACCCCATAAATGCCATTTAAACAAGGTTTATGGCGGTTGAGGCGAACGTTAATGGTTGGAAAATCGAGAGTTCGTCCAATCTGGTCGCCATATTGAACACGTCCAGTAATACTGTATGGACGGCCTAATAATTTAGCGGCTAAGGCAAGATTTCCTGCCTGAAGTACCTGACGAATACGAGTTGAACTTACACGTTCACCTTCGAGTTCAATAGTATGTAAGTTGGTGACCCCAAATCCGTAATCTTTTAAAAATTCGCTATTGCCTTGGCGGTCTTTGCCAAAATGGAAATCATCACCTAAAACCAAAGCCTGTGCGTTTAATTTGTCTTTTAATAAATCTGCAAATTCAGTAGCACTCATGCTACGGAAGTGTTGATCAAATTTAGCAACCGCAATGTAATCTACTCCAAGTTCGGCTAGGTATTCGACTTTTTCCCGTAATGAATTAATACGAGGAGGGGCATCGTAACCTTGAAAGAACTCAAGAGGTTGTGGCTCAAAAATCATGACCAATGTTTTTAAGCCTTGTGCTGCAGCAATTTTTTTGAGTTGAGCAATCATCGCTTGGTGACCTAAATGGACACCATCAAAATTACCAATAGTTACCGCTGTTGGTGGTAACTGAAAATTGGGCGATAACGCATTAAGACGAAGCAGTTTCATGAACTTAAAATATGGCTATTTTTGCAAGGGCTATATATTGCCATAATCTCACAGATTCGTCTTGTTGTTGTGTTTTTACTCAGTTATTTTTCAATATGAATATTCTTTATATTTAAAATACTGATGAATTAAATAAAAATAAATCAGTTTTTCTTATTAATTATTTGCTCTACTATATTTTCATCCACTCTTTGATTAGAGAATTAAGATGAAAAAACCCTTTTACCAATTAAATCAAAGCAAAGATGTTATACGACATTTTACCCCAAATTGGTTTACAGCGACTATGGGTACTGGTGTGGTAAGTATGATTTTAATTCAGCTGCCATTTGCTCAATCATTTTTATTCATGCTAGCCACTTTGTTATGGCAAGTTAATATTGTCCTATTTAGTGTTTTTTCAGGTCTCTATTTATTACGGTGGTTGCTTTTCCCTCATGAAGCGAAGCAAATATTTAAGCATCCAAACATGAGCTTGTTTTTAGGTGCTATTCCGATGGGGTTAGCTACCATACTAAATGGATTCTTAAGCTTTGGTATTGGGCTTTACGGTGAAGTTGCAATCCATATTGCTCAAGTTTTATGGTACATCGATGTCTTTTTAGCTCTAGCAATTGCGTGGATTGTGCCGTTTTGCATGTTTAGCCGTCAGAACCATCAGTTACATACCATGACTGCAATCTGGCTTTTACCTGTGGTTGCATGTGAAGTAGCAGCAAGTTCTGCGGGGATGTTAGTAGCTCATTTACCAGCAAATCTGCATAGCTTTCATTTATTACTGGCTGGTTATGTGCTTTGGGGAATCTCTGTTTTACCGGCATTCGCTATTTTGACAATTTTAATGTTGCGTATGGCTTTACATCAGTTACCTGAAAAAGAAGTTGCTATTTCTAGCTGGCTCTCTTTAGGCCCAATTGGAACAGGTGCATTAGGATTATTGTTGCTAGGGGAGCAGGCACAAAGAGTGGCGCCAAATGTAGGATTTGACCAATTCGCGAATGTCTTTCCAGCTTTAGGAATCGTGGGTAGTCTGGTGCTTTTAGGTTTCGGGTTATGGTGGCTTGGTCTAGCAATCTTAACAACGCTTCGTCATGCAAAGACAGGTATTCCATTCAACTTAGGTTGGTGGGGCTTAACTTTTCCATTAGGCGTATTTATTCTGGCGCTATTTAATTTAGGACATCAGGTTGAAATTGTATTTTTACAATGCGTTGCTGTGGCATTGAGTATTCTGTTATTGACGATGTGGGGCGTTGTAATGAAGAAAACGCTAGCAGGAGCATATAGTGGTCAACTGTTCTTTTCTCCATGCTTAATCGCTTTACAACAAAAAATGCAGTGATCATGAAAAGGTGCAAAAAGCTTTTGCACCTGATTTATACTTATTTTCTAATTTTATTTAATTTTGATTTGAGCTTTTTGAATGAACACTGATATTGCTTTAATTATGGCACTTCCTAATGAATCTAAAGGTTTATTTGAACAGGCAGGTGTTGAAGTCCATTACAGTGGTATTGGCAAGATTAATGCTGCCTTTAAAGCATTTGAGGTTATTCAAAAAACGGGGTGTAAAACTTTAATAAACCTAGGTACAGCTGGTAGTTCTGCATTTAATCGACATGATTTGGTCGAGGTGAAGACTTTTGTGCAACGTGATATGGACGTTTCACCTTTAGGGTTTGAAGTAGGTGTAACGCCGTTAGATGATCACTTACCAGCTGAAATTCACCTTCAACCACATTTTGCTGATTTGCCAAAGGGGATTTGTGGTACTGGCGATTCATTTGAAACAGGCCAGCCAAAGGTAGCTTGCGATGTGGTGGATATGGAGGGTTATGCTTTAGCCAAAGTCTGCCATAAGTTAGGGGTTCGCTTGATTTCTGTGAAGTATATTACTGATGGAGCAGATGACACAGCACATCTAGATTGGGAAGAAAATTTATTATTAGGCGCCCAAAAACTTTTAGCTCTTTATCAAAATCATTTCTAAAAAAAGATCGGCAAGTTTGCCGATCTTTTTTGGGTTTTAACGAGGCAATACGCCGTAGAGCATCAGGTGTACTGTGTGCTCAATTGAGCGTTGGAACATGCTTCGGTTACGAAGAGTTTTTCCAGTCACCATTTCCATTTGAGTTGCAAAATCTGCATAGTTTTGCGTAAGGCCCCAAATGTTTAAAATTAATAATTCTGGGTCGATATCTGGTGAAATCTTCCCTTCTTCTTGCCAAGTCTGAATGACTTTAGCTTTACGCTTAAATAGTTTTTTTAATGGTCCTTTGAGAATAGGTAAAATATGCGGAGCGCCTTGAATTATTTCTAATGCAAACAATCTAGATGCTTTCGGTTGGCTACGAGACAGTTCGATTTTTTGTATTAAATAGTGAGATAAGGCTTCGGCTGGTTCTAATTCAGATTCTAAAGTTTGTAAGGGAGCCAACCATTTTTGTAAAACAGTTGTGAGCACTTCTACGTATAAAGACTCTTTATTTTCGTAGTAATAGAAAATATTCGACTTATGCATGTCGGCGAGTTGGGCAATTTCATCCAGACTTGCGCCAGTGAACCCATAGACCGAAAATACGTCAAGGGCGGCAGCAAGAAGCTGATTGCGCTTTTGGGTACTCTTTTTTTGTTCCATCTGCTGCATAATTAAAAAAATAATATTCCCATTGTAAGGGAAATTGTTTGATTTGTGCACAGGTGTCTTGCTTTTTTAATCAAAAAACGGCTAGTTATTTGCGTAATAGATATACTATTGTGCAAAAAATAAAGAATTTAACTAGTTTATTGTTATTCTTAAAAATATTTTTAAAATTTCGCCCTAAAAAAGAGCAATAAAACAGCAGCTTTATTGCTCGTAAATTGGGCATTTTTCGGTTGAACGGTTCTTATTACTCATTGCAAACTTAAGTTGCCAAAACAGCATCGAGTACTTGTTGCTCAAGTTGGGCAAAACTAATGCTCTTTTTACGTGGGCGTGGCAAATTAACTTGGAAACTTTGAGCAATCTGACCTTTATCTAATAAGATAATACGGTCAGCTAATTGCACTGCTTCACTTACATCATGTGTCACTAAAATGGCAGTAAAACCTTGTTCTTTCCACAAGTGCTCAATCAAGCTTTGCATTTCAAGACGGGTTAGGGCATCTAATGCACCCAAAGGCTCATCTAACAACAAAATGCGTGGCGTATGTGACAATGCGCGTGCTAAAGCTGTACGTTGTCGCTGGCCGCCAGAGAGTTGTGAAGGCCATTGTCCCGATTTTTCTTTTAAACCAACTTTTTCTAGTAACTCTTCAGCTAAAGCATGTTGCGATTTTGGTAGTCCAAGTTGAACATTTTGAAGAATATTTCTCCAAGGAAGTAAACGAGGATCTTGGAACATGACTCGAATATCATCATTGGTAATGCCTTCACGCAAATGGCGAGCAGACTTAAATTTAATTTCTCCAAAACTGGCTTTTTCAAGTTGAGCAATTAAACGTAGTAACGTACTTTTACCACAACCACTTCGACCAACAATTGCTAAAAATTCACCAGGTTGGATGTGTAGGTCAAGATCTTCAAGAACCTTAACCTCGCCATAAAATTTATACAGCTGCTCAATCAGAATCTCTGCGCCTAATGTTGGTTCTTGTGATTCTATTGGCTCTTCAGGAATGAGCTGCACGTCATTCTGATTAATATTTAAATTCAGATTTGTCATGTTTTAAGCTCCCTTATTTCTGATATCCAGAGTGCCAACGTAGTAAATAGCGTTCTAAAATCTGTGCTAAGACATCTGCCAGTTTGCCTAATAAGGCGTAAAGAAGAATACCGACCAGTACCACATCTGTTTGTAAAAACTCGCGTGCATTCATGGTCATATAGCCAATACCAGCTTGAGCAGAAATGGTTTCAGCAACAATCAGCAATACCCAAACTAAACCTAAAGCAAAGCGTAAACCGACTAAAATAGAAGGCATCGCACCTGGAAGAATAATTTCTTTGTAAAGTTGCCAGCGAGAAAGTCCGTAGCTTTTACCCATCTCAATCAATTGAGGGTCGACTGACCGAATCCCGTGATAGGTATTGATATAAATTGGGAAAAAAACACCTACTGCGACTAAAAATAATTTTGCTGTTTCATCAATACCGAACCACAAGATAACGAGTGGAATAAGTGCTAATGCTGGGATGTTACGAATCATTTGCAAGGTTGTATCGAGTAGGGTAGATGCAAATCGAGAAGAGCCATTAAGTAAACCCAATAGCAAACCCAATCCGCCCCCAATTAAAAGCCCAAGCAAAGCGCGACCTGCACTGACCTTAACGTGATGCCATAATTCTCCGCTAACGAGTAAGTGCCAAAAAGCGGAAATGACTGCCGTGGGTGCCGGCAAAATACGGCTTTCTAAAAGACCAGAACTCGATGCAATTTGCCAGACAATCAATAGGATGATCGGGAAAATCCAAGGCAGCAAATGCTGCCCGATTTGTTTTGTTCCACGTGAAACAATACTTTCATCTTTACTCATGCAGGCTCCTTGACGGAACTATTTTGCTTCTTCTCGTCGGGAACATAGTTGTTAGCAATAATTTCACCGAATGGACCGGTTAAATTTGGCTGAGCAAGTTTCGCTCGGGTTTCGATTGGTAATAGAGGGAATACTAATTCTGCAAAACGGATTGACTCTTCAAGATGTGGATAGCCTGAGAAAATAAAGGTATCGATACCTAGGTCAGAATATTCCTGAATACGAGCAGCGACTGTTTCAGGGTCACCTACAAGTGCTGTACCCGCACCGCCACGGACTAAGCCAATACCCGCCCAGAGATTTGGAGATACTTCAAGCTTGTCGCGGTTGCCGCCGTGGAGAGCTGCCATACGTTGTTGGCCGACAGAGTCCATTTGTGCAAATTTTTTCTGTGCGGCAGCAATGGTCGCATCATCAAGATATTGGATAAGTTCGTTAGCTGCTGCCCATGCTTGTTCATTGGTTTCGCGAACAATGACATGCAAGCGAATGCCATAAGTCAATTTACGGCCTTTAGCCTCAGCTTTGGCACGAACATGTTCGATCTTTTGTTTGACTGCTGCTGGTGGCTCACCCCAAGTGAGGTATGTATCGACTTGCTCAGCGGCCAAGTCGACAGCGACGTCTGAAGAACCGCCAAACCAAAGCGGTGGATACGGTTTTTGCACAGGTGGGTAAAGCAGTTTTGCATCATCAACTTGTAAACGCTCGCCGTGAAAGGTAAATGCTTCACCTGTATGCGAGCGTGTCAAAATTTCACGCCAGATTTTTACATATTCATTGGCAGTTTGATAACGCGTTGAGTGATCTTCATATAAACCATCGCCGCGTAGTTCAGCCTCATCACCACCAGTGACTAAGTTGAGTAGCACACGACCATTCGACAAGCGGTCAAATGTTGCAGCCATACGTGCGGCTAAAGCTGGTGTGGTTACACCCGGACGTAACGCCACTAAAAATTTAAGGTGTTGTGTTGCATCAATTAGGCTAGCGGCCGTAATCCATGGGTCTTCACATGAACGACCCGTTGGAATAAGTACACCTTCATAACCCAAATTATCTACCGCCACAGCAATTTGCTTCATATAGGCATGGTCAACCTGACGAGCGCCTTTACTTGTACCTAAATAGCGACTATCACCGTGGGTAGGAATAAACCAGAAAATTTTCATGTGCATTACCTATATGTCTATTGAAATTACTTGGCAATCCAAACAGCTTGTTTGATGCTGATGGGTTTTGGAATGATGCCTTGTTGGGTAAAAATGTCTGCGAGCTGTTGTTGCTCGGCAATAACTTTGCTGTTGAGTGGCGCTGCCGATGATGGGCGTGGACGACGCTTAATGAATAAGTCACTGGTCGCAGGCTTAAGGCCTGTGCTTTGCCCAATGGCACTTGCCGTTTCTGCTTGATGGCTTTGAACCCATTTGTCGGCTTGATTGATTTGTTTTATGAGTCCTGAAACAGCCTTAGGATGTTGTTTAACAAAATCTGGAGCTGCTAAGTAAAAGGTATAATTCGGGCTTAAGCCTTTACCTGATGCAAGAACACGGGCTTGATCTTCTAGTTGTGCTGAAGCGAAGTAAGGGTCCCAAATTGCCCATGCATCAACGGCACCTTTTTGGAATGCAGCACGAGCATCGGCAGGAGTAAGCCAAATTGGAGTAATGTCGCTCCAGTTTAGGCCTGCTTTACGTACGGCTTGTACAAGCAAGTAATGAGAGCTGGAACCTTTTTGCAGCGCAATACGTTTGCCTTTCAGGTCTTTAAGCTGTTTCAGTTGCGAGTTTTTAGGAACTAAAATTGCCGATGCTAACGGTTTAGCTGCTTCATAAGCAATGTAATATAAAGGCTTGCCAGCTGCTTGTGCGTAGACTGGTGGGGTGTCTCCAGTGACTCCAACATCAAGTGAACCGACAGCTAAAGCTTCTAAAATTTGTGGGCCAGCAGGGAACTCATTCCAAGTAATTTTGGCATTTGGAAATTCTTGTTCAAATAATTTTTGCTGTTTGGCAATCGCAAAGTTAATCGAGCTTTTTTGAAAACCAATACGAAGTTCTTTCACAGTTGGATCAATTGCCCAAGCTGGCGCTGCAATTGTTAAACCTAATACAGTGACTGCGCTAATACGTTTAGCTAACTGGACCCACTGACTTTTATTGAAAAATGACTGATGTTGCATATTGATATCCTTGTTCCCCTTGAGGCAAGGCGCAGCATTTATATGGTTATTTAAGCCGTGCCTAAGCTGGGTTTATTTCAGTTTTAAAATGGCGTCTTGAATGGTGAGTTTGTTTGGAATGAGCTTTTGCGCATAAAAGGCATCAGCTACTTGTTGTTGTTCTTGTGCTACCTTGTCTGATATTGGCTGAACTCCAAAACCCATACGTGAAATGGAGGTTTTGAGTACATCAAACTCAAGTGCTGTAGGTTTTTCGAGTAGCTTGGCAGCTTCATCCTGATGTGTGCTGACCCATTCAGTTGTCTGATTAAGTGTCTGTACAACTGTGTTGAGAACTTTTGGATTATTTTCTGCAAATTTACGGTCAGCTAAATAGAACTGATGATTGCTTACCAAATTTTCACCTGTTGCTAAAACTCGTGCCTGAATTTGATGTTCAGCCGCTGCAAAGAACGGGTCCCAAATCACCCATGCATCTACTGCACCTTTTTCAAATGCAGCACGCGCGTCTGATGGCGGTAAATAAACAGGTTGAATATCGCTTAAGCTTAAGTTGTTGGCTTCTAGAACTTTCAATAATAGGTAATGAACATTCGAGCCTTTATTAAGAGCAACACGTTTGCCTTTTAAATCTTGAATAGAGTGGATTGGAGAATCTTTTTGTACCAATAGCGCTTCTGCTTTTGGCGCAGCGGGTTGGTTTGCGACATAGACTAAATTTGGATTAGCAGCTTGAGCAAAAATAGGTGGTGCTTCACCTGCTTCACCGAGTGAAACGCTCCCTACATTTAAGCCTTCAAGCAATTGAGGACCAGCAGGAAACTCGACCCATTTTACTTGCACGCCTTGTTCTTTTAGTACTTTTTCTAGGTCACCACGGGCCTTTAAAATAGGAAGGATGCCATATTTTTGATAGCCAATATTTAAAGTTGTGGTGGCTTGTTCCTCTTTTTTGGCACAACCACTTAGCATCATCACTCCTGCTAGGCTGGCCGCGATGACTGAATATTTTGCCCATGAAGTGGTGTTGAAAAGTGCCATGAGATTTCGTGCTCCCCGAAAGAGAAAAAGAAAAAATAATTGGATGAGCAGATACCCTAAATGGATTTTTATTTCAGAAAAAATAAGTATTCGGTCTTTATTTATGCAAAAAAAAGCTAAACACAATAGGCTATAAACTTATGCAAAAAAATGATTTATCTAAAAGAAATATGTTTGATGAGTTGCGAGTAAGTTGATGTAAATAAAATAAAAAATATTAAAACATTAAAAATAGAGATTTAAAAAAAAGTACAACCATAAATTAATAGCGTTTATGGATGTACTTTTTTAACTAAGCTTATCTGAAATAAGAATATCTTAAAAAGAGCAAAGGCTAAGGGAGCAGCTTTTTAAACACTAAAGAATTCCTTTGGTAGTTATAGAGCGCTTGACGAGCATTAGGTAACTCATCAACACTGACTTGATGGAAACCATGTTCTAAAAACCAGTGAGCTGTACGCGTTGTTAAAACGAATAATTGACGAATACCTTGTTCTTTGGCTTTTTCTTCAAGGAATTGCAGAATTTGGCTACCACGGTTTGATTTACGATAACTTGGATGTACGGCAACACAGGCAATTTCTGCAGAACGAGTTTCGTTAAATTCAGTCGGAATTGGATAAAGTGCAGCACACGCTAGAATCATACCGTCGCGTTCAATGACAGCAAACTGGCTGATTTCTTGTTCCAGACGTTCACGTGAACGATAAACCAAGATGCCTTCTTCTTCTAAAGGGCGTAATAAATTCATTAAACCACCCACATCTTGAATATGGGCTGTGCGAACTTCTTCATAATGTGCATCGGTAATCATGGTCCCTATACCATCTCGAGTAAATAACTCTTGAAGAAGGGCGCCATCATAGGCATATGAAATAAGATGTACGCGATGTACGCCAGATAAAGACGCTTTTTTGGCTTGTTGCAAATGTAAAGTGAGTGTCGGACTAATAGTTTGGTATTGTTGAATATAGTAGTCGAGTTGATGTGGGCTTAACTCACGTAATATTTGTTCATCCTCATTAAGAAGCCCTTGTTGTTCCCCAAGAAAAATGAGTTTATCTGCTTTTAAATAAGTTGCAGTTTTGGTCGCAACTTCTTCTGCTCTTAAGTTAAATACTTCGCCTGTAGTGGAATAACCTGTTGGTCCCAGTAGCACAATATTATGATTATCGAGGTGTCGATCAATCGCATCGGTATCAATAGAACGAACTTCACCTGTGAGCTGGAAATCCATTCCATCACGAATGCCATAAGGTTTAGCAGTCACAAAATTACCCGATATCACATCTATTCGAGCGCCGTACATTGGAGAGTTCGCTAAGCCCATAGAAAGCAATGCTTCAATTTCTAGGCGAATGGAACCTACGGCACTCATGACACAGCTTAAAGATTCACGTGTAGTAATGCGGCAGTTGTCATAAAAAGGGGTTTCAATTCCTTTCTCTTTAAGATTTTGATTAATTTGTGGACGTGCGCCATGAACTAAGATTAAACGGATACCAAGAGAGTGTAATAAAGCAATATCATGAATGATATGTTCGAAATTAGGATGACGGACTGCTTCACCACCAAACATCAATACGAATGTTTTATCGCGGTGAGCATTAATGTAGGGCGCTGAGTGTCGAAACCAGTGTACATAATGCTGGGTGTTATTATGCGACTTTTCTAAAGACTTGCTTGGCATACCGATCTCGAATCAACAGCAAAAAGATATAGAGATGATTCTAAACAAAAAAGATTAAAGTCGCATGTTTTAGATAAAAAAACACCCAAATCAGAGTTTGGGTGTTTAAAGAATTTTAGAATTAATGAACAACTCTAATGATTTTGTGGCTTTGTTCATTCACAAGAACATAATTTCCGTTCACTTTGTACCATTTCTGGTAGCGACCTGGTTTAGTTAATTTTTGATGTTGACGGTAGTCAATCACGTAACGTGAGTGTTGATATTCACGGGGTACAACCTGACCTGCACGCCATACATTGCGATGGTCATCTTTTTTAATCACTTTAATTGTTTTTACTTCATGGTTTTGGTAGTTGCCATGATGATTATGATCGTTAGGTGCTGCCATTGCTGTTGTTGCAACTAAACCACTGAGTGAAAGAACAATTGCTGTTGTTAGTTTTTTCATTGTAAACCTCGAATCATGAATTAAATTTCAATAACTAAAGATTAGTGAACAATTACAGATAAATCGTGGAGGCTACGAAGAATAAATGTGAAAACTAACGATGAAATAAGAAGAAATTAAGAAAATACGAAGTGTAAGAATATAAAAAATTTTTTATTTTTTAAATATATAAGTAATAAAAAAGGATAAAACCATACGGCTTTATCCTTGTTGCTCAGCGATAGCGAGGTTCTATCGCGTTAAAAACCACGAATACTAACAATACTATTAGAATCAGTGTCGACTAAAATATAGTCATTATTGATTTTGTACCATTGCTGGTTTCGGTCTGGTTTCGGCAAGTTACTGTCTTTATAGTCGACTTTGTAGCCATTACCACGATAGTGCTGTGGCATGACATAGCCAGGCTGCCAGCGATGCTGTTTAAGCCGCTCAAAACCACGTTCTTCGCGCATACGGCGTTCGTCACGGACACGATCTTCATCATGATCACGTCCAAATCCTGGCCCACGATCGTTCCATTCACCGCGTGGTCCTCCACCTTTAGGACCTTTGGGGCCATGGCCTCGGTCAAAAGGAGGATCAGCAAAGCTCGCCATACTTGTGGTGAGTACGGCTATGGAAAGGGTTAAGATTGTGAACAACTTTTTCATGATGCATCCTCGTTTACATCTGATGTCTCTCATGTTGAATACTCTACGCGCAAAATGCAGAGAAACTGTGAAGATCATTTAATGGTTCAATTAAAATTACGGATAGATCAAGAGTTTTTATCAATAATAAAAAAGGCTTGTATATATCTTTTCAGGTATAGGCAAGCCAGATTTGATGATCGGCTGTAATTTTATTTAGCTTTTCATCTTTAACTTTTTAATCCTGTGCATCGATACTTTGACCATTGAGCGCCAAACTGTCTTCACCCATTAAATAGAGATAAGCAGGCAAAATCGACTCTGGTGTAGGTAAGGATTTCGGATCTTCTTGTGGGTAGGCTTTAGCACGCATTGCGGTACGTGTCGCGCCTGGGTTAATGCAGTTAAAGCGGATATTTGGATAAATATTTTCCGCTGCAAAAATTTTGCTCACCGCTTCAATTGCAATTTTTGAGACAGAATATGCACCCCATAAAGCACGTGCTTCACGGCCTACACCAGAACTGGTAAAGACGACAGAGGCATTTTCTGATTTCTGCAAAAGTGGTAATAGCGCTTGAGTCAAAGCAAAAGGCGCGCGCAAATTAACCGCCATGACATCATCCCAAGTTTCAGTTGGATAATGTGCTAGCTCTACGCGCTCACCTAAAATACCCGCATTATGCAAAATACCGTCTAGGCGTCCAAACTGCTTTTCGAGCGTATCGACTAAAAAGTCATAATCACGGTCAGAAGCACTCGAAAGCTGTAAGGGTAAAATTGCAGGTTGCGGTGCGCCTAGACTTTCAATTTCATCATAAATAACTTCAAGTTTATTTAAGGTTCTACCATGCAGTACAACCGTTGCGCCATGTAGGGCATAAGTCAGAGCAGCAGCTCGCCCAATTCCATCGCCAGCGCCGGTAATTAAAATAATTCGATCTTTAAGTAGATCTGGACGAGGTTGGTATTCTGAATATTTCATTGGTAAACCTCCTTCTTTTTATATTGATAAAACGAATAACTGTTAAAAAAGCCTATAAAACTCTTATGTTAACTTATCATACGCTGATTTTCCTGTAGAGCAGGAAGCTTTTGACGTAACATATCGTGTAATTCTGTCACCGTATTTACAATCGAATCGGCCTGCCATGCAGCGAGATCATCACGATGTTCGATTGGTAAATAGCCATATGCAGCCAAAATAGTATACATATTGGCATATCGACCAGCATCAATATCACGTGGATGGTCACCCACATAAATAATTTCATTTGCTGGGATATTTAACTGTTTAGCCGCCAAATACATTGGTTCTGGATCTGGCTTGGTTTTACTAACATCTTCAGGACACACTAAAACTGCACAACGTTTGGTCAGATTTAACTTTTCTAAGAGAGACTCGCTTAAACCACGAGGTTTATTGGTCACAATACCCCACGGAATTTCTTTAGCTTCTAACGCTTCTAAAAGTGGATACATACCTTCAAATAGATCTGTATCAACCACAATATTATTGCCGTAAAGGTCTAAAAAGTTTTGTCGATGTGCCAAGAAAATTGGATTGGTCACATCCAGCTCTGGATAGACCAATTTAACCATCGCACGCGCACCTTCAGAAACCTGAGTACGAATGAGGTCAGCATCGACAATCGGACGTCTTTCATCACGGCACATTTGCTGAATAATACGAATGAAGTCGGCAGCTGTATCGATAAGAGTACCGTCTAAATCAAATAAAACAGCTTTCATCATGCACCTGTGTTTATTGTGTGAACCATATAATTAACGTCGACATTTGGCGCTAACCAGTAATGCTTGGTAAGGGGGTTGTAGTGTAATCCAGTCATTTCTTTTAAAGTAAGGCCCGCATTGCGAATGTCATGTGCCATTTCAGAAGGGCGAATAAATTTATGATAATCATGTGTACCTTTTGGCAACATGCGTAGTACGTATTCTGCACCAATAATGGCAAATAAATAAGATTTTGGGTTACGGTTAATGGTTGAAAAGAACACATGGCCACCCGGTTTAACCAAAGCCTGACAAGCTCTTACAATAGATGCAGGATCTGGAACGTGTTCCATCATTTCCATGCAAGTCACCACATCATATTGACCTGCTTGTTCTTGTGCTAATTCTTCTACAGGAATTTGGCGATATTCAATATTTTGAACATTGTCTTGTTGAGCATGCAAACGGCCTACAGCTAGCGGTGCTTCACCCATATCAATGCCTAATACATCTGCTCCACGACGTGCCATGCTCTCGGCCAAAATACCGCCACCACAGCCGACATCAAGTACTTTTTTTCCAGCAAGACCGCCTACACGTTCATCAATCCAGTTTAAACGTAGTGGATTAATTTGATGAAGTGGGCGAAATTCAGAATGTTGATCCCACCATTTGGCAGCAAGTGCTTCAAACTTTGCGATTTCTTGTAAATCAACATTCAATTGCGACATGGTGCTACCTCTAAACTTGGGTTATCTTTTTGGATATAGTTCGCCGTTAGTGTAGCGATTATTGGGAAAAAAGCGATAAACCCAATAAAAAACTTCACAGAAGCAAAACGAATTTAGCATATTTGTTTTATATTTAGAGCATAAGCTAATGCATAACAACTTAGAGGAAAAGCTGTAGCAATGAAAAAATTGGTTTTGGGTGGTTTAAGCGCAGCAATTATGGCCGTATCGGGTAGTGCAATGGCAGCAGATTTTGTTGCTGGTAAAGACTACACCGTGATTGCCAATCCAGGCAAAGTGGAAGTTCCGGGGAAAATCGAAGTTCGAGAGTTCTTTTGGTATGGATGTCCACACTGTTTTAAACTTGAACCGCATATGCAAACGTGGTTAAAACAGATTCCTAAAGATGTGCGTTTTGTACGTACACCAGCTGCAATGAATAAAATGTGGGAACAAGGAGCACGTACGTATTATACATCTGAAGCATTAGGTGTACGTAAGCGCACGCATTTACCATTGTTCCATGCGATTCAAGTGAACGGTCAACAAATTTTTGATCAGGCGTCTGCGGCGAAGTTCTTTACTCGTTATGGCGTGCCTGAACAGAAATTTAATAGCACTTACAACTCATTTGCTGTGACTGCAAAAGTTGCTGAGTCAAATAAACTTGCTCAACAGTACCAATTAACAGGCGTACCTGCGGTTGTAGTTAATGGTAAATATGTTGTGCAGGGTGAAGATGGTAAAGTCACTCAAGTTCTTAATTATTTAATTGAGAAAGAACGTAAAGCAAAATAAGTTGTTTAGGCTTTACTTCAAAAATGGGCTTCATCTGAAGCCCATTTTTATTCAATTAAAATATAGATCGATGTTCAATTTTTTGTTAATTATCACGAAATATTTCAATTAATTTTTTGGGTTTTCATCTTCAATTTGAAAATTTAAAACATCAAAATTAACTGTTTGTGTTGGTAGCGATAAGGCCTGATTAATATATAAATTAATTAACTTTTGGCGAGAACCAATAGAACGCTGGTAATACGTAGAATTTAAAAGCAATGATGCGCCATAAGTCAGTGACCAGATGTAAGACAAATAATCACGAATCGACATATCATAATTCAATGATTTTAAATAATTTTCCGTAATATCTTTAATAGCTAAAATACGCTGTTGGCGGATTTCATAAAGTTCTTCGAAAAGATGCTTCAACTTAGACTCAGTCATCGTCAGATTTTCTTCAAGTTGATGCAATAAAATTGTTTTTCCAGGCGTAAGCAAATGGTGAAGCATGTAATGAGGAGCATACTCTTTGAAATCTGTATTATATTTTTTAGAAATTTCTAAAATTTGCTTTTCATTTTGAATAATTAACTCAAGTAGAAGCTCATTTTTGCTTCTAAAATGCTTATAAAGTGTGCCTTTAGCAATATCCAGCTCGGCCACTAACTCATCTAGAGTAATTTCCTGATTGTTTTCTAGTAACAATTTTTCTGCCACGCTTAGAATTTTTTCTTTGCGCATCAAAAACTGTGTATGACGATCAAGATTCATAGGTATTCCCACACCAGTTTGGCCTAACTAATAATTTACTTCCTGTAAAAAGAAAAAGACTTTTCTCGAAATTTTTAGCCTTTTTCTTTCTCTCTTTACGTATTACCACATAACCTGTTTTTTGTCATTTGCCGCTTCTATCGTTCCCAGTTTGCAATCCCTCTAAAGAGTAAGCGAACTTGTGTAGAGGCATTTTCGATAAAGGCGGTTTGTTGCTGTTTGAGCTGCTCGTCTTGATATTGTTTAGATAGGTTGAGCCACGTCATTGCCCACGTAAATGACATGTTGGTCAAAATAGTAGACAAGACATTTAAGTCTTGAGGTTGTTGAATATGTTTGAAATTTTCGAGTTTCGTAAGATCGGTTGTTAAATCTTCAATCAGAAATTCGATTTCTCGGGCAATTGCTGCACGAACCGTTTCTGAACCGCCCCAACGCTCGGAAATCATAAATTGCCACTGCTTAGGGCTATGATTTACCGCCTGAACAAATAGCTCAATGCTGGTCTGAGTTTTGGTCGATTTATGTTGTAAATAACTTTGACCCAATTGATGTAAAACACTTTTTAAATGTAACGCAACTTGGTCGACCAGTTCCTTACCAAGTTCATCCATATCTTGAAAATGACGATAGAACGCTGTCGGTACCAAACCAACTTCACGTGCAACTTCACGCAAACTGATACTACTGAACGAACGCCCAGACGTGCTTAGATGCAAGGCTGCATCGAGGAGTGCCTGACGACTTTGCTGTTTTCGTTCATCCCGTATCGACATTAAAAGAGCCTATTTAAACCGTGAGCCAGAGTCTAACAAAAAAGAGCAAACTTTCATAAAAAAAATAGTGAACAAGTGTTGACTGAGTGAACAGTTATAAATATAGTGTACATATGTTCACTATACGAACATGTGTTCACTCAAATAAATAGCCAGATACAAAAGAGGAACGTATGAACGCAACACTTAGTTATCAGCCACATTTGGTTCGAGAAGATTTCGTTGATTTTGTTTTGCAGAAAATTAACGTGACTTGGGCTTGGAAACGCGTACTTGCAGAAGTTACCGCAGTTCAGTCTCTTCATACCGATATGGTACTCATTAAGCTCAAACCGAATCGTAATTTCAAATTCGATCAGGTATGTGCTGGACAAAGTATTTTATTGACCCTACTTATAGATGGGGTTTACCACCAGCGTAGTTATTCAATTATTGAAGTAAAGAATGAAGGTGAAATCTCTTTAGGTATTAAAGTACAGGGCTTAGTGTCTAGTGCAGCTCAACTATTACATGTTGGAGAGTGCATTGAGATTTCACAGCCACAAGGTGATTTTACTTTGCACCAAGGCCAGCAACCTGCGATTTTAATTGCGTCAGGTAGTGGCATTACTGCAATTTATTCACTTTTGCAGCAAGCATTGAAACAGCAGCTTGAACAGATTCATGTCATTTATTTCAACCGTGCTGAAATTTTTCATGCTGAATTAAAAGCTTTGGCAGAACAGCATCCAGAGCTTCAATATCATTTTTTTAATACCACTGAGCAAAAGCAGCATTTAGATGCGAAATTGTTGACGAAACTGGTCCCAAACTTTAAAGACCTACAAATGTATGCATGTGGTCATCACGGCATGATGCGTCAGGCACAAGATATTTATAAGCAACATGATGTGTTGGAAAACTTCCATCAAGAGTTTTTCATGCCTGTTCAAATCGAACAGTCTAATGAAGCACAACCCATCATATTCCGTCGTTCGCAACAAAACTTTCTTGCCACGACAACGTTATTAAGCAGTGCAGAGCAAGCTGGCTTACGTCCACAGCATGGTTGTCGTATGGGTGTATGCAACCAATGTACGTGTACCAAAGTCAGTGGTGTCACCCAGAATATATTAACAGGTGAAATTGACGATCAACCAAATCGTGCAATTAAGTTATGCGTGAACCAAGCCCTTAGCCCAGTCACGATTGATCTATAAAAACAAACATAAAAGAGATTTGAGGATACCCTTATGAATATGGCAGTAGAACTTAAAGCAACATCAAAATCGGCACATTTAACCCCAGAGCAAACAGAAGCTTTTGGTCGCCGTATTGAAGAAATTCGTCTTGAAGTGATGAAAGATCTCGGTGAAAAAGATTCAAAATATATTTACAAAGTACGTAATTTTGTACGCTACACCGAAATTGCATCACGTGGCATGTTGATGTTTGGTGGTTGGATTCCACCAGTATGGTTGTTGGGTACGGCTATGCTAGGTGTATCTAAAATCGTTGAAAACATGGAGCTCGGTCATAATGTGATGCATGGTCAGTTTGACTGGTTAAATGATCCAACGCTTAACGGTGCAACCTATGACTGGGATACAGTATGTACTGGTGAAGACTGGAAATATACCCATAACTATAAGCATCATACCTATACCAATGTGTTTGGCATGGATCATGATATTAGTGGTTATGGTGTGATGCGCATGAGCCGTGAACAAAAGTGGGAACCTCGTTTTTTATTCAACGTGCCAATGGGTTTTGTATTGTCAACGGGTTTTGAATGGCTACTGGCTTTGCAACGTCTAGAGATGGAAAAAGTGTTGTTTGATGGCACCAAAACTTGGAAAGAAGTGTATGTAGAATCTAAAAATCTACGTAAAAAAATGGTACGTCAGTTTGGTAAAGATTATGTGCTGTTCCCACTAATTGCAGGACCAATGTTCTTGCCAGTATTGGCTGGTAACTTTTTTGCTAACTTGATTCGGAACTACTGGGCATCGACCGTGATTTATTGTGGTCATTTCACAGAAGACTCTGAAATTATCACTGACAATATTGATAATGAAACCAAAGCAGAGTGGTACTTGCGTCAGATTCGTGGTTCAGCAAACTTTACTGGCGGTAAAATCATGCATTTCTTGAGTGGTAACTTGAGTCATCAAATCGAACATCACTTGTTTCCTGATGTACCTGCCAACCGTTATCAAGAGATGGCACCTAAAGTACGTGAAGTCTGTGCAGAGTTCGGTCAACAGTACAATACCGCGCCCTTTGGATCTCAAATTTTAAGTGTGTATAAACGTCTGGCTGTTCACTCTTTGCCTGACAATGTAGTTGATCGTTTAGTGGCGACCAAGCGGACCTTTGTTGAGGCGGTGAAAGGCATGTTTGGCAAAGTTGCTTAATAAAGGCAGTGCATTGTTTAAGGTATTCCAAATAGCTCCTTTTAAGGGGCTATTTTTATTTTTGAGTCATTAAAAGTGCAGACTTACATTTGAAAGTAGGGAATAAACTCAACCTGTCAAAATCCTTTGCTATACTATGCCCAGATTTGTATTTAAGAGAAGTTAGGAAGGATTATGCGTATTGACCAACGTGAATTAGACCAGTTACGTGAAGTAAAAATCACACGTAACTATACCCGTTACGCAGAAGGTTCAGTTCTGGTTGAGTTTGGTCACACCAAAGTCCTTTGTACTGCAAGTATCGATAATTCGGTTCCACGGTTTTTAAAAGGAAAAGGACAGGGCTGGGTCACTGCTGAATATGGCATGTTACCGCGTTCAACACACTCACGTTGTGACCGTGAAGCAGCGCGTGGTAAACAGTCGGGTCGGACACAGGAAATCCAGCGCCTGATTGGTCGTAGCTTGCGTGCTATGGTCGATTTGAAAAAGCTTGGCGAAAACACGATTACCATCGACTGTGATGTGATTCAGGCAGATGGTGGTACGCGTACTGCATCAATTACTGGTGCGGCTGTAGCATTGGTTGATGCTATGAATGTTTTATTATCTCAAAAGAAAATTAAGCATGATCCGCTTAAAGGATTAGTTGCTGCAATTTCTGTGGGTATGTATCAAGACGAAGTATTGCTTGATCTTTGTTATGAAGAAGATTCGAACTGTCAAACTGACTTAAATGTAGTAATGACACAAGCTGGCGAATTTATTGAAATTCAAGGCACAGCCGAAGATAAACCATTTACCCGTGCACAAAGCAATGCCATGTTAGAAATGGCTGAAAAAGGAATTGCCGAGCTCGTTAAAAAGCAACAAGAAGCTTTAGGCTGGTAATTTTACACTTTCTAAAAAAGCGCATCTTCGGATGCGTTTTTTTATGCCTTCATCAAATCGACATCAAAACATCACTTGGCTGTCACTTTTACACGTTATTAGTAGTTCGCATTTAAACCGTTTGGAAAAAAATGATGCGAAAATTTTCACTTCTATTAATTACATCTTTAGCACTTATGCTTAGTGCTTGTAACGATGATAACGACTCAGACAATTCATCGCCAACAACACCGCCGACCAGTAATTGCAAAATGCACTGTGCACCATAATAAGAACTCAGGATAGAACTAATGAATCGTCGCGAATTTCTTTTAAATTCTACAAAAACCATGTTTGGGACAGCTGCTTTAGCGAGTTTCCCGCTTAGTATCCAAAAAGCCTTAGCTATTGATGCCAAAGTTGAAAGTGGAACTATTCAAGATGTTAAACACATCGTGATTTTGACTCAAGAAAACCGCTCTTTTGATAATTATTTTGGAACACTAAAAGGCGTGCGTGGTTTTGGAGACCGCTTTACCATTCCAATGACCGAAGGCCGAAAGGTTTGGGAACAATATGATGCTAAGAAAAATAAAATATTGCCTTACCATTTAGATAGCCGTTTAGGAAATGCACAGCGCGTCTCAGGTACCCCTCATTCATGGTCTGATGGCCAAGCCGCTTGGGACAATGGTCGCATGAGTGATTGGGTCGCTTATAAAAAGCCGCAATCGATGGGGTACTACAAAAAACAGGAAGTGGAATATCAGTTTGCCTTAGCGAATGCTTTTACCATTTGTGACGCTTACCACTGTGCTATGCATGCCGGTACCAATCCGAACCGTAAATTTATCTGGACTGGAACGAATGGCCCTACAGGTGCAGGTGTTGCCAGTGTTGTAAATGAGTTTGATGGTATTGGTCCTTCAAATGAGGGTTATGAATGGACGACTTATCCTGAGCGCTTACAACAGGCTGGTGTCACATGGAAAATCTACCAGAATATGCCAGATAACTTTACCGACAATCCTCTAGCAGGTTTCAAACAATATCGCCGTGCGAATGAGCAGTCGGGGCAACCTGTAAGTAACGATGCTCTCGTTTGCCCTGCATACGATGAAAAAATCGATGCAACACAGCCGCTTTATAAGGGTATTGCTAACACCATGCCGGACGGTGGTTTTTTAGGTAGTTTTAAAGCAGATATCGCTCAAGGTAAATTACCGCAAGTAAGCTGGTTGGTTGCTCCTGCGACCTATAGCGAACATCCGGGGCCATCTAGCCCTGTACAGGGTGCTTGGTATATTCAGGAAGTATTAAATGCCTTAACTGAAAACCCTCAGGTTTGGAGTCAGACGGTTTTATTAGTGAACTTTGATGAGAATGATGGTTTCTTTGATCATATTCCTTCACCAAGTGCACCTTCTAAAGATGAAAAAGGTGTAGTTCAGGGGAAAACGACTCTAAGTGACCAACAAGTGTCTTATGAGTACTTTAATCATCCAGCAGTCGCTACAGCAAAATCTCAACCCGCAACAGATGGACGTGTGTATGGACCAGGTGTGCGTGTTCCAATGTATGTGATTTCACCATGGAGTCGTGGGGGATGGGTGAATTCACAAGTCTTTGACCATACTTCTATTTTACAGTTCTTAGAAAAGCGTTTTGGTGTGCAAGAAACAAATATTAGTCCATACCGCCGTGCCGTGTGTGGCGATTTAACGACAGCTTTTGATTTTAAAACCCCAAACCTTTTGCCTGTAAATGAGTTAGTAGGTAAGAAAACAAAAGCAGAAGCAGATGCTATTCGTGTTGCTCAAGCTTTATTGCCCCAAGTTCCTGTTCCAAGCCAGCAACAATTTGCACAGCAGGAAATGGGCATTAGACCTTCACGTGCTTTGCCTTATATTTTGCATACCAGTGCTAAAGTTGATGCAGCACAAAAGACAGTCAAGCTGATGTTTTCAAATACAGGTAAACAGGCAGCGGTTTTCCATGTGTATAACCGATTAGATCTTACAGCGATTCCACGCCGTTATATGGTTGAAGCGGGTAAACAGTTAGATGATGTCTGGAATGCTACAAATGGGCAGTACGATTTATGGGTACTTGGGCCAAATGGTTTCCATCGTGCGTTTAAAGGTAATTTAAGCCAAGCTAACCAGACTCAAGCATTGCCAGAAATTAGAGTGTGTGTAGAAGAGTGTGATGCGAATTTATATTTAAAAGTTCGTCATGATGGTAGTAAGTCAGTCAAGCTCACAGTCAAGGCAAATGCGTATCTTGCAAACAAGACATGGAATATAGAAACAGATCGTTCTGAAAAAGAACTGGTTTGGGATATGTCTGAATTTGGTGGCTGGTATGACTTCACTGTGACCTTAGCTGATGATGCTACTTTCAACCGCCGTTTTGCGGGTCGTATAGAAACTCAAGAAGATTCAATTTCTGATCCGTATATGGGTTATTTAGAGTCTTAAGTTGGTAAGTTATTTTCCTTAATGAGGGTATTGGAATTTATTCCTCATTAGCTGGTGCTAAAAGTCATCTGCAACCTGTCTATAATCTATAAGGATCTTATTTTTGCAACAAAATAGGATAGAGGATGAAAGTGGGCAGGTTTTGCAGATGACAATGCCTTTGGTTACTTTGGGCAAAACCAAAGTAACAGAATTAGCTGTTGGCAAAAAATTCTAGACGGTAAGACTCCGTCGCGTAGGTTGATAGAGAGAAACAAGATATCCCTGTCACAATAGTAAATACAGGGTTTAGGCTGTTGATATAAAATTGTATTTGGGGGGAGAGACTGTTGTACAGATGAATAATAAAAATAAAGACTTACCTTTTGTAACAGAATCTCCTAAGCCTCCTCATATTTATCTTTTACCTTGAAACCCTGATTTTTTAAAAGTAATGGGGAAAATTTATGCTACAAGGTTTTATTGTATTATTAGCAGTAGTTACATTTGTTTTAATGGCTGCCGACCCACGTGATAATGGGGCGCAAGCGACTCAGTCAGCATGGCAAAAAACACAAGCAGCAGACATGACCAAGTCGCAAAAAAATACTAATAACGATGTGGACTTTATTTAAGCATTAAAACGCATTGATAAATCAACAGCTCTAACGTCTTTAGTCAGCACACCCATAGAAATGTAGTCAACACCTGTGGTGGCAACTTCGCGTAAGTTTTCAATGGTGATATTGCCTGATGCCTCTAACTTACAACGACCAGCAACGTGTTTTACTGCATCAATCATTTGTTGTTGGCTGAAGTTATCAAGCATGACAATATCTGCCCCTGCTTCGAGTGCTTGATTTAGCTCATCCCAAGTTTCAACTTCGACTTCAATAGGTTTACCTGGTGCAATTTGATGTGCTTTTGCAATTGCTTGAGCAATGCCACCAGCCGCCATAATATGATTTTCTTTAATTAAGAATGCATCAAATAAACCGAGACGATGGTTCTGTCCGCCACCAATAGCCACAGCATATTTCTGGGCAATACGTAAGCCTGGTACGGTTTTACGCGTATCGAGAAGTTTTGTATTTAAACCTTCAATATGCTGTACATATTCGGCTGTTTTTGTCGCAACCGCAGATAAAGTTTGAATAAAGTTTAAAGCAGGGCGCTCTACAGTAAGTAAGCTACGTGCAGAACCAGCAAGCTTTAAAAAGGCTTCATTTGCAGCAACACGCTCACCTTCTTGTTTTAACCAAGTCACCTGAACCGTATTATCATAGGCTGAGATGAGTGCATTAACCCAAGGTTGGCCAGCTAAGACCATATCTTCACGGCTAATAATGGTCGCAGTAGCTTGCTCATCTTCTGGTGTGAGCATAGCGGTAATATCACCGTCCCCAATATCTTCTTGTAATGCTTGTTGAATATTGATTTGAATTGATTGTTCAAGCAAAGACTGAGGTATGCTCATACGGTTTCCATTTTGTAGATGACCCTAAAACTTGCGATATATTAGCACCGTCGAATTTAAAAATAAGCTGTTTTATCAGATTAATCGCGATAAACAATCGCATTTACTACTTTGAAAAGTAGATAACTGTTTTAAACTAAAACAATTGGCAAGCAATTTATTGGCATCTCAATGAAGCAAATCACACCGTATGAAGTTATAGATGGACAATTAAAAGGGGCGAGACAAATCCCTTCTCCAAATTTTAACCAGCGTCCGACTGGTACCGAAATTCAAATGATTGTAGTTCATAATATTAGCTTGCCACCATCTCAATTTGGAGGTGGGTATATTGAGCAGTTTTTTCAAAATAACTTAGATTGGTCAGTTCATCCTTATTTTCAGACCATTGAGGGGATGCAGGTTTCTACGCATTTGCTGATTTTACGTAGTGGGGAAGTACTACAGTTCGTTAATTTTAATGATCGGGCATGGCATGCAGGGCGTTCGAGTTATTTAGCCAAAGTAGAATGCAATGATTATTCAATTGGGATAGAGCTTGAAGGAAGTGATGATTTGCCCTTTGAAGAAGTACAATACGATGTATTAACCGACGTCGCTACAGCCATTCGTCAGGCTTATCCTGAAATTAAAAATCATATTGCAGGACATTCAGATGTTGCGCCCGGCCGAAAAACTGATCCGGGACCTTATTTTAAATGGCAGCACTTTAGACAATTGTTGGGTCAGAAAAAAACTTGAGTTTGTTCATCATTTCACAACGAAAAGATTTTCTAGTTTCATTACAATAGCGTCTTTCGAATATAGCTGTAGGTGAGTACGATGGCATTGTGGCGATCGACTTTTATTGTCAGTGCAATGACGATGTTGTCACGAGTGTTAGGGTTAGTGCGTGACGTCGTTTTGCTCAACGTGTTTGGTGCGGGTAAAGATTTCGATACCTTCGTCGTCGCATTTCGTATTCCCAACTTCTTTCGACGACTATTTGCTGAAGGTGCCTTTTCTCAGGCCTTTATTCCAGTATTAACTGAATATAAAACAGGCCGAGCACACGCTGAAGTGCAGATCTTGATTAGTCGGGTATTTGGCTGCTTGTTAACAGTCATGACCTTACTTACTTTTGTGGCTATGGTCTTAGCGCCTGCTATCATTTATATGTACGCACCTGGCTTCCATAGCGATCCTGAAAAGTTCGATTTAGCCGTCAGTATGTTCCGGCTGACCATCCCTTATTTATTGTTTATGTCGCTGACTGCTTTTGCCAGCAGTATTTTAAATAGCTATGGTTCGTTTGCTTCACCCGCTTTTTCACCAGTTTTGCTGAATGTCGCGATGATTGCAGGCGCATGGTGGCTTACGCCGTATATGGCTGAACCGATCAAAGCATTAGGTTGGTCAGTGGTTGTGGCAGGGGTGTTGCAGTTAGCTTTGCAGATTCCAGAATTATGGCGTAAAAATCTGCTGATTCCACCTAAAGTTGATTTTAAACATGAAGGTGTAGAGCGTATTTTAAAGTTAATGCTTCCAGCATTATTTGGGGTATCTGTTACCCAGATTAACCTGTTATTAAATACGATTTGGGCCTCTTTCATGCAAGATGGTTCAGTATCTTGGCTCTACAGTGCAGAGCGTATGACTGAATTGCCATTAGGTTTAATTGGCGTTGCGATTGGTACAGTGATTTTACCTTCACTTTCTGCCCGTCATGCAGAACAAGATCAAGCAAAGTTCCGCGGTATGATCGACTGGGCTGCAAAAATTATTGTATTAGTTGGCTTACCAGCAAGTATTGCCTTATTTATGCTTTCTACACCGATTATTCAGGCATTATTCCAGCGTGGCGAGTTTGACCTACGTGATACACAAATGACAGCTCTAGCACTGCAATGTATGAGTGCAGGCGTGATTTCTTTTATGCTGATTAAAGTCTTTGCACCTGGTTTTTATGCACAGCAAGATACCAAAACACCAGTGCGTGTTGGTTTAATGTCAGTCGCAGCGAATGCTATTTTAAACGTTATATTTATTGGTTTCTTTAAGCTGATTGATTGGCATGCAGAGCATATGGCACTTGCATTGGCATCTTCAGGCTCGGCTTTAGTGAATGCGGGTTTACTCTACTTCTATTTACATAAACGTAATATTTTCCGATTTGGTTCACATTGGAAGAAATTAGGACTTCAATATGGTTTGGCAAACCTTGCCATGATTGCAGCACTTTGGTTTGGTTTGACTTGGTATAACGGTGAACTTTCACAATGGTTACGCGTTGCCGAAGTGGTTGGATTGTGTGTAGTCGGCGTAGTCGCTTATCTGGTTGCTCTCGTCGTTACAGGTTTTCGTCCTAGAGACTTAAAACACTAAAAATAAAAAAGCGATCTTAACTGATCGCTTTTTTATATCTAATGAATTTATTTTGGTAAAACCTGTAGCAACTCAATATCAAAAATTAAAGTGCTATTTGGGCCAATACTGTCGCCAGCACCGACCTCACCATAAGCAAGATTAGCAGGAATAAAGAAGCGAGTTTTACCGCCTTCTTTCATAGTTTGTAGACCTTCAGTCCAGCCTGCAATGACTTGACTGAGCTGAAACTCAACTGGATGATTACGGGCAATAGAACTATCAAATACGGTCCCGTCGAGTAAACGACCTTCATAATTTACTTTAACACGAGATGTGGCTTTCGGCTTTTGACCATTACCTTCTTTTAATACTTGGTATTGAAGACCAGATTTAGTCGTGATTACACCTGATTTTTTTGCATTGTCAGCAAGAAATGCTGTACCTGCTTGGGCATTCTGTTGACCTGTTTTTTGAAATTCGACGAGTTGTTTGGCTTCTAAGGTTTTCTTATAGTCATTAATCGCTTTTGCCATTTCTTCATCAGTTAGGCGTGCTGTTTTACTTTGTGCGCCTTCTTGAAGACCTTGGTAAAAAGTATCAAGATTTAGATCTGTTAATGCATCAGTATTATTACGACCCATCAAATAGCCATAACTATAGCTAAATTGTTCTTTTGCTGGGCTTTTATTCGTTATAGGAGTTGCAGCAAGAACAGATAAACTCATTGTTGATGTTGCAATAATTAGACCAATTTTTTTCATGCCGTTTTCCAAAAAAAAAGGAGAGTAGTGTTCTACTCTCCTGAATGTTTTTATTTCACTGAAATGAGTTCTACATCAAAAATCAGTGTACTGTTTGCTGGAATGCCAGGAACTTCCTGAGGGCCATAGGCAAGATTTGATGGAATAAAGAACGTTGCTTTACCGCCTTCTTTCATCAATTGAAGTCCTTCAGTCCAGCCAGGAATAACCTGATTGAGTGGGAACTCAACTGGCTCACCACGTTTGTAGGAACTATCAAAAACCTGACCATTAATTAAACGGCCTTCGTAATGTACTTTAACCATAGACTGCGCAGTGGGTTGTTTACCTGTGCCTTCTTTAGTAATGATATATTGCAAGCCAGACGCCGTAGTTTTTACGCTAGCTTTTGTTTTGTTTTCTGCAAGGAATTGAGCATCTGCAGACTCAGGAGCAGTACCAGCAGCTTGTTCTGGTTTATTTTGTTGCTGCATTTTTTGCTGCAATTCTTTTTCATAAGCGGCTACAGCAGCTTTTAACTCTTCTTGAGTATAAGCACTTGGCTGTTTGCTGCGAGCATCATGAATCCCTTTCACAAATGATTTTGTATCTAGTTCAGGCGGAGTTTGCTGAGCAACTTCATATCCAAGAACATAACTAATTTTTTCAATTGGGGTGGCATTTTTATTTGCCTTGCTTCCGACTTCTGCGGTCGGATGTTGGCTTGCATAATATACTGGTACAAGTGCAGCACCGCCTAAAACTACAGCGACAGCAATGGGTAAGGCTTTACTCATAAAAGGTTCCAAAAATAATCATTTGAGTCTAAAAAGGCTGCTTTTGATCTTAGCATGCTTAAGCATAGAATGTTTAAGAAAAAAAACGAGTGGTTTTTTATATATTTTAGTTAGTTTTAGTAGGGATATACTTAAAAAAAACTTAAATAAAAAAACCGGATCACTTGATCCGGTTTTTTTATGATTTTACGTTTAATCTTCTTTTTGTGCTTTATATGCGTAAGCGTAGTTATAGCCGTAACCATAACCCGCGCTAGCACGTTGAATGTCATTGAGAATAAAGCCGTTGACTTTGACACCCGCTTGTTCAAAGCGATTAAGTGTTAATTCAAGCTCTTTCATTTGTGACTTAGCATAACGAGCTACAATTAAGTTCACACCAGTGTATTGCGAAATAATAATACCATCGGTTACTGCAAGTACTGGTGGAGTATCAATAATAATGTGGTCATATTGACTTTGTAGCTGTTCAAGTAATTCTTTAAATTGGTTTGAGCTTAAAATTTCTGAAGGATTTGTTGGGCTCTTACCACGTGTAATCACATCAAGGTTAGCAACTTGAGTCTTGTGCAAAACTTTTTGTAGGTCAGCTTGACCACTTAGCAATTCAGAAAGTCCAGGTTTTACATCGACATCAAAATATTTGTGCATATAACCACGACGCATATCGGCATCGATCAGTAATACACGTTTATCACCTTGTGCAAAAATTGTTGCAAGGTTAGTCGAAATAAAGGATTTACCTACTTCTGGTGACGGGCCAGCAATCATAATGATATTATTTTTCGCACTCGCTAATGCAAAGTGAATGGCCGTACGGATACTACGTAAGCTTTCAATTGCAATATCATCACTATTTTTAACAGCAAGT
Organism: Acinetobacter sp. yr461; assembly: GCF_900110445.1. NCBI lineage: Bacteria > Pseudomonadati > Pseudomonadota > Gammaproteobacteria > Moraxellales > Moraxellaceae > Acinetobacter > Acinetobacter sp. yr461. The sequence goes on from NZ_FODU01000020.1 coordinate 33,691, forward strand.
ATAGGAATACTCTTCTTCTTCTTTAAAATCTTGATGCGACTTTCTTGAATTGGAGAGCGGGGTACCGTTGCATAAACTGGTAAATCTAAGTCATTTTCAATTTGACTAGAATCTTTAATACCTGTACGTAAAATATTGCGTAGTAAGGCTAGTAATATCCCAATAAATGCACCAACAAATATTGATAAAATAAGGATAAGAGGTTTCTGTGGTTTAATTGGGGCAACAGGTTCAACAGCAGTGTCCACAATACGAACATTACCAATTTCACCGGCTTTTGCAATACGGAGTTGTTGGTAAGAGTTGAGTAGGGCTGTATAAAGCTGAGTTTTAACTTCAACTTCGCGATAAAGCTGTAAATATTGACGTTGTACATCTGGTAATTGTTTTAAAGTACTGTTGAGTTCACCAATTTGTTTATTAATAGCAGTAATCTGTCCATTAATTTCACGCATTACGGGATGTTCAGCAGTATATTTTGCCGCCATTTCGGCTTGCTTTTGCTCAAGTTCAGATTTTTTAGTTTCTAAAGTAATACTTTGAGTTAAATATAACTCTGATTCTTTAGTCACATCAACAGTATTATATTGTTGACGGAACTTATTAAATTGACGCTCAGCATCATCTAATTGTTTTTTCAAATCAGGTAGTTGTTCATCCAGAAACTTTAAAGTTTGTGCAGATTCGGCTGAACGACGTTCAATATTCTGCGCACTATAAGTTGCTAAAATTGCATTGAGCACTTTAGTAATATGTTCTTTATCCTGGCCTTGATAGCTTAAGCCTAGAACGCCTGTAAGTTTGCCTCGCTCACCAACTGAGTAGTTTGTACTAATGGCATTTACAGAGGCTGGTAAAGAAAGATTTCTGATATTATAAGTTGCGTCAAATTGATCTTTAGTAAAAATGGCAACTTTCCAAGTACCATGTGGACCTGTAACTTGGTTTAACTGGTTAAGGGGTAGTGTTAAAACAGTTTGCTCATTACTAGGGTCAGTCAAGCGTAAAGATTGTTTATCAAAATTAAGAAGTAAATTTTTATCTAAATAATACGCAGGTACTTCAAATTGGCGAATTTCAAAACTTTTTAAGCCGTCTTTAAAGATAACAGATTTTGTATTGTATTCAGTTTTATATTCAGTATCGCTTAGTAAGCGATGAGTTAGGGTGTTCTCTGTACTAGAAATTTGTATATTTAAATGTAAATTTTTAATGACCGAACCTAAAACCAAGCGAGATTTCAAAATTTCAATTTCAGCTTGAGCAGGAGATTTTTGCTCAATCATTTGTGATAAATCACCTAAAAGTGCAGCAGAGGCTCCTTTGCTGTCTTCAACTTGAACCAAAGCATCAACCGAATAGGTGTCAGGTGTTACACGTAAATAGAGCAGTGCACATACAAGGCTTAAAATAACGCAGAGAGCGATAAGTTTCCACTGAGCAATCAGTGAAAAGAATAATTCCTTTAGATCAATTGTATCTTCGGTATTCGTATTTTGGTTCATAAGCTTAAAATCTTGGCGTTAAATATAAGGTTTCCAGTCATCAATACATTGCTGTATGAGTTGGCAAGTTTCATCAAAAATAGTTTGATCATGCTGATAAGGATCTGGCACATTTTTGTTTTGCCAATGGCCTAAGCGATAGGTTTTTCCCTTTGCAAAAGGCCAAGTTTGCTCAATATGTTTTTGCTGGTTTTGACTCATCACTAAAATCAGGTCAGCTCTCTTGATATGCTCCGCACTAAGTTTACGTGCAACATGCGGTTGCATATCAATACCTAATCGTTGCATACAAAGTCGGGCTTTTTCATCAGCCTGATGACCAATAAGCCCTGAAATACCGGCTGACTCAATATTTAACTGGGGATATTGCTGTTTTAAAAAATACTCAGCCATAGGGCTACGACAGATATTTCCAATACAGACGACTAAAATATTTTTAAACTGCATAATATTACTGTCCCAGTCGATCTATGTTGTATAACGCACTTGAGAAAGGAATAATTTGGTTGACAACACGCTGCCAGCGAGTCAAGCCAGTCGCATCAACATAGACTATATCATTACTACGTAGTCTAAACTGATTAGCTAATCCGAAATCCCCAATACTCATTAAGTTTAAATGATAGAGTTCAGTTGTTCGGTCATTTGGATTGGTACGTAACACATAAATTCGACTCGCACTAGCAGATAAAGGGTTTAAGCCTAGACTTTCACCTAATGCATCACTTAGAGTCATACCTTGGTCACGCATAGGTAAAGCTTGGTTTTTACCAGACTCACCCATAACGTAAATCTTTTGATTTTCGCGGGTGCTGACATAAATGGTATCGTTTGGTTGAACTAATAATTTATGTAATGAAAAACCTGCTTTTTCTAAGTCTATAGTATTTAGATTATAGGTTTGGCCATTTCGAATGAGTTGAATATAAGTATTATCACCTTTATCACTGACACCGCCAGCAAGACCCAGAGCTGCATAGACACTAACAGGTTGGTCACTTAAGTAGAACTGACCACCCTTTATGACGCTGCCCTGAACAGAAAAGCGCTGACCCTCATAGGATAATACACGCACAACCACGTCAGGATTTTTTAAGAAGCGGGCAAGTTGGCTATGTAACTCACGGTTCACTTGAGCAAGAGTTTTACCAGCTGCTTTATAGCGACCAACTAGAGGAAACTGAATATAGCCATTTTGGTCAATAGGGTATCCACTCGCTTGAACAGACTGTTCATTACTAACACTAATCGGAGGTGTAATTTCAGGGTAGGCCCAAAGTTGGATAGAAAGCACATCACCCGAGCTTAAGCGGTATATGGGTTGTTGATTTTTAAATAAAGCTGCATAGCTACGTTGATAGTCAACTTGAGCAGGTTGAATTGCAGGTAGTGTTTCTTGAGAGATTTTAACAACATTAACAGTAGTTCCAAGGTCAGTTTTATAAACGCCTTCATTTGGAATATCGTAAGTTTGTAAACCGGAAGTAACCGCACAGCTGGCAGCACTCAAACTTAAGGCAAGAACAGAAAAAAACTGGCAATACTTCACACGCAACCCTTTGTGTATTTATCTTTAATTGATATTGTCCACTGCATAGTAACAAGTGTCTATTAAACGCAGGATGAATGGATTTTAGCTGAAAAGAAATGAAAAAACACCGAAAAATCGTATAGCTTTGTATGTTTAGTTTATCTACAAGCTAAATTTCACAAAGTAATAAGGGGGAAATATTAAACCTATAGGCTTTCAATTTTCTTCCAATACGGTAGATAGAATGCTTGTAAACACATTTATACAATTAGCTTACGGGTGTCTTGAAAAATCTGCTATAGTACGCTCCGTCATATATGCTCAAAGCATTGCTATATATAGATACAAACTTTAGAAAAGGCTTTCTTAATATGCAAATTGCCAATTTGAAAATAGCAATCATTGGTTTAGGTTATGTAGGCTTGCCATTGGCAGTTGAATTTGGGAAGAAAGTACCGGTAGTTGGTTTCGATATTTATCAGAAACGTATAGATGAACTTAAAAGTGGGCATGACCATACATTAGAAGTTTCTTCAGAAGAATTAAAAGATGCAACTCAATTGAACTATACAACAGATTTAGAGGATTTAAAAAACTGTAACTTTTTTATAGTAACCGTACCAACACCAATTGATGATTTTAAACAGCCAAACTTAACTCCTTTAATTAAGGCATCGACTAGTATTGGTCAGGTACTAAAAAAAGGCGATGTTGTGGTTTATGAGTCGACCGTATATCCAGGTGCTACAGAAGAAGTTTGTATACCAGTTTTGGAAAAAGTGTCAGGTTTAAAATTTAATCAAGACTTTTTCGCAGGCTATAGTCCAGAGCGTATTAACCCAGGTGATAAGTTGCATCGTGTAACTAATATTTTAAAAATCACCTCAGGGTCGACTCCTGAAGTGGCTGATTATGTTGATGAAGTTTATAACTTAATTATTGAGGCAGGAACTCATAAGGCACCTAACATTAAGGTTGCAGAAGCAGCCAAAGTCATTGAGAACACGCAGCGTGATGTTAATATTGCTCTCATTAATGAGTTAGCCCTTATTTTTAATAAATTGGGTATAGATACAGAAGATGTACTTAAGGCTGCAGGGACAAAGTGGAACTTCTTACCTTTTCGACCGGGCCTAGTTGGTGGACATTGTATTGGAGTAGATCCTTATTACTTAACTCACAAGGCTGAGTCTATTGGGTTACACCCTGAAATTATTCTGGCTGCTCGACGTTTAAATGACCGAATGGGTGAATACGTTGCAACTCAGCTTATTAAAGAGATGGTAAAACAACGTATACAAGTTGTTGGCGCACGCATTTTGGTGATGGGATTGAGTTTTAAAGAAAACTGCCCAGATATTCGTAATACAAAAATTGTTGATTTTATACAAGCATTAAAAGAATATGATTTAGATCTAGATATCTACGATCCGTGGGTAGATGATACAGAAGTTCAACAGGAATATGGATTAGCGCCAGTTAAAGAATTAAACCAAGGTGTGTATGATGCAATCGTTATTGCGGTTGCACATAATCAATTTCAAGCAATGTCTGCGGAAGCATTTCATGCTTTAGGTAAAGATAAGCATGTACTTTATGATTTGAAATACGTATTAGCACAGAATCAAGTAAACATAAGATTGTAAAATAGGGTTTATAATGTCAGATTTAATTAATTTATTTAAAGAGTTTTCTGAAAAGAAACAAGGTAATATTTATTATTATGCGAATAATGGTAATGCTGGTGATGCATTAATTAATATGGGATTTTATGCACTAGCAAAAAAATATAATTTAAATTTTAAACCAATATCATTTGATGAGGTTGCCAAGGTAAAACAAGGTGATACCGTTATGATTGCTGGTGGTGGGGCTTTGGTACCAGAATGGGGCGCTACAACTGACTTTTTAACACAATTGAATAACCAAAAGGTAAAAGTTGTGATTTTACCCCATTCAATTAGGGAGGTAGATGACGTAATTTCAAATCTCACCGAAGGTAGTATTATATTCTGCCGTGAAAAATATAGTTATGATTATTGTATAAAAAATTCAAATGCGTCAAAAATTTTTTTAGAAGATGATATAGCTTTTTTCTGTGATATTTCTGAAATAAAATCATCTAAAAATGAAATGCAGGTTTTTTCGAGTAAAAATATAATTCGGAAGTTCATATTCGCATATCATAATGTTATTTCAAAATTTAAGAAAACAATATATGCAACAAGAGTGGACAAGGAACAGAGTGCCACAGTAGATGTTCCTAGAGTGCTTGTTAATGATTTATCGATAGTGGCTAGTTTTGGCTCATCTAATTATGATCAATCGTTATATAGCGCTAGAAAATTCCTGGAATTAATCGATTTGTATGATGAGGTTTATACCGATAGACTTCATGTTTCTATTGGTGCAGCCTTGTTAAATAAAAAAGTTAAAATTTATAATAATGGATATTATAAATGTAAGGGCGTTTACGAGCAAAGCATGAAGCAAATGGAAAATGTGAGTTTCATCGAGTAAATGAAAAAATCAATTTTTCTATTTGGTTTAAAAATTATAGGGGCCATTCTGTCATTGGTTTTGGGAATGGTCATCTCTAGAGTTTATGGTGTAGAAATATTTGGTTTGTTTGGATTGATATTAACTTGGTCTAATATCTTCTCAATAATTGGGTGTTGGGGCGGAAATGTAAAAATAATAGAAAAGAGATATAAAATTATACCTCAAGAACAAATTTTATTTTTTATTTTTGGTGCTTTTCTTGCTACTTTAATTGGTTGTATATTTTTTGATTATAAATATAACTTGTGGTATGTAGGATTAATAGTATTTCCACTCTCTTTTTTTATATTCAAATCATCTATTTTAATGCTGCATAATAGGCAATATGCAAATTCTGTGATAGATGATTTTTTGAAGTACTTTTTACCTTTAATTTTTGTACTCTTTTTTTATTTTCTTGTTAATTATAATGAGTTTTTTTTAGTTTATATTTCTTCTATATTTTTTCTTTTTATATCTTCTTTGTTTATTGTTTTTTCTAGTTTTAAGTTATATAAGGATGAAAAAAAAGAAAGTTTATTTAGTTACGTAAAATATGGGTGGGTTCCCACTTGTTCAGCATTGTTAATTCTATTAAATGCACAGTTTGATCGGATCATTTTATCTAATATTGTGAGTGATAAATCATTAGGTTATTATACTATCGCACAAAGTTTTACTGCTCTAATAACTTATATAAGTGTATCTGTAATGGTTGTTATTACTCCTAATTTAGTTAAATTTTATCAGGAAAAAGAATTTATAGCGTTACATCATTTATCAAGGAAGTATTCTCTTTTTCTCTTTGCTGTTAGTGCAGTAATATTCATATTAACAGTAGTGTTTGGTAAATTATTTTTTTCCCTATATGGGGTTGCTAGTCAGGATGGCTATTTGTCATTGTTAATACTTTTATTTGGTGTTGTTTTATCACAGATTTTTGGTTTTGGTATGACAATTGCTGCATATACTGAAGATAAAAGTAAATTATTATCCTTTCAAATTATAGTTTTTTTAACGATTTCGATTTGTTGCTATTTTATGTCCGTAAAATGGGGGATATTGGGCGCAGCAATTTCAACTGCTAGCGGCTATATTTTAATGAAATTTATATTATGGCTGTATTACAAGCGCAAAAGTATTAACGTTGGTTTAATTTAGTTTAAAGGAGCCATTAGTGAAGATTGGTATTTCATTAAAACAAAATGCATACACTCCTGAAGCTTATGCTTATCAAGAATATCTTATTGCGAGAGGGCATAGTATACAATTAGATTATGAGCATTTGTTAGATAATAATAATGATATCAATATATATTTTATGGGCGTTAGACCTTTTTGGAAAAAAAAACGAATTAAAGCCATAGAAGTTCATGAATATCAAAGTTTATCTACTCCTCCTTATGCTATCTTAAAAGATATAGTTAAAAAGACTATTAATAGCAAGCCATCAGGTAGAATTTTCCTTAATGAAGAGGTTGAGAATACTCTACAATTTAAAGATAGTATTCCTTCTATTAGGAGAGATATGGGGGTGGATGAAGCTTTATATCAACAAAAATCTGATAACCCCATTTATGATATAGTATATTGTGGTTCTATTTTGGGTCGCCAAGGCTTAGTTGAAGCAATAATTCAACTTGCTAATTTGGATTTAAAAATATTGATTATTGGTACAGTTACTTCTGAGATAGAACAAATTTTCAAATTATCTCAGAAAAATATAACCTTACTAGGGCGTGTTGAAAGAAGTGAGTTACCAAAGCTTTATAGAGAGTGTCGCTTTGGACTTAACTTTACACCTGATATATATCCATTCAATATTCAGACCAGTACAAAAACTTTAGAATATTTAGCTTCAGGCTTAAGTGTTATTTCTAATAAATATCAATGGATTGAAGAGTTTGCACTTAATCATGATTATCAACCAATCTGGTTGGAGTCTATTTCTTCTAAAGATGATCTTATTTCTAATATAAATAACGATGTGCAAGTTGATATGCATATCTATAAATGGGGTAATATATTAGAAAACTCTGGTTTTGAAAATTTTCTCTTAAAGTTGGTTTGATACATGAATAAACTAAAAGTTAGTAATCAAGCTATATTTATTTCGATTTTTATTGTACTTTTTACAAAGATACTTTTATTTTTATTGTTTGAAACTGATTATTTAATACTTCCTGTTGGTGGAGGGAGTGATGCTGATTATTATGATGCTTTTGCTAAAGGATATGAAGATTATACAACCTCTTTATGGCCTATTTTTTTAAAATTTCTTTCTGATTCTGGTTTTTACTCTAGATCTATAATATCTTATGTAATATTTGGTATCCATCTATTTTTACTTCCTTTTTTGACTACAGTCGTTGCAAATTTAAAGTTTAATAAAAACCAAAAAGAATATTTTTATTGTATATTATTAATGCTCATATATCCTACTTTGTTTTTCTATTCTATGGATATATATCGTGATACTGTTATGTTATTAATATTCCTTTTGGGTTGTTTAACGGTTAGAAAATATATAAATACGAATGAAGTTATAATAAAAATATTCTTTTTTATTTTGTCTATAGTTTTTTTATTTTTGCTTTATGGTTTTAGACCATATTTAGGTTTCGGGTTTTTGATGGCTTTAATTTTTTGGAGAATTAAATTAAATGCTAAGAAAACCATATTTCTTGGATTTTTTTATTTATTAATTTTGTTTATTTTAAATTTTTATGGATATCTTGATCCACTAACAAAATATAGAGAAGGTTTTACTGAAAATGCTGATGTTAGTTCAGGCTCTACTTTGGGAATTGACTTCTCTGATCCTGTAATGTTTGTACCTAACTTTATTTTAAGTATTCTAGGCCAATTATTTGGATTGTTTTTTGTAAATCCTTTGTCTGTACTATTATGGATTATCGAGAGTTTGCCTTTTATTTTTATGTTTTTCTATATTATTAAAAATATTAGATATGCTAATGCTTTTATACGGTTTTTATTAGTTTTCTTTGTGGCTTATGGCAGCGTCTGGTTAATTGGTAACGATAATCTTGGCACAGCCGTTAGATTGAGAATGTTTAATTATATTGTTGTCTATATATGTTTTTTCTTATTACTGGGTGAGAAACATAAGCAATTATTCTCGAAAAAATGAGGTTGGTATGAAAAAAATAGCATTAATAGGAACAGTCGCTTCAAGCTTTTATGGTTTCCGTGCCGACCTTATAAAGAGTTTAATAGACAATAAATATCAGGTGTATGCTTTTGCTACAGATTATGATGATATCTCTTCACAACGAATCCAAAGCTTGGGCGCTATCCCTGTTCCTTATGAGCTAAATAGAGGTGGCTTAAATCCACTAGCTGATTTAATAGCTACCTATCGCTTAGCTAAGAAAATACGTGAAGTCTCGCCAGAAATCGTTTTTTCATATTTTACGAAGCCTGTTATTTTTGGAACTTTAGCAGCTAAATTAGCAAAAGTGCCGCGTCGTATTGGTATGTTAGAAGGTTTAGGGTATACCTTTACTGACCAACCCGAAGGGCTTGCCCCTAAAACTAAACTGATACGAAATATTCAGATTTTTTTATATAAAATAGCTTTTCCACATTTAGACCATTTAATCTTTTTAAACCCGGATGATCCAATAGATTTATTGAAAAATCATTCTTTATCAGTAAAGAATGTCAGTGTTTTAGGCGGAATAGGTTTAGATTTAAAAGCATATCCATATAAGCCAGTAGCCAATCTAGATGCTATAAAAACTAGGTTTTTATTTATAGGCCGATTGCTGAAAGAAAAAGGTATCCATGAATTTGTAGCTGCGGCTAAATTAGTAAAAGAAAAGTATCCTAAGACTATATTTACAGTATTAGGAGCAGTTGATAAAAGTAATTTAGGTGCATTATCCGAAGATGAACTACACAATCTTATAAAATCAGGAGTTATAGAGCACCCTGGGCATGTAGATAATATTCAGGAATGGATCGCGAATAGTGACGTTTTTGTTTTGCCTTCCTATCGGGAGGGAGTACCAAGAAGTACGCAAGAAGCTATGGCAATTGGTCGGGCGGTAATTACTACAGATGTTCCAGGCTGCCGTGAGACGGTGATAAATGGAGTTAATGGTTTTATCGTACCGCGATGGGACCCTGAAAAGTTAGCTGAGAAAATGATTTACTTTATTGAGCATCCTGAAAAGATTCAAATAATGGGTAAAGCTAGTTATGAAATAGCAATCGAAAAATTTGATGCTAATAAAGTAAATCAAAAACTGATAGATATTTTAGGGCTGTAAAATGTTGAAACGTTTATTTGATATCATTATTGCTTCTATAGCATTAATTTTGCTCTCACCATTATATTTCTATGTTGCATATAAGGTGAAAAAAAACTTAGGCTCGCCAGTATTGTTTCGCCAAGTTCGGCCAGGTTTACATGGGAAGCCGTTTGAAATGATTAAATTTCGAACCATGAAAGATGCAACAGACGCGCAAGGTAATCCTTTGCCTGATAATGAACGTTTAACCCCATTTGGCAAAATGCTTCGTTCTACCAGTCTTGATGAAATGCCTGAGCTTTGGAACGTGATTAAAGGCGATATGAGTATTGTTGGTCCACGACCTTTACTGATGGAGTACTTGCCGCTTTATAATAAAGAACAGGCAAAGCGTCATGATGTACGTCCAGGAATGACTGGTCATGCTCAGGTTAATGGACGTAATGCAATTGGCTGGGAAGAAAAATTTAAACTGGATACGTGGTACGTTGAAAATAGATCGCTTTGGTTAGACTTTAAAATTATGCTACATACCGTTAAAAAAGTAATCGCTAAAGATGATATTAATGAAGCTGGTGAAGCGACGATGACCAAGTTTACAGGTTCAAAGTCGGAAGCACAGAAATGAGTAACCAGATCTATGCGATTTATGGTGCTTCAGGCTGTGGTCGCAGTCTGATGCCTGTTGCAAGACAACAGCTCCAACGTCAAAGTATTGCAGCAGAAATTTATTTTATTGATGATAGTTTACAAGAAGAAAAGATAGTAAACGGGCATAGAGCTGTTAACTATCAAACTTTTAAATCAATAGAATGTTCTAATAAGTATGTATTAATTGCTATTGCGAATAGTCAAATTCGTGAAAAAATTGCCAATCAGTTGATTGCTGATGGTATTAAACTTTGGTCCGTACAAGCTGATAATTCAGTAATTATGGATAACGTTGAAATCAGTGAAGGGGCAGCCTTAAGTCCTTTCGTTTCAATTACATCAAATATAAAAATCGGTAAATGTTTTCATGCTAATTTATACAGTTATGTTGAGCATGACTGTGTGATTGGTGACTACGTTACATTTGCTCCAGGCGTTAAATGTAATGGTAACATTCATATTGAAGATCATGCCTATATAGGTGCTGGAGCCGTCATTAAACAAGGTACACCAGAAAAACCTTTATTGATTGGTAAAGGTGCTATTGTTGGTATGGGTGCTGTAGTGACTAAAAGTGTACCAGCTGGTGTAACAGTTGTCGGCAACCCAGCCAGAATTTTAGAAAGAAAGTAAGAAGTATTTTTTATTAGGAAATCATAATGTTAAACACTGCATTTGAACCATGGCCAAGTTTTACTACAGAAGAAGCTGACGCAGTCAAAAATGTATTACTATCAAATAAAGTAAACTATTGGACTGGCCAAGAATGTAGAATTTTTGAAAAAGAATTTGCCGAGTTTTCTGGTACAAAATATGCGGTCGCTTTGGCAAATGGAACTGTTGCGTTGGATGTTGCATTAAAAGCTTTAGATATTGGTGCAGGTGATGATGTTATTGTGACGTCTCGTACTTTTCTTGCTTCAGCAAGTTCCATTGTAACGGCGGGCGCTAATCCTGTTTTCGCTGATGTAGAGTTGGATTCTCAGAATATTTCACGACGTACGATTGAAGCCGTAATTACACCCAATACTAAAGCGATTATTTGTGTACATTTGGCCGGTTGGATGTGCGATATGGATCCGATTATGCAACTTGCTGCTGAGCGCGGCATCTATGTTATTGAAGATTGCGCACAGGCTCATGGTGCAAAATATAAAGGAAAAGCTGCTGGGTCAATCGGTCATATCTCTGCTTGGTCTTTTTGCCAAGATAAAATTATGACAACTGGTGGTGAGGGCGGTATGGTCACCACAAATGATGAAGAGCTTTGGAAAAAAATGTGGTCTTATAAAGATCATGGTAAAAGCTATGACAGTATTTATAACAAACAACACCCTCCAGGTTTTCGCTGGTTGCATGACTCATTTGGTACTAACTGGCGCATGATGGAAATGCAAGCAGTTATTGGTCGAATTCAGTTAACACGTATGACTGAATGGACACAAAAGCGTACTGAAAATGCAGAAAAGATTTTAAAAGCGTTTGAAAATTCTCCTTACTTTAACGTTCATATCCCTTCAGATGATTATGTCCATGCGCATTATAAATGTTATGTGCAAGTAAATTTAGAGGCGTTACCAGATGGCTGGTCACGTGACCGTATAATGCAAGAAATTAATGCGCAAGGCGTACCTTGCTTCAGTGGCTCTTGTTCAGAAGTTTATTTAGAGCATGCATTTGATGGTACCCCATGGCGTCCAGAAAAACGTTTGGAAAATGCGCAGCAATTAGGTGAAACAAGCTTAATGTTTTTGGTGCATCCGACTTTGAGTCCAGACAGTATAGAAAAAACAATTCTTGCAATTAATGCTGTTAGTAGAGCTATACAATCATAAAAATGTGAAGCTATTCACATAGCTTTCTTTTGAATTATGATCTGATTTAAAGTTATGTAACCGCTGCGTAAATTTTATTTCTAGTTATATGAGAAATGAGTATAAATATCGCACGGTTACTAGAACGATTAGAAGAGTATTGTGAAAAAGATTATTTATCAGTTTGCGTCTGCCCCAAGACTCACCAAACAATGTTTTTTGGTTCTTGTAGACCTTTTTGCGTTTCCTGTTATTTTGTGGCTATGTTATGCCATTCGACTGTTTGATTTAGGTGCTGAAGTTATCCCAGGTATTAACTATGGAGTAGCGATCGTTACTATCGTTGCTATTTTAAGTTTAATGGTAACTGGGGTATATCGCTTTATTGTTCGTACTTTTAACGAAGCCTTTATTGCAAAATTAGCGCTTGCTGTTGCACTGATGGTAGTTGTTTTATATGGCCTAAATGCATTCTCGGCAGCTTTTGTTCCAACATCAATTCCATTGATGTTTGGTTTCTTAATGTTTAGTTGGGTTTGGTGTAGCCGTGCATTTATCCGATTTATTGTAAAGTCTGCATTACTCACAGGGGAAGAGAGAAAGCGTATCGCAATTTATGGTGCAGGTGATGCTGGTCAGCAAATTGCAGCTGTGCTTTATCGCTCAGGCAACCATTTACCTGTCTTCTTCATTGATGATAATAGTTCTTTGCAAGACCATATGGTTGGTGGTTTAAAAGTACTGTCTTTAGAAAAAGCTTTACAACGGTTTGAAAAATATAAAACTAATGAAATTTTATTAGCATTACCTTCAGTAGGTCGCGTACGCAAAAGTGAAATTATTCAACAGTTAGAACCTGCACATCTTAAAATTACGGAACTTCCAGGCCTTACTCAGTTGGTTGATGGTGAATTAAAAGTTGCTGATATTCGTGAAGTAGACATTGTTGATTTATTGGGACGTGACCCAGTACCACCTGTAGATCATTTACTTGCAAAAAATATTCATAATAAAATCGTAATGGTAACAGGTGCCGGTGGTTCTATTGGCTCGGAGTTATGTCGACAAATTATTAAAAATCAACCTAAAATGTTGATCATTTATGAAATTACGGAATTTGCTCTTTACAGCATAGATAGAGAATTACGTTTAAGCGCTCAATGTGAAATTGTTCCAATTTTAGGTACTGTTCAGGATCAACAAAAATTAGAGCGTATTATTGAGCAGTATAGTGTACAGACTGTTTATCATGCCGCTGCCTATAAACATGTACCTTTAGTAGAATGTAACCCTATTGCTGGTCTGAAGAACAATGCGATTGGAACAGCGAATAGTTTAAATGCAGCTGTGAAAAAGGGTGTTGAGACATTCGTTCTAATTTCGACTGATAAAGCAGTACGTCCAACCAATGTTATGGGTGCATCAAAGCGCATGGCTGAGCTTTATTGTCAGGCAATGGCTGAAGCTCAAAAGCAAACTCAAATTAGTATTGTACGTTTTGGTAATGTATTGGGGTCTTCAGGCTCTGTAGTTCCCTTATTTAAAAATCAGATTGCAAAAGGTGGTCCTATTACTGTGACCCATCCAGATGTAACACGCTACTTCATGACGATTCCTGAAGCATCTCAGTTAGTTATTCAAGCTGGTGCTCTAGGTAAAGGTGGAGATGTCTTTTTACTTGATATGGGTGAACCTGTCCGTATTCAGGATTTAGCTCGACAAATGATTTCTTTAAGTGGTCTAACTGTGCGTGAACAAGACTCAGAGCAAGGGGATATCGCAATTCACTACAGCGGATTACGCCCAGGTGAAAAACTTTATGAAGAATTATTAATTGATCAAGAAAATACTGAATATACCGAGCACAGTAGAATTCTTCGATCGTTTGAAAAGTTTTATCCTCTTACAGAGATTCAAGAAATTTTTGAGCGTGTTAATAATATGACTGCTGTTCAAAAAGATATTGATTGGGCTCTTTGTCAACTCGAGCACTATGTCGATGGTTATAAACGTAGCAAAGATATTATGGTTAATTAGATTATAAATATCAGTTATTATCTAAATGGTTTGAGAGGCACATATGGCTAAAATTCTAGTCACTGGTGGTGCAGGTTATATTGGTTCACACACATGTGTTGAGCTTTTGCAGGCTGGTCATGAAGTTATCGTTTTTGATAACCTTTCGAATAGTTCAGAAGAATCTTTAAATAGAGTTCAAGATATCGCTCAAAAAAGTTTAACTTTTGTGCAGGGCGATATTCGTAATGCAGATGAACTTGATCGTGTTTTTCAGACTCATTCAATTGACGCTGTGATCCACTTCGCGGGTTTAAAAGCCGTAGGTGAAAGCCAAGAAAAACCGCTTATTTATTTTGATAATAATATTGCGGGTAGCATTCAACTGG
>NZ_FODU01000027.1:0-25631 GCF_900110445.1 Acinetobacter sp. yr461
CAAATAGTTGCAATCGCAGCAGTTAAAGTTGTTTTACCATGGTCAACGTGACCGATTGTGCCCACGTTTACGTGTGGCTTATTACGTTCAAACTTGGCTTTAGCCATGATGATCTTCCTTTATAAACTGCTCATGCAGGGTCACTGCACGAGCGCTTGGTTTTAACTAAGAATTAGTTTGGGCTTATAGTAATCGAAAGATTACTCGTCGTCACCTTTTTTACCGCCAGTCTGGAACTTAGCGATGATGCCTTCAGCCACGTTACGTGGAGTTTCAGCGTATTTAGCGAATTCCATAGAATAAGTCGCACGACCTTGAGACATAGAACGCATTTGAGTCGCGTAACCAAACATCTCAGCCAATGGAACTTCTGCTTTAATTGCTTTTGTTCCACCAGGAAGATCATCCATACCTTGAACCATACCACGACGACGGTTTAAGTCACCCATGATATCGCCCATGTAGTCTTCTGGAGTTTCTACTTCAACTTTCATGATTGGTTCAAGAAGGATAGGATCAGCTTTCATGAAACCGTCACGGAAAGCGTACGAACCAGCCATTTTGAACGACAATTCATCAGAGTCGACATCATGGTAAGAACCATCGAATAATGTCGCTTTGATACCCACAACAGGGTAACCAGCTAATACACCATTCTTCATACGTTCTTGAATACCTTTGTCAACCGCACCAAAGAATTCTTTAGGTACAGTACCGCCGACAACTTCTTCAGCGAATTGGTATTCTTTACCAGCTTCTTCAACATCCATAGGCTCTAAACGAACATATACATGACCGAATTTACCTTTACCACCTGTTTGACGAACGAACTTACCTTCTTGCTCAACAGTCTTTTTGATTGTTTCGCGGTAAGCAACCATTGGTTTACCAATGTTCGCTTCAACACCGAATTCACGCTTCATACGGTCAACGATGATGTCAAGGTGAAGCTCACCCATACCAGCAATAATTGTTTGACCAGATTCTTCGTCTGTACGAACGCGGAACGATGGATCTTCTTTAGCCAAACGACCTAAAGCAATTGACATTTTTTCTTGGTCAGCTTTAGTTTTTGGTTCAACAGCCAATGAAATTACTGGCTCTGGGAATTCCATACGCTCAAGTGTAATGATGTTTTTCTCATCACATAATGTATCACCAGTAGTAACGTCTTTAAGACCTACACACGCTGCGATATCACCTGCACGGATTTCATCAAGATCTTGACGTTCGTTCGCATGCATTTGCACGATACGACCGATACGTTCACGCTTAGATTTAACTGGGTTATAAACCGGATCACCTTGTTTAAGAACACCAGAATAAACACGTACGAATGTTAAGTTACCTACGAATTTGTCGTTCATGATTTTGAACGCTAACGCAGAGAACGGAGCTTCGTCAGATGCTTCACGAGACGCTTTAGTTTCGTCTTTGTCGTCAAGGATACCTTCGATCGCTTTAACTTCTGTAGGTGATGGTAAGAATTCAATTACAGCATCCAACATACGTTGAACACCTTTGTTTTTGAACGCAGAACCACAAAGCATTACTTGAATTTCAGAAGCTAATGTACGAGCACGTAAACCTGCAATGATCTCTTCTTTAGAAAGATCACCTTCTTCAAGGTACTTGTCCATTAATTCTTCAGAAGCTTCAGCCGCAGCTTCAACCATTTTGGTACGCCATTCGTTAGACGTATCAACAAGGTCAGCTGGAATTTCAGCATATTCAAACTTCATACCTTGAGATGCTTCATCCCAGATAATCGCTTTCATTTCGATAAGGTCAACAACACCTGCAAACGTATCTTCTGCACCAATTGGCACAACGATAGGTACAGGATTACCACCTAAACGAGTTTTAACTTGCTCAACAGCACGGAAGAAGTTTGCACCAGTACGGTCCATCTTGTTCACGAATGCTAAACGAGGCACTTTATATTTGTTTGCTTGACGCCATACAGTTTCAGACTGAGGTTGTACGCCACCAACTGCACAGTAAACCATGCACGCACCGTCAAGAACACGCATAGAACGTTCAACTTCGATTGTGAAGTCTACGTGTCCCGGGGTGTCAATTACGTTGATACGGTGTTGTTCGAATTGGTTACCCATACCAGACCAGAAACAAGTTGTCGCAGCCGAGGTAATTGTAATACCGCGCTCTTGCTCTTGTTCCATCCAGTCCATTGTTGCTGCACCATCGTGTACTTCACCAATTTTGTGAGATACACCTGTGTAGAACAAAATACGTTCTGTTGTAGTTGTTTTACCTGCGTCAATGTGCGCAGAAATACCGATGTTGCGGTAATTACTAATTGGGGTTTGGCGAGCCATGATGTCTACATTCCTAAATGTTATATTTAAAACAGGACGCATCAATTAAATTGATGCGTACAAATATCCAAGCAGGCAACTTAAATACCCGCAAAGCTCCCACTTTGATAAAGAGCAATGTTGAATCGAGCTGCTGTACGCATGAATATTCTCCTGATTAGGGACTGTTTTATCCGCTTAGAAACGGTAGTGAGAGAAGGCTTTGTTGGCTTCAGCCATACGATGCACGTCTTCACGTTTTTTGATTGCTGCACCTTTACCTTCAGCTGCATCAAGCAACTCACCAGCAAGACGTAAAGCCATCGTTTTTTCAGAACGCTTAGCAGCAGCATCTACTAACCAACGCATTGCTAAGGCAGTACGACGGGATGGGCGTACTTCCATAGGTACTTGATAAGTAGCACCACCAACACGGCGTGCTTTTACTTCAACCATAGGACGAACTTTTTCAAGAGTAGTCTCGAAAAATTCAACTGGGTCTACTTTGTTTTTTTCTTGAACACGTTCTAAAGCACCGTAAACGATACCTTCAGCAACAGATTTTTTACCATCTTGCATTACGTGGTTCATGAATTTAGCGATTGTTTGGCTGCTAAATTTTGGATCTGGAAGGATCTCACGAGCAGCGACTACGCGACGTCTTGGCATTTTAATACACCTAATAATATGACACTTCAGGATAATCCAGCAGTTTGTACAAGTGTCATGTACACGACGCTGGCCTTACTATACGTCGCTTGAATTACAAATCTATGAAGAATTCAAACAAGCGAAACGCTAAAGGGCTTATTGGACTAGTTTCCTAGAATTACTTCTTAGGACGCTTAGTACCGTATTTAGAACGTGATTGATTACGATCTTTAACACCAGCACAGTCTAATGAACCACGAACGGTATGGTAACGTACACCTGGTAAGTCTTTAACACGACCACCTCGGATAAGAACAACACTGTGCTCTTGTAGGTTATGACCTTCACCACCGATGTAGCTAGATACTTCAAAACCTGAAGTTAAGCGAACACGGCAAACCTTACGCATAGCTGAGTTAGGTTTTTTAGGTGTAGTTGTATAAACACGTGTACAAACACCACGACGTTGTGGACAAGCCTTCAACGCAGGAACTTTGGATTTTTCAACCAAAGTCGTACGACCCTTACGGATCAACTGATTCGTTGTTGCCATATGGCAATTCTCCCGTTATTAAAAAACCTTAAAAAGAAATACCTCTTTTTAAGGGCACATAATTGTAAGCTAAGATGCAAAAATGGTCAACACGGCAATACTTACCAAATGTTGACCATATCAATCTTTGACAGGATAACTTACAAATTTAAATAGAGTTCAGATTTTATTTTTAAACCTCTTATTTGTAAGCGTATTGTTAAGAGTATTTTTTATCATCTAGCCCTTCCTCATCTTCCTCAGGAGTTAAAGCTGGTTTTTGCTCAGTATGCTCATGTTCCTCTACATGTTTATCGGCAAGTTGCTCAATACCCTGATGAACATTTTCCTGAATTTTCTCTTCGCTCTTTTTACTTTCTGTCGGCTTTAAGACAATAGATACTTTTGAAATTACATCATGATTTTCTACTTTATGATGATGCTCAGCGTGAATATTGCCATCTTCACCAACATTTAAAAGACGTGGACTGGCTTTCTGAATGAGTGTAACCGCAGCATAATAAGCCTGTAGCGGAGATAAATGCTCACTTGGATGTTCATTTAAATAATGTCTTGCGGCTCCAAAGATAGCTTGTGCTTTATGACCAACATCTTCTTGTAGTTTCCAGCTATATACTGCGCTTAAAACAGCACCAGCAACTGGGGTAACTTTACCAAAGGCAGAGAGTTTAGGAATACGATTTAACCAACCCCATTTAAACTCTCCATCTTCATCGACTAACCAGTTCTTTAAAGTATCAAAATCAGTAGTTGAACCTAACACTTGCTGAAATTGATGAATATCTTGCGTTTCCAACATATTTCGTAATGTTTTTAAAGCTAACAATAAAGTTTGCTTTTCAGCAATCAGACTGATATCAACTTCTTTAAAGATAAACTCGACAACATCTTGGTCAGTAACTTCTTGAAGGTCAAAACCATGTGATCTTCCTGTCTGATAAATCGTTCTCAAGACCAACACGAGTGAAACAGGAACATCTACAGCAGCGCCAACCACACCGGACACGCCTGTGATTGCCCCTTGTATTGTCGCAATTAATTTATTTTGTTCAATGAGCGCCTGACTTAAACGTTGAGAACGGCCCGTATCCTTAGTTAGTTCAAATAAATCTTTAGCACCAGCTTCTTCCAAGATTTTTTCAGTTAAGGTGCTTTTTGAACTAAAGTCATTCAGCCAATCAAATAAATAGCCTGAAACTTTTTGATCCCAATCTGGGGAAAGAAATGTAGCCACACCATTTACTTTTGTAAAATGCCGCCCAAAGACCTGACGAGTTACTTTCGGTAATTGCTCTCGAAGCATTTGTTGAGGACTTTCATATTGCTCAACTTCAAATGGGCTTTTTGTTCTCGATTTACCTTCAACCGTTTTACCAGTTGGAATTGGTTCAATTACCTTACTTACATCACCTGATTGGTTCTGTTGCAAGATACTCAATCCTGTAGAACTGAGCTTTTTAGCCACTCCGAAGACCTGAGAAAACAAATTGTCAGATTGATTATTATTGAATTTTGTCATCAAGTACCTCGATTTTTTAATTTATCTAATTAGACACAAATACTAGG
The DNA here is from genome assembly GCF_900110445.1 of Acinetobacter sp. yr461. NCBI lineage: Bacteria > Pseudomonadati > Pseudomonadota > Gammaproteobacteria > Moraxellales > Moraxellaceae > Acinetobacter > Acinetobacter sp. yr461. The sequence goes on from NZ_FODU01000027.1 coordinate 5,089, forward strand.
TGGAATGTGGATTTATCTCAACTTGTATGTGTGTATTTTAGTTAACCCTAAATGCAACATACCATGTATTTAGTTATTTTTTTAAATGTAAAATTGTCATAAAGATTTGCCATAAGAAATAAAAATCCTTTCTGCTATCATGTTAACAACGAAAAAACATGAGTCTTGTTTTCTTATAGCTATATTCTCCTATTCATTTTCATAGCTGTTGATCACGATAGACTCTTAATATCACCATAAAGGGACCTGTAGATGAAACGTGTTGTAATCACTGGTATGGGTATTAACTCATGTATCGGTAACTCTTTAGAAGCAGTTACTCATTCACTTCAAAACGGAATCTCCGGGACACGTTTTAACTCAACTTATGCTGAACTCAATTTTAAAAGTCATGTGAGCGCTGCTGCGGAACAAGATTTTGATCATATTGACCGTAAGTTAAAACGCTTTATGGGCGTATGTGCAATGTACGCTTACAATGCTGCTGTAGCTGCTGTTGAACATGCAGGACTTACTGCTGAGCAAATCGGTGGTAATCCACGTTACGGTATCGCAGGCGGTTCAGGCGGTGGTTCAACTGCATCTGTTGTTGAAATGACAGAGCTTTTAGAGACTAAAGGTGCACGTAAAGTAGGACCTTTCTTCGTACCACGCAACATGTCAAACACGATTACTGCAAACGTAGGTGTTGCATTTAAACTACAAGGTATTGCTCATACTATTACGAGTGCTTGTGCAACTTCTGCTGACGCAATTGGTTATGCGTACAACCTTATTCAACTTGGCAAACAAGATCTTATGCTTGCTGGTGGTGGTGAAGAAGATCATTGGTCTCAAAGTTTATTATTTGATGCAATGGGTGCGCTTTGCTCGAAATATAATGAAACTCCAGAAACAGCATCTCGTCCATATTCAGCAGACCGCGACGGTTTCGTTATTGCTGGTGGTGGTGGTTTTGTTGTACTTGAATCACTTGAACACGCTCAAGCACGTGGTGCCAACATTTTAGCTGAAGTCGTTGGTTATGCTGCAAACAGCGATGGTGCAGACATGGTTGCTCCAAGCGGTGAAGGCGCTACACGTTGTGTATTAATGGCACTTGAAGAAGCTAAACAACATGGCGTAGACAAAATTGACTATGTAAATACACATGGTACATCTACTCCAGCTGGTGACATTACAGAACTTAAAGCAATGGAACGTGCATTTGGCGAAGGCAATGTACCTCCTCTTAGCTCAACCAAATCTATGACTGGTCATAGCTTGGGTGCAGCTGGTGTACAAGAAGCTATTTACTCTGTTCTAATGATGCAAAATGACTTTATTGCACCAAACATCAATGTGACTGAACTTGATGAAGGCGCAAAACCTTTTGATATCGTACTTGAAAAACGTGATGCAAAATTGAATACTGTAATGAGTAACAGTTTTGGCTTTGGCGGTGTTAACGCTTGCCTTATTTTCAAGAAGTGGGATGCATAATCCCACGTAGGATTATCGATGGATGCACCTTCTGATGCTTTTTTGTGGGTAAAAGCATTACATATTATTGCTGTGGTTTGTTGGTTCGCTGCTTTGTTCTACTTACCACGTTTATATGTTTACCATGCCATGAGTGAAGATGCTGCCAGTCATCAACGCTTTGAAGTAATGGAACGTAAGTTGTATCGCGGAATTATGTGGCCTTCTATGATTGCCACATTAATTACCGCCCATTTTCTTGTCGAATGGGGCGATGCAACTCGACATTACCATCAGGCAACATGGTTTTATCTTAAAGTTGCTTTAGTCGCTTTATTAGTCATCTACCATTTAGTATGTGGCTACTATCGTAAAAAACTTATCGGAAATGCACACTATAAATCACATAGGTTCTGGCGTTTCTTTAATGAAATGCCAACTTTAATCTTATTTGCTGTAGTGATTTTAGTTGTCGTAAAGCCTCAGTTTTAACTGGGGCTTTTGCTTTTCCGAGCAATTTCTTTAATTTAGACAATAAAAACTCGCAGAGTTATCCCTATATTTAACTTTTTTCAATCAAAGGCATAAAATCAATGCTCTCTTCAAGTTATACCCAATGAGTAACTCTGACCCTTTATTTACTAATGAGTTATCTATACTATCCTAAAGAAATAGATGAACTCATTTAATGGCAAAGCTATGCTAACTTTTAATGCCCTTAAACGCTCAACCCAACAACAATTTATACTTCTTACACTTTTTATTTTTCGTCACTTAAAAAACTATCCCATCAGATATCTGACTGCTCAAGAAAAAGTATTAGCACAACTCATTTTCGGTGACATGCTCAATTGTGAACAACCTAAAATTATTGCTACTCGTTATTTACCTTGGCAATCTCGCGGTATTTTTATGGCGCCAAACGGAAATATTTATGTCAATCCTTCCGATTACAGTGAAAATTACGCTCTAGAATCTAAATTTATGCAGGGTATTTTTATTCACGAACTCACTCATGTCATGCAATATCAAAAAGGTATTCATGTACTACTTAAAGGTGCATTGCTGCAATCGGCCTATTATCTTAGCTTTAAAAATTACAATCCCTATAAATACACCTACTCTCCTCACAAGGAGTTTAGCTCTTATAACATTGAGCAACAAGGCGAAATTGCCCGTGACATCTGCTCTGGAAAAATCCCAAATATTATCTGTTCACCTCAGCTTCATTTGTAACTAAATAATCAGTCTTTCTCTGAACGTAACCTTTTTTTCTTAATGTAAATGAGAATTCTTATAAATCAGAAATACTTACCTAAGCTAGAAAATCACACCTATTTAATTCAAATTATTGAAAAAAATATAACGCGCTTATTCCAAATTGGCTTGTGATAAGGCAGTATACAAACAATAAAAATAATGAAGCCTGTTTCTATTCTATACAGAAAATCTCGTTATTTTTACGCAGAAAATATGTGATTGGTATATATTATTGATCTTGACATTTTTGTTTACTATTTTAATTGTTTACTATCGTATCATACACATCGTTGAAAAATTATATCTATAAAAATCAACACTGTGTGTATCTATATTCGTTATGATCTAGGATTAGGTTTGAATGAAAAGTTTTAAAGTTGCCCTTGCTCAGTTTTCTCCGCATATTGGCAATATTGACTCAAACACCAAAAAGATGATTGAGCAAGTGAATCAGGCGAAAAAACAAGACGCTGACCTGATTATTTTTCCCGAGCTTTCTGTTATTGGTTATCCAGCTGAAGACTTACTGTTACGTCCAAATTTAAATAAACGTATGCAAAAGGCTTTTGCTCAACTTGCCGAAGTTAAAGATATTGTCATGGTTTTCGGATTTGTGAACCAGACAGAAGATGGTCAACGTTATAATTCTGCTGCTGTCATGAAAGACGGTCAAGTTTTGGGTGTTTTTAACAAACACAATTTACCAAACTATGGCGTCTTTGATGAAAAACGTTATTTCCAAGAAGGTCATCAACATTTGGTGTTTGAATATCTTGGACATAAGTTTGGCGTATTGATCTGTGAAGATATCTGGTCAATTAATACCGTAAAACAGTTAAGCCAATTGAATGTTGATACTGTTCTTGTACTTAATGCATCACCATATGAAGTCGGTAAACCACAACACCGTACACAAACCTTAAGTGAACTTGCAAAACAACTTCACCTGAACATTGTTTATGTTAACCAAGTGGGTGGACAAGACGATTTAATTTTTGATGGCACAAGTTTTGTCAGTAACAAAAATGGTGAAATTGCTTTACAAGCACCGAGCTTTAAAGAAGACCTTTATATTGCTGAATTTGACCATAAAAATAAATCATTTAAAGCCACTGAATCTGCTCCTGCATTAGAAACTTTTGCAGAGATCTATCAAGGCTTAGTCATGGCTACACGTGATTACGTCGAGCGTTCTGGTTTTCCCGGTGTAATTTTAGGTTTATCTGGCGGTATCGACTCTGCCCTTACATTAGCGATTGCTGTTGATGCAATCGGTGCAGAAAAAGTACAAGCCGTAATGATGCCTTATACCTACACTTCTCAAATTAGTGTTGAAGATGCAGCAGAACAAGCTCGTCGTATGGGTGTGACTTTCGGTATTGCTGAAATACATTCAGTTGTAAATAGCTTTATGCAAACCTTGTATCCTTTCTTTGGCAACTCACCAGCAGATGCAACCGAAGAGAATTTACAAGCGCGCGCACGCGGCACATTACTCATGGGTTTATCAAATAAATTTGGTAATTTAGTACTCGCTACTGGCAACAAGTCTGAGCTTTCAGTTGGCTACTGTACACTTTATGGTGATATGGTTGGTGGTTTTGCTGTTCTAAAAGATGTTTATAAAACGATTGTATTTGAATTGGCAAAATACCGTAATAGCTTAAGTGAAACTCCAGTTATTCCTGAGCGTGTAATTACTCGTCCACCTTCAGCAGAACTTCGCCCAGACCAAAAAGACCAAGACTCTTTACCCGCATATGATGTATTGGATGCCATCCTTTACGCATACATTGAAGAAGATTTAAGTCAGGCTGATATTATTGCCAAAGGTTTTGATAAAGAAGTAGTTGAAAAAGTCATCCGTTTAGTTGATCGTAATGAATACAAACGTCGTCAAGGCGCTATCGGTCCGAGAATTACCTCTCGTGCATTTAGCCGCGAACGACGTTATCCGATTGTCAACGGTTGGACAGCGAATGACTGAGCAAAAAAACTCATCAAAAACCACAACACTTGCTCAAGCACTTTTGCTTGAGCAGGTGGAATTTTTCAAAAAACAATTATCTATAGAAAACTCACCTATTTATTTCCGGCAGTTCATTCAACTTTTTATGCAGCATGCCGATGAAATCAAACTTCATGAAGTGGTTGATTTAGAACAATTACAAGCTGTTGTGAAACGCTATGCTTTTGAAATGCAGCTAGGTGCTGGTTTACTTGAGTTTATTGGGGAAATTGCCCAGCGTATTTACTTAACTGCCCTAAAATCTCCAATACAGCTACAAGATCTGGTGTCCGATCATCAATTTGAAATGTGGCTCTCCAAATTTTTGGAAATGGAGCATATTCCTCATTATCTCAACCAGTTTTTAAGAACTAGCCCCGCTGTTCAACAACTTTGCCAATATATTGCGACCTCAACCTTAGAACAGAAAATACCAAAATTTCTAAATGCATCTAGAGTAGATGACTATCATTTTGAATGGCAACATAAACTCAAAAAATTCTCTTTTTTACAACAACAACGTCTTGAGCATAAACTTGAAACTTGGATTGCCAGCTTTATTCATGAGCAACTCACAGAGTTAAGTCTTTTGTCGACTGAAGATTTAGAAAGTCTGATACGACATGTGTGGGAAGATCTTAGACATAAAAAAATGTATGAGTTTATGAAACAGTTAACTCCTCTTGATGTTGAAGAGTTCTTTGTTTTAATTTACGAATATTGGAAAGAATTACGCCAGTCACAATTTATGCAAGATCTTATTTTGTATGGCGTAGAAGTTTTTTATGAATTTTACAAAGACGAGAGTTTATTTGAAGTATTAAGTGAGATTGGTTTAACCGAAACCGATTTACAAACTGAAGCTTTACGTTTTTACCCTAAAGTCATGAATGTCTTTAATGAGCACGGTATTTTAGAGCCGTTACTTCAAGCGATTTTAGCTCCTTTTTATCAAAGCCCAAAAACACTCGATATGATTGAAAAACATTTTAATGAGTAAAAAAAAGACAAAAAGAAACCATGCATGAGCATGGTTTTTAAAATGGTGGCTATGACGAGACTTGAACTTGTGACCCCCGCATTATGAGTGCGGTGCTCTAACCAACTGAGCTACATAGCCGTAAACTGTGTGCGCATTATCTATAGTTCTACAGAACAGGTCAAGAGTTCAAAATCATTAAATTCCATCAAATGAACAAATAAGATTCAGATCACCTTTGTTTGTTCATTTTTTAGCAAATTTATGTTTTAAATAATTGATCGACCACAGAAATGTATTAAAAATCTAATACCAGTTTTTTATCTTTTTCCCGCGAAACTCAAGTCATCATAATACTCAGCTGTGAAGTCTTTCCTATATCACTAAGGTATTGATCAAAATGTTCTCTGCTTTACCTTCCAAAATAACAGTTTCACATGTATCGCATACCCCTTCACAACATAGACATTCAACATCAATATTTAATGTTTTGATCACTTATAAAATTGACTAGTTACTTTTGACTTCATTTCTTGATTAGACTTGCCAAGTACGTCTGTAAAAGCCTCTCCATCTTCAGGAACTGTTGAAGCAAATTGTTCCCAATGAATGTATTCATCAAGGTAACAATGCTTATTACAACAATTAATCACAACATCAATTATTAGTTTCAGTCCACATACATAGACATGTAGTTCTTTAGATTGTAATGAAATTAATTCGCCTAAGTTAAGCACACAACTTTCTACTTCAACATAGCTGAACACATACGCTGTATGTTCTGTTTTAGCTCATTCTAACAAAGCTGCATGTTCAAGCGCACCGTAAGCTTAATGTATTCGCACTCTGCCCCACCTACTACGAGCTCATCTATTTGAGATACGAATGGTAATAACCAATACGATCTGAAATTAAGATATTTATTGCCTTAAGCTAACGGGAATAATTTTTTAAATATAAATAAGCTAATGAAAAAATCAAAAAACATCTCATCATTATAAAACCGGTATTTACAAACTGTGTTTAATCAAAAAAACAAGCATAAAAAAAGACCACGCAGGAGCGTGGTCTATAAAATGGTGGCTATGACGAGACTTGAACTTGTGACCCCCGCATTATGAGTGCGGTGCTCTAACCAACTGAGCTACATAGCCTTAAACTGTGCGCGCATTATCTTAGTTTCTTTAATGCACGTCAAGAAAAATTTTAAATAAATTAGGTGAAGTGAGCCTATAAGCCGGGTTCTGTCGAGGATGGTCATTCCTCTAGGCGTACAATCACTCATACGCTCAAGCGACCTACCCGAATCCAGTACGGGCCGTACCTCAGGATTCCTATTTGGTCTTGCTTCTGGTGGGGTTTACCATGCCGTGAACTGTTACCAGACACGCGGTGCGCTCTTACCGCACCCTTTCACCCTTACCTCACGAATGAGGCGGTCTACTCTCTGCTGCACTTTCCGTCGGCTTTCACCGCCCAGGCGTTACCTGGCACCCTGCCCTATGAAGCCCGGACTTTCCTCCCCTGCTTCAGTCACGAAGACCTCCACAGCAGCGACCATCCAGCTCACTTCAGGGGCGCATATTAACAAATTTATTTACTAATTGCTCGTGCTTTTTTGAGCAATTAATTTTTTATATTTGTCGAATAGCTGTTCTTCCGTTTCCTCATGCTCTGGATCTTTAGGAATACAATCTACAGGACAAAACAATTGGCATTGCGGTTGGTCATGATGACCAACGCATTCAGTGCACAAATCTGGATGAATTTCATAAATCAATTCACCCATGAAAATTGCTTCATTCGGGCAAACTGGTTCACAAACATCACAGTTTATGCATTCATCGGTGATATATAACGACACGTTACCAACCTTGTTGATGTTTACGTTCAAAGGCCTCAACCACAGCTTGCGGAACAAACTTGGTTACATCCCCTTTTAAACGAGCAATTTCCCGAATCAATGTCGAAGAAATAAAAGAGTACTGCTCAGATGGTGTTAAAAACACCGCTTCAAAATGTGGGTCAAGTTGACGGTTCATATTGGCAAGTTGAAATTCATATTCAAAATCAGAAACCGCCCTTAAACCACGAAGTACTGCGGTTGCCTTTTGTTCTTTGAAAAAATTAACCAGTAAACCATCGAAGCCTACAAATTCAACATTTGATAGATGGCTTAAAGATGATTGTGCCAGTTCAACTCTTTCTTCTAGACTGAACAAGGGGTTCTTATGATGTCCAATTGCAATTGCTACTACAACCTCATCAAACATTCTTGATGCTCTAGTAACTAAATCAACGTGTCCATTCGTGATGGGGTCAAATGTTCCAGGATAAATTACACGCGTTTTAGACATCCGCTAGTACTCTAATTGTATTGTGAACCTATTTTAGCAAAAGTTATACATGAGGCGAAATATTCATGTGCAGGAAAAACTTCACCTTAGCATCAGTTTACGGCACAATAGGCATAATTGTGGAAGTTTGAATTATGGCGAAAGCAACAGTAGTAAAGAAACATAATGGCGGAACAATCGCACAAAACAAACGTGCCCGTCATGATTATTTTATCGAAGAAAAATTTGAAGCAGGCATGTCACTTCAAGGTTGGGAAGTAAAATCCTTACGTGCTGGACGCATGACTTTGACGGAAAGTTATGTCATTTTCAAGAATAGCGAAGCATTTTTACTTGGTTCACAAATTCAGCCTTTATTATCGGCTTCGACCCATGTGGTACCGGAAGCAACACGTACCCGTAAGTTATTGCTCTCCCGACGTCAGCTTGAACACCTGATGGGTGCAGTTAACCAGAAAGGTTATTCATGCGTTCCTTTGGCGTGTTACTGGAAAGGTCATTTAGTCAAACTAGAAATTGCGCTTGTGAAGGGTAAACAACTTCATGACAAACGTGCAACTGAAAAAGACCGTGACTGGCAACGTGATAAAGCTCGTATATTTCATAAGTAATAAAAAAACCTTTAAAGTTAACTTTAAAGGTTTTTTTATGTCACTTTGAATTTAGCAGAATTTTAAATTACCGTAACAGTTTGGTGCAAAAGATTGATTTTTAAGTTGTAAATCTTTCAATGGGAAATTCACAATCGTATTGGGTAATTTAACCTCACCAACTGCTAAGTCTTCACCAAACAAACAATTTAAAAGATTACATCTCACTGGGTTTGCGGTTAAATAGCCACTAATTGGACCTACCACCTGCTTTAAAACGTCATTAGTTATTTCAATTTGTTTACTTGGCGTCACGTTGCCAATATCAATTTCATCATCAAAAGCCATCCACCAGCCACGTTCCGCTGCTGCATCTGCACCTGGCCAAAATATTTGTTGGCCTTGCAAAGAAAGTGAGAAAGGATTGTTTAATTCAATTTTATGAATAAATCCAAGGTTTTGATCAACAGTCAATGCAGCTCTTAATCCAGTAATGCTACCTGTTACATTTTTTTGTAAATTTAATAGGCCAAGTGCAGCATTAATAGAAGCTTTCAGATCTCCAGAGAAGTTAAGCTGATCGATATTTGCTACCCCGTTCAGCATGACATTATTCATTCGTGAACCAGAAATCACTTGCCCGTTGATCACAATAGGTGCAGTGGTCTGTTGTAATTGCAAATTATAATCAGACGAGTTAAATCCTAAAGGAATACAAATTCCGATACATGCATTAACAGTCCCATCAATGGTCTTGCCTGTATCTTGATAAGACATATTACGAGCAGCGGTATAAGCTAAACCAGTGGTATCTTTAATTTTCATGTAACCACTTAAGCTATTAATTCCATTTGTTTTTTCTGAATTTTCAAGCCCCATAGTCAGCAGTCCTATAACCTTTTCAGCACTTAAACGAAAACCTTTAATTTCTCTTAAGGCCGCGCTGTCTGGATTTTTAATTGCAAATTCAATAAAGGGATTACTAAAAACAGCAGAAGAAGAAGCTCGCCCATCACTGGTATCACTTAAGCCACTTAAACTTAAGTTATCAATATCAATATCACACCCACCTAAACCGTTTACTCCCCCACATCCTAATTGCAACTTATTAACATTGGCATTTAATTCAAGATTTGCCTCTAAACCCAATTTATAAAAGCCAATATTTTGCTGGTTCATTGAAGCATCAGCTTGTTTTGGGTCGGTATAGGTAAATGAAAATAATGCCTGAGCTTCAACTTTAGAAAGTTCTGAATCACTGAGTGGAACAAGATTTGCAGATTCTAAATTGGCGTAGCTTAAGGTAGCCCAACTTAGACAAAGAGCTGTTAAAAAAATTTTCATGATTATTCCATTTTTTTATTTATTAAGTTTTGGACATCATTGTCCAAATAAACCATTTGGTAAAAAATAATCAAAAAAGAACAAAAAAAATACAACGTTTTTGTAATTAGATTAAAAATTAAATATTTATTTATATAAAATCAAATGCTTATTTTAACTTATACGATAAAGTAATCCAGCAATATATTCACCAAACCACTTAGCTGTATCTAAGTCACCTTGTGGAGGAGTGATCTCAACAGGAGCATTGTCTGACTGGGTCATTAAGCCTAAACAACTCGATAATCGGTTTAAATCTTTTTCACTATGCCCTGTGGTCATTAAAGGCAAACCTGACCACAACATGCCATGTTGCATGGCAAAAATATTTAATTGTTGTAATACCGCTAGTTTATCGCCACTCAATCCGCCCGAATTTGCAAAGCCAGCCGCAAGCTTACCTTGCCATAAGCGCTCTTTCCAACGCTTAGAAGTACTGTCCATAAACTTTTTAAAGTCGGCAGTCATACTTCCCATATAGGTAGGAGATCCGAAAATAATGCCTTGTGATGCATCAAGCGCATCCCAATCAATATGTTCAATATTCATTAGATGTACTTTCACCCCCATCACCTCTGCACCAGCAGCAATAGCGAAAGCTACCTTGGCGGTATGACCATATGGACTGTGGTAGACAATAGAGAGATGTTTTTCAGGCAAAGACATAAGATTAAAATTTTGAGCGATTTTTTCTATTTTATCATTTTATTAGCGCTTGCTACACCTACATCTATAAATATGAAATACAAGCGTTTCAATACGGTTCACAATCGTAATATTTTCAAACTTAATAAAAACTCTCTTATTCTGTTTAATTACGACAAAATAAGAGAGTGAATTTACTTATGTTTATGAAGCTTATATAAAAACAAAGGTAGCCATACGTCCAGTCTTCGCATCACGGCGATAAGAAAAATAATCATCGCTCTGTTGATAAGAACATTGATCTCCACCTAAAACCTGTTTCACACCTAGACTCTGCAAAATAAAACGCGCAATTGCATATAAATCTGCATGAAATTTATTTGGAGCTGCCCCCTCAAAAAAAGCTGTTCCTAACTCTGGATATTTATCACAAAAAGCAGCCTTCACTTCGGCCCCAATTTCAAAACAAGGTTGACTAATCGCAGCTCCTAACCATGCCCAAGTTGGAGGGTTCTGCATAGCGGCAACTGTATTTTCAATAATGCCTCCAGCTAAACCGCGCCAACCTGCATGCAAGTTTGCGACTTCCGTACCTTCAGCATTTCCTAACACGACAGGTAAACAATCAGCGGTCATCATCATTAAAGCATGACCTTTGGTTTGAGTGACCAAACCATCACCAATTAAAGCCTTAAAAGGAATTTGTTCATTTACTGTATGGCAAATCGTACTATGTGTTTGAGTCATCCATGTCATTTTTTTAACACCGAACTGGGCAAACTCATCTAACAATATCATGCGATGTTGCTGAACACGTTGTGCCTTATCGTTGACATGTAAAGCCAGATTAAAACCAGACAACTCAAGTTGATCCGTTGGTAATGCCAAAGGATGTTGAACACGTGTCTGCCCTACACATACACCTTGAGGTAATCCTTGAACAAATTCCATATACGCGTCCTTAATATGCAGCGTTTTCTGAACGTAACACATTCACTAAATGTGTAAAATCTTCAGGCCACGGCGCTTCAAATAGCATTTCTTCACCAGTACGAGGATGTTTTAAGCCCAATTTAGCTGCATGTAACGCTTGGCGTTTAAAACCACGTAAAGTGTCAATGAGTAATTCAGACGCCCCTGCAGGTACACGTACACGGTTCATATAAATCTGATCGCCGATCAGTCCATAACCAATATAACTAAAATGCACACGAATCTGATGAGTTCGACCTGTTTCAAGACGAGCTTGTACGCGAGTAAAATCTCTAAAGCGTTCTTTTACATTGTAATGGGTCACAGCATCGCGCCCGCCCGGTAAAATCGCCATTTTCACACGGTCAACTGGATGACGTTTGATAGGTTCATCAATAGTACCGCCAGCAATAATATTTCCATAAACAACTAAGTCGTATACACGGTAAACCGATTTATTTGCCAACTGCTTACTTAAAGAAAATTGTGCCTCAAGGCTCTTAGCAACGACTAACAAACCGCTGGTATCTTTATCAATACGATGCACTAAACCAGCGCGAGAAAGTTCCGACAATTTTGGGAAATGGTAAAGCAAGGCATTCACTAAAGTTCCAGAGCTATTGCCCGCCCCTGGATGTACTACCATGCCGACTGGTTTATTGATGACTAAAATATCGTCATCTTCATAGACAATATTAAGTGGAATGTTTTCAGGTTGGCTCGTGGTCTGAGCTTCGAGCTCAACTTCGAGTGTAAGCAGTTCTGTCCCTTCACAACGGTGCTTTGGCTTGACAATGTTACCATTCACCAACAGATGGCCATCCTTCAACCATTGTTTAAGCTTTTCACGTGAAAACTCATTCCACACCAAGGCTGCTACCTGATCGATACGTTGTCCCAGATAGCTTTCATCTAGCTGAACTTGCAACGATAAACGTGTTGCAGTTGTATCAGAAGTATGGTTATCTGCATCCTCAGAATCTTCAAGTAAATTGAAGTCGGTTTCAGATAAGTTTGTGTTTGAAGATTGTGCTGAAGTCATTTGATCATTGAGATAAAAGTGGTTTAATAGCGCAATTGTAGCTCATTGCCCAACATAACAGAGGAGTTTTTATGTCGCTACCACGTTATAAAATTACGATGCTTGCCTTATCTTTAGGTTTAGCGTCTGCATTTGTGGGCTGTAGCAGCAATCCAAGTAAAAAAGAAGTGGTCGATAGTGGCCCACAATCTAGTGAACAAGCTTACTTCGAAAAGGCCCAAAAGTCGCTTGACCGTGGTCAATATCTTGATGCGACCAAGTCTTTAGAAGCAATCGATACTTATTATCCGACCGGACAATACGCACAACAAGCACAACTTGAACTTCTCTATTCGAAATTTAAGCAAAAAGATTATGAAGGCGCGATTGCCTTAGCGGAACGTTTTATTCGTTTAAATCCTCAGCATCCAAATGTGGATTATGCTTATTATGTTCGTGCTGTAGCGAACATGGAGCAAAACTACGACAGTTTGATGCGTTATACGTCTTTGCAACAATCTCATCGTGATGTGAGCTATTTAAAAGTTGCTTATCAAAATTTTGTTGATTTAATTCGTCGTTTCCCAAGTAGCCAATATTCTGTTGATGCCGCTCAGCGCATGAAATTTATTGGACAAGAACTTGCTGAAAATGAAATGACTGCTGCACGTTTTAATGTTAAACGTAAAGCTTGGATCGCTGCTGCAGAGCGTTCTCAATGGGTAATTGAACACTATCCACAAACTCCTCAAGTTCCAGAAGCATTAGCGACTTTGGCATATAGCTATAACCAATTAGGTGATAAAGCGACTTCACAACAATATATTGAAGTTTTAAAGCTTAATTACCCTAACTTGGTGAAAAAAGATGGTACGGTTAACATGCGCGCTGCCCGTAAAGAAGGCAACTGGATTAACCGTGCGACCTTAGGTATTTTTGGCCGTGAATCTACTGCCGCAACACCAGAAAGCACAAGTGAATCAGAAGCTCCAAAACGTGGCTTCCTTAATCGTGTTAGCTTCGGTTTAATTGGCAATTCAGATAAAGAAGAAACTGCTGAGCCAGAGCAAATACAAGTTGAAGCACCAAAATCAGAACGTAGTTGGACAAACCGTTTAAGCTTTGGTTTATTAGACAAACCTGAGCCACAAGCAGCAGAAAATACAACTGTTGCTCCTGCTGTTACCTCTACAGATACATCAGCTGATTCTCAATCAGATGATGCGAAACAAGGTGCAGATGACGCTGCTCAATAAGTTTAAGCTTTAAAAAACATCAACAAACAGGCAAGTGATATCACTTGCCTGTTTGTTTTTATAAAATATTAAAATATTTATTGGATAGATCTTGCCTCATCATGTCAGAATATTCTGACTCACTCTCTCATCAGTTTTAATACGGTTATCTGAATTATGGCAATTCCACAACATACGATTGATCAAATTTTAGATCGCACAGATATTGTCGATCTGATTGGTCAGCGTGTGAAACTGAAAAAGACGGGACGTACATATTCCGGCTGTTGCCCTTTTCATCAAGAAAAATCCCCATCGTTCCATGTCTATCGAGACAAGCAGTATTATCATTGCTTTGGGTGTCAGGCCAACGGTAACGCCATCCGTTTTCTGATGGACATTGATAACCGAAACTTTATAGATGTAATGAAAGAGTTATCGAGTAGCGCTGGAGTCGAACTACCCAAAGATAATACCGAAAACAAAAAACTATCTTATACCCGTCAGGTTACGAAGCCGCCAGTTGCTAAAGCAAGTACGGCGGAGCCCGTGGTTCCTCAACAACCAATAGATGAAAGCTACAATACGCTTGAACCAGTATTTTTTGACGACCCTTTTGCCCAATTTGAACAGCCTTTCAACTTTGAGGAACCAGTTCAAGAAGGTAATTTATATGACTTACTGGAAAATATTGCCCAATTCTATGAACACCAATTACCTAACAGTCAAAAGGCAAAAAACTACTTTAAACAACGTGGCTTAACTAATCAGACGATTCAATTTTGGCGCTTAGGCTATGCACCAGAAGATTGGCAACACCTAGAAAAAGCTTTTCCTTATGACATTGATGGTTTAAAGCAGCTTGGACTTATCCGTTCAAGCGATAATGGTCGTGATTTTGACTTATTACGTGACCGTGTGATTTTCCCGATTCGAGACCCGAAAGGCCGCGTCGTTGGTTTTGGTGGGCGTGCCTTAAATGATGAGATCAAGCCCAAATACATTAACTCGCCTGACTCAGAGGTCTTTCACAAGAATCAGCTACTTTACGGGCTTTATGAAGGTAGAAAACTCAAATCTAACGACTGGTTAATGGTTGAAGGCTACATGGATGTCATTGCACTTCAGCAATATGGCATTACAGGGGCTGTAGCGACTTTAGGCACTGCAAGTAATACCGAACACCTTAATATTTTATTTAAACAAAATAGCCGTATTACCATTGCTTTTGACGGTGATGCTGCTGGGCAAAAAGCAGCACGCAGAACCTTAGAAATTGCTTTACCACTTCTCAATGATGGACGCGAACTCAAATTTTTCGTACTACCGAATGACCACGACCCCGACTCTCTGATCCGTCGTGAAGGGCTTGAAAGTTTCCAAAAACTACTACAACAGTCCCCTCTTTTGTCTGATTTTGTCTTTGCCCATTTAACAGGTCAACATGACATTAGTACCCCTGAAGGCAAAAGCTTGGTCATGGGAGAACTCCGAGAACTGACTGAACTATTACCCAAACAGGGTTCGTTCCGTTATTTACTCAATCAATCTTTCCGTGAAAAACTCGGACTGGGTAAACGTTTTACGCCACAAATCAGCCATGATGCCTCGCTCTCATTTAACATTCATACTAAAGATGAAGACTTTGCAATTGCAATTTTGATGCACCACCCTTTTCTTTATATTCATTTTGAAGGGTTACGTGCCTATATTCATCAAGATGAATTATTAGCAAAAGTACTGGCAATTTTAAATCGTATTTTTGATGACTTACCGGATGATCAAGAGCTGGCAACTTATTATGTTTTAGGTGCTTGTAGCAGCTATTGCCATGAAATTGCCGATATTATGCAAAGAACCAATATTCAGGCATTAACGCAGGCACCAGAAGTGGCCGACAAGCTAGCCCAAGAATATGCTTTAGGCCTAAAAGAAAGATATTTACGTCAGAAACTTAAATCGCCGATTTCTCTAATTGAATCACGAAATTTAAGACAACAGCTTAATGAATTAACTAAACAAATTAGTTTAAGACTCTTGTCTTAATGTTTTGGCTTACGCTCATGATCAAACACATCCTGTAAATGCTGTTGTAACCATTCAAAATAATCAGGATTTTCTGCCTTGGCAGCTTCGCGTAGCAAGATAGATGTTGGATGCATAAGCTTTTGCGTCAAACGATGCGCGAATTGCTGCAATACCTGCTCAGCATTCTCACCATGTTGCAAAGCCTCTAAAGCATGCGTCAGCTCTTGTTGACTAACTTCTTCACTATGTTGGCGGTAAGCGTGAATTGTGCTGCCCGCCTCTTTAACTTTTTGATGAGTAATAAGCTGGGTAGCTAATTGATTCACCATCACTTCCGCTTCAACAGCTGCCTGACGTCGTTGAGCGAGGTTTTCCTCAATCACACTTTGTAAATCATCAACACCATACAAATATACGCCATCAAGTGCTTCAACTTTAGGATCTATATCACGGGGTACAGCTAAATCAACCATTAACATTTGTTGATAGCGACGTTTCTTTAATGCCGCCTTAACATCAGGATAAGCAATCACTTGATATAAACTACCAGTACAACTCGACACCACATCAGCACGATACAAGTTTTCAGCTAATGCTGAAAAATCAATAATTTCGACTTCAACCTGATGTGAAATCTCTTGAGCCAGTTGGTCAGCACGCTCACGGCTACGATTACAAATAATAATTTTGGCGACGCCCATTTCAGCTAAATGTTTAGCAACCAAGCTATTCATTTCACCCGCAGCAACAACCATCACAGTAAGTTTTTCGGGCTTACTAAAAACCTGTAAAGCTAATTGTGCAACTGCATACCCCATCGAAACGGCATGGCTGCCCACCGCAGTTTCGGAACGTACACGTTTAGCTGCATAAAAAGCATATTCAAAAACACTGTTTAATTCAGGAGAGACCGCTTGGGCTTCTTTAGACAATGCCAAAGCACTTTTAACCTGCCCTAAAATTTGCGGCTCACCGAGCATGAGAGAGTCTAAGCCGCTCGCTACTCGCATTAAATGTGTAATTGCCTGCGTGTTCTCGTAACGATAAACATGATGAATTAAATGCTTTACATCAATATTATTGGCATCGGCTAACCATTTCAGAAGGCTTTCGGCATTTTCGGCCATGGCATAAACTTCTGTACGGTTACACGTCGAAACGACTACCAAATCCTTTAAGCTTTGATCATGGTTTTGTTCGGCAAGCAAACGACTTAATCGCTCTGCATTGAAAGCGATTTGTTCGCGGAGTTCGACAGAAGCTGTTTGATGGTTGACACCCAATGCAAAGAAAGACATATCAGATCATCATTTCGCTAAATTTATGCTATTGTGCAACATCGGTGTCATAAAAAGCATTACTTTGGATCAATAAAAATTGCGTCAAATGAATAGCCGTATTAATTTTAACGGTGCTTCGATAAGACAGTATTCTACCACATTCTTATTGTTAGGTAGCATGTCCTCGCATGTCTATGCACGCCCTGTGCAAGAGACCTATGCCGTGCATTCATTTGATCAGGCATTAGAGCAAACTATGGTCGCTGAATTTGCTCTGGCTTATGATGACATTCCTAACGCTTTGCACAATTACACAGTACTCGCAATTAAAAGTAACTCTACTTCAATTAAACAGCGAGCTTTAGATGTTGCGCTTGAATATAATGATTTTCAAGCCGCTTTAAACATTGCTACACATTGGGTAGCTCAAGAACCCAAAGATGTACCTGCTTTATTCTATTTGTCACATATTGCTTTAAAAACACATGAATACCAGCTTGCCGCTGAAACATTAGATAAAATTTTAAAAATAGATCCTACTGCCGATTTAGAACAAATTTTAGCGAGTATTGCCCCAGAGAATGCTCAAGATCGAGAAGTATTATTAACAGCTTTACGTTCTAGCTCTGAAAAAGACAACCCTTCTATTTTAGCGCTCATCGCCAATTTGGAAGCCCAAAATGGTCAATTAGAATCCGCTCTAACCAACATTAACAAAGCACTACGCCGACGTCCTAAAGTGACGAGCTTTATTTTAATGAAAGCAAACCTACTTATTGCTCTTAGCGATCAAGAAGGTGCGCTTAAATGGTATGCAAAGTCTAGCCGTAAATATAAGAAAAATTTAGATATTCGTTTAGCCGAAATCCGTTATCTTATACAACTTAATGAATCTCAACTGGCTTTAGAAAAGCTTGAAAACGTTATAGAGGCTAATCCCAAAGCTGAAGAAGCATTGTTTATAGCAGGCTTAACCAGCATTGATTTAAAGCAATATGACAAAGCAGAACAATATCTTGTTGACCTACGAAACTCTGCAAAATACCAAAATGAAGCTTATTACTACTTAGCAATTAATGCAGAACGCAAACAACATTATGAATCAGCAAAAGCTTACTATCGCTTAGTTGATGGCAGTTTATACGTTGTTTCAAGACGTAATTTAATTGCGATTTATGATAAGCAGGATAATTTACACGATGCTTTACGGTTCCTCACTCAAGAACGCGTAAATTACCCTCAACATGCAAGTTTCTTATATCAAGCCCAAGCTGAAATTTTAAAGAAAATGGGCAACAAAAAAGCTGCCTTAAATTTATTAGATGAAGCGATAAAGAATTTACCGGATGATCCGGAACTCATTTATGCAGAAGTTTTATTACTTGATCCATATACCGACCGCGATAAACTCGATAAAACATTAAAGCAATTATTACAACTTGAGCCCAACAGCCCAACTTATCTAAATGCATATGCGTATACACTAGCCCTGCAAAACCGTAGGTTAAAAGAAGCACGTCAATATGCAGAGCAAGCCTTAGAATATGCGCCGGAACAGGCCTCAATTCTAGATACGCTTGGCTACATTGCATTTTTACAAAATGATTATGAAGGTGCAGCAGAAGCTTTAGGCAAAGCTTATGAACTCAGCCATAATGTAAATATTGGCGTTCGTTATGCTAAAGCATTGTATATGCAAGGATCATTAACTCAATTTAGCGCTGTGTTACAACAACTGAAACAAAAACATGCCAATGATCCACAATTACAACAGCTTGATGCGTTAATTTTACCTACATCTGCAAAAAAGAGTTAAACATATGAGCAAATTTGCCCAACTGTGCACAGCGATCTGTGGATCAAGTGTATTATTTCTAACCGGTTGCCAGCATTTTACTCAACCTAAACCCGCGGTTACCCAGCAAGTTCAAGATGAAAAACACTTTAATTTACAAGGTAAGATCGGGGTTCGCACGCCACAGCAAACTGGTAGTGCATTTTTCACGTGGGTTCAACAACAAGATAATTTTGATATTGAATTAAGCGGCATTTTAGGTGTAGGAAAAACCCAAATTCAGGGTAAACCCGGTGAGGTGAAGTTAAATAGTGCTAAAACAGGGTTAATTACTGCAGCCTCTCCAGAAGAACTTTTAGAGCGCGCAACTGGTTGGCAAGCACCAATTACTCATTTAACAAGTTGGATATTGGCTAAACCTGCAACTTTAAGTGCTCAAATCAGTAAAGATAATGAAAATCGTGTAAACCAGCTCATTGAAGACGGCTGGACAGTTAATTTCAGTTACGATGGTGAACAAACTTTGCCAAACAAATTGGTTTTAAAGCAAGCTCTTGCTGAAGATAAAGAAAACCGTATTACAATGGTCATCCAAAACCGCTAAGTCTAATTATATAAATCTATGATTCGAGTCCCTTCTCCAGCTAAGCTCAACCTGTTTTTGCATATTACAGGACGTCGTGAAAATGGTTATCATGAATTACAAACCATTTTCCAACTCATTGATTTATATGACTGGATGGTATTTACACCGACTTTAGATGAACAAATCGAAATTGATGGATTGAGTGAAGTTCGACCTGAAGAAAATCTGATTTATCGGGCTGCTCAGATACTAAGACCGCATGCAAAAAAATTCTGCGGTCTAAACATCAAAATTGAAAAAAATATTCCAATGGGTGCGGGTTTAGGCGGAGGTTCATCCAATGCTGCCACAACCCTGATTGTGTTAAATCAATTATGGGAATGTGGTCTAAATAAAGAACAACTTTCAGACTATGGCGTAAAGCTTGGTGCCGATGTTCCTATTTTTATTTATGGTAAAAATGCATGGGCTGAAGGTATTGGTGAACATTTATCATTCATAGACTTAGATCAAAAACAGTTCATTATTTTAAAACCTGATTGTTTTATCAGCACTCAATTGCTTTTTTCACAAAAAACATTGACAAGAGACTCTAAGACCACTAAATTTTGCGCCTATCAGTTAGAACCTTCTAATTTTGGAAATAACTTTGAGCCATTGGCCCGACAGTTATACCCTGAAGTAGAAGAAGCAATGCAATATTTAGATCAATTTGGTCAAGCAAAGCTTACAGGTACAGGTGCTTGTGTTTTTATTGAAGTAACGAATGAAATGAATATTGATGAAATTCTTAAACATTCACCATGTAAATCTTACTTGGTAAATAGTTTAAAAGAATCTCCTCTTAATCATTTTAAGGTTACACGTTAGGGGCGTCGCCAAGTGGTAAGGCACCGGGTTTTGATCTCGGCATCCGTTGGTTCGAATCCAGCCGCCCCTGCCA
>NZ_FODU01000005.1:0-253348 GCF_900110445.1 Acinetobacter sp. yr461
CCTACACCAGTTTGTACTTCATCAAAAATAAGTAAGGCACCAAACTCATCACACAGTGCGCGTAAGCCTTTTAAAAATTCGATGTCAGCAGGAATAACGCCGCCTTCACCTTGGATTGGCTCAACAATAACCGCACATGTTTGCTCATTAATCACCGCTTTTGCTGCATCTAAATCATTAAAGGCAACATGGTTGATACCATTTGGAAGCGGTGCAAAGTCTTGTGAATATTTAGGTTGACCGCCTGCTGAAACGGTAAATAACGTACGGCCATGGAAAGCATTTTTAAATGCCACAATGCCACTTTTGCCAGCAACACCACTGTCTAAACCCACTTTACGTGCAAGTTTTAGTGCCGCTTCGTTCGCTTCAGCGCCTGAATTACAGAAGAAAACTTTGTCTGCAAATGTATTTTCAGTGAGTTGTTTTGCAAGGCGTAGAACAGGTTCATTTGTATAACCATTGCCCACATGCCAAAGTTTTTTTGCTTGTTCTGTTAAAGCATTTACTGCCACTGGATGCGCATGACCTAATGCGTTTACTGCAATCCCGCCTGCAAAATCGATATATTCTTTATTTTCTTGATCCCAGATACGTGAACCTTCACCACGTACAGGAATGAAATTTGCTGGTGCAAAAACTGGAACCATCCACTCGTTAAAGTCACTACGAGAAACTGCAAAATTATTCATCTTATCTAGTCCATTAAATTAAAATTATTAGGGTTAGTTGATGACCCTATTATTCAAAATCAAATTGATTCACAAAATTTGTAATTCAGTAAAAAATGAATTATTTTTTAGCAATCTGATAATTGACAATTACAATATGGATAACATTGATCAAATTATTTTAGGTTTGCTTAAAGATAACGCACGGATGTCTGTTACCGAGTTAGCCGAAAAAGTTCACGTTTCAAGAGCAACGGTCAAAAAGAGAATCGAGTATTTAGAGTCTTCGGGCATCATTACTGGATATACGGTACGGTTTAAACCCAATGCAGAACGAAATGTCATCCGCGCATGGATGAGCATTATGGTCGAAGGGACCAAAGCGCAGTCTGTGATTAAAGAATTACGCCTAGAAAGTGCCGTGGAATGTTTGCATAAAACCAATGGCAAATGGGACATTTTGGTCGAGCTACGTTCTGACACTTTAGAAAACTTCGACAAAGTTTTAGAAAGAATCAGGAACATTTCAGGTATTTATAACAGTGAAACCAGCATCCTGCTTGCGAGTCATAAGACCTGATAACTCACTTTAATTTCAAATCATAAGAACGAAAAATTGATGAGCTAAGCATAAGGTTTGGCTCATCAAGCTGCTCTCGATTAGAAAAATTCTTCTATTGTCTTTCGTCAAATCAACAAAACTATTACGACAATGAACCTGCTCTAAAAAACTTCAATAAATTTTTAACTTTTTTTAAATAATCAAATCAAAAACTTAAAATCTAATTTGACTTAAATTCAAACTTTTTTCGCTCACTCCCCTCATCAAAGCATTTGACAGAAAATTTAAAACATAATACATATAGTCTTATATGTTATATGTTAAAACCTAAGGACAAGGTATAAAAAATGGCTAAAACTCAACTAAAACACTTTATTAACGGCGAATATGTTGCTAGCAAAGGAAATGATTATTTCGACTTGGTAAGTCCGGTGACTGGCGAAGTTTATGGTCAATCGCCTAACGCAACCGAGGCAGAAGTGGATGCTGCTTACGCTGCTGCAAAAGAAGCATTTAAAATTTGGGGACGCAGTACACCTTCAACGCGTCAAAAAGCGTTACTTAATCTAGCAGATGCGATTGAAGCAAATGCAGAGCGTTTAATTGAGGCGCAAAGTCGTAATACGGGTCAATTAAAACACTTAATTGCATCTGAAGAAGTGGGTGCATCGGCAGATCAGGTTCGCTTCTTTGCAGGCGCTGCCCGCTTACTCAATGGCACAGCTTCAGGTGAATATTTAGAAGGTTTAACCTCTTCTATTCGCCGTGAACCAGTCGGTGTAGTGGGCCAAGTTACACCTTGGAACTATCCACTCATGATGGCTGTCTGGAAAATTGCGCCTGCTTTAGCAGCTGGTAATACTGTGGTGCTTAAACCAAGTGATACCACTCCTGAAAGCACACTTTTGCTTGCAGAAATTGCCGCACCATTTTTCCCTAAAGGCGCATTTAATGTAGTGTTAGGCCAAGCTCAGGTGGGTTCAAAAGTTGTATCGCATAAAACACCTGCGCTCGTTTCTATTACAGGTTCGGTTCGTGCAGGCTTACAAGTTGCAGCTTCTGCTGCTGCAAATTTAGCGAAAGCCCACCTTGAGCTTGGTGGTAAAGCACCTGTTGTTGTTTTTGAAGATGCCGACATCGATAAAGCGGTTGAAATGATTGCTTTAACAGGTTACTTCAACGCAGGACAAGACTGTACTGCTGCAACACGCGTAATTGTTGCTGAAGCAGTTCACGATGAATTTTTAGGTAAATTAATTGAAGCGGCAAAAAATACACGTTTTGGTGAACCAGATGATCAAGACGCACTTTATGGTCCACTCAACAACGCTAATCAATTAAAGAATGTCAAAACCTTTATTGACAACTTACCTGCTCACGCCAAAGTTGAAACTGGTGGCAAGCAAGCCGATCGTCCAGGCTTCTATTTTGAACCAACTGTGATTAGTGGTTTAAAACAACACGATGAAGCAATTCAAAATGAAATTTTTGGACCAGTCATTACTGTTCAAAAATTTACAGATGAAAATGATGCCATTGAAAAAGCCAACGACATTGAATATGGCCTAGCTTCAAGTGTCTGGACCAAAGATCATGCACGCGCAACTCGCCTGTCTCGTGAACTTGATTTCGGAACCGTTTGGATTAACACCCATATTCCTCTAACTGCAGAAATGCCACACGGTGGCTTCAAAAAATCAGGTTATGGTAAAGATTTATCAGGCTACGGTTTTGAAGAATATACTCGCGTTAAACATGTAATGAGTTCAAATGAATAATAAAAATCAGATTTGAAAGGAGATCAAAATGAATAAACAAGAAATGAAAGACTTTGTGAGTAAGGCGCACCACGAGTTATTTAATTTACATGACACTACTGCTTTAGACCGTTATTTTTCGGAAGACTTTATTGAGCACTCGCCACTGGTTGCCAACGGTATTTCAGGTCTTCGCCAACTGGTAGAAGACTGCCCCGACATGCAACATGAAGCCGTGCGAGTATTGGCAGATGGTGACTTGGTTGCAATTCATGGGCGCTTTCAGGGATTAGATGAAAACCCATTAGTTGGCTTTGATATTTACCGAGTGAAAGACGGCAAAATTGTAGAACATTGGGATGGACTGGTAGCAGAAGCAGCTCCGAATGTGAGTGGCAGAACACAATTAGATGGTCCAACCGAAATCGTAACTCACCATGACCCAGAGGAAAATCGTGAGATTGTGACCTCTTTCTTTAAGAAGTCATTAATTGATGGCAATTACGAAGCATTTAAAGAATACACCCACGGCGATCAGTTCATTCAGCATAGCCCAGATATTGGGGATGGCGTTAAGGCAGTAATTGATTTTTTGAACAATATCCGTAATGAAGGGCAAGGTTTGGTATACTCCAAAACTCATCGCTCCATTGCTGATGGTCAATTTGTATTGACACATTCTGAAGGAAATATTGCTGGAAATCGACATGCCTATTTTGAATTGTGGCGTGTAGATAATGGCAAAATTGTTGAACTTTGGGATGCAATACCGGCTGTGCCTGAAGATGAACAGGCAGTCCATCAATATGGCGTGTTTTAATCATTTATCCGTTTCATTAAGCTAAGTCACTGACTTAGCTTTTAGAGAATTCGCCATGTCAGCATATACGATAATTTTTGCACCTATCGCTCAGGCAACTCGCTCGGAACAAGTTGTTGAACGCTTGGAAAATGCAATTATCTCTGGATTGCTCAAAAGCAATGAACAACTTCCTAACGAGGCGGATTTAGCTCGCTTAATGGGAGTGTCACCGATTACCGTTCGTGAAGCGTTAAATACTTTACGGGTAAAAGGTCTGATTGATACACGACGCGGACGAAACGGCGGAAGTTTTGTTTGTGAGTTACCTTCCGACTTACTCTTAAACAAACATCCTTTGCGTCAAGCTTCAAATGAATATCTTGCTGATCTAGGTGAATTTCATAGTGCAATTTTAAGCCATGGTGCCTATTTGGCAGCACAAAGAACCACTGAATATGAACTGGGCAAAATCAAAGAGCTTATTGAACAATTTGAACAAGCCGTTGAAGCAGACACTCGTGCCCAGCTTGATTTACGTTGCTTGCTCACTCTCACCTCTTTTGCCCAATCAGCTCGACTAGCAAATCAAGAGTTAACAATACAAGCCGAATGGGCTCCGCTCATCGCAGTGCTTTATCAAGATGATCATTTTCATCAATTGGTCGTCGCGCAATACCACCAACTTTTATCATCTTTTGTTCAAGGCAATGAAGATGATGCTGTTATTCAAGCACGAAAAATTATTTCGATGCTAACAGACCAAATGCTTCGATATAAGTTATCTATCGAATAAAAATAATAAAACAGAGCGCTTATCAAATATCGAGTGAGAAATACGGAATTTTAGGAGTTATAGGAATGACCCAACATTTAGATATAGAAGAGCTTCAAAATTTGTTAAAGACGGTGGTTGAGGAAACGACAGCCATTACAGAAAAACTGGCGGCTAAAGCGAGCAAAATTCTGTCAAAACATGAACCTGAAAAAACAAAAGACGTTAAGCTTTCAGGTTCAGAACGTTCAGCTTTGCAAAAAGAAATTAAAAAGGCATTACAGGAAAGCCATTACAGTCAAGGTATCGGCTTTGCAAGTTATAGTCCTGCAACGCAAGAAGAACAAGATTATTGGACACTCGAATGGTGGTATAAAAAAGAAGATCAGTTACAACAAGCCAAACTTGAAAACTATCAAAATGCTCAGCGATTTTTAGATTTTCGCTCTTTTGAGTGGTTCCATAAACCTGCTCAAAATAAAAGTCCGTGCATCCATGGACCTTATGTCGATTATATTTGTAATGGTGCATATACCATCACCCTTGCCCATCCGGTCATGATTCGTGATCAATTTATCGGTGTGATTGCCACCGACATTTTAGTTTCCGCACTCGAAAAACTTCTTATGCCGAAGCTTAAAAACATTAAACAAAAAGCAATCGTGATCAACGATTCTTCTCGAGTCATTACGTCAAATGACGTCACCATCAGGACAGGCACACTATTTAGAGGACAAAGCCCCGAGCAGGTTCTCTCACAACCGTGTCAATCTTTTCAATTGGTCGTTATCTAGAGCAAAGTCAAAAATACTAAATATTTGACCTTGCTTTAGGGCATCACCAAAGCGAAACAGCACCTAAAGCCTCTGGCTTTTGTTCAAACTTTCTTCAAACAGACTTGCTCATTCAGGTCTTGGGGAAGTTTTGGCTCAAAAATAGCATCGCTTTTCCGGATGAAAAGCAAAACAACGAAATTTGAGGTTGAAATGACATGGAAAATAAAACGTCTTCCTTAAAAAAACTGTCTCTTTGGCAAGTCACGATTATTGGTATTGCCTACATGACGCCAATGACAGTGTTTGATACTTTCGGCATTGTCTCTGGAATTACCAATGGTCACGTGCCACTTGCATATTTACTCGCACTTGGTGCCATGTTACTCACCGCTTGGAGCTATGCAAGATTCAGTAAAACTTCAGAAAAATCAGGCTCGGCATATAGCTATACTGCTGAAAGCCTAGGCCCTAAAAGTGGCTTTTTTGTCGGTTGGTGCTCCCTACTCGACTATCTGTTATTACCACTCATTAATGTTTTGCTTGCCGCAATTTATCTCACTGCCCTCATTCCAAGTCTGCCTTACTGGTTTTGGGTGCTTGTGTCGGCGAGCTTAGTCACCTTAGTGAACTGTTTCCGTATTCGCTTACTGGCCAATTTAAGCCTGTTGTTTGTGTTTGCACCCATCATACTCATGGTTATCTTTGTCTATTTAGTGATTCAGGGCATTGGCTCGAGTCAAGGTTATGAGCATGTGCTTACCTTGGCTCCCCTCTGGCATGAGCACCAATCTATACTACCGCTCGTTGCGGGTGCCTCAGTTTTGTGCTTTTCATTTTTAGGTTTTGATGCTGTTACCACGCTTTCAAATGAAACCAAACAACCCACCAAAAATATTCCCCGAGCAGTCATGTTAACAACACTTGCTGGTGGATTCATTTTCTTTACCGCCGCTTGGTTTATCCAGCTTTATTTTCCAAATAATCTTCGCTTCCAGCACCCTACTGAAGCGCTTCCTGAAATTGTGCTTTATGTGGGCGGGGCTTTTTTCCAGTCCATATTCTTATGCGGACAAATTATGAACACTGTCGCCTCTGGCCTTGCCTCTCATGCCAGTGCTTCACGTTTACTCTATATAATGGGCACTGACAATATTTTTCCCAAAAAGTATTTTGGGACAATTCATATCTCCTTAGGTACACCATTTTTTTCGGTTTTATTTGTTGGTCTTATTTCGATGTCCGCGGTTTTTCTAGATTTAGCACAAGTCGTCAGTCTCATTAGCTTTGGTGCTCTGGTCGCTTTTACAGCCGTAAACTTCTCAGTTTTTATGAAATTTTATATTAAAGATAAACAGCGCTCAGGGTTTAAAAATAAATTTCTAAACCTATTTTTGCCGCTTATATCAGTCATCAGCATTATTTGTCTCTGGCTTAACCTTGACTCATCCTCACTGACTTTCGGATGTTTCTGGTTATCTTTAGGCATTCTTCTATTTATCTATAAAACGATTAAAAAACAAAGTATTGCTATTAGTAATGCTTATTAATTTTTAAGGAAATTCATCATGAACATTATTTCTAAACCCCAGTTTTTAAAAGACGTGGAATATAAACCAAGTAAATCTCTACAAGTGGGTAAAGAATGGAGCTGGTTAAATCCAAAACATGCAAAATTTGACACAACAACAGTAGAAGGAACATCGGTAGATAATCCAGCGAACTACTATGAAAGCTCACTTTCTGATTGGCATACATTTGACAGTTTAAAAGTCGATTTAGAATGCGATGTGGTTGTTATTGGTGGTGGTTTATTAGGTTCATCGACAGCCTTACATTTAGCTGAACAAGGTGTAGATACTGTCTTATTAGAAAAAAATCGTATTGGTAGTGCAGCCTCTGGCAGAAATGGCGGACAACTTACCCCTGGTTTGGCACGCTGGGAAGCTCAAGAAATGGCCGATCGATTAGGTTATGAAGATGCAAAAAAACTTTGGCATTTTACCTCTACAGAAGCGATGCAACTCATTGATGACATCTCGGAAAAATACAAACTTAACTTTGACCGAAAATATGGTCACATTACTGCCGCCGTTCATGAAGGACATTTAGTGGGTCTGACCCAAGGTGCCGATGCACGAAAATATTTAGGTGAAGACCATACCCGCATTGTGGGTAAACACGAACTCATGGACTATATTAAGTCTGATTATTATACGGGCGGTTTAATTGATGAGTTGGGTGGACAAATTCATCCTTTAGCTTTGAACCGTGGCTTAATTTATGGCTTTTGCCAAAACGGCGGTTCTGTTTATGAGCAAACAGAAGTCATTTCGATAGAAGAAAAACCAGATGGTATTTATGTTCAAACAGCCAATGCAGTCGTAAAAGCTAAAAAATCTGTAGTTTTAGCTGTTCATCATGCTTCATTTAAACTTTTATCTGAACAAAACAATACGACTATTCCGTTTTATACCTATGTGGCAACCACTGCTCCGCTAGAGCTTGATACAAAAGAGCTTCTTCCCTTTGGACATCCGGTTTATGACACTCAGTTCCAAATTGATTACTACCGCCCCGTGTTTAACAACCGTTTACTATTTGGTGGTCAAGGTACTGGAACATGTTGGGGGCCAGAGAAAACTTTAAATTATCTAGAGCACCGAATTCATACAGTATTCCCTCAAATTAAAAATCTAGAGATGGATTTTGTTTGGAGTGGAACTACTGATTTAACTGTGAATGGTGCAGTTGATAGCCGTAAGTTTGGCAATAAGTTCCCGATTTATGCTGTTCACGGCTGGAGCGGTCACGGCGTTGCACAGACAGTACGCATTGGTAAAGCCATCGCAAGTGATTTTGTTGGGCAATCTAACGACTTTGAAATGTTATCTAAAATTGACCATCAAAATATTATGTTTGGCCGTACCCTTGCACCCGTTGTCATTCCATTAGCCAAAAGCATGTATGGAATCGGTGCAATGTTAAACCCTGGCAAAATGGTGTCTTTCTAATTTATAGAACCACTAATTTTCAGAAAAAGGATTCGTATAGCTTTGTACGGATCCTTTTTTATTTAACTGAGTAAAATCCTTTTCAAACTAGGTTATCCCTAACCAATCTATTACAATAGCGCCAGATTTATAATTCAGCGCATATATTTTGAGCAACTCATCTTCCCAATTAAAACGTGGACTTAAAAATCGTCACATCCAGTTAATCGCTATGGGTGGTGCTGTAGGTACAGGACTATTTTTAGGTTCTGCACAAGTCATCCAGTCCGCTGGTCCTTCAATCATTTTAGGTTATGCCATCGTTGGTTTGGTCGCATTTTTAATTATGCGCCAAATGGGTGAAATGATTGTAGAAGAACCTGTGGTTGGTTCCTTTAGTTACTTTGCACAAAAGTATTGGGGAAGATTCCCAGGTTTTTTATCGGGCTGGAACTATTGGGTTGTTTATATTCTGGTTGCAATGACAGAACTAACAGCGGTCGCTAAATATGTGCATTACTGGTGGCCCCATATTCCCGCTTGGATATCAGCTTTATTTTTCTTTGTTCTAGTCACATGTTTGAACTTGGGCAATGTTAAATTTTATGGTGAATCTGAATTTTGGTTAGCCATTATTAAAGTCGCTGCTGTCATTTCAATGATTGTTTTTGGTCTATATTTACTGCTTACAGCGGGTAGCGACTCTACAGCTAGCTTTGCAAACCTATGGCAGCATGGCGGATTTTTCCCGCACGGGTTCTCGGGCCTGTTTTATATGCTCGCCTTTTTAATGTTCGCCTTTGGCGGTATTGAACTGATTGGGATGACTGCTGCTGAAGCCGAAAATCCTGAAAAAAGTATTCCACAAGCCATTAACCAAGTCATCTTTCGAATCTTGATTTTTTATGTGGCTTCGCTTGCCATCATTATGTCACTTATTCCGTGGAATCAGCTTGACCTCGGTGGTTTAGATAAAAGCCCATTTGTGATGATTTTTAGCCAACTTGGTATTGGTTGGGCGGCACATTTACTCAACTTTATTATTTTGACTGCTGCACTTTCGGTTTATAACAGCGGCATGTATGCCAACAGCCGTATGTTATATGGGCTTGCAGTACAGGGCCATGCTCCAAAAGTTTTTGCACAAGTGAGCAAACAAGGTGTTCCTAAAGCTGCCGTTATCTTCTCTTCTATTCTGATTTTTGGTTGTGTATTACTTAACTATTTCGTACCAGAACAAGCTTTAAGCTATCTCATGTATATGGCCGTGGCTGCACTGGTTTTAAACTGGGCCATTATTAGCTTTACCCATTTAAAATTTAAACGTGCGATGAAACTTGAAGGTAAAGCTGTCAAATTCCCTGCGCTATTTTCGCCTTTAAGTAATTATATCGTTTTGATATTTATTGGCATGATTTTATATATTATGTGGACTCAAGGATTTGAAAAATCGGTGATTTTACTTCCGATCTGGATCACTTTCATGTTTGGGCTATATAAATTTTTAAGTTGGAAAAAAGCACTCTAATATTCAAAGAAGGCTTATTCAAACAGGATAAGCCTTTTATTATTTAACAGCTCGTCTCCCTAAGTAACTTCAGAAAATCTACTCGAAAAACCATTCACATTCTATTCATCATTGTTGAATGGTTCTCTGCTAGGCACATTGATATGTAACCCTTAGTCATTCTAAACATTGGTATTTAATGAGATAATTATTAAAGTACAAGTGTTTACATGATCTATAAATATTTGTGCTCATGTTCAGCTAAAATCAAAGCAGACCAGTTTATTGTTGCAATCACTCAATAGGCAAAAGACACTCCATCGTAAGACAGGTTCTTTACCCACTTTACTGATTTAGCGCCGTCAACTGTGTCACTCAATGATGAAAGACAGGAAATTTTATGGAAAAAACTCTGCAATGTCCTAAGTGTGGTTCTACAGAAGTTGAAGCACGTGACCATGACAAATTACTTAGAACAACTGGCGGTGTTTTACTGACAGCTGCTGGCACAACGGCAGGTACTGTAGGTGGTGCAGCAACTGGCGCTTCTGTTGGAGCAGCTATTGGTACGATTGCTGGTCCTTTAGGTGTGATTGTTGGCGGAACTGTAGGAACTTTTGTCGGTGCAATTAGTGCAGGAATTACTGGCGGTGTGGTCGGTAATATTTTTGGTAAAAAAGCTGGCGTGATGATCGATAAGAACATTTTTCAGGATTACCGCTGCCTAAAATGTAAATACCGTTTTAAACAAAAGAAGTAGATCAAATTAAGTAGGAGAACTAGTTGCTCTAGCTCTCCTGCCTAACCAAAAATTTATAAACCATCTGGAATAATAATTTTTATATAGCGCTCCATATAATTAATATATGAAGCAGCCTATTTTCAATAAATTAACACTTTAGCTAAGAATTTAATTTACTTAGCTACAACACCATCTTGTTGATACTTCGGTGAACGTGGGCCATATAACAATCCCATACCAGGATTATAAGTAGTCGGAGTAAATAGTTGAGTATTTACCATACTTGATAATGGATAAGCCCGATCATTAAAGCTGCCAGCAATCTGTTCAACTAAAGCACCGACGACCATTCCGATTAAACCCGCGTTGCCATCATTACTTGCTTGAACAAGTTTTTTCTCACCTGTCCAAATCACATCTCCAGTTTTTAAATCAACGAGCTTTGCATCAGCACTTACTGTCGCGACACTTTGAATCACCTGATATTTAGAACCATATTCTTTAATGCGAATATATAAAGCAGCATCTGCGCCAAAAATCTCTTGTAATTTCTGAGGTGAGATAGACTGAGCATCACTGCCATTAGTAACACCATTCTCTTTAAACATATTGTCTACAACAGAGATTGGAAAAACGTAATAGCCAGCTTCTGCAACAGGCGCCACCACAGTAGGCCAATAACTATAAGTCGCTTTTACATCAGGCGAATCATTGACTGGCGGTAATACCAAAATTGATTTTGGCATATGCGCTTTATAAGCTGTAATATCTTTATTAGGCGGTGGAGTAACAGCACATCCTGTAAATGCAAGGCTAGAAATAACCAAACCAGCAATTAAAAATTTCTTAATCATGATTTTGTATACCCACCATTCGCATTCATTTTTTGCAATAAACGATCCATTAAAACTGTAGACTCTGGATATACTTGACGTTCAAGCTGGAAATACTCGATTGCTTTTTGAGAATTATTTTCTTGTAAATATAACAATCCCAAATGAGCATATAAACCCGGTGGAACAGCTAAGCCCTTGCCTTTAGTTTTTTCAATCTCAGCTTCTAATTTTGTGATTTGCGCACTTGGTGTAGCTTTTTCAGGTGCGTTATACATCAAATAGGTTTGATGAGTATAAGTTCCCCAATTATATAAAGGCTGAGGACCAGCAGCACAACCAACCAATCCCATAGCAAGAAAACTGCTTAAAAGAATTTTTTTCATTTAACACATATCCAAAATTATTGAACTGACCAACGGTTATTTTGAATATCTGTCACAAGATTATTAACTGCTTCACGAACAGCTAAATCGAGTACTTTGCCATTTAAAGTAGAATCATAAGAAGCTGTAGAGCCAAAACCTAATACTTCACGAGCACCTAATGCATATTCACCTGCACCTTGTACGGAATGCACAACTTCTGATGTTTTTACATCAACAACATTTAAGTTAACTTTTGCATAAGCAACTTGCTCTTTACCGCGACCTAAAATACCAAATAATTGCTGATCGCCTACTTCTTTTCGACCAAACTCAGATACATCACCAGTAATGACATAACGCGCGCCTTTAATAGATTGGCTTGTATTGCTATAACCAACTTCTTGTTTAATTTCAGATAAATTATCGCGATTTAAAACTGTAAAATAACCAGTTTGCTGTAAATGTGTCTCAAGAATAGTTTTCGCTTGCCCACCTAGACGATCTACATTGTCAGAGAAAACACCTCTCATATAACTAGAGCGATTATCAAATTTACCAATAGAAACTGGAGCTTTTACTCCGGTATATTTAATTTGAGATGTAGCTACAGCTACTTGTGGGCTTTGGATCGTTCTTGAAGTTTCAGTAGTTGAACACGCAATTAAACTGAAAGAACTCAAAGTAGTAATGATTAATATTTTTTTCATGTTTACTCTATAATGGTTACAAAATATAAAGAATACATATTATATACAAAAAGACTGTCAAACAATCCAGCAATTTAACCATTGAGTAAAAATACTACTCTTACTTAAATTAAGTTTTTTAATAAAAGACAAATTTTATATCACACCACATTTTTATTTTATGAATATTTGATTATAGGAATCGTATAGCGTTTTATTTTTTCTAAAATCTAAAAAGTATCAGGATAAATCAAGCAATGTTTGATACGACTACTAGGTTATTAGTGCTGAGTGCGAACACTACTCTAGGAACATTTCTATGTGCAATCAAAATGAGCAATTCACTTTACGCTACTAAAAACATATGAAAGAATTGCGAGCTAATATAACTTCTGAAAGTTAAAATGAAAAAAATATTATTTTTTAGTTTACTTAGCATTCTCAGCTCATATAGTTTTGCAGCAGATAATAGTTCAGTGTATCGAGGACTTGGTACTGGTAATCAGGATTTTTTAAGTTTTAAAACACTTAAACAACAAGGCTTTATAGCAAAAAAAGCCAATATTTCAAGAGCAGATTATAATGATGTATACAAGTTAAAAAAGCCTTATCAATTTATGGGGCAAAACATTGTACTAATCTCAGATGAATATATGTCTGAATATGTGGGATGTTGTGTTAGCGAAGGTTGGGGAGCTGTTTTTAAAGAAACATCTAACTTGAAATTGATTCAACAATTTGCAAAAACTAATCAATGTAATATTAGCCCTAAGGAGCCAGATAGTGATTACTATGGGTTTAAAATCAGTTCATTACCTAAAGGGAACTACTATGAATTGTCATGTCGTGAACGTGACCTAAATGAGTCTGAATAAATAGAAGTTAAACTCTAGAAATAAAAAAGCCAAACGATCTGTTTGGCTTAAAAAATCAAAAATCCTGATTAAAACAATCTATCTATAAGCTGTGTCATTTAAGTTATTCATTTGCCCTAAATAAACTGCATTAAAAAATAATCTAAAAGCCTTTCTCTTTCATCTGGTTTGTTCCGATCTAAAAGCTGAACCATTGCCCCATCAATCACAAACAAAAACATGTGCGCATCTTGTTTTGAAGCATTTGAATTGGTTATTAAAAGCAAATTATAGATTTCATTGATTAGCCAATTTCGATAGTCAATTACGGTCTGATACGCCTTGGGATGTGTTTTCGCAATTTCAAAAATAGCTTTAAAAGGCAAATGATAAAGCCCGTCTAAATCTGTATGTAAAAAGTAAATTTTCCTAAGTTTTTCAATTACAGTTAATTCTTTCTGAACGTAGATGATTGAAAGTACTTCTTGTTTAAGACCATCTTTTTGAAAGGACAGACTCATTTCAATAAGGCGTTCTTTTGAGTGAAAGTAATTATAAAAAGTGGCTTTGGGAACTTTTGCTGACTCAATAATTCGGTCGACCCCGACTTTGTGAAAGCCATAATTGTTAAAAAGATATCGGGATGTATGAAGCACACTTAAAGCACGAAATGGAAGATCTGAATGTGGCATAGTTTTACCGTTTTAAAATAAATTTTTGTTGTGTATAAATGAGATACTTTTTTGAGCAAATAAAAGGCATAGCAAAGCCGTAAAGACTGTGCTTGGCACATCTCAAGTTTTATTGTTGATTAAGTTTTTGGTTGAGACGAATTAAAGTCTGAAAAGCCTAGTGACTTTCAAACTGCTCTAAAAGTTTAAGTTGTGTCGATATAGACTTTGGCAAAGGCTGCCAAGAAATGATGAATATGCAAAGCCAACTCCTTTTTATAGGGAGTTCTGCCAAAACATTAAAATTATGGTGGCAGAACGAAAGGGGGTTCGCAGACTGGTCATAGATCCAGCACACCCGAGGGTGTCCCCCTCCCGTTCCACCGTAGAGGGGGCGCGAGGGTGTACACACTAAAAGTATAAAACCTTTAATGCTTCTATGAGACGGTCTGCGACAACCGACTGGCAATGTGGCCAGCAGGCAAAGGATAGTGCTCTACCCTTTTACAGTCAAGCACACAAAACGACATTTGTTTTAAAATAGATCATTAAAAAGTAAGGGTAAATAATGGGTGAGGTATTGTTAAAGAGGGGTTTTTAACGGGATTGAAATTTATATAGATATATTAGTTTCAACAGGTAAAATTAGAATATAAAATATTGTAATTGATGAAATGAATGATGCAGAAAAATTTCAGTTCAAATTAGAATTACTACTAAATTTACAATCGCAATAAAGCACCAATATCCCTTTAAACCTATTATGTATACTTCTCGCGATAAGCTTTTTGCTCTGAACAATTCAACAAAAAGATGCTAGTAAAGTGTTGTTTGCTTTTCATTCTATTTCTTTCAATTTATAAAAAATATATAATGTTCTCAATAGCTTTCTAATTATCTATTACATTCAATCAAGATCATTTAGTTTCAATAAAGAGAATAAAATGCAAGAACAAGCTTTACCCTCATCTCCTCAAAATTTGAATGAGGATCAAAATATTACGCCCCCACCAATTTCACAATCAGGAATTTATCATTTTAAGTTTCATGGTAAAGCCTCAGAATATTTTGGAATCTGGATCGTTAATATTCTTTTGACTATTATTACTTTAAGCTTATATGCACCGTGGGCTAAAGTTCGTCGTTTACGCTATTTCTATGGCAATACAGAATTTTTTGAACGCCGCTTTGATTTTACAGGCATTCCAACCAAGATTTTGATTGGACGTTTGATTGCATTAGGAATTTACGCAGTATTTGCAATTTCATCACAGTATTCAATGATTGCGACTGTGGTTGGACTAGTTGCACTATATACAGCAGTACCTTGGCTAATTCGCGCTACTTTACGTTTTACTGCAAGAAATAGTAAGTTCGGCAACGCACGTTTTTATTTTGGTGGAACGATAAAAGAATCTTATAAAGTCTTCCTTTTGAGTATATTGGTATATATTTTCACATTAGGAATCTTTACGCCTGTAGCTATTTGGCTATATAAAAAATATTATCTTAACAACTTATATGCCGGACAATTAAATTTTAAATTAAACGCGAAATGGTCTGCTTATATGGCTGCAGTTTATATACCAGTTTTTATTGCAATTGGTATAATTGCTATTTTTTCAATCATTTACTTTGGTATTGCAGGAACAATTTCTGGGTTCTCACCGAACGCTGTAGTCTTCGGAATGTTTATGGTATATGCATTTATTGGATTATTTATTTATCCATTAATTGCTGCACGTCTTTTTATTACGACATGGAACAATACTACAGTTGGAAACAGTCAATTTAAAACAGACTGTAATCAATGGCGTTTTGCATGGATTGTAGCTTCAAACTGGATTGTAAAAATCTTAACCATAGGCTTAATGTCTGCTTGGGCTGCAGTTCGTATTCACAAATATCAGATTGAATCGATGAGTTTAATTTTATTAGATGATCCAGATCAAATGATGAATCTCGCTCAGCAAGAACAAAGTGCTTTAGCTGAAGAAATCAGTGATATTTTTGATATTGACATCTCTCTATAATAATTTGAGTTTAATAATTTATGTCCCAAGCAGTAGATATCATTTTCTATGATGGCATAGTGTCTAAACCATACCGTGGTCAGATTTCAGCTCAATCTGAATCTGAAGTTCTCATTCGGTATGGTGAGCAATTAGAACTTCAGCGTCATTATCAATATACTGATATGAAATTGATTGGTGCGCTGGGACAGTTACATCCAGTGATTGAATTATCTGATGATGCACGGATTGAATTTCATAGTGCATTACCTGAATGGTTTAATTATGCAACTAAAAAGGTTCAACATTCGATCTGGAAATTTGAACGTTCTCCAGCTCTTATTCTTTTTAGTGTAGTTTTTGTGATTACTTTCGCGATCAGTCTAGTCAAATGGGGGGTTCCAGCTACATCCCATTATCTTGCTTTTCAATTACCTGAGAATACTTTAAAGAAACTAGGTGATGAAGCCGAGAATTATGTATTAAATAATTGGACTGCACCCAGCCAATTAGCACAAGCTCAAAAAGACCAAATTACTAAACAGTATTTGAATACTGTTGCTGAAAACAGACCAGCCAAATTAGTCTTCCGTAAAGGCGATCAATTAGGGGCAAATGCTGTAGCGCTACCCAACAATACAATTATTATCACAGATGAACTGATCAAAATGGCACATACTAATCAGGAAATCTTAGGCGTATTAGCCCATGAACAAGGCCATTTGGTTTATCGCCATAGTTTACAACAAGGGTTAACGAGTTTAGGCCTAAGTATCTTATACATTGCAATGACAGGAGATAGTTCAGACTTATTTACGTCATTACCGGCTGCTATGATTGGTGCAAATTACTCACGTAAATTTGAGTCCGAAGCCGATCTATATGCTTTACAGCTAATGGATAGGAAACATATCGAAGTCTCGCACTTCGCAAATTTCTTACAACGTTTAAGCGATACAACAGAAGAAGGTATCGATAAAAAAAATCAGTCCACCCCACCAACTTCTCAAGAAGAATCTTCAACTAATAAACTATCTACAGCTGTCCTTGATACTCTATCCTCTCATCCTGCAACTGAAGAGCGTATTCGAATGGTTCATGATTTTGAGAAAAAACAGCATGCTAAAGATTAAATAGTAGAAAATGAGGATTCAGTCCCAAGACACTATGAAATATAAAATTAAGCTGCAATCTAAATCTGGCTAACTCAATCCAAATTTTTATATGGATTTCTAACTACTAAAACTTTTTTTTAAAGGCACCCAAAATAATTTATAGGTGCTACAAATTCTATTTAGTGAATTTATGGTCTTTAGGAAGTGGAGCATCACATGGTTGATCCGTTTTTACATTGACCATTATGAGGGTGCAATTAACTACAAAATATAAAATTATAGTTTTGAGATGTTCATCTTAGTTAATGAGTATATAAAATTGAGAAGATAAGAATAAATTATTTACAGATCAATCTGTTAGAGAGACAAAAAAATCATCAACAATATTATAATCCATATCAAAAACAGTCTTATAATATGCTATTTTCAAATTATCCAAAGATAAAATATCTATCTTACAAACATAAACCAATACTTCATATAAATCAGCATCTACTCTAATATTATCAAATTTAAAAACTAGAGAATTAACATCTTCAAAAATATCTAAATCATAAGCATTATTTTCATTTAAAATTTTTCTCAGACTTTCCAATGAAATTCTTTCAATTAAAATTTTGTTCATTTCAGATTTTTTCATAAAATAGACTTAAGTAGTTTATTTTTCACTATCATAATTGAACCTATAAAACATATTCACGCCGAACTAATAGCTTTAATTCCCCTAGTTGCATTATCTGAAAACTGATGCATTTTTTCTAATTTTAGTTTTAAGATTATCACCTTTCAAAAAGATTTTTGAGAATTTCTAATAAAACTTTTTCAATTAAAAACTAGTAGTAGCTATAGAACTAGGAATTTACTAAAAACCTGTTCGTAACTCATTTAATACTATTCTTAATGCTCTAATTGCCGAAGCTCTAAAGATAGTATTACCCTCAATAGGCTTATTTTTATCTGTCCATGCTATTGCTGCAAGACATTGAATCCCTACATAGCATAGGAATTCTCTTTGAGGTACTACATCCCCATAAGTCATTTCCCACCCTCGTAAAAAAGCATTTCTTAACTCTAAATCAGAGAAATCTATATCAACCCAAACCATCTTCGCTAAATCATAAACTGCATCGCCAATACGAGCAGCCTCAAAATCTAAAACACCCGAAATTTTATTACTGCTATTTGCAAGAATATTGCGGCTAATATAGTCACAATGTAAGAGACTAAACTGAGTTGGTTCCCGTAAATCTTTGCAATATAAAAGCAGCTCACTCAACTCATAACTAAATTCTTGATAATCTGGTTTTAATGGATCAACACGTGACATCCACTTTGATATCATTAGTTCCAAATGTTCATTCCATAAAATTGGACTCTTCGAAGCGCTATCTCGCGCCTGCCAAAATCTCATCTCAAATAAACGCGAAGAATTAATCGTTCGGTGAAAGCTTCCTAAAGTTGATCCTGCGGATTTTAGTAATAATAGTTTTTCTATTCTTGAGCAATTTTTTAATATGTTATTGACTGGCTGCCCTTCTAACGCACTCATTACAATAACAAAATAATTTTCCCATTCAAATTTATTTAATACTTTTGGAGCTAGTGAAAACGCCGCAAGCTCATCCAATATTTCACAATATCTGTCATTATCTACTTTACGCGTATACGCTTTTACAAAGACCTCTCCTTGAGTAGTTTGTGCTTTGTATACAGAAGCACCATCTCTATGAGTAACTAAACTCAATGTATCTGCTTGAATTCTGCTGAGTAAGCCATCTAAATTTTTCATAATATTTTATTAAATATAAAACTCATAATTTATATTTATTATGTGCTAAAGAATACAGATAAAAAAAGCCCTTATTATTAATACTCCCTCACCCATCTTTACCTTATGATCAATTAGCAGAATTTGTTCAGCACATTCACCAGAAAGATGGAGTGGAAGCTGCTTATTTATGTGGAGCCTATCTTGAAAAACGTAAGCGATAAGGGAGGATTGGGCTAATTTCTGTAATGTGCAATCAGCATAAATTGTATAAATTAAGCCTCCAGCCCTTTGATGACCGAAGGCTTCTCGAATTCATTCCAATAATTGGTTTTAAAAGGCGCAGGCAAAATAATTTATAGGCTCTACAAGTTCTATTTAGTGAATTTATGATCTTTAGGAAGTGGAGCATCACATGGTTGATCCGTCTTTATATTAACCATTTTCACAGGTCCATCATTGTAGATTGTTACCTTACAGCCTTTTACGACATATTCCTGTTGAATTCCACCATACATTTCATCCTCAGAAACAGCAGATGCAACATCACAAGCCTCGTCAGCACGGCATGCAGCCTTTTCTTCACCAACCTCTACAGCTTCTGCTCCAGCTGCTTCCATTGCGTCTACAGCACTCTCGTGCACTTCAGCATCTACAGCCTGTATCTTTGCTGCATATGTATTTGAAAGATTCATCATAAGAAAAACTACAAGAAAGAACTTACTACAGTGATTTATTAAATTCATGAATTAT
Source organism: Acinetobacter sp. yr461 (assembly GCF_900110445.1). Lineage (NCBI taxonomy): Bacteria > Pseudomonadati > Pseudomonadota > Gammaproteobacteria > Moraxellales > Moraxellaceae > Acinetobacter > Acinetobacter sp. yr461. The sequence continues at coordinate 19,640 of NZ_FODU01000005.1, forward strand.
CCATATCTATTAATTTAAATTCAGTACATACCAAGATCGATTTTACTTTGCAAGTTAAGTAAAGGGGTTAGTTTTATAATGCGGTTGATACTAATACTGCCTTAAGAGCAAATTATTAGTATCGGAATATTCTACAATATGTATTTTAAAAGTATGACAATAACAAGACATGATTCATGAGATAATTTCAGCATTCACTGAATTTCATTATGTGCAAAATCATATCTATATTTTGTCTTAGTGTTTTTATTATCTAGTATTAAATGCAGAAGTTTTTTCAAATATTTCAGCTACAAAATCCATGAAAGCAATAGCCCTTTTAGGAAGAAATCGACCAGCTAAATAAACTATTTGAATGGGAACAGGGGGCGGTGCGTAGTCATTTAATATTAACTGTAAATTGCCACTTTTTAGACCATCTTCAAATAGCCATTTTGGCCCATAAGCAATTCCTAATCCAGCATTAACACACTCCCGAATAGCCTCAGGAGAATTTACTCGAAGCCTACCTGAAACTGATACATCCTTATCGTGGAATTGCCATGTTGTACCTGTCGACAATAATGTATAAACCAAACAATCATGTTTACTCAAATCATTAGGTATTATAGGAATACCATGTTTAGCCAAATATTGATTACTCGCGACACATACTCGCTTAAATGATCCTAGATGCCGAGCACGCATGGAACTATCTTGTAAATGCCCAATCCTTATCGCCAACTCAACTCCTTCATCAACCAAATTTACATAACGATCATTAAACTGTAAATCTAACGTTAGTTCTGGATAGAGCTCTAAAAATTTAGATAAATGTGGCACTAAAAATGTATGTGCTAACGCAGTAGGACATGCAACACGTAAAACTCCTGAAGGAACAATATTGCCCTTAAATGAAGATTCTGATTCTTCCACTGCGTCAAGAATACGTCTAGCTTCAAGATAATAGCTTTCTCCTTCAGGAGTAAGAGAAAGTTTACGAGTAGTTCGCTGAAGCAACCTAGTATTTAAATACTCTTCTAGTGCTGCGACATAACGACTAACGTTTGGTTGACCTAAATCTAAATCACGCCCTGCAGCTGAAAAACTTCCTGTCTCAACAGCACGGACAAAACAAGTCATGAGCAGTAATCTATCCATAAATCATCCTTTATTCATGCAATTTAAGCATGAAATATATTCTATATTTATATCTTATCAAGTTTTTTACATGAATATATAGTTTGTATTCGATCGGTCAACATATAAACCTATCTTAAAAAATCTAAAGGAAACCTATATGTCTAGATTAAGTGGAAAACGCACTCTCATTACAGGCGGTACAAGTGGTATTGGTCTTGAAACAGCAAAACACTTTTTATCTGAAGGTGCACAAGTAATCGTTACTGGTATAAACCCAGAATCAATCGAAAATGCAAAGTCCGAGCTTGGAAGCGAAGTTTTAGTCTTAAAAGCAGATTCATCTAATATCACCGCACAGAGGGAATTAGCACAAACCATTCAAAATCATTATGGAAAGTTAGATGTCGCCTTTCTGAATGCAGGCATATCGGTATGGCTTCCAATTGAAGAATGGACAGAAGAAATGTTTAATCGTTCTTTTGATATCAATGTCAAAGGACCATACTTTTTAATGCAAGCATTGTTACCAGTCTTTGCCAATCCAGCTTCAGTAATTCTTAATACATCAGTAAGCGCTCATCTCGGTGCACCCAACTCATCAGTTTACGGTGCAACCAAAGCAGCTTTATTGAATATGTCAAAAACACTTTCAAGTGAACTAATTAATCGTGGTATTCGAATTAATGCTGTCAGCCCCGGTCCAGTGGATACTCCATTATACGATAAGCTTGGTATTCCTGATGCTTATCGTGAACAATTGAATAAAGATATCATTGCAACGATTCCATTTGGTCGTTTCGGTACACCACAAGAAGTTGCGAGTGCAGTATTATATTTAGCGTCAGACGAATCTAGATGGACAATTGGTTCTGAAATTATTGTCGATGGTGGTCGCTCTCTTTAATCAAATTCTTGATTAAAAATTTTATTATTTGTTGAAATAACAAACTATTTCTTTCCCCAAGTCCCTACATCTTAGTAGTGGCTTGGCTGAATCTTATTAGGTACTTTAAGTGAATAATTCATCGTTGACTTTAATTAGTCATCATTTATGTCCCTTTGTACAACGTACTGCTATCATTTTGCTTGAAAAAATATAACATTTCAGTGAATTAACATTAACCTTCAAGATAAACCAGACTGGTTTCTGATTATATTTCCAACGGGAAAAGTTCCATTAATAAAAGTATTAGATAGCTATTAAAAAGAAAATATTCTTTTTGAAAGTGTCGCAATCTGTGAATATATTGAGTAAACATACACTTTAAAAGACACAGAATATCTTCATTAAGAATAGTCAGGAAACTACTGCAAGCTCAAACAGGCGAAAAGCAGCATCACCTACCAAACACCCCATGACAGATCAAGATAATCTCAATCAAAAGGATGATCATGACTATAAACAATAAGAATAAGAATAAGAATAAGATCAAAAAGTAGGTTTACAGTACATTTACACAAGGATTTGTTCTGTAAGAGCTCAACCCAAACTAAATTTATCTATTACCCAAAGCCATCTGAATTATTCTTATTTTGACTATTCCAATCCAAATTTTTATATGAGTTTCTAAGTACTAAAAAATATACACATAAAAAAAGCCCCTGCTTTCACAGGGGCTTTTCGAATTTGGCGGAAGCGGTGAGATTCGAACTCACGGAGGACTCACACCCTCGTCGGTTTTCAAGACCGGTGCATTAAACCGCTCTGCCACGCTTCCATGTGCGTAAGAATACAAAGCTTATTCATTTTATTCAAGAAAAAAATCATCGCTTTGTGTTCAAGTGGGTATTGTTTCATCAAATATTACAATCGAGCAGCTAATTCTGCTCCTTCTTTGATCGCACGCTTCGCATCTAGCTCTGCTGCGAGCTTTGCACCACCAATAATGTAGTAGTTCGCTATAGTCGACTCACCTTCTTTTGGCATCAAGTCTTTTACAGACTCTTGACCCGCACACACCACAATCGTATCGACACGTAAAAGCTGGTCTTGACCATTATGCTCAATCCAAAGACCTTCATCAGTGACTGCTTTATATTGCACACCACGGAGCATACGCACGCCATGCTTTTTAAGCTGTGCACGGTGTACCCAACCTGAAGTCTTGCCAAGACCAATTCCTAATGGCGTAGTCTTACGTTGCAGTAAATAAATCTGGCGAACTGGAGCTTCAATCTGAGCAGGTTGTATGCCTCCCTCAGAAATATAGTCAGGATTTGGGTCTATCCCCCATTCACGTTGCCAATCTGCTAAAGGTTGAGGCTGTGGTTGATGTGGAGGTTTAAGTAAAAACTCAGACACATCAAAACCAATACCGCCTGCCCCAATCACTGCAACTTTTTGTCCAACTTCTGCGCCTTTTAAAACCTGAGCATAAGAAAGGACTTGTGGTGCATTGCTTCCTTCAATTTTTAGTGCACGAGGGATTACACCTGTTGCAACAATCACTTCATCAAAACCTTCACGTTCAAGCTGCTCACGGTTCACGCGAGTATTTAAACGTACATCCACCCCTGTTTTTTCGAGTTGGACTTTAAAGTAGCGAATCGTTTCGTGAAACTCTTCTTTACCCGGCACTACCTTGGCAAAGTTGAACTGACCACCCACATCTGAAGTCGCTTCAAACAAAGTAACCGCATGACCACGGCTCGCCGCAACGGTTGCTGCTGACATACCCGCAACCCCGCCACCGACAACTGCAATACGTTTAGGCTGCTTGGTTTTTAAATAGACCAGTTCAGTTTCATGACCTGCACGCGGGTTCACTAAACAAGACACACGCTTATTTTTAAAAGCATGGTCTAAACAGGCTTGGTTACAAGCAATACAGGTATTAATTTCATCAACACGGTTAGTCGCTGTTTTATTTACCCAAAAAGCATCGGCCAATAATGGACGTGCCATTTGAACCATATCTGCTTTACCACTTGCCAAAATTTCTTCAGCAGTTTCAGGCATGTTAATACGGTTCGACGCAATAATCGGAATAGAAATATGTTGTTTTACATGAGCCGTGTAATCGACAAAAGCTGCGCGAGGCACAGACGTTACAATGGTCGGAACACGGGCTTCATGCCAGCCAATGCCGGTATTTAATAAAGTTACACCTGCCTTTTCTAGAGCTTTGGCAACAATCACGACTTCTTGCATGGTATTACCATCGTGCACAAGGTCGAGTAAAGACAAGCGGAAACAAATAATAAATTTCTCGCCAACTTTTGCACGAATAGCCTTAACAATCTCGACCGGAAAACGCATACGGTTTTCAATTTCACCGCCCCAACGATCAGTACGTTGGTTTACGTGGCTACTTAAAAACTGGTTAATTAAATAACCTTCAGAACCCATAATTTCGACACCGTCATAACCTGCTTTTTTGGCAATGTCGGCGCACTGTGCATAATCTTCAATTGTGCTAAGAATATTTTTTTCAGAAAGCTGGCGTGGTTTAAATGGCGAAATTGGAGATTTAATGGCTGTTGAAGACACAACGAACGGTTGGTAACCATATCGTCCTGCATGCAAGATTTGCATTAAGATTTTAGAGCCATGTTTATGAACAGCATGCGTTACCAGACGGTGCTGAGGAACATCAAATAGACTGTTCATGGTCCCACCAGCAGGTGCTAACCATCCTTGACGGTTCGGTGAAATACCACCAGTCACAATCAGGCCAACCCCACCTTTGGCACGCTCTTCAAAATAAGCAGCTAGTTTTGGGTAATTATAGAAACGATCTTCTAAGCCCGTATGCATGGATCCCATCACCACACGGTTTTTAATAGTGGTAAAGCCTAAATGTAATGGTTTTAATAGATTGGCGTAACTTGTCATGCTGCGTCCCAATAGTTTTTTGCAACTTGTTGCATAGTACTTTAATACTTTTTTTCCGCTTTTGGATGACCCAGTAAAGAAATTTATTGGAGCTTATGGTCAATCCATAAAAACCAATCGTATTGCTTTTATTTAATAACACTAATGAAATCTGGTTCTTTCTCCAATTTATATAATAAAAACTGCATAATCACGCCAAGAATGATGACACTTCATATTCATCCTATTTTCTTTTTAAGTCATTAAAAGTCTTTTCTTATTTGGACAACAATACTTCGTTCACCTCTTATCATTCTATAAATACGCTTAGATTTTTTATGAAATTAAAACTTCATATCACAACGAGTGAATTAATGCTTTTTTTGCCAAAAAAAGCACCATGAATAGTGCTACAATAGCCGCCATTCAGAATTCTCGAGACCACCTACACGGGGTCTTTTTTATAAATGTTAGGATTAGCAATGACTGATAATGCAACTATCTTGCAGCATGTACCAGTAGGCAAAAAAGTTGGGATTGCCTTCTCCGGAGGCCTAGACACTTCAGCTGCTCTATTGTGGATGAAACAAAAAGGCGCAGAGCCTTATGCATACACTGCAAACTTAGGCCAGCCTGATGAAGATGACTACGATGCAATTCCAAAGAAAGCAGAACAATACGGCGCTGTAAAAGCTCGCTTAATTGACTGCCGCTTACAACTTGCGCTCGAAGGTATTGCTGCAATTCAGTGTGGTGCATTCCATATCAGTACAGGTGGTGTTCCTTATTTCAATACGACTCCATTGGGTCGTGCAGTAACAGGTACAATGTTAGTTACTGCAATGAAAGAAGATGACGTAAACATCTGGGGTGATGGTTCAACTTATAAAGGTAACGATATTGAACGTTTCTATCGTTATGGTTTGTTGACCAACCCGAATCTTAAAATTTACAAACCTTGGTTAGATCAAAACTTCATCGATGAACTCGGTGGCCGTGCTGAAATGTCACAGTTCCTGATCGACAACGGTTTTGACTACAAAATGTCAAAAGAAAAAGCGTATTCAACTGACTCAAACATGTTGGGTGCAACTCACGAAGCAAAAGATCTTGAATACTTAAATGCTGGTATCAAAATCGTTGACCCAATTATGGGCGTTGCTTTCTGGAAAGATGAAGTTGAAATCAAACCAGAAGAAGTGACTGTACGCTTTGAAGAAGGTGTGCCTGTTGCATTAAACGGTCAAACTTTTGACAATCCGGTTGAGCTTATTCTTGAAGCAAACCGTATTGGTGGTCGTCATGGTCTAGGTATGTCTGACCAAATCGAAAACCGTATTATCGAAGCGAAATCTCGTGGTATTTATGAAGCACCGGGTATGGCTCTTCTTCATATTGCTTATGAGCGTTTGGTTACTGGTATTCACAACGAAGATACGATCGAACAATACCGCATTAACGGTTTACGTTTAGGTCGTTTACTTTACCAAGGTCGTTGGTTCGACTCTCAAGCACTTATGTTGCGTGAAACTGCACAGCGTTGGGTTGCTAAAGCGGTTACTGGTGAAGTTACGCTTGAACTTCGTCGTGGTAATGACTACACCATCATGAATACTGAATCTCCGAACTTAACGTACGAAGCTGAACGTTTAACAATGGAAAAAGGCGATTCAATGTTCTCGCCTATGGACCGTATTGGTCAGTTGACTATGCGTAACCTCGACATTACCGATACACGTGCAAAACTTGAGATCTATACAGATGCTGGTTTGCTTTCAATCGGTCAAGGTTCTGCTGTGCCACAACTCGATAGCAAGAAAAAATAATTTTTCTTAGCTCATAAAAAAGCCACCTACAAAGGTGGCTTTTTTATTTTAAACGTTTGAGCTTAAGCAATTTCTGGTAACTGCAAAGGCTGATAATAAATCTGATTACGTCCAAGCTCCTTTGCCCGATATAAAGCTTGATCGGCAGCATGAATTAAATTTTCCTGAGTTACTCTTAAGCCTTCCGTATAAACAGTAAAACCTAAACTAATGGTCACATGCTTAGAAACTAATGATGCAGCATGAGGAATCGCTTGACGTTCTATAGCTTTATAAATATTGGCAGCCACAGCATATGCACCTTGAGCCGGAGTTTTTGGTAAAAGAACCACAAATTCCTCTCCGCCATAACGGGCAACAAAATCAACATGACGAATCGAATTTTTAATTGCAGAGGCAATAGATGAGATGACTTTGTCCCCCATCTGGTGCCCATAAAAATCGTTATAGTTTTTAAAAAAATCGATATCAATAAATAAAACTGCCAATGGACGTTGTTCTTGCTTTGCCCGATAGTAAAAAAAGTCGAACATCTCATCGAAAGTGCGTCGATTAGAAATTTTAGTGAGCGCATCTTGCTGACTTAAATGAAGCAACTCAGATGCCTCAATACGTAAAATCTGTTCGTTAAGCTCAGCAAGCTGATTATTTAAAAAAAGGCTTCTTTCTCTAGATGTGAGCATCGTGCTAATTGAAAAACCTAAAATACAGCTCCCAAACAGTGCTCTTCCCAAAGCAATATAGTCACAATTTGCTTGCAATAAAATCAATAGAGAAAAAACACAAATGGCTGCGATCAAACCGACATAAAGCATATGTAAAGGCTTTATACCGCTCAAGATAAAGCCAAGCATATATAAAAAAGAAAGTAGTAACATCGACTGATTTTTAAGGGCGATATTTCCTACACTAAGAAGCAACATTGCATTGACAATAATGGTAAAAAATACAATCCCGCACGCAGCAATATAAAAATATTCAGAGAGTTTTTTAAACTTGGCAAAAACCCAAAATAACAGTAGCGCACCGGCAATATTAATTGCACTTAATATGCAGTAAATAAAATCCCAAGTTATGTAAGGTACACCTATCACCAAATAGTCTGTAGGTAGCGCTAGCAAAATAAAAATAAGATAGGTTAGAACACCACTTGCTAAAAATTTTGAGATATTTTGTTTTGTTCGCTCAAGATTTAAGCACCAGAATTTTTTTTCTAATTGATGAGGCAAAGGTGTATTGGCATAACGATGGGTATGTAAAGTTACCAGATATTCTATTTCTTCTTTTGCTTTGAGTAATTCATGTACATTTCCCCTATTTACCACTACCCGTTTCCTGCCTCTTACACATTAACAAAATATAACATTATTTTTTAACGCCTCTTGCGCTTTATTTTGCCATTTGTCCGTAATTCTCGTTACCATTTTCACACTTTATCGATTATCATTTGTTTTATTTCGAAGTTTGAACTGCCTTGGACTCTATTACCCTGCTCCAGCCAGATGATTGGCATGCACATTTACGTGATGGTTTAGCATTAAAACGTACCGTACCTGATTTGGCTAAACAGTTTGCTCGTGCGATCTGTATGCCAAACCTTGTTCCGCCAGTAAAAACTGTGGAAGAAGCATTGGCTTACCGTGAACGTATTCTTGCTCATGTTCCAGAGGGTCTCAATTTTGACCCACGTATGGTGCTTTATTTTACTGACTTCACCTCCCCAGACGAAGTTCGTAAAATTAAAGAATCTGCACATGTAAATGCAATTAAACTTTACCCAGCGGGTGCGACCACCAACTCTGATAACGGTGTAAGTGACATTCGTAAGGTTTATGCAGTTATTGAGCAATTAGAAGAGCATCAAGTTCCGTTACTACTTCATGGTGAAGTAACTCATAACCACGTCGATATTTTTGACCGTGAAAAACGTTTCCTTGATGAAGTACTCAACCCGCTTTTAAAACAGTTTCCAAAACTTAAAGTGGTGCTTGAGCACATTACCACAAGCGATGCGGCTCATTTTGTTTTAGAACATGACCGTAATGTTGCTGCAACAATCACGCCTCAGCATTTATTATTTAACCGTAACGACATGCTGGTCGGTGGTATTAAACCGCATTTCTATTGTTTACCAATTTTAAAGCGCCAAACACACCAAACAACTTTGCTTGAAGTTGCAACGAGTGGTAATCCTAAATTTTTCTTAGGTACAGACAGTGCACCGCACTCGCAAGATGCAAAAGAAAATGCGTGTGGCTGTGCGGGCTGTTATAGTGCACCAAATGCAATTGAGCTTTATGCCCAAGCATTTGACCAAGTAGGCAAATTAGAACGCCTAGAAGGCTTTGCAAGCCACTTTGGTGCAGACTTTTACGGTCTACCACGTAATACTTCTACTATTACCTTGGTAAAAGAAGATAATCTTGTACCAGAATCTTTTGATTATTTAGATGATCAAAAAATTATCCCGCTGCATGCCGGGAAAACGCTGCAATGGAGAAAAGTGTGACACAAGAAACCTCTGTCCCGGTCATTGGCCAACGTTTTCGTGGCTTCTTACCTGTTGTTGTTGACGTTGAAACGGCAGGTTTTAATGCCCAGACAGATGCATTGCTAGAAATTGCGTGCATTCCAATTGTGTATGATGCTCAGGGGCAATTTGTCCCTGGTCCAGCATTTCATGCACACATTAACCCGTTCGAAGGGGCTAACCTCGACCGCCGTTCGCTAGACTTTATTGGTATTGATCCATTCAATCCAATGCGTATGGCAATGGCTGAAGATGAACGAACTGCATTACGCCGTATTTTTAAATCAGTCAATGACGTTCGTAAACAACAACATTGTACCCATGCAGTGTTGGTTGGTCATAACGCCCATTTTGATCTTGGTTTTGTTCAAGCAGCGATTGCTCGTACAAGCACAAAAAACCAGAACCCATTTCATAGTTTTTCAGTCATGGATACGGTTACTTTAAGTGCTGTTATGTTTGGACAAACTGTCCTTGCCAAAGCCTGTATTCAAGCTGGAATTGAGTTCGATGGTAAAGAAGCACACTCTGCTTTATACGATACTCAGAAAACTGCTGAACTGTTTTGCTATATTTTGAACAAACTGTCTCCTTACCTACTTGACAGTTTGGTGGCGGCTTCTTAAGATACCGCCATCCTCAACGTCCCTATCGTCTAGAGGCCTAGGACATCGCCCTTTCACGGCGGTAACCGGGGTTCGAATCCCCGTAGGGACGCCATTATTCTATTCTTATAAAATTTCTTTTTATTTTCTTAACATTCTATTTATTTTTTAACCCCTCTTATTTTCAAATAAAATACATTTGTATTTAAATATCACTGATTCAATATTTCTTTTACACACATTTACAATATAATAATTCTTATTTTTATACTGATATTTATTATCAAACAGGTTTTAAATGGATCTTAAGCTTCGCCTCCTCTCCCTAAGCATTGCTCAAATCTGCTGTTTATCAACTGCTTTTGCAGAAACAGATAGTTCTTCAACGACTCTTGCTACCATTAAAATTAAAGCTCAACAAGCATCTGACCAAACGTACAAAGTCGATAGCTCGAGTAGCGCAACACGTAGTGAAATTGCATTAAAAGATACGCCACAATCAGTGAGTGTTGTAACTCAAAAGGTAATTGAAGATATTGGTGCGACACGCTTAATTGAAGCCCTTGATTTAGCAGGTGGCGTTGGACGAGCGAATAACTTTGGTGGTCAAGGCTTAACTGGTTTTAACCTTCGTGGTTTCACCAGTGGTGAATTTTATCGTAACGGATTCCCAATTAACCGTGGTTATCCAAATGCACCAGATAGCAACACAATTGAACGTATAGACGTTTTACGTGGCCCCTCTTCTAGCTTATATGGTCGTGGTGATCCTGGCGGTACGTTTAACTTAATTTCTAAAACACCGAAGTCTGAGCAACAAACCACTTTAGGTGCTCAGCTTAACAGTGAAGGTTTATACCGTACCACTGTAGACACTACAGGTACGATACCAAATGCAGAAAATATCGGTTATCGCCTAAATGTGATTGCAGAAGGTGGTGATAGTTATCGTGACCATGTCGAATCCAAACGTTATGGAATTGCTCCAGTCATTCAATGGCAAGCGACTGACGCTACTAAAGTCACTTTTGAAGCCGATATTTTACGCAACCAGCATCCGCTTGACCGTGGGCATACTCGTTATCCTACACAAAAGTCTTTTAACAGTTCACCAGAAACCTATTTGTGGGAAACAGGTAAATATAACAACCGAATCTACAATGATAACAACATGACTCAATTACGAGTCGAACATGACCTTGGAAATGACTGGAAGCTCAATGCGGGTGTGCAATACTTAAATGGCAAATTGCATGGCTATGCAGTAGAAGCAAATGGCATTCAAAATGACGGCGAAACTTTAGGCCGAAATTACAACTACCGTGAGTTAAAATGGCAAGACACTGATGCACAAATTAACCTAACTGGTAATTTCCAACTTTTAGGTTTAGCACACACCTTGGTGACTGGGCTTGAATATGAAAACTATGATTACAAGTCATATATTATTCGCTCAAGTGGAGATATCGGTAGCTACCCTATTAATATTAATGATCCTGTTTTAGGACAACCTCTACCTGAACTTAATCGTGTGACCACCCATGATCGTGAAAATTTAAAAACAACAGCCATTTTTGTACAAGACCAAATCGATTTAAATGAACGTTTAAGTGCTTTATTGGGTTTACGCTTTGAGCACTATGAGCATGACTATAAAAACCTATTACCGAATACTACAAATTGGAATACCAGTCATGATGCCTTTATTCCCCGTTTAGGGTTAGTTTTTAAAGCCCGTGATGATCTTTCAATCTACAGTAATGCTGCAAAATCATTTAAACCAAACACTGGCGCTAGTCGCAATGGAGAAGGTTTTGACCCTGAAGAAGGCATCGCTTACGAGTTAGGTTTTAAATGGCAAGCATTAGACAATATGTTGTCGGTTGACTCTGCTATTTTTTATGCTGAAAAAGAAAATGTATTAACTATCGATCCTATTGATTCAGCCTATAAGGTTTCTGCTGGTGAAGTTCGTAGTCGTGGTATTGAGCTAAATATTGCAGGGCAAATTACACCTGCTTGGAAAATTATTGGTGGATACGCATATACAGATGCTGAAGTGATTAAAGACAACACTTTGCAAAAAGGAACGTCTTTAGCCAATATTCCAAAGAACAGTTTTAACCTTTTAAATATTTATGAATTTCAGGGTGGAGCTTTACAAGGTTTAGGTCTAGGGGTTAATCAAAAATATATTGATAAGCGTGCAGGACAAACAGCCAATAGTACCTACACAATGAAAGGCTATGCGGTTACAGATTTAGTTTCTTATTATCAAGCAACACCAAAACTTCGTCTTAACTTAGATTTGAAGAATATTTTTGATAGAACTTATGATGAAAGTGCCTTTAATTTATATGCTTATCCGGGCGAACCACGTACCGTTCAGTTTGGCATGAGCTATACGTTCTAACTTGAAAATATAAAAATCCTTTCACGGAGATAACCCAAGTTCTAATCCCATAAGGATGTCAAACTCTAAAAAGCCACTGCATTTTTAAGGCAGTGGCTTTTTATTGATCTTCTCTCATAAAAATATAATCTTTTGATTTATAAATACTTTATTATACTTAAGTTGTCTTCTGTCCTATACTAAGAGTAGATCAAAACTATAATTTGAACATGACATGCAAATTCGATTATTTCATCTACAAAATTCACGCTCTCAACGCATTATTTGGTTTTTAGAAGAATTAGGACTCAATTATGAGCTCATTATTAAATATCATTCAGATGTAGACGAAAATAAAAACTCACCCCACCAATTATCAAAATTTCCTACTATCGAAATCATTGAAAAAGGAGAGATTTCAATCTTAGCTGAAACCTCAGCAATCTTAGATTACTTATCTCATTTACATCCCCAATTGGGACAGAACAATTTATTAAGCCAGCATCTCCAAAATTTTTATTATTGGAAAAATTATTGTGAGGCGACATTCATTCCCGATTTGGTACTCAAACAAATCTTTCACCAAATTGCGCAACGTACACCTTTTCCAATCCGTTTCATTCCTAAACTTTTAAAATATGGATTTGATCAAGGCTATCTCAATCAATCATTACAACGACAAATGAACATGATTGATAAACATTTAGAGCATCACTTATGGTTTGCTGGAGATCAGTTTACTATTGCTGATATTTTGATGTGGTTTCCATTACTGGCTTGCTCACAAAATTACAGCCAGTTTAAACATATACAACGTTACCTTGCCCAAATAGAAAACAGACCTGCCTTTAAGAATGCTTTAATTAAAGGTCAATGGTCTGCTTCTACATTTAACGCTTACTGGACTATTGCATGGTAATTAATTTATGCAGATTTACGTGAATTCACGCGACCTTTTACCACAGCTTTAATATTGCCTTTGGCATAATTAAAAAAGACGACTAGTGGTGAAAGTTTTGGATTTGGCTTTTTGCCTTTACCAATGGTCTTAAATTGAGCGGCATACCAAATAATTTCCATAATTGCCATTTTATCGACAAAAGGTAGGCCTGTTTTAATTGGTTTTACTGCGTAGCGTACGTCCTGCCCTGCAATTAAACGGTCTGTTAAATCAGTCTCAACTGCAAGCGGACGCGCAATACCAATAAAATCACAAGCCCCACTTGCGAGTGCTGCATTCATTCCTTCTACAGTACGGAATCCACCTGTCACCATGAGTTTACATTTAACGTGTTGGCGGATCTTTTCAGCAAAATCTAAAAAGTATGCTTCACGAGCAATTGTACTTGTCTTGCGCTTGTCAGCTTTAGCCCCAGCCATGGCAGGTGCTTCATAAGTGCCGCCTGAAATCTCAATCAAATCAATGCCAGCTTCATCGATCGCTTTAAATACTGAAATCACATCTTCTTCAGTAATTCCACCACGTTGGAAATCGGCAGAGTTCAGTTTGACTGAAATGATAAAATTCTCGGAAGTTGCTTCACGTACAGCTTTATAAACTTCCAATAAAAAGCGTGTACGGTTTTCAACTGAACCACCCCACTGGTCTGTGCGCTTATTCGTTAAAGGTGATAAGAACTGACTAATCAAATACCCATGCGCACCATGTAATTGCACCCCTTCAAAACCTGCTTTTTCACAAATACGTGCAGCGGTTGCAAATCGATTAATGATATCTAGAATTTCATCATGAGTTAATTCACGTGGCGTTCCAAACATAGTCGCTAAAGCTGGACTAAATGGTACTGCTGACGGCGCGACAGTCTCTTTATTTAATCCTTTTGGACACTGACGTCCTGGGTGGGACAATTGAATCAACTGCACCATTCCATATTTTTTACCTAATGCTGCCCACTCTTTTAAGCGCTCTAAATCCCGTTCGGTTTCAATAACAACAACACCGGGTTCATTTTTTGCACCCACATTGACCATGACGTTGCCTGTGATTGCACAGCCAAGCCCACCTTTTGCCCATGCCCCATATAAGCCTAAATGTAAGTCATTTGGTTGACCTTCATAATTTGCAAGCGCCTCACTCATTGCACCTTTAATAATTCGGTTTTTGAATGTGGTATTGCGAATTGTGATGGGTTGAGCAATCTGGTTCATGGTTAATCTCTTTTTAGTTTTTAGAGCAATTACTCTAATTTAGATGAGTTATAGGGCATGTCAAGTCATAATCGATAACTGACAATAGCATATGTCAATTTTAAAGAATATAAAAATATGCAACTTTTTGCATAAAAATCAAAAATAAATTATTCCATTTAAAAACAATTGATTAATGATTTAATTTAAAAGTTTGCTTTAATTAATTGTCTTGTATATTCAGTTTTAGGCTTAGAAAACAACAGTTCAGTTTTCTGATATTCAACAACTTGTGCATGGCGCAATACCATGACTTTATGGCACAACGATTTGACTATATTTAGATCATGGCTAATAAAGATGTAGCTCAAATGTTCAGTTTTCTGTAATTGGCGTAAAAGCTTAATGATAGCTTTTTGCGTGGTTCGATCTAATGCAGAAGTGGGTTCATCCAAAATTAAAAGTTTCGGCTGAATCACTAAAGCTCTTGCCAAAGCAACCCGTTGACGTTGTCCTCCAGAGAGTTCGTGTGGGTAACGATGTTGAAAATCTTCAGGCAGTTCAACCTTATTAAGCACAGATTTAACTTGCTCTGGAATCTGACTGTTCAATACTTCTTTTACTTTTAAACCTTCAGCAATAATCTGCCCAACCGTCATTCGGGGGTTCAAACTACCAAACGGATCTTGGAATACAAGTTGGAAATCAGATCTCGCCAAACGTAAAGCTTTGGGAGCCAACTGATTCAAATCTTGTCCTAAAAAATTAATCCGCCCTTCACTTTTAATGAGCCGCACTAAAGCCAGAGCCAAAGATGACTTTCCAGCGCCACTTTCACCAACGACCCCAAGTGACTCACCTTGAGCAAGATCAAAACTTAGACCCTCTATTGCAGTCACATAGCCCTGAACGCGATTGAAAATACCTTTTCTAATTGGGAATTGCACGCTGAGTTGTTGAACGGACAAAATATTATTTTCTATTTCAAGAGATTCTGCATTTCCAAAATCATGTTCTAATAATTGCTGTGTATAAGCGGATTTAGGATTTGCAAAAATCTGGCTAAGCTCACCTTGCTCTACAACACACCCACGTTGCAATACAACCAGTTCATCAGCATATTGACGTACCAAATTTAAGTCATGGCTAATTAAAATAAGTGCCATTCCATATTTTGATTGTAAAGATTTTAAGAGTTCTAAAATCTGGATCTGTAAAATTACATCAAGTGCTGTAGTCGGCTCATCAGCAATCAAAATTTTGGGTTGCAGTGCCAATGTCATGGCAATCATGACACGTTGCCTTTGACCGCCAGAAAGCTCATGCGGATAGCGTTTTAAAATCTGTTCTGGCTCACTAATTCCGACATCTGTGAGTAACTCAATGACTTGTTGTCGAACATCCTTTTTACTCAAACCTAATAAAACAAGGTTTTCACCTACAATCTTTTCAACCTGATGTAGTGGATTTAAAGCCGTGGCAGGTTCTTGAAAAATCATGGCAATTTGTTGGCCACGGACATTGGATTGAGCTTTTTCATCTAGCTCAAGAATATTTTGGGAACCAATCCAAACGCGACCTGTTATTTCTAATTTTTCTTGTAGTAAGCCCATGATTGCTAAACAGCTAATCGATTTACCTGAACCACTCTCGCCCACAATAGCCAGTGTTTCCCCTTCATTAAGCTGCACATTAAGGTCTTCTAACAAAATCTTTTGATCTAGCGTTTGAATCGAAAGATGTTCAATCTTCAACAATGCAGAAGTAACATTTGTATTATTTTCTTGGGTCAAAAGCATCACGAGCAGCCTCCCCAATATAAATTAAAAGTGAAAGAACAATAGCCAGACTAAAAAAACCTGAAATCGCTAGCCATGGTGCATCTAAATTATTTTTACCTTGTAGCAATAACTCCCCTAACGATGCTGCATCGGGTGGTAAACCATAGCCTAAAAAATCAAGAGCAGTTAAGGCACTAATATTAGTTGTTAAAATGAATGGTAATTGGGACAAGCTCGAACTGATTGCATTCGGCAAAATATGCTTAAAAATAACAACGCGATCAGTCACTCCTAACACTTGAGCAGCACGAACATAATCAAGCTGGCGAGCTTTTAAAAATTCTGCCCTGACAATCCCCACTAAAACTGTCCAGCCAAAAAACAACATAATAAAAAACAACCAATATACGTTTGGAACAAACATGCTGACCAAAATCATGACCATAAAAAGCATGGGTAAGCCATTCCAGACTTCAACCAAACGTTGTCCCAATAAATCTACCCAACCGCCATAGTAACCTTGAATGGCGCCCACAGTAATGCCAAACAAAGCGGAACAAAAAGTTAAGGCCAAACCAAAAAGTAAAGATACTCTTAAACCATAGAGAATACGGGCAAGAACATCCCTACCCTGATCGTCAGTTCCTAACCAGTTCTGCTTGGAGGGTGGTGATGGCACAGGAACTGCTAAATCTAAATTGGGAGTTTGATATGAAAATTTAATAAGTGGCCAGACTGCCCATCCTTGAGCATGAATAAGTTCTTGCACAGCCGGATCTTTATAATCTGCTTCTGTTTCAAACACGCCACCAAACGTCGTTTCTGGATATGTATTAAACACAGGTAAATAATAGGAATCTTCATACTTCACTAGTAAGGGCTTATCGTTAGCAATCAACTCCGCAGCTAATGACAAAAGCAAAATTAGACTAAATAAAATAAAGCTGGCCCAACCTAATTTATGTTGTCTAAAACGTTGTAACCGTGTGCGCACAATCAAAGACATTATTTGCCTCCTTGTGCGTCAAAGTGAATCCGAGGATCAATCCATTGGTACAACACATCACAAATGAGACGTAAGATTAGACTAAATAAAGTAAAGAAAAATAAGACGCCAAAAATAACAGGATAGTCCCGCTGGAGAATGGCTTCAAAGCCCAACAACCCCACACCATCTAAATGAAAAATAATTTCTACAAAGAGATTACCCACAAAGAAAATACCTGCCAATACTTCTGGCAGCCCTGCGAGCACGACTAAAATAGCATTACGAAATACATGCTTATATAAGACTTGCTGGCTATTCAATCCTTTTGCATAAGCAGCTAAAACATAGGGTTTATTGAGTTCTTCTAAAAACGAATATTTAGTTAAATACGTTAAACTGGCAAAACCGCCTAATACCATCGTAATAAGTGGCAAAGTCATATGCCATAAATAGTCGGTAACTTTGCCCCAAAGACTGAGTTGATGAAAATTATCTGACACAAGATTTTGTAATGGAAACCATTGAAAATAAGAGCCGCCTGCAAAAAAAACCACAAGCAAAATAGCGAATACAAAACTTGGTACGGCATATCCCACCACAAGTACTAACGAAGTGGAGCGATCAAACCATGAACCTTGCTGTCTGGCCTTCTTAATACCAAGCGGAATAGAAATTAAATAAATCAGAAAAGTACTTACCAGCCCAAGCGAAATAGAAACAGGCATTTTGTCCCACAGCAATTGCACGACTGGTTTATCTTTAAAAAAACTCTGTCCAAAATCTAAAGTTAAATAGCCTTTTAACATGAGGAAAAAGCGTTCCGGAGCAGATCGATCAAAACCATACTGCGCCTTAATTTGTTCAACCATTTCAGGGCTTAAACCTTGAGCACCCTGATAATAAGTCTCTGCACTTAATGCACGTCCAATTCCCAAATCACCTTCAGCTTGATGTATTGCTTGCTCAACTGGCCCCCCCGGTGCAATTTGCACAACCACAAAGTTAATCAATAAAATGACAAACAATGTGGGAATCATTAAAAGAAGTCGCTTGAGAATATATGAACCCATATAACAGGATTTCCTTTATGGCAGGTGCTTTTTATTGTTGATGTAAATATTTAGCAACTTTTTTGGCTTTGTTTGCATCACTCCACCAATAATCTATTCCAGACGAAAGTGCTGGTTTAGTTTTAGGTTGTTGATACATATTCCAATAAGCATACCAGTTTTCACCTTTACCATAGGTCGGAATTTGATAATAACCAGCCCTCAGTAATCGATCGAGAATACGAGTATAAATAATCTGTTGTTCACGATTTTTGCTTGCCACTAATTTTAAAATGACCTGATCTATTACGGGGTTGCGAATACCCGCATAATTATAATTTCCATCTTGTACTGCCGCGATGCTCCCCCAAAACTGAGTTTGCTCATTGCCCGGATTAAGAGATTGCGGCAGATTGATCGTAGTCATATCAAAGTCATAACGGCGGGTGCGCTCTAAATATTGAGGAGCGTCGACTTGACGTAAATTAACTTGAACACCGAGTTTTTTAAGATTACGGACAAAGGGCATTAATGTTCGTTGCTTACCATCTTGTTGAATTAAAAACTCAAGCTGAACTTTTTTCCCTTCAGGCGTAAATAGCTGCCCATCTTTAACTTTATAACCAGCCTCTATAAGCAGCTGCCGCGCAATTAATAAATTTTGACGGTTAAATCCACTCGCATCCGACACTGGGTATTTCCAATCTGCTAAAACACCCTTTTGCATTATTGGAGATAACTTAGGCAGCAATGGTTTCAATATTGCTAATTCAGTTTTCGAAGGCTGACCCGTTGCAGCCAATTCGCTATTTTCAAAATAACTTTGAAGGCGTTGATATTGACCATAAAACAAAGCTTTATTCTGCCATTCAAAGTCATAGGCATAGGTTAAGGCTTGTCTAAAACGAATATCATTTAAGGGTTTTCGTCGTGTGTTAAAGACATAACTTTCGGTGGCGATGGGGTTATGGTGACGGAACTTATATTGAGTAACTAACCCTGTTTTTACTGCCGGAAAACGATAATCTGTTACCCATTTTTTGGGGTTAGTTTCTTCATGCAAGGTGTATTGCCCAGATTTAAACCCTTCAAAAGCAATATCCCAATTTCGATAATAGACATATTTTAAACGATCAAAATTATAGCGCCCCTTATTAATAGGCAAATCTTTTGCCCAATAATTCAGATTTCTTTTATAACTAATGCTTCTACCTGCATCAACTCGTTCAACCACATAAGGTCCCGAGCCAACAATAGGTTGTAGAGTAATTCGGCTAAAGTCTCTTTGTTGCCAATCTGTTTTTGAATAAATCGGCAAGGTTGCCAAAATAAAAGGCATTTTAGGATTATGCGTAGACTTAAAACTAAACTTTACTTGATGGGCATTTATTACTTCTGTTTTTGCCAAATCAGCAAGGTACATCTGCAAACCTAAATTGGACTTACTCTGATATGCATCAAAACTAAATTTAACATCTGCCGCAGTGACTGGCTGTCCATTACTAAAACGCGCATTAGGGTTTAAATAGAAAGTAACAGACTGCGTTTTTTCTGGGTCATACGTAACTTTCTCTGCCAAAAGAGGATATAAAACCCCGACTTCATCTAGCGATTGGGTCATTAAAGTATCAAAAAGATAATTAACACCTTCTGTCGCATTCCCCTTACCATTCATACTATTGAGGTTATCAAAAGTTCCTTGAGCTGCCTGACTTAACAAACCACCTTTAGGTGCATTAGGGTTTGCATATGGCATAGCCATCATTCCCAAATATTTAGGCTTGGAATGAATCGCTATATATGAAGTGGTTTGCTGTGCAGAAAAAACAGCATGAGAAACGACACTGAGCCCGACTAGCAGACTCAGTTGAAAATATGATTTATGCATAAGTTACTAATTATTTTACAAATTAGGCACTTTAATGACATCGCCAATGCGAAGCTGAGTAGACGGCGTCAAATCATTCAGTTCAGCCAATAAATTGGTTTCTAAACCATATTTGCTGGCAAGGCCAATTAACGTATCACCACGCTTCACTTTGTATTCCACAACAGTTTTTGGAATCACAATATTTTGACCGCGCTGTAAATTAGCACTCGCTTTTAATGCATTCATTTCAGCAAGTTCACGCACTGAAATACCCGCACGGCTCGCAATACTATTTAAAGACTCACCAGATTTAACAGTATATCTTTCAGTGTTTTTACCAGCCGCAACTGTTTTAGTTGACGACTTGTTATCAGCTTTAGCTGTCTCTACTGTAGGCACATCACCTGTTAGCTTTAAACGTTGCCCTACACGAACACTACTGTTACGTGAAAGACCATTCAATGCAGCAAGATAATCCAACTGTAAGTGGTAACGGTTAGCAATATTACCTAAGCTATCACCAGATTTAACTGTGTAGTTCTCAGGTGTTTCTTCTTTAGTATTTTTAGAAGGCTTAGTTGGTGCTTCTTCTTCAACTGTACCTGTGAGTTTTAAACGTTGACCAGCACGTAAACCAGCACTGCGAGACAAACCATTTAAGTCAGCCAAATAGCCTGTTTGCAGGTTATATTTACTCGCAATCGCATTTAAGCTATCACCCGACTGTACAACGTATTGTTCTGGAACAGTATTAGTAGCAGGTACTTTTAAAGTTTGCCCAAGCTGAACACCACTACTCGCCTTCAAGTTATTTAACTCGGCAAGTTCAGCTAAACTAATTTTAGATTTGCTTGCAATGCTTGATAAAGTATCACCACGCTGCACTTTATAGCTTTCTGTTTTATAAGAAGTACTTAGCGTCGCTTTCTCATATTTACTAGAAATTTTGGTATCAGCGACTGTATCTACAGAAATATCTTGAGTAGGCACATTAATTTTTTGGCCCACCATCAAGTTACTACCAGCAGTTAAACCAGGTGTTAATTCAGCAAGCTCTTGATTAGATAGTGCATAACGGTCTGCAATCAATTTAAGATATTCGCCGCGTTTGACGGTATAGCTCTTAGTTGCAATACGTCGCGCATTTGCTTGAACTGTTTTTGGCTCTGCTTTAGCACTTGAGCGACTATTCTTCGGCTCTTTTAGCTGTAGTTTTTGTCCAACAAATAAACCATCCGTTATTGATAAATCGTTATATTCAGCTAATTGCTTTACTGACAAATTAAACTGGTTAGCGACACCGCTTAAGCTATCATTGGCTTGAACCACATACACATCTGGTTTAGCCGTACTTTTCGAAGTACTTTGAGTTTCTTGTTGTTTAGCATCATAGAGATAAAGACTAGTTCCTACAAACAAAGTCTTTTCTGGATCAATCTGGTTCCACTTAGCCACATCACGCCAGTTCACACCATTCTTCATGGCAATAACGGCTAAAGTGTCACCTGGCTGAATTGTATACGTACTACGCTTACCTTTAGGCTGTACAACTACGACATCAGTATCAGTTCTGATATAAGGTTTATCTTTATTACGTTGCCCATCTTCAGAGTTAGCTACAGTCGCGTCTTCAGCTAAAGTTTTTGGATAAGCAAAACCTCTACTTACCTCTTTACCTTGTTGCTCTGCAACTGACTGGCTCGTCTGAATTGCAGTTAACCTAATTTTGCCATCATAAGGATCGACAATTTCAGTTCCTTGCGGCGCAATTGCTTTTAACTCAGCAACGACTTGATCTTTCTCGGCTTGAGTTGCTTGCGGTTGTAAAGCTTGATCTACAGTTTCTTTTGCACCTTCAGCTCGAACAGCAGCTAAAATCTTTTCACGTTCAGAAGCCGAAATTGGTGGCTCCATCTTAACAGGCTGCTTAATGTTAGCTGCATTAGTCACAGCTACAGGAATACGCGGCGCACTCGGTACATCTGCCGATGCTGCAAATGCAGCTAACGCATCAGAACCACGTGGTGTAGATTTTGAAGCAGTTGAACTACTCTTCACCGGTGAAGAAGGTTTAACTGGCTGAACTTGTGTTGTTGGTGTTGTTTTTGTTGTTACTGTAGTAGAAGGACTAACCGTTGTAGGGGTAGACGGTGAAGTTACATTTGCCCACCAGCCTGAGCCACCACCCGATTTTGTTCCTCTTAATTTATTATCAATTGAAGGACTTAAATCTGCTGGAATCAAAATACGCATTGGACTCGCAGGGTCTACTGCTTCACCACGATATCCGGGGTTCAATGCATAAAGTTCTGCACGGCTTAATCCTGCTGTAGAAGCAATTTCATTTAATGTTAAAGGTGCTGATAAAGTCACTTCACGGAAATGGGGTCTATTTGCAATTGGCGGTAGTTCTACACCATAAGCCTTTGGATTTTTAATAATTTGAGCAACAGCTAAGAAACGTGGAACATAGTTCATCGTTTCTTGAGGTAATTTTAATGACCAATAGTCAGTCGGTAAACCCGCAGCTTGGTTGCGGTTAATCGCCTGTTGAATACGTCCCGGGCCAGCATTATAGGCCGCCAAAGCAAGTTCCCAAGAACCAAATTGATTATAGAGACTTCCTAAAAATTCATAAGCTGCGCGAGTCGACTCAACGACATCTCGACGCCCATCATACATACCTGTTTGCTTTAAGCCATAAATACGACCAGTACTTGGAATAAACTGCCATAGCCCCGCTGCTGCTGCACTACTTGTTGCAGCTGGGTCATAAGAACTTTCAATTACAGGTAATAATGCAAGTTCTGTCGGTAATCCACGGCGTTCTGCTTCTTTCACAGTATGGTACAAATAACGACTGGCACGAGCACTCAAGCGATCAAGGTAAGGCTGACGAGAAATAAACCAGCTACGCTGAGCTTCAATACGTGAATCCCAGTGATTCAAGTCCATTTTGAAACCAACAGACATACGCTTCCAGACATCACCATGCTTTAAAATAAGCAGACGATCACCTTCTACAGCACGCATATCGGTTGCTGAAAGTAAGTCTTCCAAAGAGTCAAGACTACTTGCATCTAAATAACCTGCACCGCTGACCTGTTTCGATTTAGAGGTTTTTGCAGATTGCGGAGTCGATGAACAGCCTGTTGTAATACCCAACGCAGCTAAAGCAGAGCTAAGTACGGTAATTTTGAACAATGATGCCGCAGATGGCTGCCACACAAATGTGGTTGGTTTATACATAAAAACTTCCAAACAACTCGCGTAATATTTTTTGGGGTCTGGCCACAAACCCTAGGTCTTCGATGCCATTGTATTAAAGCGTGCAAGATAGACAAGGCAATAATTTGATGTCATTTGCATGGAAATGTTACAAGAAATTAAAAAAACCTTGCTTTGTTACGATGGAACCGAACTTTTTGCGTATACAATACACCATATTCAGTTCTTTTTCTTTTAGTTTAGGTTTCGATTTATGTCTCAAACAATCACACTGTATGTTGATGGTGCATGTCGTGGCAATCCGGGTTTAGGTGGTTGGGGCGCATATGTCATTACCGAGCAGGGTGAACATAAATTATTTGGCGGTGAACCGGATACAACCAATAACCGCATGGAGCTCACTGCTGCTATTGAAGGTGTTTCATTTTGCCCAACCGATGCTCATTTAATTATCTGGACAGATTCAAATTATGTGAAGCAAGGAATTACTGAATGGATTCATGGCTGGAAAAAGAAAAACTGGAAGGATGTAAAAAATCCTGACCTTTGGCAAAAATTAGATGCCGTCTGTGCCGGTCGAAATATTGAGTGGCATTGGATTAAAGGCCATGCTGGACATGCAGGCAACGAAATGGCCGATGAGCTTGCAAATATCGGAGCTGATCAAACTGCCCTGCAAAAAAAAACAGTTCAAGCAACTGCCCTGCAAGATATAAAAAAGCCTGAAGAGGATTGGTTACTTGATGACCCTTTTGGGTTTGATATAGCAGAAGTAACAGAAGAAGATAATATTGATCTTGAACAGCCCGAAGAAGTTGAGATGATTATTGTGGAAGAAGAAGTTATTGAAGTTAAAGCTGCTGAGCCAGAAAGTAAGCAGCCAATCAATAACATTCACCCTCAGGTTGTTGTGACCGAAGCCAAATTACAATTACAAGGGCCTCGACAACTGATTCTTGATACAGAAACCACTGGTTTCTATTTCCAAGATGGTGACCGCATTATTGAAGTCGGCGCCATTGAAATGATTAACCGGAAACTCACCGGTAGCTCGATTCATATTTATATTAACCCGCAAAAACCAGTGGGCGACTCAGAAAATATCCATGGTATCAGTGATAATTTCTTAAAAGATAAACCGCTCTATGCAGATATTGCCGATACGCTCTTTGATTATCTAAAAGGCGCAGAGATTATTGCCCACAACGCGACCTTCGATATGAACTTCCTTGATATGGAGTTTAGACGCGCTGGCCTTCCTGCGCTTTCTGAAGTATGTGAGGTAACAGATACTTTAGCTTTAGCGAAAAGCAAACATCCAGGACAAAAAAACTCGCTTGATGCCCTCGTAAGACGTTATGAAATTCCAGCACGTGACCGTACTTTCCACGGTGCCTTACTCGATGCTGAAATTCTTTCAGATGTTTACCTAGCAATGACAGGTGGACAGGTTTCTTTTGATATAGATGCCTTATCTCAAAGTGAAAATAGCCTGAACACAGCAAATAAAACCAGAGTTCAAATTGAACTACCCGTTATTCTTCCTTCCGAAGAAGAGCTAAATACACATGAGACTTGGGTCAAAGAATTTGAGAAAAAACATGGAGAACCTTGCCTTTTTGCAAAATAAATTTTTGATTCTTTAGCGTTTTTAGCTTTTCCCCTTTGTAAGTTAAGTTATATTAGTCACATAGATTTTTAGCTCAAATTACCGAGCACTACGAATATAACAATTGATTTTTTTTGCAAAGGGGAACGTTTATGTCTGAGCATACTTCGATTCATTTCGATCCAACAGCTTTACTCATCATTAAACATGAAATTGATCGTTCAATAAAACTGGTTGAAGGCGCAGTAAGTACTTTAATTGAGGAACAAACACTCCCTTTCGGTATTGATGATGCATTAGAACAATTTAAGCAATGCACTCAAGTCCTCCGTTTAATTGATATCCCCTATCTTGCAAAAATCACTCAATATTCAACTGAGCTGATGCAAAAAATTATTGCGAAACCAACGCAAATTAATACCAATGATGTGGTTGCACTGAGTGAAGGCACGACCATGGTAAAACGGTATATTGAGTTTATCTGTTTGCGTGAATTACAAGTACCTCAGTTTCTTCTTAATACATTAAACAATTTAGAATTAGCTTTAAATAAACCACTGACATCTTCTGGACAAGCGATTGCTCCTTTACTTGCAAATACTGCGCTTGAACTCCCATTACCAGAAGTATTGATTAATGAAAAAACTCAGTTTATCCATCAACTCTATAAGCTATCTCTACATCAATTTTTAAACAAGACAGAAGCTAATCATAATTTTCAAGCTTTTAAACTTATTGGGACCTATTTGGTCAGCATGGCAAACCATCAGCCAAGCCAACAATATTGGCAACTCGTAAATTATGCTTTCGGCCATATTGATAACCTGCTTTTAAATGATTCACGCCTACGTGTACTCATTAATATTGAAAGTTATATTGGTCAGTTCTTAACAAGCCCTGAAACTTTTAAGCCTGATTTGGCTGCACTTGCAGATATTTTAAGTATAGTTATCGCTCAAGAAGATGAGGTTGCTCACCATATTCGCAACCAACTCCATATCGGTGAAGAAATACCTACAGACACTCAATTGCTCGTTTTAAGCCGTCATCTTTATGGGCCTGACTTTGACACTATGCACACAGTCAGCCAATTAATATTGAACGAAATGAACAAAGTGCGTAACGATATTGAATATAACTATCAAAATATGTCGACTGAAAAAGCACAACAATTACAAACGAGCCTTTTGCAATTAGCCTATACATTTAAACTGCTTAATCTTGATGAAGCTGCATCTGAACTCTCTCAACAGGCAAATAGTTTAAGTCAGCTCAATATATTAAGTAATGAAAACTATGCTCAGCAGCTTATGGACAGCATTTTGTCTGCCATGAACTCAATTGGTATTTTGGTACGCCAATATACGTCTAGTCGTTTACAGCTTAATGTGAACAATACAAATATTTCTTTAGATCGTCTTGATGAGGCACATCAAGCCTTACTCACCGAGACAAAAAATTTAATTGATTTTATTTGTCAGAGCCTTACATTGTATGCAAATGATCAGACACAAAATATTGAAGCAATTGCAGGTTCATTAAAAGAGCTAGCTGGCGCAGCCGAATTTCTAGGAAGTACAATTCAACAAGATGCTTTACTTCAAACTGCTCAATTTGTTCAACAACAACTTGAACAAAACCAGCCGTTTAATACAGAACAAATTCACTGTATTTTTAACGTATTAGCAGGCCTTGACATGTTGGTTGACAATTTAAAAAATAAACAACCTGTTCTACAATCCATGTTTAATGTAGCATTGTCGAGTAGTCAACAACTTCAAAAAAAGGCAGCTTAATGTCTGAATTATCACTTGCTTATATTTTCCATCATCAACAATTACTGGTTGATCAAAACCTTCAACTACCCAAAGTCGAAAAGTTAGCAAGTGATTTACTTTTCACTCATGATGAGCAGGTCATTGCACGTGACTTGCTTGCTGAGGAAGCTATACCAGAAGGCTTACAACTGGTTCCAATTCGCCAACTCATTACAAGTTGGTCGAAAGAACAGTTTTTGCAAGCGAGCCGTGCTGTACAGTTACTTGAATGGCGACGCAATCATAAATTTTGTAGTCACTGCGGACATCCGACAGAAGTTCATCCAACTGAATATGCAATGGTGTGCCCATCTTGTCGCTATCACCAATATCCTCGTGTAAACCCGTGCATTATTACCGTCATTACTCGAGGTGATGATGAAATCTTACTGGCGAAGTCAGTCCACAATAAAACCAATATGTATGGTTTGATTGCAGGTTTTGTTGAAGTTGGTGAAACTCTTGAAGAAGCGGTACAACGTGAAGCTTTTGAAGAAGTAGGCCTAAGACTCAAAAATGTTCAATATATGTCAAGTCAACCTTGGCCTTTCCCGAGTAACCTTATGGTTGCGTTTCGAGCAGAATATGAGTCTGGTGAAATTAAGCTGCAAGAAGAAGAAATTGCAGATGCACAATTCTTCAAGATTGATCAATTACCTGAAATTCCATTTAAAGGTAGTATTGCTCATTCAATGATTATGCAGATTACCCAAGCTGGGTAATCTGTTGTGTTTTAAGCGATATTCTCGTTTAAAACACTTCTTCAAGAAAATGTAAGATCGTTCTTTTAGTCCTAAAATAATGACTAATAAAACTAGAGAGACTGGCCAAAATTGTAATATGTCCAGTTTTAGGAATCACGGCGATATGGCTGTGATTACCCTTCTCTCTAAGCGCTTGATCCATATCTAAAGTATTGTGTTTTTTTACAATCTGATCATTTTCAGCCATCAAAAGGTAATGTTTAATATTATTTTGATTAACGAAATAATATGGCATGACTTCTTTATAAGAGGTGCTTTGATCAAAAGCATCTTCGGCCAGTGGGTCACCTTTATAGTCAAAATGATAGGGGCCAGCTAAACCGATTATTGCCTTAATTTTCCCTAAACACTCAATTTTAGTTGAATCAGGGTGATAAACAGCAGACATCACATTAAATGCCCCTGCTGAATGCCCCATAAGTACAATATTTTCTGTAGAAATTTCCAGTTTCCCTTGGTTTTGATGCAAATAATTCAATGCCTGAGTCAGGTCATCAACAAAACTTGGGAAAATATTTTTAGGCGCTAACTGGTAGTTAATAACAGCAACGTCATAACCTTCTTTGGCAAATGTCTCACCAATAAAAAGATAATCTCGTTTATTACCATGCTGCCAAGCCCCACCATGCACAAAAACAATGAGAGGTTGATGAGTTAGCTTTTTAACAGATCGGTAAACATCCAAACGGTGGCGAGGCTTTAGGCCATAACGAATATTTGGAACCTGTTCAAAACCATCTTTTGGCGTAAAACGGTTTAAAGCAAAACTCCCCAAATCATACAGGCGGAACTCTTTATAGAGAGTTCGCGCCTGTTCAATTTTGCTTTGTAGTTGTTCAATCAGATTCATATATTACTGTGCAGTCGAAGCAGGATCTGTTTGGTCAGGATCAATTGCAACAGGTGTTTGAACTGTTGGTTGAGCAATGACGTTATTAATAATCGGTGTAGTTGTTGCACTACCCGTACTTGCGGCTGGTGCAGGCGCCAAATCAACGTTATCAATTAAAGTAACAATTTTGGTAACGTTACCGACGTTTTGTAAGACGCTATTTAAATCATTAATTTCAGCTGTATTTAAACGTCCCATTACATAAAGTACGCCGTCTTCGGTATGTACCAAAACCTTACTATCTGAAACCACAGGTGCCTTCATTAAAAGAGCACGTGTATTTGCTGTTACACCTGCATCTTGCATGATGGTGTTGTAGCTAACTTTGTTACCCACCGTAATATAGTTATGTACGGCTTTCACATCACTCATGGCTTTAAGATTGTCTTCTGCCAATTGTTTCAAGTACGGGTCTGGCACTTGGCCAGTTAATAAAACTGTACTATGGAAGCTTTCAATATTAATACGTGACTGCTTGAAACGTTGATCAAGTTTATAAATGTTGATATTGGCTGTACGTTTAATTGAAGAGTCAATGAATACTTGGCCCAAACTGCGGACACCGCTATCTGTGCCCACTGGAGCTGTGCCTGTTCCACCAGAAATAAAACTTGCGCAACCTGATAAACTTGCGACACAAAGCATTGTTACAGCAATACGTTTTAACACTCCACCAGACTCCTATCAATTTCTTGGCTTGATCATAAAGCATCAGACTTAAATTTGCTCAAAAGAGTAATGAACTCTTAATCCAAAGTAAATGCATTTTCGATCCATTGCAGATCATAATGGAATTTTGAAAAGTCTTGCTGTACTGTTTTTGCAATTTTCTGTGGAAAATCAAAACAAATCACATCAAAACGACAATAAAAATCCTGATAAGATGGATAGCGCTGTAAAAAACGCATCGCAGTTTTGATAATTTTCTTCTGTTTTGTCCACGTTACCATTTCACAAGCCTGCCCATAATTTCCTATAGTGCGTGCTTTTACTTCAACAAAAACTAGCTCTTGCCCTCTTTTGACGATTAAATCAACTTCGCCACGGCGTGAATGGTAATTACTTGTGACCCACACATAGTTTTGTGCTTGTAAAAGGTTTAACGCAGTTTGCTCTGCCCATTTCCCCAACTGCTGTGCTAATAACATTTTTATTCCCCCAAATTAAAAAATAGCTCTAGATGTTTTTATGCGTAAGTTATTTTCTTAAATTCA
The DNA here is from genome assembly GCF_900110445.1 of Acinetobacter sp. yr461. NCBI lineage: Bacteria > Pseudomonadati > Pseudomonadota > Gammaproteobacteria > Moraxellales > Moraxellaceae > Acinetobacter > Acinetobacter sp. yr461. The sequence continues at coordinate 49,289 of NZ_FODU01000005.1, forward strand.
TCGGCCATATCAGATCTGAATTGAACAAATGAAAATCAGATCATTTTCGAAAAGCTCAAGCTAGCAGACATTGTTCACGCCCAAATCATAATTTCGGGTAAACTACCCCATTAAAATTGTTTATCTGTACGGAGTAAAACCAAATGAGTGCTCAGTTATTTGTTGTAGCCACCCCAATCGGGCACTTAGATGATATGACTTTCCGTGCAATTGATATTTTAAAATCAGTTTCTATTGTAGCTGCCGAAGATACTCGCCAATCAGCACAATTATTTAAACACTATAATATATCGACTCAACTTACTGCATGTCATGACCACAATGAAAGCAATAAAATTGAGCAGTTAGTTCAAAAACTACTTGCTGGCGATAGCGTTGCTTTAATTAGTGATGCAGGTACACCGCTCATCAGTGACCCTGGTTTTAAGTTAGTCCGTGCTGCTCAAGAGCATGGTATTAGAGTCGTTCCTGTGCCGGGTGCATGTGCAGCGATTGCTGCTTTAAGTGCTGTAGGTTTACCGAGTGATCGTTTTAGCTTTGAAGGCTTTCTCCCATCTCGAGCTTCACAACGTATTTCTCAATTAGAAAAACTAAAAAACGAAACCCAGACCTTAATTTTTTATGAAGCACCTCATCGTATTTTAGAGTCTGTTAAAGATATGGCTCAGGTATTTGGTGAAGACCGTCCTGTAGGGTTTGCACGTGAAATTACTAAAACCTTTGAAACCATCAAAAAAATGACGTTAAAAGATTTGGTCAGCTTCATTGAAAATGACCATAACCAAGAAAAAGGTGAAATTGTAGTCGTTGTGGGTGGTGCAGCTGCAAAAACAGATCTAGAGCAAGAAAAACTAGATGAACTTTTAAAGCGTTTACTTCAAGATTTATCTGTTAAAGCAGCATCTCAACTTGCTGCCGATTTAACAGGAATTAAGAAGAAAGTCGCTTATCAACGTGCGCTTGAGTTAACACAATCGTAATTTTTTAATTAAGTATGGTGATGACGAATAGTCTGTGTCATCACCAGGCCTAAATTTTACATAATAAAATATAAGAATAAGAGTACTAATATAACTGAACAAATTGGCAAACTTGGCCCTCAAGAAGGGCAAGAGCTAGAATTATTACTTTCAGGCGAGAAACCGATTGCTTATTTTTATGAAATCCTACCTGTCAGTTTTTTAAAGTATCTCGAACAAGGTACTTTATCTATGCTGAGTAAAGATATTGAAACTTCTCTACCTTTACCATTTTCAATTATGCTGATCTATAAAGATGCATCATTAGCAGATTTAAATGAACTCATGATGTGTATTGAAACTTTATTCAAAGAAACTAATTTTGAAAAATGCATAGAACTTGACCGAAAAGTTGGACAGCTTTTAGGTTACTCAGAACAAGATATAGAGTTTTATATTCAGCATATTTCGAATCGTCATTTAAGAAGAAAGATGTAAAGACTATCTCAATATGTGTTTCGCTGACTGCACAATTGTCTCTGTCAGTACATCTAACTGTTTAGACTGTCTTTTCCAATGGTGCCAATATAACGGAATGTCGAACTCAGCTTCAGGTATAACGTCCACTAAAGTTCCATTGCTTAGTAAAGATTGAACCTGAAGCTCGGGCACCATGCCATATCCTAAACCCAATTGGATCGCTTTCACAAAGGCATCTGTTGCGGGAATAAAACTATAGGGATAACTTTGCAAAGACAAGCCATAATATTTTAGTAATACCTCTGAATGCATAAGGTCTTTATGGTTAAAAATTACAGCTGGTGCATTTCTTAAAGTTTCTCGGGTTACGCCATGTTTAAACCAATCAGCAGCAAATTCAGCCGAAGCCAACATTTTATAACGCATTTTTCCGAGTGGTTGAGCTAAACAGCCTGACATGACCTGCTCTTCTGCCGAAATACAGGCGTTGACTTGTCCTGTTTCTAATAAAGTATGCGTGTGAGATTGATCATCAATTTTTAGTTCTAATACTATTTTTTCTTTAAAAAGCGTTTGTTGAATGCTAGGTAGTAACCAAGTTGCTAATGAGTCTGCATTTGAAGCAAGAGCAATTTTGTAGAACTCTGATTCAGATGATTTACCTATCAAACCTTGTAATAAGTTTTGCTCCATTAATCGTGTATGACGTAAATGCTGTAGTAGCGTTTGCCCAGCTTGTGTGAGTACACATGGGCGCCCACGTATAATTAAAATTTGGCCTAAATACTTTTCTAAAGCCTGCACGCGCAAGGATACTGCCGAGGGAGTAATATATAAATACTCTCCTGCCGCATCAAAACTTCCCACTTCTGCTACTGCAAGAAAGGCTTCACATTGTTTGCTATCTAACATATCAAACCTAAATTTTTTTTATCCAAACCTAAATATTCTTAATTTTACTTATTTCTTAAGAAAAAGTCAGATAATTCCCCCAACTGATTTTTTCACCTTACTGTTATGTTCTCTCTTAGTATATTTTTTAAAGGTTTCGGTATTGGTAGCGGGCTTATTGTAGCAATTGGCGCTCAAAATGCTTTTGTTTTAAAACAAGGCCTTAAACAGCAATATGTATTTTGGTTATGTTTAATCTGTGCGCTGTCCGACTCGATTCTAATCGCTTTTGGTGTATTAGGTTTTGCCGAAATTATGACAGCATCACCAATTTTAATTATGGTCGCTAAATATTTAGGAGCAACGTTTTTATTCGTCTACGGTGCGAAAGCATTCTATGCGGCATTTAAGACCACCCAGAGTATGGAACTTGATAGCAGCCAGAAACAGACTTTAACCCAAGCCCTAGTGACCTGTCTTGCCTTTACTTGGCTTAACCCACATGTCTATTTAGATACCATCGTTCTGATTGGTTCAGTTGCAACCCAACTAGAAGACAAAGTTAGTTTTGCTTTGGGCAGCATTGTTGCCTCTTGGATTTTCTTTTTCAGTTTGGGCTATGGCGCAAGATTATTAAAACCATTATTTATCAATCCAAAAGCTTGGAAAATTTTAGACTTTATTATTGGTTGCGTTATGTGGAGTATCGCAATATCGCTTCTCATCTAGTTCACTTAAAACAGTAAAAAGTACCATGTTTAAATGGTACTTTTTATGTGCTCAAAATTATGCTTGAGAACCCAACACCAGCTTTGATTGTTTTCTTTCTTGCTGTGATTGCTTTATAACAGCATAACCAGAAGATACACCTAAGTAGGCAATGACAAAGGCAACAAATAAATCGGGAAATACGCTGCCTGTTCCAAATACCCCAACCGCCGCTAAAATTACAGCAACATTGGCAATAGAATCGTTTCTACTACATAACCAGACAGAACGCATATTGGCATCTCCATCACGGAATGCATAGAGCATAAGCGCGACTGAAACATTCGCAATTAAAGCCATCACGCCAATTGCGCCCATCACCATAGGTTCAGGTGGAACACCATGAAAATATGACCAGACCACTTTTCCAATGACAAAAATGCCAAAAGCTGTCATCGTTATTCCTTTCATTAATGCCGCTGTTGCACGCCAATATAAGCTCATCGAAAGAACAACTAACGATAACGCATAGTTTGCTGCATCTCCGGCAAAATCTAAAGCATCTGCCCATAATGAAACTGATTGGGCTTTGTAACCACCCAAGATTTCCACTACGAACATCAATGCATTAATGATAAGTGCAATCCATAGCGCTTTTCTAAATCGTGGACTCACCTTCTTTGAAGGAGAACATGTTGAAGCACAACCACATCCAGCCATTTCATTTCCTCTAAAACTCTTTTATAGTCATTAAAAACCCTTGAGTAGCTCCAGAGTCAAGCCTTATGAGTCTTTCTATTGGTCAATTATCAAAAAAAGCGGATGTCCCCATTGATACGATCCGTTATTACGAAAAAGTAGGTGTACTTGATCGTATCCAACGTTCAGAAAATAACTATCGTGTTTACACCGAGCAAACACTTGGCGACCTATTGTTTATTAAGCATTGCCGTGAATTAGATATTTCACTCAGTGATATTAAAACGTTAAAAGAAATGAAAACTCAGCCTAAACAGGCATGTACGAAAATTGATAATTTAGTAGATAAATACTTAAATGAAGTATCAGAAAAAATTGAACGATTATTGCTTCTAAAAGAATCTTTAATTGATTTAAAACAGCACTGCTCTACCAATCGAACAGTAGATGAATGTGGGATTTTAAAAGAACTGCAAAGCTCTTCTTAAACCTGTTTTGGTAAATTCATACAAATAAAAAAGCACCACTCATGTGATGCTTTTTTAAGATTAATGGTCGCTATGTTCATCAGGAGGAACTTCGGTAATTCTCCCACCCCGAGCTAAAAATGCAGCGATTTCATCTTCCAGCGCTTGGCGCTGTTTCTGTTTAGCAGTGACAGTCAGCGTTTCTGCCTCAGCAAGATCAGTATCACTCATACTGCCTGCTTCTTCATCAGCTGCACCGCTTTCTGCTGCTTTCGCTTCATCTTCATCTACAGCAGAATCTTCTGCATCTTCATAATCATTGATATCTGACATTTCACACTCCCCAGAATGATTTTTATTGCATCATTGCTATGGTCCCAAGACCTCAGAAATTTAGCAACCTCTTTGCATTTAGCAAAGAGCCAATTTGGTCAATTCCGTATCTTTTATGACCAAATTGGTAATGATATATAAATGATTGTTCAAAAAATATCTACTGGCATTTAATTCGCTTAGTAGAGTATAGGCCCAGTAAATATTTTAATGCCTATAGCGGGTACTTTGTAAAGCCCCTAAACCATTTGCTTGTTGCATAAATTTATCTTTTAAAACCGGAATCTGCTCAACTTGCTTAAGGCCCATATTACGAGCCCAAACTATTGGGAATAATTCACTACTTTCAAGCCAACCAATTGCCGACATGCTATGCATCATTGCATCATTCTGACCTTTACGGCGATGCTCATAGCGCATTAAAGTTTGTTCATGTGCCCATACACCACGGCTTAAATCGTGAAGCAACACGTCACACAGTACTGCTGCATCAAGACAGCCAATATTTACCCCTTGTCCAGCAAGTGGATGAATCACATGTGCGGCATCACCAATCAAAGCTAAACCTGCTTTTACATATTGTTTTGCAGCGCGAGCTTTGAGTGGAAACTGTGCTCTGGAACGAACTTCTAACACCTCACCCAACATGTGTTGGCTTTCTTGAGTTAAAAGCTGCATAAACGCAGTATCGTTTAAAGCTGAATATTCATCGGCATAATCATCTGGTAATGTCCAGACAATGGATTGCCAGTATCCGTTTTCAGTTTCTTCAAGACTTGCCATAGGTAAATATGCCAAAGGTCCTGTAGGTAAGAAAATTTGACGGGCAACATAATGATGGGGTTTTGCAGTTCGAATAGCACAGCTAATCGCTGCTTGTTTGTAATCCAGTACATCGAGGTCAATAAAAGCCTGTTCACGTACGAACGAATTCGCGCCATCTGCACCAATAAGCAGTTTAGTTTTAAGCGTAGTACCATCTGCCAATTGAATATGCCAACATCCAACACCCTGCTCAATACGAGTAACACGAACTTGAGTACGGTAATCTGTAAGCTGCTGCAACATTTTTTGTTGAATGGCAACATTTAATACACTCGGTTCAACCATAGAACCTAACGCTTGTTCCGGCATTGGTCTTTGTATGGACTCATGGCCAAAATTAATTTCACCATAGCCATTGAGGTTCCAGACCTGCATGCCTGTATAAGGCATTTGACGCGCAAGATCATCCCAAACATTTACCGTTTTAAGCAAATGAATGGTCGCTTGGCTAAGCGCTAAAACACGCGGGTTCATCACGCTTAATGTTTTCTCAACATCAAGTACAGGAGCCGCATCAAGCACTGTGGGTTGTACGCCACCTTGCGCAAGTAATAAAGCAGTTAAACCACCAACCAATCCACCACCAACAATGACGACATCCAACACTTCACTCATGCTTTTAACCCCATTGCATAGTTAGCCACCAACGGTTTTACACCCGGAATGACATCGAATGCGATTAAACCCGTATTACGAATTAATTTTAAGAATGGATTTTGGTTACTAAAGCCACGAACGACAGTGTCACAGAACTTAATTACTCGCTGCTGATCTGATAAACGAGCTTGTTCATAAGCAAGTAAATTATCAGGGTTACCCAGATCATCAGAAGTGCTTAACTGATTCACTAAATAACGCATTAAAACATCTGCATCACGTAGGCATAAATTAAAGCCTTGTCCTGCAACAGGATGAATTGTATGCGCTGCATTACCCATTAAAATAACGCGACCAACAGCTTGTTTATGTGCAAGCACTTGTGAAAGTGGATAGCTAAACCGTTTTCCCGTTTTTTCAAATTTACCCGCTCGGTCACCATAGGTTTGTTGCAAGGCACTTAAGAAGTGTTGGTCATTTTCTTCGCCTAGCCATTCATTTTCGGTGCCTTTTTTCACAGGCCATACAACCGAACGGCGGTACTCACCAGGTAAAGGCAATAAAGCTAAAGGCCCTAATGCACTAAAACGCTCAAAACCAACATGCTCATGCGGTTTTGAAGTTTGTACCGTAGTGACAATTGCAACCTGATCATAATCATGGACATCAACACCGACGCCAATTGCTTGACGGCAAAAAGAATCACGTCCATCAGCTGCAATTAATAATTTTGAGTCAAGCTTTAAGGTTTCCTCACCACGCTGAGCTTCAATATGTACTTGTTCAGCATCTTGAGTTAAAGCTGTAACCTGTACGCCATCAATCAACTCAATCAAAGGTTGCTGACGCACTTGAGTTAACAGCACACGACCAAGCCAAGCATTTTCAATCACCTGCCCAAAGCTTTCGACTTTTTCTTGTTCTGCGATTAAACGTGCTTTACCAAAACTGCCTTGCTCAGTAATGTGAACTTGTAAAATTGGAGTAGCATGTTGCTGTAATGCATCCCACAACCCTAGCTTCTGATAAATTTGCACACTACGACGTGATAAAGCCGTATTACGTGCATCAAAACTCGAATGGTAAGGGGCAACATTTTGATCATCATAGTTTGGGTATTTCACAGCTTCCAATAGCTTTACTGCAATATTGGCCTTCGCTAGCATGAGTGAAAGGCTCAAACCAACCATACCCCCACCTACAATAATCACTTGTTGTTGCATCGAGTTTTGCTCCTTTGGCGAATACGTTTAATTATGCTTTAGCTTGCGCCATTAAATGTTCAATATCTGCAATATCTTTAACCACATTAGCAGTTAAAACTCGTGGCCCTTTCGACGTTGCGACCACATCATCTTCAATACGAATACCAATACCACGCCATTTTTCATCTACAGTTTCATCATCTGGCGCAATGTATAAACCAGGTTCAACTGTAACAACCATACCCTCTTCATATTGACGCCAGTCTTCACCTTTTTTGTAAGACCCGACATCATGTACATCCATGCCTAGCCAATGACCTGTGCCATGCATATAAAACTGACGGTACGCTTCGGTTTCGATGAGTTCATTAACATCACCTTTGAGCAAACCTAAATTAACTAAGCCTTCAGTTAAAATTTTGACTGCAACTTCATGAGGTTCACGGTAAGAGTTACCGATACGAACTGCGTCAATGGCTGCGTATTGAGAAGCCAATACAACTTCATATAAGGCTTTTTGTTCAGCACTAAATTTGCCATTTACTGGGAAAGTACGGGTAATATCCGATGCATAAAACTCATATTCACAAGCTGCATCAATCAAGACTAAATCACCATCTTTTAATGGCTTATTATTTTCAACATAGTGCAAAATACAAGCATTAGCACCACCACCAACAATACTGTTATAAGACGGGACACAGCCGTTTTGTCCAAAAATATAATTCAGCTCAGCTTCAAGTGCATATTCCATCATCCCCGGACGTACCATTTGCATCGCACGTGTATGTGCCTCGGCACTAATTTTTGCAGCAATTTGCATCAGCTCAAGTTCTTGTGGTGACTTAACTAAACGCATTTCATCGACAATACGGTCGAGCTGTACTAATTGAGCTGGAGCACTCTCATGTCGGTGCTCGTCATCTGTTTTTTTAATCCACTGGCTAACCCGTGCATCAAACTCAGCATTGTGCCCAATCCGATAATAAAGACGCTCTTTATTTAATAATTTTTCAATAATCTCTTCATCAAGCAGATCAATTGCATATGCTTCATCTGCATCATAGTCTTCAATTGCACCATCAATGCCGGCACGGTAACCATTCCAGATTTCCATCTCGCGATTACGTTCACGGCAAAAAAGACTATAGCTATAGTCATCGTCCTCGAAGGTCTCAATGACAGCAACTGCCTCAGGCTCAGCAAAGCCAGTCAAATAGAAAAAACTACTATCGGCACGGAATTTATAATCCGCATCACGATTACGGTACATTTCCTCACGCGTTGCAATAATTGCAATACTGTTTGGACCCATTTTTTCTGCCAGACGGTCTCTACGATGTCGAAAATCAGCTTGAGGCAATTTCATAATGATCTACTTGATTTAGAATTTTAAAGTCAAAAAGTAAAATACAACCAATAACACATCGCCTCAATTAGCTTGGGCGATGTGGAGTAAACATTTCTACAATAGTTTGCTCTGTATCTACAGCAGCAGATTTAATTTTTGCATGAAAGTTTTTCAATAAAGAACTGTCAGCTACAGTGATTTTCTTTCTACCAATAGACAAGCTTACAGGTATTAAGCGTACAAATTCATACAATTCTTCGTAGCTGCTTTCACCTTCCTCATCATTGTCAGAGTCTTCAAATTCGACCGCTGCAATATCTTGAAGGTTCTCAATCAACTCTCGTTCATCATCACGAATATGACCCGATGCCAACCCAAAACCTAATACAACACCCGCACACCAATCTGATAATGCTTGTACACGCTCTTGAAGCGTGTGTTCATCGTCAGGAAGCATTGGTAAATAATCTAATTCATCATCAGATATAGCGTGAACGACATCTTCTGCTTCATCAGTTAAAAGTGCTAAAGCATCTTCACTTAACTCTGGCACATTAAGGGTTGTTAAAATTTGTGACCATTCTTCACGCGTTGGCGCTTCTGTCACACAAACAATACCTGTTAACAGACCATGTAACTCACTAGGGCTTGAAATTTCTTCAATTCCTTCAAAATGAGCGTTCCAATCTGTCCAGCCTGAAATATCGTCTTGCATTCGTTTATCCAATCTCTATACTTTGTATATATTACCTTTGATTGCAATTCTGTGCGACCTCGTTATGTTAGAACAATTACAGCGGCTACAAGCGCATATTAGCGTATTAAAAACACGCTTACATCATTTAGAGAGTGAACATGCGGCACTCTCAGAAGCTAATGAACTGGCTGAAACAGAGCATCACGCACAAGTTGTGCAAAAAAATAGTATTATCACTAAAAAACAAGAGGAAATTGAGTCGGTAACTGAGCAACTATCTCAGTTAAAAGGTCAATTTCAACAATTGAATCAGGATGCTAACACACTTGCTGAACGTTATAGCCGATTAGAAAAAAGTACGACTGATTTAAAAAATCGTTTTCAAGAAATTCTTGCCGAACGAAATGAATTACGTGTTGCAAAAGAAAAGTTACAAGCCCACCAGCGTCAAACCCAACAAGAGCTTCATGATTTACAACAAGATCGTGATCGTTTGTTACAAAAAAATGAGCTTGCCAAATCAAAAGTTGAAGCCATTATTCAACGTTTAGGAATTTTAGGTACTGCCCAAGATCAGCATGCTCAAGAAATTCAGCAGCTTGCCCATCCTAATGCTGAAACTGGTGAGGAGACCCAATCATGAGTGAACAAGTCATGGTAGAGCTTAGGCTGATTGAGCAGACCTTTAGACTCGCGACTACTTTAGATAAAAAAGATGAACTTGAACGTGCAGCAGAACTTCTCAATGAAAAATTTAATGAGATGCGTCGTAGTGCTCCACGTGTTGAGCACAATAAACTGGTCATTATGGTTGCTCTACAATTGACTCAAGAAGTACTAAGCCTTAATAAGTCTTTGCAAGAATACACTCACTGTGAACGTTTACTGCAAACGATCTTGGATGATGTTGAACAAATTGTTTAATAAACCATCCATACAAAACGCCTTGCTCTATGAATAATAGATGCAAGGCGTTTTTTATTGGCACTATTAAGCGTAATTGAAATTACTTTATGCTTGTTAATGTACAAAGCTTCATCAAACGCAAACTAAGTTTACAGTTCCAGAGGTTTAGGTGATTGCCAACATGGTCAGATCGGTTATACTTAAGCTGTCTCTGGGATGTTCGCCAGCGGGTCTATTCCCCTGCCGATACTTAAACTTATGGATGTGTTCTGTATATTTAGAGTGTATGCCTACCTTCGTGTAGGAAACCCAGCAAGTATACGTCGCCTCCACCTTGAACTCATCGGGTTCAGGGTAACGACACATGCAGCGGCATCTTCGGAGCATTTAGTTTTAATTTTAAGAAAAATTCAAAATATTTATTTTAATTTAGTCTTTCATACAGACCTGTCAGTCTAAAATTCCTTTTTAAACATTAAATTACCCTGTTACGCTATTAATTTACCCTACACCTCTATCATATTATTTTTCATTTCTATTAAGACACTCTTCATACCAAGCTGTTTGAAAATCTTCTATTGCTTTTCTTTTAAAGAAACTGGTTTTGAATACTTTGGCAGAGTAAGCCGAATTAATTAAATCCTGATAAAGTTGTTTTGCTTTAGGATCTTCTAGACCATTCGCTATGTGTTGCAAGTCTTGAGATGGAACTTTTTGTTGACGGGCCTCCATGACTGTATGAGCAACTTTTTTCACTACATTACAAATCTCGGGATCACTTACGTTTTCGTCCGCATGACAACCTAACGCTAAAAAACTAAGAAGAAACAATGTAAACTTCATGACCCTACCTTATTTTTATAGTTTAAAATGAATAACAGAATTTAATTATTAAAAAAGAAATAGCAGATTTCTTACTATTTCTTTTTAAAAGATCACGCTGGATTAATCACGTAAAAATAAACAATAAGCCCAGCTAAAACGGTTGAAGCAATTGTTAAGTATGTACCGACCGTATTAAAACTCTGTAAGAATTTCAAGATTTCCATATCTAGAACCCCCTAAATTAGCAACTATAAAGACAAAATGAAATTTATCACAATTCAATAATGCCAATCAATTCACACTTATCGGATTTTTTGAGATTTTAAACATAAATTAATTTATTGGTTACACCTAATCGCAAAGGCATCTTTGTAGTAGTCAGTTGCACTTTTCAAATCTGACAACAATTTTTCTTCGGTATAAGGTTTTGGTGAAATTTTTATTAATGCGGGCATATATTGGGTTTTATAAACTTCTGGATAGTCATGACACAAGATTTTGACTTTAACCTCTTGCGGTGTATTTGGATTATCCAATTGATCTAAAAACTCACCAATTTTACGGTCAGATTCTTCAAATTGGGCTTTATAGTCCACTTCAGCAGCTTCAGGTTCTGTTTGTTTTGTACACCCGCCTAGCATCAATACGGCGCTTATTGTAATGGTTAAAATTTTTAACTTCATAGGCTTAACAATTTCACATTTATCTTTTTAAATATTCTTATCTCATTAAATGTAAATAAATACTGGTAATACGTAAAGAAATAGAAATTTTTATCGCTAAAGAAAATAGATCAGATCACTTTAGGACAATTACCCTAATAAATTTAAAGTTATTTTCTAATTACTCTTCTATTTTCATAAAGCTATAAAAAATAGGTATAATTTTGCTCGACTGATCTCAAATCTTTGTTAGATTTACACATGAATGAACTTAGTTTTATTAGAAAAAATTTAAGATCTAAAAGACGCTCTTTAACTCCATTGGAACAAAAACAAGCTCAGCTTAATGTTCTCCATCATTTAAATACGCTTGCTATTTTTCATTCATCAAAAAAAATTGGTTTATATTTACATGCCTTTGGAGAGGTTTATACAGACCTTCTCATAAAGTTATGTTTTCAAAAAAATAAACAAGTTTATTTACCTATGATTTGCTCTATGAATCAACATTTAGTTTGGGTAAAGATATCTAGAAACCAATATTTAAATCGACGTTTTTCTCATCATCCATTGGGTATGAAAGAACCTATGGCAACAAGAGGAAAACATGTATCTAAACTTGATTTAATGTTGATGCCACTTTTAGCTTGTGATCAATACGGTACGCGTATTGGTATGGGAGGTGGCTATTATGACCGTACATTGGCAAGTGCAAAACATAAGCCTTATCGTTTAGGTGTGGCCCATCAATTTCAATTTATTAAGCAGACTTTAAAACGTCAAAGTTGGGATCAACCATTAGATGCTTTACTCACCCCTCAACATATTTATTATTTTAAAAGATAATTTTTATACAAAAACAATTTAAATTCAAAAATTTAAAATAAAACTTTACTTTTCATGCCTCTAAAATCATAAAAGTAACCACCCTAAGGATGGTTACTTTTAAGTGACAGACCGCTTTACCAACTTATATTAACACGCCTATTTAGTGTTCAATATCGAATAAGTTTTGGATTATTGTTAACAATACATTGCTTATAAATGGCACAAGAAACTGATTACTTTCCATCCAAACGGTTTTTTTGTTATATGAATATTTCATAATTATTAAGCTAAATTACTTATCCTCGCTACAAAATTTTATTCTTCTTAAGAATTAATTCATTGATTCATAATATTTTTAAAAAAAGTTGACTAAATTAGTCATTTTTTCCACATTTTCTATTGAAAGGCCCTTGTAATTTTCAAAATACACATCACTATAAAAACATGGCAACCTCGTTGTCACTCATTAGGAGTGCCCATGTCTGAACTTATTATGAATGAAAAAACTGACTTAGAGCCTCAGGTTCCAAGTGTATTACCACTTTTAGCGTTACGTGATGTAGTGGTCTATCCACACATGCAAATTGCGTTATTCGTGGGTCGTGAAAAATCGATCAATGCAGTTGATGTGGCTCGTAACAGTGACAATTTAGTATTTGTAGTTGCGCAAAAAGATTCGCTTACAGAAGATATTGATCACGATAACCTTTATCAGTACGGAACTGTCGCTAAGATTGTTCAGGTCGTAAATCATGAGAATGACGAAAACTGCATCAAAGTACTGATTGAAGGGTTACAGCGCTCTAAGCTTGAAAAAATTATCGATGAAGATAGCCATTTGACTGCTGAACATAGCTTAAGTCCAATGACAATTAACGTAGATAAAGCTACCCAAGAAACTCGTTTACAAGAGTTACGTACTTTATTTGCTCAATATGCTGAAGCAAAATTACGTAATGCACGTGAACTGGTTGCAGCTGCTAATAAAATTGAAGATTTGCTACAGCTTATGTTCTTCGTGGCAACACGTGTGCCTCTAAATATTGAAATTAAACAGAAGTTTTTAGAGCACGATGAGTTTGAAGCACATTTGCAAGAGCTTATGAGCTACTTGGTGAATCAATCTGCAGAACAGCAAATTGAACAAACTTTGCATGACAGCGTAAAACGCCAAATGGAAAAAAACCAACGTGAATACTTTCTAAATGAAAAAATGAAAGTCATTCAACGTGAACTTTCTGACATGAATGGCGGCGCTGAAGATGACGTTGCTGAAATAGAAAAACGTCTTGCTGAAGCTGATTTACCTGAACACGTACGTAAAAAAGCTGAAGCTGAGTTCCGTAAGCTTAAAGCAATGCAACCAGCATCTAGTGAAGCGGCTGTTGTACGTAACTATCTAGAAGTAATTTTAGATACGCCGTGGAATAAAGCGAGCAAAGTGAGTATTAACCTTGCGAAAGCTCAAGAGATCCTTGATACAGATCACTACGGCTTAGATGACGTTAAAGATCGTATTGTTGAATACTTGGCTGTTCAGTCTCGTGTTAAAAAACTCAAAGGTCCGATCTTATGTTTAGTTGGCCCTCCTGGTGTAGGTAAAACTTCACTTGGTGAGTCAGTCGCGAAAGCAACAGGTCGTGAGTTTGTTCGTATGGCGCTTGGTGGCGTACGTGACGAAGCAGAGATTCGTGGTCACCGTCGTACTTATATTGGTGCGATGCCAGGTAAAATCGTGCAGTCTTTAACAAAAGTTGGCGTGAAGAACCCATTGTTCTTACTCGACGAAATTGACAAGATGGCACAAGACTACCGTGGTGATCCAGCTTCTGCATTGCTTGAAGTATTAGATCCATCACAAAACAGTAAGTTCAACGATCACTATTTAGATCTTGATCTTGACCTGTCTGAAGTGATGTTCATCTGTACTGCAAACAGTATGAATATTCCTGAAGCTTTGCTTGACCGTATGGAAGTTATTCGTCTACCGGGTTATACCGAAGATGAAAAAGTGAACATTGCTGAACGCTACCTTGTTCCAAAAGCAATTAAGAACAACGGTCTACGTGCAAAAGAGTTAACAATTCATGAAGAAGCGATTCGTGACATTGTTCAACGCTACACACGTGAAGCTGGTGTTCGTAGTTTAGAACGTGAAGTGTCTAAAATTGCGCGTAAAGTGGTAAAAGAAGCCGTAAGTAAAAAGTCTAAAAACTTACAGCTTGATATTACCTCTGCTAATCTTCCAGAATACTTAGGTCCACACAAGTTTGACTTTGGTATTGCAGAAGATGAAGCGCAAGTAGGACGCGTAAATGGTCTAGCTTGGACATCTGTAGGTGGTGAGTTACTTACCATTGAAGTTGCAGCTGTAAAAGGTAAAGGTAAATTCATTACCACCGGTTCACTCGGTGATGTCATGAAAGAGTCTATTACCACAGCAATGACTTTAGTACGTACGCGTGCCGATGAGCTAGGTATTGAGGCTTCTCGTTTTGAAGAAACTGATGTACACGTTCACTTACCAGAAGGTGCGACACCAAAAGATGGTCCATCTGCTGGTTTAGCGTTAACCACTGCCCTTGTATCAGCATTTACAGGTATTGCGATTCGTCCAGATATCGCAATGACTGGTGAAACAAGTCTAGGTGGTCGTGCAATGCGTATTGGTGGCTTAAAAGAGAAACTTCTTGCAGCACACCGTGGTGGAATCAAACTTGTATTTATTCCACAAGACAATGTTCGTGATTTGGCAGAAATTCCAGCGAATGTTAAAGAAGGTTTAGAAATCAAAGCTGTAAAAAGTATTGATGACATCTTACCTTTAGCATTAGTCTCAATGCCAAAGCCTTTACCTAAAACACCGATTGTAAAACCGGTGGAAGGTTCAAAAGCAGCACGTCACTAATTGAAATGTGAAAAAAGAGAGCTTCGGCTCTCTTTTTTTTGTTACACAATTTGATTGAAAAATATCCAACCATCCTCATAATAGGTATTAAGAGTATTTAATTAAATTAAGTGCTCTTCGTTATCTGTTGTTTTATAGATAGCCTTGTTTTTATTCTCTATGATCATCTGAACTCCAGACAGATGATCATTTGATCGCAGTCCAACACAGTTTTTTGGACTGCGTTTTTTATGCCTATTTACTACCACGAACTTATCTTTTCCTCAGGTATAATGCGCAAGCTGCTTTGAATGAATAGATAATATGAAAATTCGTATTCTGACCATTGGTCAAAAAATGCCTGCTTGGGTTCTCACTGGTTTTGAAGATTATTTCAAACGTATCCAGCCTTTTGTGCAAACCCAAGTCATTGAACTTCCTATGGCCAAACGTGGTAAGAATGATTCAGAAGCAGATATTTTAAAGTATTGCCAAATTGAAGGCGAAAGTATTCTAAATGCGTTAAAACCAAATGAAACTTTAATTGCCCTAGAAGTTGGTGGTCGAGAACTCAGTACAGAAAAATTAGCTGACACCATGAAACAGTGGATGCTTGAAGGTAATGATGTAGTACTCGCGATTGGTGGCCCAGATGGTTTATCGGATCAGGTACGTAAAGCTGCTGCATGGCATTGGTCACTTTCAAAACTTACAATGCCTCATCCTTTGGTACGGGTTTTATTAATTGAGCAACTATATCGAGCGATGACTATTAATCATAATCATCCCTATCACCGTGCATAAAAACAACAACCGTTTCATTTTAGGAACAATCCGTTGAAATCAGGATACTTTTAACATGTCCTGATTTTGGCATAATGACTATTATTCTGCTTTTCAACTCAGGTGTAATGCAATGGAACTACAAACCCTTCCTGGACTGTTTATTTCACATGGTTCACCCATGCTTGCACTTGACCCGGAACAAGTAGGACCTGCTTTACATCGTTTAGGTGCAAATCTTCCTACACCAAAGGCAATCATTGTGATGTCTGCGCATTGGGAGAGTAAAGCACTTGAAGTGTGTATTTCGACGCGTCCCGAAACATGGCATGACTTCCGCGGCTTTCCTAAAGAGCTATATGAAATTCGTTACAGTGCACCTGGGCAGCCAGAGCTTGCCGAAGAAATCTTAAAACTACTGGCAGATGCTCATTTTGTTGCTCATGCTAATAGCACCCGTCCTCGCGACCATGGCGTATGGATGCCTCTATTGCATATGTATCCTGACGCTGACATTCCTGTCGTTGAGATTTCTTTGCCAACCAATTTAAGCGCACAAGAAATTTATCGTATAGGGCAAACACTCGCACCTTTACGTGACAAACAAGTTCTACTCATTGGTTCAGGCAGCATTACCCATAATCTTGCAGAGTTATCTTGGCAAGGAGACAACTCTAAAGTTCCTGAATGGGCTTCAGGTTTTAGAAATGCTGTTGTTAATAAACTTACACATCAAGATTATGATGGCGTGCTGGAATGGCAATCATTGCCTTATATAAAACGTAATCACCCTACCCTTGAACATTTTGCGCCTTTGTTCTTTGCTATGGGTACAGGTAATCGTTTTACGATTGTTCATAGCAGCTTCACAATGGGCTCACTAGGTATGGATATCTATCGTTTTGATTAATTATTAGCAAATACCCCGTTTTTCGGGGTATACCATTATTTTTGTTGAAAAATAGAATAACTTACAAACTTATACATTTTAAAAACCGAAACAATCAAATGTTTACATTTTCTTTTTTTAAGAATGTTTTAAGCTTATTGCTGTTGTTTTTTTACTTGAAGTTTTTAAATGAAAATTAAATATTTAATTCTTGCGTTGTTACCTTTTTCTTTGATGGCGTGTCAAACAGTTACGAATACTCCTGCTCCGATTGTATCTGAGCAACAACAAAACCTTGCAGCCACTTTAGGTGAATATGCTTGGACTTATCAAAATGTAAAAGCTTCTAAACCACTTATCCTTAACTTTAATGCAGATGGCAAATTAGCAATCAATACAGGTTGTAATGGCCAAGGCAGTACTTGGAAAGTTGAAGGCAACCAACTTGTTACATCTAACCTTGTTTCAACCATGATGGCTTGCCAAGACGATTTAATGAAACAAGAGCAACTTTCTACTAGCATCTTTAATGAAGCGAAATTACCAATCGAAATTAGCAACAATAATGGTCAGGTGATTTTAAGCGTGACAGATAAAACTGGTCAAAAGCACATTTTCCAAGGTCAAAAAGCAGTTAATACTCAAGCTTTAACAGATTATTCTTGGTCTTATCAGCCTGAAAATACAAAAAAACCAATCGTTCTTAACTTTAGCAATGACCGTTTATCTATCGCAACAGGTTGTAACCGTCAAGGAACAACTTGGAAAGTTGAAAACAATACGATTGTAACGGCTGACGTGATGTCAACTATGATGGCTTGTGAACCTGCTTTAATGAAACAGGAACAATTTTCTAGCAACCTCTTCCAAAAGCGTGCAATTCCATTTGAGCTTAATACAACAAACGTTGATCAACCGACATTAACGGTAACTGATGCGCAAGGTCAAAAATATACCTTTACTGGTAAAATGACACCTGAAGCAAAATATCAATCTGAAGGGAAAACTATTTTCCTAGAAGTTGCTCCACAAACTAAATCATGTACTGGTGTAGCACCACAAACATGTATGCAAGTTCGTGAAATTAAATATGATGACAAAGGTGTTAAAACTTACGCTGATAAAAACTGGTCTTTATATTATGGTCAAATTGAAGGTTTTGAACATAATCCTGACCAACGCGTAATTTTACGTGTAAAACGTTTTGAAGTGAAAAACCCAGCAGCAGACCAATCTAGCCTAGCAGATGTGTTAGATATGGTTGTAGAGCAAGAGTTAGTTAAAAAACCTAAAAAATAAGTTTTTAGATTAAAAAAATCCGATGCTCAGGCATCGGATTTTTTTATTTCTATTCTTAGAAAATACCTTGAGCAAGCATTGCATCAGCTACTTTTACAAAGCCTGCAATATTGGCACCATCAACATAGTTAACAGTACCGTCTTCTTTTGTACCGTATCTTACACAATTGGCATGAATGTCTTTCATAATTGCATGTAGACGCTCATCAACCTCAGCATGTGTCCAGCTTAAACGAATTGCGTTTTGAGACATTTCTAAACCAGACGTTGCGACACCACCTGCATTAGATGCTTTTCCTGGCGCATACAAAATTTTGGCTTTGATGAAGTGTTCAACTGCCTCAAGTGTAGACGGCATATTAGCGCCTTCAGCCACACAAATTACACCGTTAGAAATAAGCGTTTTAGCGTCTTCACCTGTTAATTCATTTTGCGTCGCACATGGTAAAGCAATGTCTACAGGAATATGCCAAGGGGTTTTCCCTTCAAAATATTCAAAGCCATGTTTAGAAGCAAACTCGGAAATACGGCCACGTTTAACGTTTTTAAGATTCATCACTTCATCAAGTAATTCATCTGTAAAACCATTTTTTACATAAACAGTTCCGTTAGAGTCAGATAAAGTAACAACTTTTGCCCCTAAGAACATGGCCTTTTCAGCGGCATATTGCGCAACATTACCCGAACCAGAAACAGAGACTGTTTTGCCAACGAAAGACTGGCCACGCGCTTTTAGCATTTCTTCTGCAAAATAAACCGTACCATAACCAGTAGCTTCTGGGCGCATTAAGCTACCACCAAATGAAATTCCCTTACCGGTAAAGACACAAGCGGTGTCATTGCTCAGCTTTTTCATCATGCCTGCCATATAACCGACTTCACGCGCACCCACGCCAATATCTCCCGCAGGAATATCAGTATTCGGACCCAAATGACGATAAAGCTCAATCATTAATGCCTGACAGAATCGCATAATTTCAGCATCAGATTTACCCTTCGGATCGAAATCTGAACCACCTTTCCCCCCCCCCATAGGTAAAGTGGTAAGTGAGTTTTTAAAAGTCTGCTCAAAACCTAAAAATTTTAAAATTGATAGATTGACCGATGGGTGGAAACGCATTCCCCCTTTGAATGGACCAATTGCTGAATTGTATTGAACACGGAAAGCTCTGTTAACTTGAGTCTGACCTTGATCATTCATCCATGAAACACGAAATTGAATAACTCGCTCCGGTTCAACAAGGCGTTCTAACAATCCCTGTTCCGCATACTCTGGATTTTTTTCAATAAATGGCCACAAACTCATCATTACTTCTTCGACAGCTTGCAAAAATTCAGGTTGATGCGGATCACGCGCTTGCACGTAATTCAGGAATTCATTCAGATTGTTGTATTTCAATGCACGGTCCTCAGCATAGTCATGAATTAAATTGGTGCAATACATTATTAAATGCATCATTTAGCAGCAAAATATTAAATCCCTTTCCATCAATTTTAACAATAGTTATTTTAAATTATTTTATTCATCTTAATTATCAAAAACTTATTTTTAGAAAAACTACTCAAAAATAAGAAATAGTAATTTAACTCTTCAATTTTATTGATCTATTATTGTGCAACATTAGCTACATTTTAGGTCAATTAAAAACCCGATAAATTCGTTAAAATCCATTGACCTTACTTAGGTTTTTCTTCATTATCGCATCGTTTTAACCAAGCTATTTGCCCACTATGAATTCATCTATTTCTCTCATACGCGAGATTGATGCGTTATTACCACAAACACAATGTGGTCTATGTGGACATCGTGATGGATGTCTACCCTACGCAAAGTCGATTGCTGAAGGTGAAGAAGCAAATAAATGTGTTCCAGGTGGACAACCTGTAGCCGATGCACTGGCAAATCTACTCAATCGCTCTCCATTAATTGCTGAAAGTAGCGTATGGCCTGTACAAACAGATGGTCGCCCACAGCGAATGAAAGCGATTATTCGTGAAGACGAATGTATTGGCTGCACCAAATGTATTAGTGCTTGTCCAGTAGATGCTATCATTGGCAGTGGTAAGCTCATGCATACCATCTTGACCGACTTATGTACGGGTTGTGAGTTATGCATTCCACCTTGTCCAGTAGATTGCATTGATCTGGTCGAAGACACACAAGCCTTACCAAATGAACAACAGCGTGCCGCAGAACAAAATGATTTAAGGCAACGCTACTATTCACATATTCAACGTGAAGAAAAGCGTCGCAGTCACCGTAAAGGTCCTGTGGTACGCGCTGAAATTGACACTCAACTGTTTGCTCAGTTCTCTCAGGTACTTGATGAACTACCTTCAATTGAGCTCATCGAGAAACCTAAAGAAGCTGTGTTAACTGATGCAAAAACTACGATTGAGTTAGCCAAAATCCGCACCCAAATTAAGAAATTGGAAAAACAGCTAGGTGTGCGTGAAGATGCTAAAAAGCGTCTTCAACTTGAAGAACTACAACAGCAACTTATGCAACTACAGGAGGTCTGAATGGCTGTCAAAAATATGACGAAAAAGCAGATTCAAATATTCTTTGAACGCCTTCGCGAACAACGACCGTCACCTCAAACCGAGTTAAACTATTCATCTTCTTTTGAGTTACTTATAGCTGTTATGTTGTCAGCTCAAGCTACCGACGTGAGTGTGAATAAGGCAACTGATAAGCTTTATCCTGTGGCCAACACCGCTGAGAAAATCTATAACTTGGGCGTAGATGGTTTAAAGGAATATATTAAAACAATTGGTCTTTACAATGCCAAAGCCGAAAATGTCATTAAAACCTGTAAGATTTTAATGGAGCAATTTAACGGCGAAGTTCCAAGTAACAGGAAAGACTTAGAGGCCTTGCCAGGTGTGGGTCGTAAAACTGCAAATGTTGTTTTAAATACAGCTTTCGGACAACCGACTATGGCCGTCGATACACATATTTTCCGAGTGGGAAATCGAACTGGCTTAGCCGTGGGTAAAAATGTGCTTGAAGTTGAACACCGCTTAATTAAGGTCATTCCTAAAGAATTTATTTTAGATTCACATCACTGGCTCATATTGCATGGCCGTTATTGCTGTATAGCCCGTAAACCTAAATGTGCTGAATGTGTGGTTGCAGATGTTTGCAACTGGCCCGACCGTTTTGAATTTGGCGCGCAAAAACAAATTACTATTAAAAATATTGAAGCTTAAAAATATGGTTGGGTATAGGTAACACACCCAATCAAACTTACTTTAGACGCTTGTTCTGATTACGCTCTTCTTTTGCTTGTTTTTGTACCTGCCTAAGCATTTTATAGCTCTGATAACCCAAAAATATGACGAGTGCCAGACTTAGCAATACCACCAAAATCAATATGATTTTCATATTGTTCTCCTGCACTGAATGAAAGAAAAGAGCCCTCATGATGAGAGCTCCTTGTCACAAATAATATTTTAATTATTTATCTAAAATATTAAATAAGTCTGTTTGTACATCTTCAATTGTACGTAAACCATTAAGCTTGTCATAAGTCGGCGCATTCTCACCAGATGCAGCACGGCTTTGATAGAAACCAACCAATTGCTCAGTTTCTGTATGATAAGAAGCTAAGCGTTTACGGATCGTTTCTTCTTGGTCATCTGGACGTTGAACAAGATCTTCACCAGTTTCATCATCTTTACCTTCCACTTTAGGTGGGTTGTAAACTGTATGATAAACACGGCCAGAAGCTGGATGCTGACGGCGACCAGAAAGACGTTGTACGATTTCTTCATCAGGAACATCAATTTCAATCACGTGATCAATGCTAATCCCTTCTTTTTCCAAAGCTTCAGCTTGTGGAATAGTACGTGGGAAACCATCGAAAATGCAGCCATTTGCACAGTCAGGTTGAGCAATACGTTCTTTTACTAAACCGATAATAAGTTCATCTGAAACCAAACCACCAGATTCCATTACAGTTTTAGCTTTTAGACCTAATTCAGTACCTTCACGAATTGCAGCACGGAGCATATCACCGGTTGAAATTTGTGGGACATTGTAGCGCTTACAGATCAACTGAGCCTGAGTCCCTTTGCCTGCCCCAGGTGGTCCGAGTAAGATAATGCGCATAAAAAACATCCTCATTTAAAACAATGAATGTGAAGCCTGGCAGAAAAAGTCTCATTAATCTTCAATAGATCCTGCCCGACGTCGAATTATAAGAAAGCCACAAACAAATGTATTGTACCAGCAATAAATCCGGTTACCCCACCTAGTACAATAAGAATCCACTCATCCTCCTGAAATGCAGGACGCAATAAATTCTGAAACTCTGTTGGTGTCAGTTCGCGAATACGCTCTTTAAACATTTGAAAAATCTTCTGTGCCCGGCTTGCGTTCAGCGCTGGGTCACATACGGGTCCCATCGTAATTTCAATTGAACGATCAATCAAGTCCGTCTTTAACCTTGCGTACTCTCTTGGCCCTAAAGAAAGCTGTAAAGATGTACGAACTAACGGTGTTTCCATAATTTCGTTAATATGACGCTTCACAATGCGGCGGGTTTTATCTTTACGCGGCCCGTACATCATTTCGGTCATAATCGATTTTAACGTAATCAGATCTTCTGTTACTACGCTTGAAAACACATCAGAGACTTCCTCTTGACGCTTCATGAAAGCACCTTGGAAATTATAGGTCCCAATTCGAAGAACTGGTACAATCCAAGGGAACTTACGATCTTTTGTTAACCTAAAAATCTGTGGGTAACGAATATAATGTGGTTCAAGAGGGTTAAACACCATCCAGATTGCAATCCAGTTCGTTAAAAAACCCCAAATTGAAGCCCAAAACGGGACTGTCCAGTGCCAAGGTACGACAAACCAAACAATCATTTGGAAAATACCAAAGAACATTCCAATTAAAGCGCTAATATGCCAAATAAAGTTGATTTCTTTTTGACCAACCTTTAAGAACATGCGTACCATCAAACGACGATCGCCTTCCATTTGGCTCACCACCATTTCACGCATATTAACCAGTGACTCGACGTTCATGGTCAGCTCAGTCACTAATTCTCTTAACACGCCTGGTAATTGCTTATGCGCCTGAGCATAAATGCGGCGTTTAATTGAATAAGGTAAGTTTTCCCAAAGTACAGCATTCCGATCGATCATGACTTCATCAATCAGATGTTCAAGCTCAAACCCAACTTGTTCACCAATAATACGTGCCATGTCTTCAGGATCCATTGCTTCTAAAAATTCACGCAATGAACCTAATTTAGATAAAGTGTTATCAGTAATAATACCTGAGATACGTCCAGCCTTACGTGGCACAATACCTTGCCAACCTACTGGTAGTGGACCTAAGTGGAAACCCCAAAATTTGATTGGGTAAAACACCATTTTTAAAGCCATCCACACGTGTGCCCATGTAACAAAGGCAGTGACTGGAATAATACTTAAAACGGCCCAAAAATCAGGTCTGTGTAAAAAGGTCTGCCACAATCCGCTGACGTACTCTAACATGTAAGACTCTCGTATTTATTTGTGCTCTGCTTATGGCGAGTTAACAATAAACTGCTTTTTTATAAACCAAAACTTAGAGAATAAGAAAATTGAATTTGTGGTTTAGTATCCGCGGCAACATTTCCATTTTGGTCAGTCAACTTTTCAGCCGCACCAATACCCACACTAAAAGTACTAATTCTTTCTGAATTCAACAATACATAGGCCAAATCGACACCAGCGCCTAAACGGGATTTATAATCACCATCGACCTCTTTACTATCGAGATGCCCAGCATAAAAACCGATATAGTAACCATTTTTATCTGTGCCGGTAAGATAATAAGGATATCGAACCCCGACTTGTCCACCAGCAGTTTTGTCACCATTCAAAAAAGCGCCAACTTTGGCATAGGCAATACCATAAGGGTTTACCCATTCGCCGTTTAGATGTAATAATTTTTGTGTAAAACCAGCACCCACATTCCACGTAGATGCCGTATGTCCTGCTAATTTTGCTTCTGGAAGAAACGAATAGTCTTGAGCATGAGCCCAACTACTTACCGTCAAAACTGCAAGTAAGGGATAAATTTTTCTCATTATTTTCTCCATTTTCCCTAATCGTATGGTGAGAACAACCCTATTCTATTGAATGAGAGACTTTAACAGAATTATTTTGCTTCTTATATACAAGTATCTACAATTTTGTTGTCTGCAAAGTCAAAACGTATCTTATTAAAAGGCAATGAAACTTTGAAAATTATGCAATATTTTAAGCTCTCTTGCGTTAGAATAAGCAGCTATTTTTCTACCCTATGTCATTAAGTCGATCCTTATGAAGCAGCACTTTCCTTTAAAAGATATCCAGCAAGAAAAGCGCATTTATCGAGGACGAATCTTTTTTGCTGTAGGTCTGGTTATCATTTGCTTATTAGTGTTGATTAGCCGATACGCTTACCTACAAATTTTTCACTACGACGAATTCTCAACTGCATCTGACAAAAACCGAATTCGCTTGCAGCCACTTCCACCTGCGCGTGGATATATCTATGACCGAAATGGTGTATTGCTAGCAGACAACTATCCTGTTTTTACAGCAACTTTAAGTAAAACAGATGTGGAAGATGCCGACCATGTTGTTGAGCAGCTACAGCCTATTTTAGATCTAACACAAGAAGATATTGACCGTTTCAAAAGTCGTATAAAAACTGCTCGAAAAACTGAACGTGTCGCGATTAAACTTAATCTAACCGAAGCCAATATTGCCAAGTTTAGTGAAGCTAAATATAAGTTTCCTGGCGTAAGAATCGAAACACAAATGACCCGTTATTACCCACATGGTGAGTTATTTGCTCATGTGATTGGTTATGTAGGGCGTATTAACGACAAAGAATTAAAAAGCATTGATAAAGATTTATATGCTGGAACCAACCTGATTGGAAAGATTGGAGTTGAAAAAAGCTATGAAGATTTGCTACACGGAACACCAGGTTATGAATCTGTTGAAGCAGATGCCCACAGTAACATATTGCGCCATTTAGGTCGCAAAGACCCTACTCGCGGGAATGACCTCTATTTATCTTTAGATTATGGTTTACAAGTCGTTGCATCTCAACAGCTCGCAGGCCGTCGTGGTGCCATTGTAGCGATAGATCCTCGTACTGGCGAAATTCTGGCCTTGGTATCTAGTCCAAGCTTCAACCCTAATTTATTTGTGACTGGCATTAACCATAAGGATTATAGTTCTTTACGTGATAGTTTAGATCAACCGCTTTATAACCGTGCTGTACAAGGTGCATATCCACCAGGTTCCACCATTAAACCAATGGAAGCAATGGGTGGTTTACACTACGGTATTGTAAACTGGTCAACAGCAATTTCTGACCCAGGTTATTTTCACTTACCCGGTGATTCGCATAAATTCCGCGACTGGAAAAAATCTGGTCATGGCATCGTGAACATGCATAAAGCCATCATTATGTCATGTGACACCTATTTTTATATTCTTGCCCATCAAATGGGCATTGATCAAATGAACCAATGGATGCGTCAATTTGGTTTCGGTCAAAAAACAGGTGTCGACTTACCAAGTGAAAGTGAAGGTCTTTATCCAAATCCTGAATGGAAAATGCGTACTCGCAAAGCGAAATGGATGAAAGGTGAAACTATTTCTGTGAGTATTGGTCAAGGTGCTTTTACAGCTACCCCATTACAGCTTGCTATGGCAACCGCAATTACAGCCAATCGTGGTTCTCATGTCACCCCTCACGTTTTACGTGCAACTCATGGTTCAAAACCATTTACCGTGCGTAATGCGCCTGATGGAAAAATCAACTTCAATGGAACGGATGAAGACTGGATTCAAATGCGCGATGCCATGGTTGATGTAATTCAATCAGGTACTGGCCGGGGCATTCGTACATCTCTATATCAAATTGCAGGAAAGACAGGAACTGCGCAGGTTAAAAGTATTGCACAGGGTAAACGTTACAATGAATCAGCCCTGAGCGAACGTCAACTTGACCATGGTTTATTCGTTGGCTTTGCACCAGCGGACAAACCAGAAATTGCAATTGCCGTAATTTGGGAAAATGGTCGTCATGGTGGTTCTGCTGCCCAACTTGCAAAACCTATTTTTGATTATTGGTTATTAACTCGTAAGAAAAACCCGATTCGACCAGCAAACCATCAAGTTAATGGCGGACTGATGACTGCAGGAATTAAACCAGGTGAACTCTCAAGCGGTGGTGAAAATCCAAGTTCTGCTCCAGTAGCAGCAGCTTCAACCCCAGCTGCACCAATTCCTTCTGCAACGAATGAGGTTGATGATTAATGAAAAATCAATTACGCATTATTGGTGGCGAATGGAAAAGAAGAGTACTTCCATTTGCCAGTATCGATGGATTACGTCCAACGCCAGACCGTGTACGTGAAACTTTGTTTAACTGGCTCATGTGGGATATTCAAAATGCGCATGTCCTTGATGTGTGCACAGGCTCTGGCGCATTAGGTTTCGAAGCATTGTCACGTGGCGCTGCATCAGTTTATATGAT
Organism: Acinetobacter sp. yr461; assembly: GCF_900110445.1. NCBI lineage: Bacteria > Pseudomonadati > Pseudomonadota > Gammaproteobacteria > Moraxellales > Moraxellaceae > Acinetobacter > Acinetobacter sp. yr461. Next base: position 76,125 of record NZ_FODU01000005.1, read on the forward strand.
TGAACCAGACAAGACTCAGGCACGTTTTTTAAAAGATAATGTTGAGCTATTAAAAGCTCAAAACTGTCATTTAATCAATACAACTGCCCAACAAGCTTTACCCCGTTTAAAAGAACAGTTCGATGTTGTGTTTTTAGATCCACCTTATAGTCTAGATTTATGGCAAGAACTCTCGAACTTGGCAGAACCGCATATTAAAAAGAATGGGTATATTTACGTTGAAGCTGACCGAGATTTATCTCAGCTTCACCTTCCTTCAACATGGCAACAAGTTAAAACAACGAAAGCTGGTACAGTACACGCAGGGCTTTATCAGAAAATTTAATCATATAGCATTTTTATGATGAATTAATTTACCGGATCTATTTATTTGAATTAGATTATTCTCATTTTGTATTTCAAAATAAATAGATCGTAAAAAATCGTATGAGTTGACCTCGATCATAAGGAAAACTCGAAATATATTCATAACCAATTTTCAGTCTTGGATTAACACTATAATTAACTCCATATCCAACTGAAATGGATAAGTCTTGAATATTAATATGATTCGTTAAACCATTGATGTTTTTGTTCTGAAGTTGTCCCGTATCATAGGCTGTATAATTATAAATCACCCAACGCTCATTTGAATAAAATTCATTTTTGAGCACATTATAGTTATTAACTTCATCATCATGCTCAATGGCTAACCGCCTTTGTTCCAAGTTTAAATCTGATTGATCTAACAACTGGTCTGAATCTAGTAAAATAGAATCACTTTCTGGTTGAAAAAAATCATAGGCCTGAACATATCCACTATAAAAGATAATGATCGCTGTAAAAACAGTATAAATATTTTTATGCACACACATTTTATTTTGCAAATCCAAAAAGGTAGCTTAAAGCTACCTTTTTTTGCAAGGTTTTAATTAACTTAACCCAATCACTGCAACAACTGCCGCACAGGTGCCAACAATTTTTTTGCCATAAGGCACATATCGTGTAAGTGCAGCACCTAATGCCAATCCACCACAATAAATTAAAGCCATAGCCGCAACCATACCTGTTACTAATGCAACGACATGGCCTGCCTGTGCTAACTCAACACCATGCGCTATACCATGAAAGCTTGCAAGTAATGCCGCAGCGATAGGTAAAACACGATTTGATTTTGTCCACAGTGCAATTGCTGTAACAATCAAAGAAGCAACAATCCCATATTCAGCAACATTTGCAGGTATTAAACCTTGAGCACCGATTAAAAAACCTACAATAAGGGTAATACTCAAAGTAATGACACCTGCAACTTTCCATTGCTTAGCTGCTGACCAGAGTAAAACACCGAAAGCTAAGGCCATCACTAAATGATCTAAACCAGTAAATGGATGAATAAAACCTGCCATAAAACCCGAATGTTCATGGTCATGTCCAGGGTGTGCCATTACAAGTGTAGGTAGCAATGCAAGGAGCCCTATGCCCCATTTTTTTATGAAGTCCATAATCTCTCCTTAAGCTTTAAACAGCCCTTGTTTCTCGATAAATTGAATAATTTCTTCAAGACCGTCTTGTGTTTTCATATTTGAAAATAAGAATGGTTTTTCGCCGCGCATGCGTTTCGCATCTTGATCCATCACATCAAGATTTGCACCGACCATTGGCGCAAGGTCAGTTTTATTAATAATGAGTAAATCTGATTTGGTAATGCCAGGCCCACCCTTACGTGGAATTTTTTCGCCACCGGCAACATCAATTACATATAACGTTAAATCAGAAAGTTCGGGGCTAAATGTTGCCGCTAAATTATCACCACCACTTTCAATAATAATGAGTTCTAAGCCTTCGAATTTTTCGCACAAATCATCAATTGCAGCCAAGTTAATTGAAGCATCTTCGCGAATTGCTGTATGTGGGCAACCACCTGTTTCCACACCCACAATACGATCTGGCGACATTGCTTCGTTACGGGTTAAAAAATTTGAATCTTCTTTGGTATAAATATCATTCGTTACCACAGCCATGTTGTATTTATTACGCAAGGCTAAACATAAATTAAGAGTAAGCGCAGTTTTACCCGAACCCACCGGCCCGCCAATTCCAACTCGTAATGGACTACGTTCTGTCATGATTTTTATCCTTCTTTCCTAAACTTAAGATCTGAATAACCGTGAATATTGTGTTTCGTGCTTCATGCTCAGCATGGCATAACGAGGTAAAGCGCTGCTCAATTGCTCATCATTAAGTTTTAAGGCTTTCTCTATCGCCTGTGGCACCAAACCATGTAAATGCCATAAAATTCTTTGTCCAGCCATTTGCCCTAACGGTACGGTTTTTACCGCAGCCAGAACCTGATTTTCTAGAACAGTAAAGGTATAAGCTGTGAGCACATCAACGTCTTTAAGCTCAAGTCGACCGCAGAGCTGTGCATAGACAGGCACAAAACCAAACTGCTTTTTAACCTCAACAGATTTTTTTAAAACATCTCTAATCCATGCATTTAAAGAAAATGCTAGCTGCTGAGATTCCGCTAAAAGCTCTTTGCTTTCTCGACTTGCTCTATATAAATGTGCCCAAACCAGAAACTGATCTTGGTCATCATGATGTTGCATGAGACGTTTCAGTACTGGCAGTTCAAACCGTATTAACAGCATTTCAAGCACTTCTTCGAAATAAGCAATTGCCGATATTTCATCGTGTATTAAGCCAATATCAATGGCTGTTTCTACACCTTGTGAATAACAATATGCTCCGACTGGCAATGCCGTAGAAGACAGTGTCAGTAATTGAAGTAATTGCGCCGCGTTATGAATGGACATGGTGCAAAGCTTTGATTGGGCTTAAGCGATGATCATGGCTATGCTGTGCATAGGCACCGCTTTCAGGTTCAAACGGATGATCAATCTCTGTCACTTTCAGACCTAAGCCCTCTACCATTTCTGCAAGTACATGATCAGGCTCAAAATATAAAGCAGTAGGTGTAAGCATTAATGGCACATGTCGATTACCTAGATGATAGGCAGCTTTAAGCAAATCAAAATCGGTTGCAGCGCTAACTTGCATTAAACGTTCAGGCTTAGCATCAACACGTAGTACATCACCTTGTTGAGTTGCAATATATGAACCACTACGCAAAATACCAGTACGTGGTAAATCGGCACCAATATCTATGCCACTCGCTAAAGCCGCTCGAAACCGTGATTTTTGGCGGGTATCAAAAGTCAGTTCAACCGTTTCAAATGTCTGATCAGAAGAAATGTGTTCAAGGCGTTGAGTATAGATTTTCATTTAGCTTCTCTCTCCTTATTTATTTCATTCATATCTATAAATATAGCAATGAGGTGAATCACCTCTATAAAACTCATCAAAACAAGAAATAACGCTGAGCCATTGGCAATACTTCAGCAGGTTCACATGTTAATAATTCACCATCCGCTCTCACCTCGTAAGTCTCGGGATGTACATGCATGACAGGACAATATGTGTTGTGTTTCATATCGGTTTTGCTAATCGCACGCGTATTTTTACATGGGCTAATTAACTTTTTAAGGTCTAATCTCTCAGCAACTTTTTCATCAATCGCTGCTTGAGATAAAAAGGTAATACAAGTGTTGTGCACACCACGTGGATAAGCACCAAACATTGGACGATAATGCACTGGTTGAGGTGTCGGAATTGAAGCATTAATGTCACCCATCGGTGCTGCTGCAATCATGCCACCTTTAATAATCATAGATGGCTTCACCCCAAAAAAGGCAGGTTTCCACAACACCAAATCAGCAAGTTTTCCGACTTCAATCGAACCTATTTCATGGCTTAGGCCATGGGTAATTGCTGGGTTAATTGTATATTTGGCAATGTAGCGTTTAACGCGATTGTTATCATGGAACTCATTGTCACCCTCTAGAGGACCACGTTGAATTTTCATTTTATGGGCAGTTTGCCAAGTACGTAAAATCACTTCCCCCACACGCCCCATTGCCTGAGAGTCCGATGACATCATGGCAATTGCGCCTAAGTCTTGCAGAATATCTTCGGCTGCAATCGTTTCACGGCGAATACGACTTTCTGCAAAAGCGATATCTTCAGCAATTGCTGGGTCTAGATGATGGCAAACCATGAGCATATCTAAATGCTCATCGATGGTATTGATTGTATAAGGTCGCGTTGGATTAGTAGAAGACGGCAAAACATTACTTTGCCCAATTGCTTTTAAAATATCGGGTGCATGTCCACCGCCCGCACCTTCGGTATGGTAGGTATGAATCGTACGATTTTTAAATGCGGCTAGAGTCTCTTCTAAAAAACCACTTTCATTTAAAGTATCTGTATGAATCGCCACCTGCACATCAAACTCGTCTGCCACGCTCAAGCAGTTATCAATGGCTGCTGGTGTTGAACCCCAATCTTCATGCAGCTTTAAGCCAATCACCCCAGCTTTAATTTGCTCTCGAATTGGGTCTGGTAAACTTAAATTACCTTTGCCTAATAGACCAATATTCATCGGCAAATCATCAATCGCCTGTAACATGGTCGCAATATGCCAAGGCCCTGGAGTCACTGTCGTTGCCGAAGTTCCGGCTGCTGGTCCTGTACCGCCACCGACCATTGTTGTTGTCCCTGACATTAGCGCAGTTTCAACTTGTTGAGGACAAATCCAGTGAATGTGAGTATCAATACCGCCTGCTGTTAAAATTTGCCCTTCACCTGCAATCACTTCTGTTGCAGCTCCTAAAGGAATCATAATGTCTGGTTGAATATCAGGGTTTCCAGCTTTTCCTATTTTCCAAATTCGGCCATTTTTTAAGCCCACGTCAGCTTTAACAATTCCCCACCAATCCACAATTAAAGCATTCGTAATGACGGTGTCAGCAACTTCATCAGCTAAAAGTTGGGATTGCCCCATCCCATCACGAATGACTTTTCCGCCGCCAAATTTAACTTCTTCACCATATGTCGTTAAATCTTGCTCAACTTCAATAAAGAGCTCTGTATCAGCCAAGCGAATACGATCACCCACTGTTGGACCAAACATCTCAGCATATGCACGACGTGACATTTTCATAACTTAATACTCATCTCTTTCATTATCGTTGTTATGTCTAATCCAACTTGCCCATGACGCGGCCTGCGAAACCATATACTTCTCGCTTACCCGCTAAAGCAACAAGCTCAACTTCCCGAGTTTGTCCCGGTTCAAAACGAATTGCTGTACCAGCCGCAATATTCAATCGGAAGCCTTTCGCCATTTCACGATCAAACTGTAGTGCATCATTTGCTTCATAAAAATGAAAATGTGAACCCACTTGAATAGGTCGATCACCAATATTAGCCACTACAACTTTTAAAGTTTGCCGTCCAACATTCAGCTCAATATCAGCATCTGGAGTAATGATTTCACCGGGGATCATAAGCGTTCCTTTTATACGATTGGCTGATGGACTGTGACTAATTTCGAGCCATCTGGAAAAGTTGCCTCGACCTGAACCTCAGCAATCATTTCTGGCACACCATCCATCACATCTTCGCGCTTTAATAAAGTAGTGCCGTAATGCATCAAATCACTGACTGTCATACCGTCTCGTGCACCTTCAAGTAAAGCAGCTGAAATAAAAGCAATAGCTTCTGGATAATTCAGTTTCAAACCACGTGCTTTACGACGCTCAGCCACTAAACCTGCAGTAAAAATGAGTAACTTATCTTTTTCTGTTGGATTGAGTTCCATTTCTCTTTCCTAAATTGCATTTATATTCTTTAAGCAAAATACGTGCTCAAAAGTAGCATACTTGTTTTAAATGTTTTTTAAATACGCAATTTAACGTAACTTAAGTTTTCCAGATTCTCGGGAATTCTTCACCTAAATCAAACCAATAACGTCTTAATCTTGCTCGTATAGCAGCAAAAGCATCATGACAATGTCGGACATCATTTCCTAGAAAACGAGCCGAAACCACATCATCCAATAATGTTAATGTGACAGGTGCTTGCATACGCATCATCAATTCACGAATGAGTTCTAACTGCTGTTCTAAATAAAAAGCTGAGCGATACTTCTCGGGAGCGACTGCCCAAAAGCTTCCCATCACGGCTTGATTGTTCATACCTAAACATGAACTAAGCCAACGATCTTCTCCTTCAAAATACAATGTATCTGCAACCAACAATTTATTTTCGCGCCACAATTTAAACTGGTTGTAATAACTCCCTTGAACAAAGCGCTCAGCACGTGCCTGTCGCCCAAGTACCAACATATCCCATCCAATAAAACTTGCAGCATTATCAAGATGAATATGAGTTTCTGAATGCGCTAAAGCCCCATCAAAAAGCATCGTTTCTTGTGGAACCCACTCTAAAATAGACTGATCTTTCACATGCAAATGAATATGCTGAAAAGCTTGTTTCCCATTGGTTTTGTACCATTTCCCCGCTCCGGGAGTAGTCACTACTGCATGGGCTTGATCTTTGGTTTCAATTTCAAAAGTAAGATGATCTCCTCCTGCAATTCCTGCTGGTGGATGTACAATAATCGCATGGCATACACCTGTTCTTTCAGGCCAGAGCATTTTTTGCACCCTAACAGGGCCATTATGCTTTCTATGACTCATTATGGTGCGTGAATTTTCAAAACAAAAACCGAGCTCGAGTTGTGCATACCAAAATGGTGCTGAAGAGTTTTTTGGAAACGGTTGTGCCTGATTCATTCTGGTTCATATGTTCAAAATAAGTGCTTAAACTTATAAGCAAAATACGCACCAAATATGAAAATAAACCCAATGATAAAATTAGATACAATTTTTCGATTTTAATGAGTTAAAAAATCATCAATGTCTAACATAAAACCACAGTAACTTATGGAATTGTTTATACAATAGCGCCCACCGTTGCTTCCATACTTGCTCTCCATGAAACTTTTGTTCGTGTTAACCCCACTTGTCTTTTTAACTGGGTGTATTTTTGGCCAATCTAGTGAGGTCAAACGTGCAGAAAAGATCCTGCACAATTTCGAATGTAAAAATGTTGAGACAAGCCAGCTTGCAACAAGCTCAATTAATTCTTACTACCAGCAATCTTTAGCGGTAAGCAAAGAAAAAGCAACTTCATACGTAGAGAGCTACAAAAATGGTGAAGAATTATTCGACATGCCGCTGGATGAAGTTTTAAAGCAACAATACCAACTCTATAAATCAGCATGTGACTCCTTAGGTGGAGTTTCTGCGCAACAGTAACTTATAAAGTATTCATTAAATCGTTTTAGTGAATACCTCCTTTTTATTTTTGTTTTAATAATTATTCAAAATTTACTCACTTTACCTTTTGTTAAAATTAAATTACATACTTAAACTTTTATTAAGCTCTCATATTTCATAGCCTATTTATTGCTTTTTTATTTATTTTCCGAGGTTTAGATCATCATGAAAAAAACATTATTATCAGTTGCACTTGTAAGTGCCCTTCTTGTTGCTTGTAGCAAAAATGAAAATAAAGCTGACACAACAGCACAAGCTTCTGCTCCGGCACAAACTACTGAAGCTAATAACAATGTAGTAGATACCGCTCATACAGCTGAAAACTCACTAGATTGGGATGGTACATATAAAGGCACTCTTCCATGTGCAGACTGTGAAGGTATTAAAACTGAGTTAGAGTTAAAAGATGATAAAACTTATGAATTGACTGAAACTTATCTTGGCAAAGGTGATAAAAATCCATTTGAAACACATGGTACGTTTACTTTTGATAAAGATAATACCTCTGTAATTACCTTAGATGACAAAGGACAAAATCGTAAATTCTTCATTGGTGAAAATACGGCAACTGCTTTAGATATGGATGGTAAGAAAGTTGAAGGTTCTTTAGCTGAACACTACGTATTGAAAAAATAATTATTTATTAATGATAAAAAAACCCGCTCATTTGAGCGGGTTTTTTTTGAAATCAATTCTTAGTGTGCAGCGAATTGGTTCATTGTGTTTTTAGCATCGTCATGCGCTTTAAGTGCATTGTCACCAGAGAAGATTTCTTTGTGATCATCACCGATGTCAGAACCCGCCATTGCTTGGTGTTTCACACAAGCGATACCACCACGGATTTCTTTACGTTGTACGCCAGCAACATAAGCCAACATACCTTCAGAACCGAAGTAACCTTGTGCAAGCTCATGTGTAGAAAGAGCAGCAGTGTGGTAAGTCGGAAGTGTGATCAAGTGGTGGAACACACCCGCCTCACGAGAAGCATCTGCTTGGAATGTACGGATCTTAGCGTCTGCATCAGCAGCTAATTCAGTAGCATCATACTCAGCGCTCATTAATTTAGCACGGTCGTAAGCAGAAACGTCTTTACCTTCAGCAACCCAACGATCGTAAGCTTGTTGACGGAAGTTTAAAGTCCAGTTGAATGATGGGCTGTTGTTATAAACAAGCTTCGCATTTGGAACAACTTCTTTAACACGGTTAACCATGTGAGCGATTTCTTCTACGTTTGGAGTGGCAGTTTCAATCCAAAGAAGGTCAGCACCATTTTGAAGGCTAGATACACAGTCAAGTACAACACGGTCAATTTGTGTGTCAGCACGGAACTGATATAAACCAGAAGGTAAACGCTTAGGACGGTGTAATTTACCATCACGTTTGATCAAGATTTCGTCTTCTTGAGCATCAGCAATGTCAATTTCAACAGTGTCTAAGAAACCGATGTATTGAGAAGCAATGTCACCTGGCTCTTTAACCACTGGGATTTTTTGAGTCAAGTCAGCGCCTTCAGAGTCAGTACGCGCAACGATGATACCGTCATCAAGACCCATTTCTAAGAATGCATAACGTAATGCATGGATTTTAGAGATGAAATCTTCATGTGGAACAGTTACTTTACCAGCTTGGTGACCACATTGCTTAGCATCAGATACTTGGTTTTCGATTTGAAGCGCACAAGCACCAGCTTCGATCATTTTACGAGCAAGCAAGTAAGTCGCTTCTTCGTTACCGAAACCAGCATCGATGTCAGCAATAATTGGCACAATGTGAGTTTGGAAACCGTCGATTTGAGCAGTGATTTCAGCAGCTTTAGCAGTATCACCAGCTTCGTTTGCTTTTTTAAGCGCACGGAATAAATCGTTTAATTCTTTTGCGTCAGCTTGACGTAAGAAAGTGTAGATTTCTTCGATTAATGCAGGTACTGAAGTTTTTTCGTGCATAGATTGGTCAGGAAGTGGACCAAATTCTGAACGAAGAGCAGCAACCATCCAACCAGAAAGGTAGATATAGCGACGTTCAGTAGTACCGAAGTATTTTTTGTTCGCAATCATTTTTTGTTGTGCGATAAAACCGTGCCAGCAACCTAATGATTGAGTGTATTTGCTAGAGTCAGCATCATAAGCAGCCATATCACGACGCATAATCGCAGCTGTATATTTAGCAATGTCTAAACCAGTTTTGAATTGGTTTTGCATTTGCATACGTGCAGCATCTTCTGGGCTAATATCGCGCCAAGTGCTACCGAATTTTGCTTTTAGTTCGCGGATTGCATCAATCGCTGTTTGATATGTAGTCATGATATTGTCCTGTATTCATTTTAGGATTTCATCGATTGAAGCCTAGAGTCATGTACTTAAATTTCTTATGACACCAGCTGCTTCTTCATGAACACAGCTTAGACTTAGCCAATCAATTAATCCAATATCCTTTATTAATCTTCAGTATTTATTTAAAAAATATACCGATAAATCGATATTATAGATAAAACCAAAAACATTAACACTTTGTTTATAAAAATAAAATTATTCTAAAGGAGTATAGAGTTTTATTCTAAAAACTTAGTAAGTCTTATTTTTATACAATTTTTGAAGTTTTTCCACCCATTTTTAACCTTAAAAGTCAATTGTAAATTAGGCTATTTTTGCCAATGTAAAAAGTCAATTTCCATGCTAGAAAGTAATAAGTTATATATAAATATATTCTATTTGTCACCTTCATACTTAAAAATGTAGCAAAGATAATAAAATCGAGCCTTTGAAGTACTTTTTACCCCTACTTAATTCCTACAAAAAATGTCGTTTTTCTCATCATTTTTTCACACAATAGTTATTAGATATGGCATAATTTGAAACAATTTCAGGGTTTTATTTTCGGTATTTTTTTTATGAATCTGGAGCGAGTAGATCTTAATCTATTAATATATCTTGATGTACTTCTTCGTGAAAAAAATGTTACGCGCGCGGCCGAACAGCTTGGGGTAACTCAGCCTGCAATGAGTAATATTTTACGTCGCTTACGTAATTTATTTAATGACCCTCTTCTTATCCGTTCTTCTGAAGGGATGACTCCAACAGAACGTGCTCTTGAATTACAACCTCGTATTCGCGATGCGCTTGCTGATCTCTCCATGATTTTGGAACCCCGTACCGAATTCCGCCCTTATACAAGTAATCGTGTTTTCCGCATTATGACATCGGACTATGCCGAGGCAACCTTAGTTCCTCGTCTTGTTAAAGCGCTCCGCTCTGAAGCTCCAAACGTTGTTCTTGATTTTCTTACACCAAGTGATGTGTCCTATAGAGACATGGAACAAGGTAAAGTTGATCTCGCAATTAATAGATTTAATGAAATACCGCAAAGTTTCCATCAGGTTCTAGTTTGGCGTGATAGTTTCAGTTGTATTCTTAACGACAAACACCCTGCTGTAACTCATTTAAATTTAAAAAGCTATTTAGATGCACAACATATCTGGGTTTCTAAAACAGGTATGGGGGTCGGTTTTGGCGTAAACCCTGATAAACAAGGTGGTTTAGGCTGGATTGATCAGGCATTAGAACGTATTGGTCAACGTCGTAAAATTTCTGTATTTACTCGCCACTACCAAATGCCAGCTTTACTTGCTCAAAACGTAGACCTTATTGCTACTTTACCAACACGGATGGCACGTCTACAAACACAGAACCCTAAACTGGTTATAAAGGATCCTCCTTTTTATATTCCAGAGTTCGAACTTAAAATGGCTTGGTGCCCGTTGTTACATCATCACCCTGCTCATCGCTGGTTGCGCCAACTTATCTTATTTGTTGCTCGTCAAATGATTGAAGAGGAAAACCGTGAATTTCTAACCAATAATTCACAATTTTCTCACTATTAAATAAATTTTAATTTAATTGTCGATTTCAGGCGCTGAGCAATCAATCTGATTACCTCAGCGCTTTTTTATGTTAAAACATAGTCATAATAATGATGAATCTCAGGTGATTTGTGAGTCTCTTTCAAAATATCATTATCATCGTACTGCTTATCATCGGAGCAGGCTTTTTATCTTTAACTGAAATTGCACTCGCTGGTGCCAGAAAAGTTAAGTTAAAAATTCTAGCCGAAGCTGGTGAAGAACGCGCTCAACAAGTACTAGATTTACAAGAACAATCTGCTGACTTTTTTGCAGCCTCTCAAATTGGCCTGAATGCAGTTGCGATTTTAGGCGGTATTTTGGGTGAAGCTGCTTTTCGTCCTTATTTCGTGACTTTAGTTGACCGTTTCTACGCAGGTCCTTGGACACAAACGATTGGTTTTGCCCTATCCTTTACTTTAGTGACATCACTCTTTATTTTATTTGCCGATCTTATGCCAAAACGTTTGGCAATGATTGCACCCGAAAAAATTGCAATTAGTGTTATTAATCCAATTCAGGTTTTTATTAAGGTTTGTAAACCTCTAGCTTGGGGAATTAACGCAATTGCCAACCTGCTATTCCGTTTATTTAAAGTGAATACAACGCGAGAAGACAACATTACTTTTGATGATATTTCAGCTGTAATGGATGCGGGTGCTCAAGCAGGCGTACTGCAAAAACAAGAACATCACTTTATCGAGAATGTTTTTGAATTAGAAGAACGCAACGTACCTTCCAGCATGACAACACGTGAAAATGTTGTTTATTTCACCTTAAATGAACATGAAGATAGCATTCGTCAAAAATTAGCAGAGTATCCTTATTCAAAATTTTTGGTATGTAATGAAAATATTGATCAGGTCATTGGTTACGTCGATGCCAAAGACTTTCTTGTTCGTATTTTAAACAACCAATCCCCAACGCAATTGAATGAAACAACCATTCGTACCGTCCTGATGATTCCGGACACCCTAACCCTATCAGAATTACTTGACCGCTTCCGCTCTACAAAAGAAAAGTTTGCGGTTGTTATAAATGAATATGCGCTTGTTGTAGGGGTTATTACCTTAAGCGATATCATGATTACGGTTATGGGAGACTGGGTAACCCCAATTGAGGAAGATCAACAAATCATTAAACGTGATAATAACTCATGGTTAATTGATGGCAGCACACCAATTGATGACCTAAGACACGCACTTGAAATTGATGAAATGCCTGATGAAGAAAATTATGAAACATTAGCAGGCTTCATGATGTACCGCCTACGTAAAATTCCACGTCCAGCAGATTTTGTAGAATTCGGTGGATACAAGTTTGAAGTAGTCGATGTCGATCATTTTAAAATTGACCAACTCCTTGTAACTCGAATTTTAGAACAAAGCGAAGTACATTCATCAATTGATGAAAACTGATTTATATTAATTTAAATACCTCACAATTTTTGTGGGGTATTTTTTAATCTAAATAAATTTTTCAAATATATGTAATAATTATTTTAGATTCATAAATTCAATTTGCTCTTTTAATTTAAAAGCAATATTATTTAAATTATCACTTATATTAAATCTTAAACACTGAAAAATAATAGAATAATCTACATATCTTAATCAACATGAAGCGATTAGGTCCCCATTTACATTGCCATCAAACTTATGTAACTTAGCTCAAAGCAAGTCTTTAAATGGTTCTTCTTCTCATTTCACCCATCAAATCATATATAATTTAAAAAAATATCATATAATTTTTATTTTTATAAAACCTTTATACTGCATTATAATGACTTACATTTATTATATGCTTACTATAACCCTATTATATATGTTCAGTATTTCGCCTGAATATACCTCTCCAACTGAATATATATTAACCAAATAAACTAAATATATTATTTGTCTTTTTAATAAAAATTAATAAGAATAACCAAGGTCAGAGTTTTGAATAAACTTGTTCAGTAAAACTATAGGCAAAGGATTGATTGTATGCTGACATTACTTGGTGTTGGCATGATTTTGTGCTTCATGTACTTAATCATGTCCAAACGTTTAAGCCCTATTATTGCTTTAATTCTCATCCCATTTATTTTTTCTCTTATTGCTTGGGGCCTAGGTCACTACTTTGAAAGTTTGAGTCACATTGAACTCAAAGGTCTCAGTGAGATGATGCTTGAAGGCATCAAAAAATTAGCGCCAACCGGCGTAATGCTTTTATTTGCAATTTTATATTTTGCCTTAATGATCGATGCAGGTCTTTTCGATCCACCGGTTAAATGGATTTTGAAAAAGGTTAAAGGTGATCCTTTAAAAATCACAATGGGAACCGTGTTTTTAACCACAATGGTTTCTTTAGATGGTGACGGCTCAACAACGTATATGATTTGTGTGGCTGCAATGTTGCCACTTTATCAACGCTTAGGAATGAATACGCTCATCATGACTGCACTTATGCTGTTATGTAGCGGTGTAATGAACCTAACACCATGGGGTGGCCCTACAGCTCGTGCTGCAAGCGCCCTGCAAATTGATCCAAGCCACATTTTCGTACCAATGATTATCCCTATGGTCATTAGTATTGGTTGGTTATTTTTCTTGGCGTACTTATATGGTCGTTACGAGCAAAAACGTTTAGGCGTTATTGAGCTTGAAACTCACCATGGCGACAATATTACTGTATCGAAAGATCCTGAAGCGACTCGCCCACATTTACGCAAAGTAAATATGGTGCTTACCATCCTTCTTATGATTGCTTTGATCAAAGGCATTTTGCCTATGTCTGTGTTGTTCATGATAGCATTCTGTATCGCAATGCTCATTAACTACCCAGATGTTGATATGCAGAAAAAGCGTATCGCAATGCATGCAGATAGTGTCTTAGCTGTTGTGGGCTTAATTTTTGCAGCAGGTATTTTCACAGGAATTTTATCTGGTACAGGTATGGTTGAGGCGATGTCTAAAGAGTTCGTCGCAATGATTCCGCCAAGCATGGGTCCATATCTTGCACCAATCACTGCTTTAGTGAGTATGCCGTTGACATTCTTTATGTCAAATGATGCTTTCTTCTATGGTGTTTTACCAATTCTTGCTGAAGCTGCTTCACATTATGGTATTAGTGCAGAAGCGATTGCTCGTGCTTCAATTGTAGGCCAACCTGTACACTTACTTTCACCACTTGTTCCATCTACCTATTTGTTATGTGGTCTTGCTAAAGTCGATTTTGCCGACCATCAAAAGTTCACTTTAAAGTGGGCATTCATAACTTGTCTGGTATTAATGGGTACTGCTTTAGTGATTGGTGTTTTCCCACTCTTTAGCACGCTTTAATTATTCATATGCAATAAAAAAAGCCCCAATCGGGGCTTTTTTTATTTCTGTACATATTCAATTAAGTGATCTAACACAATCTGAAAATGCAATGTAATGTCTTCTTCTAAAATTTTATAAGCATTATCAAACTGAACCATTGGCCAACCTTCTTTCCAAAATGGAAAAATATTGTGTAGACCTTCAGTCACGATCGCATCTTCACGACTAATCGCTTGAGCAACTTGAGCTAAAACCTGAGCGGTTTCTGCACCATCAATAGCTAAATAATCAATACCACGTGCTTTAAAAATACGGATACGGTCTTTTTTATAACGAATCTTTTTCGCCTGACCTGAATTCAAGCCTAATGCCAGCGTAGCAGCTTCTACAAACTTTTCTTCAAAGTTTACATTCAATGCAACTAAAGCCTGTTTATGTGCTTCTTGACGCCCAGCTTTCCCCCCATTACGGATAATCTCATTTGCTTCCGTATCCAGCTTATCTTTTTTCATAGACTGTAAAATGTCTAAAATTTCGATATCGCTTAAAGATTCAGGAGATTGCTCAAACATAGGAGTCCTTATACATACAACTAAAGGCATATTCTCTCATAAAAGCGCTGCTAAAGCAGAGTAAAATTTTAAATAGCCTATTAACTTGACTATTTTTATAGTCCTAACTTCATAGACTACACTCATAAAATCAAATAATTCTTTGGTTATAATTTTAATTATTTGCCAAATTAATTTTACCCTGATAATATTATTTTACCCAGATAAAAATATACGGCTAAAATGAATACTAAAATCACCTATACTGCTTTCACTGGAAGCACGCTTATTGCGAGTGACTCCCTAGTTGAACTTGCAAAAAAACTCAAAGATATTCCTAAAACAACGGAAAATATTCTGATTTTTAACGATCAAACAGGTCAACAAATTGATCTTGATCTTTCTAGTTCAGAACAAGAATTTCAACAACGTTATGCTGAACCGGAAGAAATTAAAAAAGTTGGACGACCTAAACTCGGAGTAATTTCTCGTGAAATCACCTTACAGAAAAAACATTGGGATTGGTTAGATCAACAAAGTGCGAGTGCATCAGCAGTAATTCGTAAGTTAATTGATAAAGAGTTAAATAACCCAAATTCTGAAGGTAATATTATGCTCGCTAAACAAGCTATCGACCGTTTTATGTCTGCCATGTTGGGCAATATGCCAAATTACGAAGAAGCAACACGCGCCTTATATCAAGGCGATCGAGATATATTTTTAAAGATGATTCAGAGCTATCCTAAAGATTTAAGAGAATATTTAACTTTAAAAACTCAAAGTATTTTCTAAATCCAATAAAAAACCCGCTTACGCGGGTTTTTTTAAAATCAATTCAGCCTATTAAAGACGGACTAATGCAATAATTTGTTCAACCAACTCATCTACATTTTCAGTAGTAATGCTAGTATCAGTACCTTCAGCTACAGTAGTCAAAACAGTTACGCCAGTTTGACGGAGCAAAGCAACTTGTTCTTCCGTTAAATCAACTTTAGCAATAGCAACTACGCCTTGCTGAATTAACGAACTTTCGATGACTTGAGCTTGCTCGAGTGCTTTTGCAGAAACTTGAACTGCTGCTGGCTTTTGGCCTAAACGTGCAGCACGGTCTTCAGCAGTAACAGGATTACTATGCGCAGTCCACTCTACCGCAGACTCAACCATACCCGCACCAACCGTTACATTGCTTAAACGGTCAATGAAAATAAATGAACCTGTGTATCGTGAATCTTGATACTGGTCAAATACGACTGGCGCATCAAACTCAACAACAACGTCTGCAATTGCATTTAACTCAAGCTCTTCAACCTGAGTATGCTCAAGCGTATTCACATTCACACGATAGTGAATGTTAGTCACTTTGGCAGGAACAGTCTGTGTACCAATTTTAACGTTGTACAACTTACCTTTCACGAGCGGATGTTCATTCATCCACACCACTGAAGCACGAACACTACGTGAAATTAATGGTTGCTCGCCAGCACGTACCAAAACGTTACCACGGCTAATATCAATTTCATCATTCAACGTTAATGTTACAGCTTGACCTGCTACAGCCTGCTCAAGGTTTCCATCAAAAGTAACGATTTCTTTAACTGTTGAACGCTTACCTGATGGTAATGCAACAATCTCATCGCCAACGTTGATTTCACCTAAAGCAACAGTACCAGCAAAACCACGGAAATCTAGGTTTGGACGGTTCACATATTGAACAGGGAAACGGAATTCGTGTTTGTTTGATTCGCGACTAATTTCCACAGATTCAAGAATGCTCATCAAGGTTTGACCCTTGTACCAAGCTGTATACTCAGAAGCATTTACCACGTTATCGCCATTTAAAGCAGAAATCGGTACAAACTGAATATTGGCTGGACGACGATCACCTAATTGGTTTACGAAAGCATCATATTCAACCTGAATTTCGTTAAAACGCTCTTCAGAGAACTCAACTAAATCCATTTTATTAATGGCAACAACGATATTTTTAATACCAAGTAAACTTGCAATAAAAGTATGACGACGTGTTTGTGTTTGCACGCCATAACGCGCATCGATCAAGATAATTGCAAGATCAGCTGTTGATGCACCTGTTGCCATATTACGGGTATATTGTTCATGCCCAGGTGTGTCAGCAATAATAAACTTACGCTTTTCTGTCGAGAAATAGCGGTAAGCCACATCAATAGTGATGCCTTGCTCACGCTCAGCTTGTAAACCATCTACAAGTAAGGCCAAGTCTGGCGCATCGCCCGTAGTTCCTACTTTTTTACTATCACGCGTTACGGCTTGCAATTGATCTTCATAAATCAATTTTGAGTCGTAGAGTAAACGTCCAATTAAAGTACTTTTACCATCATCCACGTTACCGCAAGTCAAAAAACGCAGAAGGTCTTTTTGTTCATGTTGCTTCAAATAGGCCAAGATATCTTGACTGATTAATTCTGATTGATGAGACATTGCTCAAACTCCACAAATTTAGAAATTGTCTTAGAAATAGCCTTCTTGCTTTTTCTTTTCCATTGAGCCCGCTTCATCATGGTCAATCATACGACCTTGACGCTCAGAACTAGTGGCTAAAAGCATCTCTTGGATAATTTCAGGTAACGTATCTGCTTCAGACTCAACTGCACCAGTTAATGGATAACAGCCAAGCGTACGGAAACGTACAGACTTCATCTGTGGAACTTCACCTTCTTTTAAGCGCATACGTTCATCATCAACCATGATTAACGTACCACTACGCTCTACTACTGGACGAACAGCAGAGAAATAAAGAGGAACGATTTGAATATTTTCTAAATAGATATATTGCCAGATATCCAACTCAGTCCAGTTAGATAAAGGGAATACACGAATACTTTCACCTTTGTTCACTTTACCATTGTAAAGATTCCAAAGTTCAGGACGCTGGTTTTTAGGGTCCCAACGGTGTTTACTATCACGGAATGAATAAACACGCTCTTTCGCACGTGATTTTTCTTCATCACGGCGTGCACCACCAAAAGCAGCATCAAATTGATATTTATCCAAAGCCTGTTTCAAAGCTTGGGTTTTCATAATATCTGTGTATTTTGAGCTACCATGATCGAATGGATTAATACCAGCTTCGCGACCTTCTTTGTTCTGATGAACGATTAAATCAAAGCCATGCGTTTTTGCCATGTTATCGCGAAATGAAATCATTTCTTTAAATTTCCACCCAGTATCTACATGTAATAATGGGAATGGAAGTTTAGCTGGGTAAAACGCTTTTAACGCAAGATGAAGCATTACCGCAGAGTCTTTACCAATCGAGTAAAGCATTACCGGATTTTCAAATTCAGCAGCAACTTCACGGATAATATGAATGCTTTCAGCTTCAAGTTGCTTGAGATGTGTAAGTCTTGATTCAGTCATGAACACGCCCTTCTCTATCCATTTTGCCCATAAAATCTAGAAGTGGTATTAAACCACCACGTAGAAGACCATGTGGAGGAACGAGTGCCATAACAACTCCAATTTTTCGTGATAAATAATCCAACCACAAGCCTTTATATGGCTTATAGCATTAGTTATGCATTATAGTGATTTAAAACCGATTCCTTTTGCTTGTTTTTTCATATTGATATTCGATTTCATCATATACATATAATATGCTGATTCACTTGCACAACTTTGCAATCGTAGCTTGTGCAGCCAACTTAAGCAAATCATGATCTACTCTTTAGATTTCTCTAAAAACCATAAAAAAAGAGAAGCTTTGTTAGCTTCTCTTTTCTAAAACATGATCTACTCTTAGAAACCGAACATTTTACGTTCTAATGGAATTTCAATACCAATAGATGCGCCCGCGTCATTACCTTCTAAATCAGAATCACTTACCCAGCCATTAATTTTTAATGGAAGATCAGGTTTGATATAATGCGTCCAAGTTAAATCAAGGGCTTTAATTTCATCATCTTTAGGGAACGCTTTATTAATTATCCGGTTAGATTGGTTAACCTTAACCACCATAGCACGACCACTTAAACGGTTCATGACATCAAAGCGGATATCACCACCCACTGAATACATTTGCCCATCACCACCCATCGCGTGTCCTAATGGGTAACCATGTTGGTAATAACCATCTTTATAAGTTGAATGAGCATAAGAGATACCTCTTACATCACCATTAGTACGTGTATCTGCCCATTCTGCATAAAGTTGATAAGGCAAGTTATTGTAGCTAGATGAATAGTCCACACCTGCTAAGTACATTTTCTTAGAAGGTAAACCGCCCGCTTCATCTTCACCTACATATTGTCCATATATACTAACTGGAACTTGGAATAGTGGTTGTAATAATAAGCGACCATCAAAGCCAGCAATTTGGTTTGATGGATCTGGTTCACCCGTTCCGCCATTATCTTTATTGCCGACAAATGCATCCCATAAAGAGCTAAAACTTTCAGGACGTCCATCACCACCCCATTGAATAGCACGCGATGCGCCTAACTCAATATATGGTAATGGTTGTGCAGTTACACGCAAGCCAATTAACTTAGCATCTGGAACTGATTTATAGTCATCTAATTGACCAGCAAAAGCTTGATATTGCCAAGGCCCAATCCAAGATAACCATTTTGTATCAAAAGCATTTTGTACAGCACGTTGTGCAGTTACACCATAAACTGGGCGGCTAGCATCACCACGAATTAAGCTACCATCATGGCCTGGACCCCACCATGTTGGAATTTGACCCGCAACTACCCACTGATTCCAAAGTTTACCCGCCACATATGAACCTTCAACATTCACATCTTGCCCATTATCAATTTGTGGGTCTTTTTCTGCATTTACTCGGATTTTTGCATCCCAGTTTTCACCGCCGGCATTAAACTCTAAAGAACCTTGATATTGAGCTTTTTGATTATCACCAAATGCTTGCGGAATATTTTTGATATCAGTTTCAGCAAAAGCGCCCACTTTAACCGTATTGTTATCTGCTTTTAATGCATCAAGAACTGAATTAATAACTTTTTGTTGAGCTGGATGCGTCACTTGTGCTTGAGAGAGTGCTCTCTGGATTTCATCACCACTTAATGGCCAAGTTGAGGTGCTAATCTTGATAACACCTTGTTGATTCAACCAACTTAAGTCTGTACGTAAGTCCTCATTATTTAGCACCAAACCTTGTGCAAAAATAGCGGATGAAGCAGTTGCCAATATTGCAATCGAAAGTGTTTTTCTTAGAAACATGCCAGCCAATTCTCAAAGTTATTTATGAGCAACACCTTAAATTTTTTATCACAACTTTGCAATTGTTAAACTGTGCAATTACATTTTTTAACGCTATTTTAAGATTAGTGTAGATAGGTAAGTTTTTGAGATATAAAAGTAATAAAAAAGGCAGTATAAATACTGCCTTTTTTGCGTTTAGAAGATTAACCTTCTTTACGACGCATGTGCGGGAATAAAATTACATCACGAATACTTGGTGCATCGGCAAATAACATGACTAAACGGTCAATACCAATACCTTCACCCGCTGTAGGTGGTAAACCATATTCAAGCGCTTCAACAAACTCTGCATCGTAATGCATTGCTTCATCATCACCAGCATCTTTCTCTGCAACTTGGGCTTGGAAACGCTCAGCCTGATCAATTGGATCGTTTAACTCGCTGAAACCATTTGCCAATTCACGACCACCGATGAAAAACTCAAAACGATCAGTAACATGTGGATTGTCATCATTACGACGAGCCAGCGGAGATGTTTCAGCTGGGTATTCAGTAATAAACGTTGGCTGACGAAGTTTAGTTTCAACTGTTTCTTCAAATACGATAGTTTGAAGCTTACCTAAACCAAAACCAGGCTTAATTTGTTCTTTTAATTCTTCACGAATAAATTGAGCAAGAAACTCACGGTCACCAACATTTTCAGGTGTAAATTGTGGGTTATTCTCTAAAATCGCATCAAACATAGAGATTTTTTTGTATGGCCCTTTGAAGCTAAACACTTCACCTTGGTAAGGCACATCAGTTGTACCTAAAATATCCAAGGCCAACTTTTCAATCATATTTTCAGTTAATGCCATCAAGTCTTTATAGTCAGCGTAAGCTTGATAAAACTCGATCATCGTAAATTCAGGGTTATGACGTGTTGAAACACCTTCGTTACGGAAGTTACGGTTAATTTCAAACACACGCTCAAAACCACCAACAACCAAACGCTTTAAGTAAAGCTCAGGTGCAATACGCAAGAATAAAGGCATATCCAAAGCATTATGATGTGTTTCAAACGGACGTGCAGACGCACCACCCGGAATCACATGCATCATTGGCGTTTCAACTTCCATGAAACGTTCATTGTTTAAAAATGCTCGAATTCCAGCAACGACTTTGGCGCGGATTTCAAAAGTTTTACGTGTTTCTTCATTCACAATTAAGTCAAGATAACGTTTACGATACTTAACTTCTGTGTCATTTAAACCATGGAATTTATCTGGTAACGGGCGAAGCGATTTCGTTAAAAGCTCAAAACCTTCAAGGTGAACATACAAGTCACCTTTTCCTGAGCGTCCGATATAACCTTCAGCAGCAATAATGTCACCAAGATCTAAACCTTTAATGGTCTCGAGGATATCTTTTGGTAAACCTTTACGGTCAACATATAACTGAATACGACCTGTCATATCTTGAATAACCATGAAAGAACCACGGTTTAACATGACACGACCAGCAATTTTTACATAGACATGCTCAGCGCTTTCAATTTGTTCTTTCGACTGATCTTTAAATTGTTCTTGTAGATCAGCAGCGTAATGTTCACGCTTAAAAGTATTCGGCCAAGGACTCTTTCCAGTTTCCTTCGCAACATCTTGGATTTGCTTTAATTTGGCATGACGCTGTGCAATTAAATCGTTTTCGGAAATAGTTGGTTCAGAAGTCGATTGAGCGTTTTGTTGCGTCATCTCTGCCTCGATTAAGTAAAAATTAAGGGCTATATCTTAACAGATTGCGGGAGTTTTTCGAATGATTTCAATCAAACAAAAATGAAAAAAGACAATTTTATAGAACCGAACACTACTTTTTAAAGGTAAAATGACTTAGACCAATCGCTAAGATCATTTTTTAAAGCATTTAGTAAAATATAAAAAAATCCAAATAACCTCGATATTCAAAAGGCCCTATTTGCCTTTTATTTTATCAATGAGATTGTGTAGCAAATAATGAAAATTCTATTTTTACATGGCTTGGATTCTTCTCGTGAATCGACAAAGTTCCATGCCATTTTACATCCTGAAAAATTTTGTATTGACGTCGACTATCGTAACTTAAGTTATGCATCTGTTGAGTACTTTTACCATCAGGTTATTCAGACGATCAAACCAGATTTATTGGTGGGCCATAGCATTGGAGGCTATTGGGCGCTAAAAACTGCTGCTCAACATAAATTAGCTGTTATTGTGGCGAATCCAAGTCTTACACCTAACTTTCGGACTGACTATCCTCAACTTTCTGAAGACGAACTCACTCTCTCTAACCCTAAAATGGCTTATTTAGAGTTAGGAGATGAGCAACTTGATATGTATCAGGTCCAAGAAAAACTTGCTCCTTATATGAATATTGAAACTTTTGAAGGTGGGCATCATCGCTTGGCCTATCCTTCACGACTTAATGATCTCATTATGAAAATTTATAAAAAATATTTGGCTTAGATTTATATAGTTTGATTTTTGAAAAAACGTTTTTATACGTAAATAAACGAAGCTCTATTTTGCTTCTGCCATTTTTTTAACCACCTCAAAACCTTGAACAAAGCCACTTTTCAACATGCCCATATATTCAGGTAAGGTAGCCAATTCAACTTTTAAAGTGCTGATATTATCTTTTTGGGTTAGAAAATATTTTTCTAAGGAACCACTCCACCCTTTAACCTCTTCACTTTCTAAATCTTCCTTACCCTCCTTAATCATTCCTAAATGTTTAAAAATTAATATTTCCGGTTTTTGCATTTGTTCAATCGTTGAAACCATGCCATTTCCTTCACCGTCAAGAAAATAAGTTTTACCCCCTATTTGCCAGTCGGTACGCATGGAGGAATCCGGCGCAAAGAATTTCGTCCAAGCGTTATATGTCTCGCTATTCCAAAGTATGTCCCATACTTTTTCTATAGGTGCCTCAATTTCCAATTCATATACTAAATTTTCCATATTTCACTTCCCTGATTTATACCGCCTTAAAGACAGCAAATTTTAATTTTCGATTTTAATAATGACATTCTGTCACATCATAGTTTGTTGTTATTTAGCTTTCGTATGAGATGAATCTTTTAAATTATGAGATGCTCTTTATTTCAAGATATTTTCATCAATAAAATTAAGTCTAAAATTAACTGTAAGAATGCATTAGTTATTATTAGTTTATGGCGAAGTTTTGCCTAAATAACCACTTATTTGTCCTAACCTGCCATTCATCTTTGCTTACGAATGATTAAACTCCGTTATTTACTTTACTTTGAATGTAGAACTGCGTAAAAATTTGATATCCGATCAAAGGCACATTGGTTATTATTGACCGGATCGTAGTTACATTATTAATAGATGGAATAGTTTTACTGAAAGGCAGCTTTGAGCAAACTTATCAGTGCGGAGAGTCTCATGAAAAAATATCAATGTATCGTTTGTGGATGGATTTATGACGAAGCGGAAGGTTGGCCACAAGACGGCATTGCAGCTGGAACAAAATGGGACGATATTCCAGATGACTGGACTTGCCCTGATTGCGGCGTTTCAAAAGCTGACTTCGAAATGATCGAAATCTAAGAACGTAAAGTAAAAGGCCATGATCGACATGGTCTTTTTTACGAATATTACCAATCACCGTATTAAATAAATAATTCTAACTCTGGAGAAAAAAATGCATCCTATCGTCATTATCGGATCAGGCATGGCGGGTTATACCTTAGCACGTGAGTTCCGTAAGCTTAGCCCAGAGCAAGAACTTGTGATGATTTGTGCGGATGATGCAGTGAACTATGCAAAGCCAACATTATCAAATGCATTTGCAGGTAAAAAAGCACCTGAACAAATTCCTTTAGGCGATGCGACAAAAATGGGTACTCAACTCAATATGCGTATTGAGCCTTTTACCTTTGTGAAAGAAATTTTAGCTGAACGCCATGAGCTTGTTCTTGAAAAAGATGGTGTAACTTCTCAGCAACCCTATTCAAAATTGATTTTAGCTGTTGGTGCTAACCCAATTCGCCTTGCAATTGCCGGTGATGGTAGCGATGACATTCATGTTGTGAACTCACTCATTGATTACCGTGCTTTTCGTGAAAATCTAGCTCAGCGTAAAGACAAACGTGTTGTTATTTTGGGTGCAGGTTTAATTGGTTGCGAATTTGCCAACGACTTACTTCATAGTGAATATGACATCACTGTCATTGATTTAGCACCGCAACCATTAGGTCGTTTACTGCCAGCACATATTGCTTCTGCTTTCCAGCAAAATCTTGAGGAAGCTGGAGTAAAATTTGCACTCGGAACCACTGTTGAAAAAGTTAGCAAAATTAATAATGGCGAAGATTATGCGATAACACTCGCAAATGGACAAACATTGGTTGCGGACATTGTTCTTTCTGCGATTGGTTTACAGCCAAATATTTCACTTGCTAAAAGTGCAGATATTCAAACGAGCCGTGGAATTATTACCAATAGTTTACTAGAAACAAGTCAAGCAGACATTTATGCAATTGGGGATTGCACAGAGGTAAACGGTACTTTACTTCCATATGTTATGCCGATTATGCAACAGGCTCGTGCCCTCGCAAAAACACTCAGTGGACAACAAACTACCGTTCATTACCCTGCAATGCCAGTTGCAGTAAAAACGCCAGCTGCTCCACTTACAGTTTTGCCAGCTCCGGTTGATGTAGAAGTGAACTGGGAAACAGAAGAGTTCGACGATGGTATGCTTGCCAAAGCAATTGACAATGAAGGAACATTGCGTGGCTTTGTATTGCTAGGTGCAACCGCAGGTAAACAACGCTTAACTTTGACAAAGCTTGTCCCAGATCTTATTCCAGCCCAAGCATAAGGTTTGTATCAGGAGTACTCACTTAGAGAGTACTCCTTTAAGGAATGAATAACATGAATAGCGCCTTACAGTTTAACATTTCACCGTACACATCTTTCATGCAAGAAACCAGAGTCAACTTAGGCAATGGAATTGAGTTACATGTAGAAGTAGGTGGAAAACCAGAACATCCAACCATTTTGCTGATTATGGGCCTTGGTGCCCAAATGCTTTTTTGGCCAGATTTCTTCTGTAAATCGCTGATTGATCAAGGATTTCGTGTTATTCGTTTTGATAACCGTGATATTGGCCTTTCTTCAAAAGTACGTCATGAAGGTAAACGGTTAAATACTGTCAAATTGATGGGCCGCTTTGCACTGGGGCTAACTAATCAGGGTGCACCTTATACTCTGCATGATATGGCAGATGATGTATCTATGCTCATTGATCGTTTAGGCGTGAACAAAGCGCATGTGATTGGTGCATCAATGGGTGGGATGATTGCTCAAATTCTTGCAGCAAAATATCCAGAAAAGGTTGAGAAATTAGGGCTCATGTTTACAAGCAATAACCAGCCTTTTTTACCACCACCTTTTCCGAAACAACTTTTGAGTTTAATTGGCAAACCCGAATCGCGTGACGAAGAAGGGATTGTTAATCATAGTTTAAAACTATTTCAATTGATTGGTTCACCTGGTTATATCAACCAGATTGAAGCAATACAAACTGCGCGTAAGCTTTATCAACGTAGCTACTATCCTGCTGGTGTACTTCAGCAGTTTTTAGCAATATTATGTACAGGCTCCTTACTACAACTGGACCGTGAAATTAAGCAACCCGCTTTAGTCTTACATGGCTCTCGCGATCGCTTACTTCCCCCTAGCCACGGTAAGGCTGTAGCAAAAGCAATTTCCGGTGCTAAGTTTGAATTAATTGATGGAATGGGGCATGATATCCCTGCACATTTTATTCCACAGCTTAGCGGTTTATTTGCGCATCATTTTAAATCATCAGACTAGGACACTATGGCTGCATTACCCTCACTAAGACAGCTATCATATTTAGTTACGTTGTCGGAAACTTTGCATTTTACTGAAGCAGCACGCCGCTCTTTTGTCACTCAATCAACGTTATCAGGCGGCATCATGGAGCTTGAACGATTATTAGGTGGCGTTCTGGTAGAACGTGATCGTCAGAATGTGCGTTTAACACCTTTAGGTGAACAAGTCGTTGCTCGTGCCCGTGTACTACTAGCAGATGCTCAAGATTTAATGCGTTTGAGCCGTGAAATGAGTGAGCCGTTAACGGGTGATTTGCATTTGGGTGTTATTCCAACCATTGCACCTTTTATCCTGACACGCTTACTTAATGAAGTGCATCAGCAGCTACCTAAAATTCAGCTGCATTTGCATGAAGCACAAAGTGAAAAAATTGTAGAGCGTCTAGAACACGGTAATCTAGACATGATCGTTCTTGCTCTACCGTTTGACACCAGAGGTCTAAAAGTCGCTGAAATTTCGAAAGAAAATTTGTACCTTGTATGTAGTAAACAAGATACGAATGCTCTTCAAGCAAACTCTCTAGATGATCTTGATTTATCAAGATTAATCTTGCTTGAAGAAGGCCACTGTTTACGTGACCACGTTTTGAGTGCTTGCCCTATCGGTGAGCGTAAAAACGACAACCGTTTAAAAGCAAGCTCTTTACCAACGTTAGTTGAAATGGTTTCTTCTGATTTAGGCTTTACGCTTTTACCAGAAATTGCAATTGAAAATAGTATGATCAAGTTTAATGATCAGATTACTGCAAAACCAATTGAAGATGCACCGAGCCGTACTTTAGCGCTAGTGACTCGTAAAAGTACACCATTGCAAAGTGAGTTCGATGTATTACTGCAAATTATGCAGAAAATCACGACAAGAATACATGAATAAAAAAAGGAGTCTTCGGACTCCTTTTTATTTTATTGAGGTGTCAAGGATGCCCACTTAAATACCCAAGCAGATGGCATATTCAAACTATTATCAGCGATAATTTTTTCTCTAATAATTTGTGCGATGGCATAGTCATTTGCAGGGTCTACCATAACTCGTATTCCTTTAGTCGTTGCACTGGTTACAACCTTGTACCCTTTCGCTTCTAACTGCGACTGAACTGTACTTGCCTTATTTTGATTAGCTGCCAATGCAACTTGTACCATCCATTTCTTTTCACCATTTTCCAAAATTTCTTTAGCGATCGCTGCATCAAGCTGCTTTTTATTGTCAAAATTTTTCTTTTCTTCTACTTTCTTTGTGTGAACATCTTCAATTTTCTTTTGGGCTAAAAACTCATCTTGTTTTGGTTTTCTTTTTTGGATGACTATTGTTTTATTTTTTTCCCCACTTTTTTTCGCTTTATCATTAGAAGGATTTACAAAATAAGGATACATCGCTTGATCATCAAATCTTTGAAATACGATGATATCCCCATAACACTTCTGATCTGCATAGGCGGTCACTGGTATTATCCCCAAAAGTATTTTAATAAGTAAACTTCTAATAAAGCATTGCATCTTATTCATTTACCAAAGTTAAGTATATTTAATGCGGCGTATTAAAGTAGATTTCTTGTGATTTGTATATTTTTAAAATTCAATGTTTTATGTAAAAAATCACATATTTTCAAAACATATTGCAGTGCTTCAAATTATTATCGTTTATCCAGCAACCATTTAGAAAAACTAACTAAATTACTTTGAATTTCAGTTAATTAAAAAAGCCGACAAAATGTCGGCTTTTATTTAATCTTGAGAGTTCATTATTTAATGATTTCCAATAATGCCCTTTGAGCATTATGCAACTTTTCACCCTCTGCTGGCTCAGCACGGATCCAAGTACCGTCACCTTGTAACAGCCATGCCTGTTGATTATCTTGTAAGTAGTTCACCAAACCTTGTTGATAAATACGTTTTTTCAACGCAGGGTCTTCAACTGGGAAACATGCTTCAACACGATTAAATAAATTACGGTCCATCCAGTCTGCACTTGAACAGTAAATACGTGCATCACCATTATTACTAAAGTAATAAACGCGCGTGTGCTCAAGGAAACGTCCTACAATTGAACGCACTCGAATATTCTCTGATAAGTTAGGTAAACCTGGACGTAAACAGCAAATCGAACGGATAATCAGGTCAATCTGAACACCCGCCTGAGAAGCTTCGTACAATTTATTGATTAACTGAACTTCGGTTAATGCATTCACTTTAACAATGATTTGAGCTTTACGTCCTGCCTTAGCATTGGCAATTTCTTCATCAATAAAGTTAATGAGCTGAGCATGTAAGGTAAATGGTGCATGTAATAGCTTTTTCAATTTCGCCATTTTGCCCATACCGGTCAATTCTTGGAATATACGGTGTACGTCTTCACACAGATCTTTATCTGTGGTCATGAGACCATAATCTGTATAAATTCGAGCATTCATCGCATGGTAGTTACCTGTTCCTAAATGAACGTAACGCACCAGTTTATTATTTTCACGGCGCACGACCATGATCATTTTGGCGTGAGTTTTATAACCGACTATGCCGTAAACAACGACTGCCCCAGCCTCTTGTAGAACGTTAGCTACTTCAATATTTGATTCTTCATCAAAGCGAGCACGTAATTCAATAACTGCAATAACTTCTTTTCCATTACGAGCCGCTTCAGCCAAAATTTGCACAATTTCAGAATCAGCCCCACTACGATATAGCGTTTGCTTGATGGCTAAGACTTGCGGATCACGCGCAGATTCACGTAGCAATTGAATAACTGGCGCAAAAGATTCAAACGGATGATGCAGTAAAATATCCTGTTTTTGCATTGCCGAGAAAATACTCTCGGTCTTTTTAAACACTTTAGGCACAACTGGCGTATGCGAGTCATAACGCAAATGAGGGCGTTTAAAATTTGAAACCAGACGAGCTAAGTTTACAGGACCATCAACTTTGTATAATTGCTCATCGGTTAAATCAAACTCTTCCAGTAAGTACTCATAAATATGCTGTGGGCAATTATGGGTTACTTCCAAGCGAACGGCACGACCAAAACGACGAGAACTTAATTCACCTTTTAATGCTTTAGCTAAGTCTTCAACATCTTCATTCAATGCCAAGTCTGCATTACGTGTAACACGGAATTGATAACATCCAGTTGCTGTCATTCCCGGGAATAAATCAGACACATGCTCATGAATAATTGCCGATAACATCACATGATGTTCTTTACCACCAGTTAATTCATCTGGTAGTCGTACAACGCGAGGCAATGAACGTGGTGCAGGTACAACAGCCAAATCAATTTGACGACCAAAAGCATCTTTACCTTCAAGAGTGATAATGAAGTTCAGGCTTTTATTAACAAGTCTAGGAAATGGATGTGCTGGATCTAGGCTAATTGGTGTTAATACAGGTGCAACTTGTTCCTGAAAATATTTTTTTACCCAAGCAGACTGGGCGGGAGTTAACTCACCACGACGTAAGAAGCAAATATCTTCTTCACGTAACTTAGGTAAGATTTCCTCATTTAAAATCCGATATTGACGCTCAATCGCAGCATGGGCAGTTTCAGAGATTTTTTGTAAGACCTGTCTTGGCGTAAGACCATCTGGGCTACGACTCTCATTGCCTAGAGAAAATTGCTCCATCACTCCGGCAACACGAATTTCAAAGAACTCATCGAGATTACGTGAAAAAATGAGTAAGAAATTCATTCGCTCAAGTAAGGGATGTAAAGGGTCTACCGCTTGTTCCAATACACGCAAATGGAAGTCAAGAATAGACAATTCACGATTGATATAACGGTCATTATAACTATATTCTATTGGGGTCGTTGTTGGTGTAATCGCTGTATTCATGTCTAACTCAATTCTCTATCCAGCCAAATCTCTAAAAACCAGTATGCTGCAAAAATATGACAATTTGGTAAAAACTAAAAAATTAACACATCTTTAAAACAGCATTATTCAGGAATCTGGGTGCTATTCATATAACGTAAAATAACGCGTTTTCTATATTGTAGTTTATGATCGTTGCGGTGATCTTGATAATATTTCGGATCAGGCAATAATGCGGCTAAGAAAGCAGCTTGTTCACGCGTTAGGCTTTTAGCACTTTTACCATAATAATGCTGAGCAGCTGCTTCAATACCATACAGATTTTTGCCGAATTCAACCGAGTTCATATACACCTCAAGAATTCGACGTTTTGACCACATGCGCTCCATCATCCAAGTCGCGACTGTTTCTTGGCCTTTACGAATAAATGAACGTTTGTTGTATAAAAACAAGTTCTTTGCAAGCTGTTGAGACACAGTAGAACCACCCGCAACAACTTCACCCTCTTCATTATTTCGCTCAAGGGCAAAACGAATACCCTGCCAGTCAAAGCCATGATGATGAATAAATTTTGCATCTTCTCCCGCTAAAATCGCATGTTTGAAATTGTCACTAATATCATCATAATCAAGCCACTTATGGATGATTGGCTCAGAGGTATCAGACCAATAATCAATTCGCATGAACATGGTGGTATCCACTTCATGTGTCCGCCACCAGACTAAACTCGAAAAAATCCAAAGTTGAATAAGGAGAATCGCCCCAATAAAAATTAACAACACGCGAACAATAAAAGCTTTCATGTTCGTCCTGATCTCCTGTATTCAACTTTTTTCATGTTAAGCTGTAAAGCATGTTCATATATAACAAAAGCATAGCATGACTCAATATCAGCCTCCGCACATTAATCGTAAACTCAATGTACAAAATTGGTGGCTGACCGCCCTACTCATCGCAATCAATGTAGGTTTGTTTGTCTGGCAAATTGTATCAGGCGTCGATATTAGTGATCCAGCCATGAAAGATGCCATTCATTGGGGTGCAGATTTTACACCACTTACTTTTTCTGGACAGCCCGAACGTTTATTTACCAGCATGTTTTTTCATTTTGGTTTAGTTCATCTCATGCTTAACATGTGGGCCTTGTATATTTTCGGTAATGTTACTGAGTCACTATTTGGTCGCTTCTATTTTATTGGGATGTACTTACTCGCTGGCTTATTTGGTAGCCTTTTAAGTAGTTATATGACGATTCAAGATGGACATGAATTGCTGCAACATTTTGACCAGAGCTTACTTCCCCATGTCAGTGCAGGTGCTTCGGGTGCTGTGATGGGATTAGGTGCTGCGTTAACAGTGCTTTCTTTATTTCCACCGCTACCTCATCAAGCCTACATACTCGATAAAAAAGCATTATTAATGATTATGGCAATCAACCTTATTTTTGGTTTTGTCGCAACGGGAATTAATAATGCCGCGCATATTGGCGGCATGATTATTGGAGCATTTCTTGCGCTGATGTGGTACTTAAGTTATGTCAGCAAATTTAAAAATACGCTCAAACTTCTAAGCTTATTAGGAGCAGTTGTAATTACAGGTGGTTTTTATATGTACTGTGTACAACTCAACTCACCTTTACTTCCGTTATGGCATGAAATCATCATCCAGAATCCTGACATTATTCCTTAAGCTACAGCTGGTTTAGTTCTCTTAAGCTTTGTAAAGGTGGTAAGTTACAAAGATAGCCTAGTCGATAACGGCCTATCAGGGCACAAACCAGCATCATGCCAATTGGTAAAATCAACCATATTTCAACATGCCACTGTAGTGCCATATTCATTTTATAGCTTGCAATAGCACTAATCACTTCTGCAAAACAGCAGGCAACTATGCCTGCTAATAATCCTAAAAATCCAACTTCAAGACTGAGCATCTGTTTCATTTTATTTTTAGACAATCCAAATGAACGTAATAAAGCAACTTCACGGCGTCGCTCATCCATTAATAAGTTTAAGCATGCAATCAGTACTAAAACCCCAGAGAAACCCACTAAAGCCGCCAGCACGGTCACAATTTTCACTAAAACATTCATTAAACGCTTTACTTCATCTAAAATTCGATCGACGTCAATAAATACCGTATTCGAAAATTGCTGAATGATATTGATCATTTTTGGTTGATCCTGCTTAGGCACATAAAAGCTGCCTAAATAACTTCCAGCATTTTCATCTAAAGTTTTCGGTGAAAAAATAAAGAAAAAGTTAGGACTAAAACTTTCCCATTCTACACTTCGAAAATTAACCACTTTGGCCTGTAAATTACCTTCCGGCAAGCTAAAGGTAAGCTTATCTCCAATTTGAATACCAAGGCTTTCAGCCGTTTTGTTTTCAACAGAAACTTGCCCTACACCAGTAAACTGAGCTTGACCATTTGTAATGGCATTGTCATTCGGTAATTGATTAGACTGAGTTAAATTTAACTCACGACGTAAAGAGTTATTTTGTTTTATGGCTTCTTCAGAAAAAGGTACTTCATTTTTTGCTAGCAATCGGCCACGGATATTGGGATATAAAGGTGTGCTCTGCCAACCATTTTGTTTCAACTGTTGTTCAAAAGCTTTTAAATCAAATGGAGGCAAACCATAAACAAACTGATTAGGCGTTCCTTCTGGCAATTGTTGCTGCCAACGCTCTAATAAATCAGTTCTTAATACACTTAACACTGTAATAAGGCTTAATCCTAAAGCCAGAGCAGTAATCTGTAATGCGCTTTGGGATGGAGAGCGAATATAAAAAGACAAACGATTTTTCATCTTTTTTAGGCTACGAAGCAATAACCAGACAGCGGTGTAAAGCAAAATACAAAGAACGATAATCGCAGCCAAAACCATAATGCTGAGCATCAAGTTTTCACTCAACACCAAACTAAAAACAATGAGGCTAGTAATGCCGGCAAAAAACATAAAAAATAATGATTTTCGAGATTTTGCTTGTTCACGAATAACACGAATTGGAGGTGTATTTAAAAGCTCCCAAATGCTTGGCAAGATGAATCCAAGCAAAACAATTACACTTGTAAAAATGGCGATTGGCAAAGGCCCAAGTAAAAGTGGTATTACCGAAAAATTTAATTCCAATTGAGGAATTAATTGCAACATGAGTTGAAGCAGACCATAGCCCAATATCAGCCCCAATAAGCTTCCTATAACAATCGAAATCGCACTAACAACACAAAGTAATCCAATATATGCCAATAAAATTTGGAACTTACTTCCCCCTAAACACCGGATGAGCGCAATGTGATCTTGGTTTTGTTGAACATATCTTTGACTCGTTAAAGCGATGGCAATACCACACAATAAAATTGTTAAAATATTGGCCAATTGTAAAAAGGTATCAAGGTTTTCAAGTGGACGTAATAATCTGCTATTCGACTCACTTGCATCGCGTAACCGTAAACCCGCTGTTTCGTCTAGATCTTTAGTGGTTTGATGTTGTTGTTTAAACTGCTTAGCAAAAGTCTGTACCTGTTCGGGTTTACCCGCCATTAATAAACGATAGTCAATTCTACTGCCTGTCTGAATTGCATGAGTTTTAGCAATATCAGCTTGATGGATAATAACCGTAGGAGAAAAGCCAGAGAATCCTAACTCTTGGTTAGAATCACGAACAATCACTCCGCTAAAACGAAATGTACCATCCGCAATAGAAACAGCATCACCCAGTTTTACTTTTAATAAATCTGCCGCCCTTTGGCTTAGCCACACCTCACCAGACTGAATCCCTTGCGTAGTTGGCTCAATTTCAAGCTGGCCTCTTAGTGGAAATAAAGGCTCTATTGCTTTCACATT
Source organism: Acinetobacter sp. yr461 (assembly GCF_900110445.1). Taxonomy (NCBI): domain Bacteria; kingdom Pseudomonadati; phylum Pseudomonadota; class Gammaproteobacteria; order Moraxellales; family Moraxellaceae; genus Acinetobacter; species Acinetobacter sp. yr461. The sequence goes on from NZ_FODU01000005.1 coordinate 109,853, forward strand.
GACCATGACAAACTGATCTTGTGTATGAGCCATAGAACTAAACATAGTGACATTGGTTTGTTTGAAACCAAGCTGCTCTGCTCTTTTTTGCCATGACTGTTCTATCGGTTCGTTATTCGACAGAACTAAATCAGCCCCCAACATTTGGGAAGCCTGTAAACTGACAGCATTTTTAACTTGGTCATTGCTAAATTTCAGAGCGGTTGTGGCACTAATCGCAAGCGATAAAGCAATAATAAGTAGATACAGACCACCCGTGCGGAAACTTTGTAGTAATAGTGGTTTTAGAAGATTACGCATCATTTAACCACCCTGTACTGTCTTTAATCGGCCGTCATCTAACTCAACATGGCGCTGACAAAAGCTTGCTAAGTTACGGTCGTGTGTAACCAAAATAAGGGTTGTACCTAACTCTCGATTTAAATCAAAAAGCAGATTTTCAATTTCTTGAGCTGTTTGACCATCTAGGTTTCCTGTAGGTTCATCCGCAAAAATAATTTGTGGTTCTGCAATGAGCGCCCTTGCAATTGCCACACGTTGCTGTTCTCCTCCAGATAAGACTTTAGGAGTTTGCTCCACCTGACGGCCAAGTCCCACTCGATGCAACCAATCTAACGCTTTTTTCTCTGCGGTTTTATAATCGAAATCTTTACGCAGCCTTAAGGGCAACATGACATTTTCAAGTGCGCTCAACTGAGGCAAAAGCTGAAAAGACTGAAATACGAAACCAATATGCTGCATTCTAATTTGAGCGCGTTGTTCTTCGGTTAACTCATGTACTGCCTGACCACATAGCCACACTTCTCCTTCAGACGGTTGATCTAAAGTCGCCAAAATTCCCAGTAAGGTTGATTTACCTGAGCCGGAACGTCCTGTAATTGCTACCTGTTCCCCTTCAAAAATCTCTAAATCGATATCTTTTAAAATCGTAAACTGATTTTGGTTGATCTGAATAGTTTGTGTAACTTGATGGGCAGCAATGATGGGTTGTGGCATGATGTAAAAAGTCCTATGTATTCAGAATCAGAGTCGAAGTACAAATGTATAAATCTTTTTTGATTGGTTCTAAAAGCATCATGCTCATCTCATTAAGTATGCTGCCCATGCTTGTATCGGCGAAAACTATTTTAATTTTAGGAGATAGTATTAGTGCCGGTTATGGAATTGATCCCAAACAAGGTTGGGTACAATTACTACAAAAACGTTTAGACCAACAGTATCCCAAACAACACAAAGTGGTCAATGCAAGTGTTAGTGGAGAAACAACAAGCGGAGCTTTAGCTCGATTACCTAAATTATTGCAGACCTATAAGCCAAATGTAGTCGTGATTGAATTAGGCGGAAATGACGGCTTGCGTGGGCAACCACCTCAAATGATTCAAAAAAATCTGGATCAGCTCATTCAATTAAGCCAGAAACAAAAAGCCAAAGTTGTTATTTTTGGTATGAAAATTCCCCCAAATTATGGGGCTGCATATAGCAAAGCTTTTGAAAATAATTATAAAGTTGTAAGCCAAAAATATCAGGTGAAATTGCTTCCGTTCTTTCTAGATGGCGTTGCTGGTCAAAAACAACTTATGCAAAATGATTTGATTCATCCAAATGCACAAGCACAATCAAAACTACTTAATTTAGCTTTTCCATACATAAAAGGTGCCCTATAGGCACCTTTTAGTTTTAAGCATTATTTTTAATATAATCAGAAATCAAAAAAAGTAACTTCACCAGTTTCTAGTGAATACTCTGCACCAACAACAATCAACTCACCTTTTGCGATCAAGCTTTCAAGGACACTTGAACCATGACGTAATTGATTTACCGAAGCAAAAACGTTTGAACGTACTGCATGACATGATAATTTTTTCAAATCATTTTTTAAGTCAGTTTGCATTAAAATTTCAACTGATGGACGAACACGGTTCACAATCGACATCAAGTTAGCTGATGGCGGTTGATCAGGGTTCATTAACGTATCAATTGTCGCTTGAATTGCCCCACAATGACTGTGTCCTAATACAACTACAACCGGACAGTCATAGCGTTCTGCTGCGAACTCAACACTACCGACTTGTGAAGGTGCCACAACATTACCAGCAACACGAATTACGAATAAGTCACCAAGACCTTGGTCAAATACCATTTCTGCTGGAACACGAGAATCTGAGCAACCTAATACAATCGCAAACGGATTTTGATCCTTTGCCATTTCAGCGCGTTCATGATGAGATAAGGTTTTTGCAAGGGAAGTATTTCCATTTACAAATCGTTGATTACCAGCTTTCAGACGATCTAAAACTTCTTGCGCAGTAGGCATTTTATATTTCCATTGTTTTTTCAAGGTTGGAAATCATTTTAATGTGTCAAAATTTGAATGTCACTGACAAAAAATTAAATCCTTTTCCATGAAAAATTTTAAAAATACTTCCTCTATTTGAATGGAGAATTTACTGCACATTCACTGCTGTTTAGTTAAAAAATAGACATACTTTAGCAAATGGATTGACTATAATTTTCCTCCTTTTAATCATTTAGCAAATGACTCATTGGCAAAGTTTTTCAATAATTTTCAAACTCGCTTATGCATCAAGGATGAAATCTTATGACAACGCTGTCCGCATCAAAAAAAACTGTTCTAAAAAAAACCGTTGCAGCACTTACCTTAGCATGCAGCCTTACAACAATAATGAGTATTTCTCAGACACAGGCTGCCGATACGATTGATATAAGCTTTCAAAATATTTTGCAGCAAGAACGAAGCTGGGCAGGTTTACAAAGTAAAAGTTTAAAAGTTGGTGATATAACTTGGTCATATAGTGAAGGTGGTTCTACCACTAAACCTACTTTACTCCTTATTCATGGATTAGGAGGGAGTCGTGATAACTGGAACCGCATCGCCCGTTATCTGACAGCAAATTACCATGTCGTTATTCCTGACTTACCTGGCAGTGGTGAAACCTTAGTTACACAAGAATTTGATTATTCAGTGCCTAATCTTGCCGAAAAATTACGTCGTTTTGTTGAAGCTGCAAATTTAAAAGGCCCTATTCATATTGCTGGCCACTCACTTGGCGGTTCGATTGCCCTACTCTATGCTGGACAATATCCATTTGAAACCAAAAGCCTATTCTTAGTTGATAGTGGCGGTATTTTCCGTTCTGCCAATACAATTTATCTAAAAGATCCTGCTTACCTAAAACAACTTTTAGTATCTAAAAAGGGTGACTTTAACTATTTGTTAAAGCAAACCATGTATACCCCACCTTTTATTCCAAAAGAATTTTTAGAAGCTCAAGAAAAGCTCATGATTAATCAGGCACCTCAAACGCAGAAACTGGTTGATCAGCTTATTGCGCTAAATAAGGTTTACACTCCCGATTCATTTGCCGTTTTAACAAGAACGATTGATGCACCAACACTGATTTTATGGGGTAAGCAAGATAAGATTATTAATGTCGAAGTCGCAAGTGAACTAAAACGACTCTTAAAGAATGCCCAACCTCCTGTTATTTTAGAAAATGTTGGCCATATGCCAATTTTGGAAGCTGAGCAGCTGGTTATTCAACAATATGTACCGTTTTTACTGAAAGTAGAAACAAATCAGTCTTTAAGAACGACTACACCTTAAATAAAACTTCGGACTTGTGAGACCTTATGTCTACCCAACCGCTTATAGAAAAACTCATTGAAGCTCATCTTGATTTTTTAGATGAGGAATTTGCTCAGCCCAATGTTATTCAAAAAGAATTTGAGCAATTTTATCATTGGTTGGGTAGTCGGCAACTACAACACCTCTGGACTTTCGAACAAATTCAGCAGCTGATTCAAAAGCAGATTTTAGACACCCCTGCTTCTGATTTTCTGCTTGAACAAATTGCAGAACATATCCGTTTTGCACTGATTCATCCTGCTAATGACAGTACAACAATTGAAGATGTTATTCCTGTTTTAACAATTGATGGAATTGCGCAATACGTTGCAAGTAAAGATCAGCATCGTAAAAAACTCATTAAAACGATTGTGAGTAATCCTGCATTTTCAGCACTTCTAACACAGCTGATTCAACAAACGATGCATGACTATTTAGATGAGTCGATGTCAAAACGGGTGCCGGGTGTAGGTCGTTTTATGAAGATGGGTAAATCGGTTCTAGAAACCGTAACCGACTCAAATCTGGATGACACGATTCATCATTATTTGCAAAAGAATATTTTAAAACTCACTCAAATGAGTGAGCGTGTTTTAAACCAACATTTTGACAATGATAAGCTCTACCATTTTCAGGCAAATATTTGGCATAAAGTTAAAACCATGCCGCTTTCTGTTTTGAAAAATTATGTAGAAGTTCAGGATTTATCAAAAACTGTGGGGTTAGGACATCAGATTTGGGATCACATTCGCCAAACTTCTTATTTGAAACAACAAGTACATGATGGTATTTACACGTGGTATGTTCGAAATCAGGAACATAATTTTGACTTGTTACTTCGTGACCTCAATATTGATGAAAGCTTAATTCAACATGAACTGACTCAGTTACTTGTGCCGGTATTACAGCAATTAGTCACAACTGGTCATTTAAGACGACGTGCTCGTGTGTACTTAGAAAAGTTTTATTATTCTGAAAAAGCGTTAGATATTTTAAATAACAAAGGCGCTTAAAGCGCCTTTGTTATTACTATGGATTAGAATGAATATTTTAAAGAAGCGTAATAAGCTCGACCCGGCTCATTGTAAGTTTGGCTAATCGAATTACTGTCTCTTAAAATTTGTTTATCAAACAAGTTACTTACACCAACACGCGTACTAATATTGTCTGAAATTTTATAACCAACATTAATTCCAGCCGTACTATAGCTTTTTACAGTGCTTGGCTTAATCGCAGAATTTGTTCCACCTGAACCAATGCCAGATTCGATTCTATTTTCGGCAAACTGACGCGATTTTTGACGACCATATTGAGTAAATACAAAATTCACATCTAATTGATCTGTAATGTCGTAATCAAAAATTGAGTTAATCGTATAGTTGGGAACTAAAGATAATGGGTTACCCGTTTGCTTATCTTTCGAGTCCATCATATAGGTAAAGTTGTTGGTCCAACGAATATCGCCAAAGTCTAACCCTAAGCTTCCTTCAAAACCTTGAATTAATGCTTTAGGCGTATTTTCCCAACGTAAGATATTCCACTTCGTGTTGGTTACAGCTCCTGTATTGGCATTGGTACTTGAGCCATCTACAGTGCCAACAACATTCGTTCCTGCCACAATCTTATCTTTATAGTCATTGCGGAACCACGTTAAGCTCGCATTCACAATATCTTTTTGGAACTGAATGCCTAACTCTTTGTTTACCGAAGTTTCAGGTTTTAAATCACCATTACCTTGTAATAAACAACGCGATTCAATATTGGCTGGACAACCATTGCCATTTGTACTGAGTAAGTACCCTTCGGCATTTTGATACATGTTTGGTGCTTTATAAGCTTTAGCTACTCCACCCTTTAACGTGAAATAATCATTGAGTCTTTGAGTAACGTTTAAGCTTGGGCTCCAGTTAGAGCCAGATTTGCTATGGTCGTCAAAACGTAAACCTAACACGGCATCGGTGCTGTCTGTGAGTTTCAAGTTGTCTTCGATATATGCAGAAGCAATCCGTGATTCCATTTTACTGCGATTGCCTTTAGCTAATTGATCGCCATAACCTGAACCGCTGCTGTCTGTACCCTGATTTGTCGAAATATTATCTTTAAATCTGTCTTCAACCCACTCAGTACCGAGAGTTAATACGTGCGGTACATAATATTCAAAAGGAATATTTGCTTCACCATTCAACCGAAGAGTTTCTAATCTTGAAGTTGCTTTATCATCAAGGTTATTAATTTTTCCTTCTACACTTCCAGCAAGGCCTTCAGGTAGACGTTTGTTATGGGTTTTATCGTATTGAGCAACTAACTTACTTTTACCCCAAGACCAATCACCTTCATGTGTTAAAGCATAGCTATCACGGTACATCGTATTGGTTTCTTTACCAATAAGCTCCGAAAGAATCGCATCAGCTTCAGCATTTGCATTTAACTGAGAGTCGCCAGAATAAATATTACCTTGCTTGCTAGATGAAACATCAAGTAAGACGGTTTGCTGATCTGTTGCTTGCCAAGCTAAACGTCCTGAAATATCTTTATTTTTAACGCCTTCACGCCCAGCTGCCGTACTTCCAATTGATTTATTAATATCGACATCGTCAGCTTCTGTTTTATTGTAATTACCATATAAACGATATGACAAAACATCTTTAATCAGTGGCCCACTTAAATTAAAGCCAACTCGATTTGATGAACCTTCTTTAGAGTCTTCAGGTTGTGAAGTATAGAGCTCTACCGAACCATGGGTTTCATTCGTCACTTTTTTAGTGATGATGTTGACTACACCACCTGCTGCACCCGAACCATATCGAGCTGCAGCTGGCCCGCGTAAAACTTCAATCGATTCGATTGCTTCTGCTGGAACCCAGTTTGAATCACCGCGTGTATCTCGTTCCCCTTTCCAGCCATAGCGAACTGAATTACGAGAATTAACAGGTTTTCCATCCACTAAAATGAGCGTATTTTCAGGACCCATTCCACGAATATCAATTTGTCTATTATTACCACGCTGCCCTGTTGCACTGTTTCCAGTTAAATTTACACCAGGCATACGACGCACATAATCTGAAATATCATTACGAACTGGAAGTTTTTCTAAATCTTCTTGGGTGATCACTGATACACCGAGCGATTGCTTTACTTGCTCTTCAGCTGTTACAAAAATTGTTTCCAATTTCACAGGTTCAGCAGGCTTTTCTAATGCTGGTTCAGCTTGTTCTTGCTCATTTTTTGCAGCATAAGCCATAGACATCATACTTGCCAGTACTGAAACAGAAAGCACTGACTGGATAATACGCTTCGACATAAGTATTCCCAATATATTGATTTATTAAACATCTCTCATTTTAAGTTCCGCATTGTAACAAATCTAAATAAAATTACAAATGATATTGATAATAATTATCATTATTTATATTGAATAATAAAAAAACCTCATTCCGAGGCTTTTTTATTTCACTTTTCAAATAATTTAATTATTTGAAATAAGCACCTTCAGCTTGTGTATGGTCAGTTTGGTCAACCACACGTTGAAGCTCTGGAATATGCTCTCTTAACGTCGTTTCTACACCTTGTTTCAAGGTAACGTCAATTGCAGAACATCCTTGGCAACCACCACCAAATTTCAATACAGCAGTTAAACCATGTTCTGGATTATCTTGTACTTCTACCAAGCTACAATTCCCACCATGGCCTGCAAGACCGGGGTTAATTTCTGCTTGCAGAATGTAAGTAATACGCTCTTCAATTGATGCATCTGGACCAACACGTGGAACTTTAGAGTTTGGCGCGCGGAAAGTTAACTGCCCACCAAAACGGTCCTTATTGTAATCAATTACGGCATCTAAAAGATAAGGAATAGATGGCGCATCAATATATGCAGGGAAATCTGGATAGTCCTGTTTATAATCCGTTGGGATTACTTCTTCTGGTGCACTATATGCCATACAGCATTCTGCACGTGGCGTACCCGGATGTTCAACAAAAACTCGAACGCCAATTCCCGGAGTATTTTGCTTCGTCAATAAATCGTGCAAATACTCTTGTGCAGATGGTGTAATCAAAAGGTTTGGAATTTCTTCTGCAACAGCAGTGTTGGTGTTCTCAGTCGACATAACAATATTCCTCAAGCTGATGCCTTTATATTAACCGAAGATGAGGTAGATTTAAAAAAAATCAACTAAATTTGTCGGATTTATACACAACAGGGTTTCAACTGAAGTTTTTAATGGCATTATTGGGCTCAATATTGATCATTTTTTAAATATTTCTTATGTTGCATCTGCCGTTCAACCATACCATTACCCTTATTATTATTACGGTCATTGTCTCTTTACTTGCATTTAGCAATCAAAACGTGATGAATCGTTTGATTTTTTGGCCACCTGCAATGCAACGTGGGCAATTTGATCGTTTCATTACTCATGGCTTTATCCATGCAGATGGTACACATCTACTTTTCAACATGATTACCCTGTTCTTCTTTGGCAGCATTATTGAAAGTTTTTATCGCCAATATTTTTATGACATGGGATTTGTGTTGTTCTATTTAGGCGGTTTAATCTTTGCGATTTTACCAAGCTATTTACAACATAGAAATGATACAAACTGGGCGAGCCTCGGCGCCTCTGGTGCGGTTTCAGCTGTTTTATTTGCTTATATTCTATTTCAACCATGGAAGCTGATTTTTGTATTCTTCATTCCAGTACCAGCCATTATTTTTGCTGTTTTATATGTAGCGTACAGCATTTGGGCTGGTAAACGTGGTAATAGCCATATTAACCATAGTGCTCATTTATGGGGTGCAGCTTACGGGGTCCTTGTAACCATTTTGATCGAACCCAAAGTGATTCCACATTTCTTAGATCAACTGACTCGTATTCCGTTCTAAGTCAGGCACTCAAAAAAAGCCCGTAATGGGCTTTTCTTTTTTTCTCATTTATTTATCACCATAAATTCTCAGTCTTTTTTCTGATTTTCTTTGATCTTTTCCTTGTTTTGATTGCAAAAACCATCTGATTAAACTCATGCCAATTCTTTTAATAATTCAGATGATACAATGAAGTACAAAGCAATTTTATCTAGCCTTTCCATTGCTTTATTTAGCTTATCTTTGGCTGGATGTAATGACAACGATAAACAAGAAAATGTAGTCAGTACTCCTAAACAGCCCAATATCTTATTTATTATGGCGGATGACTTAGGCTATTCAGATTTAGGAGCTTTCGGTGGTGAAATTCGTACACCCAATATTGATAGCCTAGCTCAGGAAGGTCGCCTTTTAACTGACTATCACACTGCCCCGACCTGTTCCCCAACACGTTCTCAACTGATTTCAGGTACTGATCACCATTTAGCTGGTATTGGTGCAATGGCTGAACTCACGCCAGAACATTTAAAGGGCCAGCCTGGCTACGAAGGATATTTAAACGAGCGTTCATTATCGATTGCACAGGTTCTTAAAGATAATGGCTATCGTACTTATATCAGCGGTAAATGGCATTTAGGGCTAACCCCTGAAACGAATGCCCATGCAAAAGGTTTTGACCATTCATTTACCTTGTTACAAGGGCTAGATCATCACTTTAAACAAGCTCCAAGTGCATTTAAACGAAATTCGACCTATACGGAAGATGGGCAAATTATTCCTGTTTCAGCATTGCCTGATGACTTTTTCTCGACAAATTATTTTACCGATAAATTACTTAGCTATTTAGACTCCGGCAGAAATAGCGGCAAACCGTTCTTTGCTTATGCTGCCTATACAGCGCCTCATTGGCCAATTCAGGCACCTGCGGAATACCGTGAAAAATATCGCGGAGTTTACGATGTTGGTTACGATGCAATTCGTAATGCGCGTATCGCACGCCAAAAACAGCTTGGCATTATTCCGGCAAACTTTGAAGCAGCCGAACCGATTGCAACTCAAAATGCTCCACAAAAATATGGAAAATGGAATGAATTAACTGCTGAACAAAAAGCACTAGAAGCCCGTAAAATGGAAATCTATGCAGGTATGGTAGAAAATCTCGATGCCAATGTGGGCCGAATTATTCAGTACCTCAAACAAAATAATCTTTATGACAATACCTTAATTTTCTTTGTTTCCGACAATGGTGCAGAAGGTTTTGTACGTGGAGGTTATGGCAGTGAATCTGGCTTTGATAACTCTGTAGCAAATGTAGGTACACCGACTTCGTATCACTATATTGGACCACGTTGGGCCGAAGTCAGTGCTGCACCTTTCCATTTGTGGAAGGATACAGCTGGAGAAGGTGCAACCACTGCTCCTGCTATCGTGAAATTACCAAATCAGAAAAAAGCAGAAGAAACGAATCATAGCTTTGCATCAGTACTCGATGTTTTCCCAACTTTACTAGAATATGCCCATATTCCAGTACCTCAAGGCCAATACAATGGTCGTACCATTAACACACCATCAGGGATTTCATGGAAACCTTTACTTGAAAATAAAACAACTACGATTCGCCCCGAAAATTTTAGTTTTGCCGATGAGCTACATGGCAGTAAATATGCAAAACAAGGCGAGTGGAAAATTGCACTTCAAGGCCGTCCTGAGCTAGGTACAGGAACTTGGGAGCTATACAACATTAAAGCGGATCGAGGGGAAAGACAGAACGTTGCTCAGATTTATCCAGCTAAAGTCCAAGAATTGTTATCGGTCTATCAAAAATATACTGAAAAAAATGGTGTGCAGGAATATAACGCCAAATGAGATTGAAACCATTTTTAGTAACGACCATCAGCCTGTCTTTTATGACAGGCTGTAGTCAATCTTCACAAGTTTCTGAATCCACACCATCGTCTCAGCAGCAAACCTCTTTAGCTGACTTAGGTTCTATTGAGAAATGTAAAAACTACACAGGACTACCTCAAGGTTGGCTAAAACAACCTACAGCAGGAATGGTTTTAATTCCTAATGGACATTTTAATTTTGGTTCTGAAAAAGCATATCCCGATGAACTTAATTTTGGAAAAAAGCAACGGGAAGTCAAAGGATTCTGGATTGATCAAACAGAAGTTACCGTTGCTCAGTTTGCTAGTTTCGTAAAAGCAACGGGTTATATCACCGATGCCGAAAAACAAAAGCAGGCTGCTGTTTTTTCACCAGACCCTCAACATCCACAGCAATGGTGGCAGCTAAAATCGGGCTATACATGGAAAACTCCAAACGGCAATAATGGTGCCGTAGCGAATCCTAATGAACCTGTGCGATATGTGAGTAAAAACGATGCTGAGCATTATGCAGTCTGGTTAGGACATGATTTACCCACAGAACTAGAATGGGAATATGCAGCTAAAGCGAATTCGCAAACTGATACACCATTACATCAGGCCCCTACCGATGAACACCAACATCCACAAGCAAATTACTGGCAAGGTGAATTCCCTTTTAAAAACCTGAATCAAGATCACTTTAAAGATGTTGCACCCGTTGGATGCTTTGCACCAAATCATTTCAAACTATTTGATATGATCGGAAATGTATGGGAATGGACATCATCTCCATATCAAGGTGCTCATGACCAGCATATGGGAAATTATTCTGATTTAAGACAACAACAAATCACCAGTACACAATATGTAATTAAAGGCGGATCTTTTCTTTGCGCACAAAATTATTGTTCACGTTATCGTAGCAGCAGCCGCTATCCGCAAGACTTTGATTTAGCAGCAACCCATGTGGGCTTTCGAACGATTTTACGATCTGATTAGTTTCTTTAAATCAGAATTATTAAATATATTCTTAACCAAAAGTAGATCGAAAAATAAGCAAAATTTTTCTATAGTAAAAAGGAGAATGATAAAAAAGCGAGAACAAGATGAAAACATTACTTCTCTGTGCAGCAGCAATTTTCACAATGTCATTATCAGCCTGTGCAGTTCATACACCTGAAGGCAGTATTGTGATTGATCCAGATTCACCTTATCACAACCATCCAGGAGACTTTTGCCCACCAGGACAAGCGAAAAAAGGACGTTGTTAGAGATAGTTTCTTTTAAAGTAATTTTGAAGTTACTTTAAACAAATAAAGTTCAATCAAGTGATAAAGTGAGTACAAAAATGGAGGGTTCCAACCCAAAAATAGATGGGATGAAACTAGAAAATTATGGTGTAAAAAAATCACCATATCCCCAAGATTTTTAAAAGACAATCTTATGCTGTCTTCTATCTAGTTTCACCCCAATTCTTTCTTATTCCGTCTGACTTCTCTTATCCTTTAAGAAAAAAGTCTAGTTTTTAATCATTTCTGTATCTGTATTATTGATACATTTTGAACATTTTACCTTCAGGCTAAAACTGATGTATTTGCTTAATACAAAATAATCATTTATGTAACGTAAGTCTATAAAAATGTTCTAAAATTGTGAAAAAAATTAAGACCAAAATGAGATGAATTTATCATAATAATTTTCTCTTCCATGTTTCATCACATAAATAATCAATATTATTTTGTCAGTTATTGCCACTCGTTTCCTTTCATTGGCATAGATAATGTATACATCTGTATATTAACCCAGTCGTATAACGAGATATTTTATGTCCAGCACAAGTCAAGTCGAAGGTCTACAATTTCCAGTACACGCCTCAACAAAAAAACAAAGCACATCTCTTACTGGCCAAGAAATTTTGTCAGAGGCTTTATCTGTTGTAGATAATAAAACCGCACAGCAAGTGCTGAATGAAAAAAACTGGCGAAAAAATTACCCAATATATTTTAAAGCACTTGTTAAACAAGGGATTTCTAATAGCAAGCACCCAATTACTATTGCGAAGCAAGGTTTGCATAAAGCTCACCATATTTTTGACTATTATCGTGATAGTAAACACTACCTTTTAAAAGATGCGGTTAATATTGCTTCATCTACGCCACTTCATACAGTAAAACTTAAAGGTGAAAGTGATGCAGCACCTGAATGGTATGTTCCTTACAAAGGACAAAAACTAAGCGGGCAAAGCTTACTGGACCAGATTCAACGTTGGGAAGAGGCTGGTATTATTGAACCAAGTCATGCAAAAGCTTTACGTGAAGCTATTGCTCACCCAGAATGGTTTGATTTATCTGACCGTACCATGGTGCTGTTTGGTGCAGCTTCAGAAGCAGGACCTCTACCTTGGTTAGCCAAATGGAAAGCGAATATTGTTGCTGTCGACTTACCAAACCCACGTGTTTGGGGCAAGATTTTAGATACGATTCAACAAGGAAACGCAACCCTCATTGCACCAAGTGTTGAACCAGTGGATTCTTCAGTAAAAGTTTCTGAGTTAAAGGATAAATTGGGTGCAAATTTATTGACTCAATTACCAGAAATCGCACAGTGGCTAGTTCAGTTTCCACAAAAGTTAGATTTGGCCGCAATTGCCTATTTAGATGGTGAAAAGCATGTTCGTGTTTCCATGGCAATGGACAGCATCATGCAATTTGTGAGCGAGCATAAGTCTGATACGAGCCTTATGTTTATGTGTACGCCAACCGATGTTTATGCTGTTCCTAAAGAAGTCGCAAAAGCTGCTCAACAAAAATTTAAATCACGTACAAAACTACAAAAAATGGCAGTGAAAGGTGTTTCAACACTTTCCTTAAAACGTTTTTTTCAAGCGCCATATCAAGACTTAGTTGATTGTGAAAATGGAAAAACTTATGGCATTGCCGACTGTCTAGTTGTTGAACAAGGGCCAAATTATGCTTTGGCTAAACGCATTCAACAATGGCGTGCTATTTTGGCCCGCCATCAAGGACAACACGTCAGCATTAATATTGCTCCATCTACAACGACCCACTCTGTGACTAAAAATCCATTGTTGAAAGCAGCTTTTAATGGTGCAGAGCTTTTTGATGTAGAAGCATTTAGCCCTGAAACTACCAATGCGATTATGGCTGCAATCTGGATTCATGACTTAAGAAATGAGTCTTCTGTGGCAAATCCTGAAACGGAGCTGGACCATCCGCTTGAGCTCATGATGGAAGGTGCCAACCACGGCGGATTGTGGCGTGTTGCTTATTTAGCAAGAACTGCCCTGCCTTTTGCTGCAATCTATGGCTTTGCAACCGAAAAACTACCTTTCGGAAAATCATCTAAAAAATAATTATATTAAAGCCCAATTCTAGAATTGGGCTTTTTCTGTGTTTATCTATTTATTTTGAAAGTGTGATAGATATTTTTGCATTTCATCGGGTGGCACCATACCGCCTCCTGTCGCCCATATCACATGGGTTGCCTGTTGTAACTGCTCAGCTGATAGTTGATGTAAAGCCAAATAATCAGGACTCGTCTGGACATAATATGGCCCCATCATTCCTGCCACCGCAGAAGGCTCAAGCTGAATATTTTCAGTTTGATTTAAAAGCGCAATGAGCTCATACAAACGCTCATCATCAATGGTGTAATAGCCATCAATTAACTGCTGCATAGCACGTCCCACAAAACCTGAAGCACGGCCTACTGCGAGCCCATCTGCAGTAGTTACATTATCGAGGCCAATGTCATTCACTGAAATCTGATCATGCAAACCTGTGTGGACACCCAGTAACATGCATGGCGAATGGGTGGGTTCTGCAAAAATACAATGTACATGCTTACCAAAAGCCAGTTTCAAACCAAAACTTACCCCACCAGGGCCACCACCAACGCCACATGGCAAATAAACAAATAATGGGTGTTCAGCATCAACTGTAATCTGTTTTTGCTCAAATTGCTGTTTTAAGCGTATTCCTGCAACTGCATAACCTAAAAATAATGTTTTTGAGTTTTCATCATCAATAAAAAAGCAATGTGGATCTTGCTCTGCTGCTTTTCTTCCCTCTTCAACAGCTACGCCATAGTCACTAGCATATTCCACAACATTAACGCCCAATGAACGCAGTTTGTCTTTTTTCCATTGTCTAGCATCGGCAGACATATGGACTGTGACTCTAAAACCCAGTTTGGCGCTCATAATACCAATCGAAAGCCCTAAATTTCCTGTTGAGCCTACTGCAATTTGATACTTAGAAAAAAACGTTCGAAATGAATCTTGATCTAACTTACTGTAATCGTCTTCCAACTTGAGAAGTCCGGCCTCAATTGCCAACTTTTCGGCGTGAGCCAAGACTTCATAAATACCTCCACGCGCTTTAATTGAACCAGAAATAGGTAAATGGCTATCTTTTTTCAGCCAGAATGCTCCACTCAGTTGCACTTGCTCTGTTGTAGAAAGTGCTTGTTGCATATGAGTAATTTCAACGATATCTGATTCAATTTTTCCATGTTGTGCTTGAGTTTCAGGAAACACTTTTGCCAAATAAGGTGCGAAACGCTCTAATCGGGCTTCTGCTTCACTTACGTCCTCTGCGGTGAGACCAACTTTTTCTAAAGCTTCATTTAAAGGATAGCAATGAGGTGTAAACCAAAATGTTTCTTGATAGGCTTGTAGTCTCTCAATAAGTGGAAATTGTTGTTTTAGCTGATCTATTTGAACCGCATCCATAATCTATCCTGATATAAAAGTTTTAAGCCTAGCCTCTGAAGTTACTTGAGGCTTTATAAGGACTCGTTAATTTATAATTGAATGTACATGAAAATAGACTGAACGTTAAAAAGAAACAAATAAAAAAGCCACTGTGAACAGTGGCTTTAATTTTTTAAATACTTTTATACAAACTGTAAGAATAACCAGTACAAACCGCCTGACAAACAGATTGTTGCAGGGAGTGTAAATACCCATGCAGATAAAATCGTTTTAACTGTATTGAAGTTTAAACCCGATCTATTCGCGACCATAGTACCTGCAACAGCACTGTTTAAAACGTGTGTTGTTGAAACAGGCATACCTAAACCGTCGGCAGCTGCAATTGTACTCATTGCTACAAGCTCAGCAGACATCCCCTGACCATAAGTCATGTGATGTTTACCAATACGTTCACCTACAGTCACAACAATACGTTTCCAGCCGACCATGGTGCCTAAGCCAAGTGCTAAAGCAACTGCTACTTTCACCCAAGTTGGAATGTATTGTAAGAATGAATCTAAGCTACTACGGTATTCTTTCACGAGTTTTTCTTGTGACTGATCCATTTTTGGTAAAGCATCAGCTTTATCCAAACGCTTAAACGTCGTTGTACTTAAATACATGTCATTACGAATTTCACTGATTGCAGCTTCTGGAATGTCTTTTAAGTTGCTATAGCTAGAAACTCGCTCACCCAAATGATCAGTCATGCTTGCCAATGCAGGCACTACTTCCGGAGTTTGCTGTTTAGTCTGAATATATTTAGTCAAAATAACACGTGCTTTTTCATCGGTTAATTCTGGCTGATTTTGATTCAAAAGTACGGCAGTTTGAGAAGAAAGCTGATGGAATGATTGAACTTGTTGTGTATCAAGGTTTTTATTCAATGAATAAGCCAATGGCACCAGACCAACCAAAATCAGCATGATTAAACCCATACCTTTTTGACCGTCATTAGAACCATGTGCAAAACTTACACCTGTACAGGTAAAGATTAAAATTGCACGAATGATTGCTGGTGGTGGTTTATTACCTTCTGGTGGTTGGAATAATTCTAATTGGCGTTTAAAAATAGTTTTAACCAACAAGAATACAATCGCTGCAAAAGCAAAACCAATTAAAGGTGAAAATAATAAGGCCTTACCGACTTTAATCACCTGATCCATATCAACACCACTGGTGGTTACGCCAGTCGATGCACTCAACAGATGGTTCATAATGCCCACACCCAAGATTGAACCAATCAAAGTATGAGAGCTAGAAGCAGGAATACCCAAGAACCAAGTACCTAAGTTCCAGAGAATAGCAGCAATAAGAAGCGCAAAAACCATTGCGAAACCTGCACCGCTACCCATATTCATAATCAGTTCAACAGGCAACAATGCAATAATGCCGTAAGCGACTGCGCCGCTTGCAACCATTACCCCAAGAAAATTACAAAAACCTGCCCACATGACTGCAACTGGTGCAGGTAAAGCATTGGTGTAAATCACTGTCGCTACTGCATTTGCAGTATCATGGAAGCCATTTACAAACTCAAAGCCTAAAGCAATCAAGAGTGCGGTAGATAAAAGAATAACCGAATAAAGACTCAAAGGCGGTACATGCGCTAAATCAGCACTCACCTGAAATCCAATATAAATAAGTGTTGCAACAATAATTGTCAGAAACACCGGCATAAAGAACTTAGGTGTCGGGACATGTACATTCGTCGATTTGACTTGCAGGTTTGCCGCAAGTTTTGAATCCGAAACAGGGGGTAGATTAGAATTCATGCAGACGGTAAGAGGATAGAAAAATCCTCTGTATTCTTAAATTAAATTATGACAATTATATGACAAAGCGGCGCCTGATGAAGTCAATTTTTCATATTTTGACCTCATTTGATGCACCTTTCCTCGATCCATTTTATTTTTTTATTAAAATACAATAATTTAAATCAATTTATATCTTACTTATTTATGACTATTTTTAAAGCAAAAATATCTAAAAAATTACCTATGTGACGTTTTTTTAAACAGCCTAATTGTCATAAAACCGAATATTGGAGATGAAATATTTCAATATCATGATCATTTTATGAATTTTTGATGAAAAAATACCCTCTTTTTTGTTCGAAAACACTTTTTTTACGACTAATTTACGGTGAATGGTGGGTCGTCATAGATCATCAATTGTGCTGCTATTCTGTTACAATAGCGCCGCATTTTTAAATTCATATAAAAGATCGGGGTTTTCTATGTCTACGCTTGCCACCCTAAAAGCGCTTCTTGCTAAACGCATTCTGATTATTGATGGTGCAATGGGAACGATGATCCAGCGCCATAAATTGGAAGAAGCCGACTACCGTGGTGAGCGTTTTGCCGATTGGGCACATGACTTAAAAGGTAATAATGACCTTTTAGTTTTGACACAGCCAGAAATCATTCAAGGCATTCATGAAGCTTACCTTGATGCTGGTGCAGACATTATTGAAACTAACAGCTTTAACGGCACGCGTGTTTCAATGTCTGATTACCACATGGAAGACCTTGTTCCTGAGATTAACCGTGAAGCAGCCCGTTTAGCCAAAGCAGCCTGTGAAAAGTATTCGACTCCAGATAAACCTCGTTTTGTAGCGGGTGTACTCGGCCCAACATCGCGTACCTGTTCAATTTCACCCAATGTAAATGATCCTGCCTTTCGTAACATTACCTTTGATGCGCTAAAAGAAAACTATATTGAGGCAACTCATGCGCTGATTGAAGGTGGTGCAGATATCATTCTGATTGAAACCGTTTTTGATACATTAAACTGTAAAGCTGCAATTTTTGCGGTGAAAGAAGTCTTTAAGCAAATTGGTCATGAATTACCGCTCATGATTTCAGGGACCATTACCGATGCATCTGGCCGTACCTTAACAGGCCAGACTGCTGAAGCGTTCTGGAACTCTGTACGCCATGGTGACTTACTTTCAATTGGTTTTAACTGTGCCCTTGGTGCAGATGCCATGCGTCCTCACGTTAAAACTGTGTCTGATGTTGCGGATACTTTCATTTCTGCCCATCCAAATGCTGGCTTACCAAACGCTTTTGGTGAATATGACGAAACACCAGAACAAACTGCTGCCTTCTTAAAAGAGTTTGCAGAAAGTGGCCTCATTAACATTACAGGTGGATGCTGTGGTACAACGCCAGATCATATTCGTGCTATTGCCAATGCTGTAAAAGACATTGCACCACGTCAAATTCCAGAAACTGTGCCTGCTTGTCGTTTGAGTGGTTTAGAACCATTTAATATTTATGATGACTCACTGTTTGTAAACGTGGGCGAACGTACTAACGTTACCGGTTCAAAAAAATTCTTACGTCTTATTCGTGAAGAAAACTTTGCCGAAGCTTTAGAAGTTGCACAACAACAAGTGGAAGCTGGCGCACAGATTATTGACATTAACATGGATGAAGGGATGCTCGATTCGCAAAATGCGATGGTTCATTTCTTAAATCTTGTGGCATCTGAGCCAGATATTTCACGTGTGCCGATCATGATTGACTCATCGAAATGGGAAATCATTGAAGCAGGCTTAAAATGTGTACAAGGTAAACCTGTTGTTAACTCGATTTCCTTAAAAGAAGGTTATGACGAGTTTGTCGAAAAGGCTCGCCTTTGCCGTCAATATGGTGCCGCAATTATTGTGATGGCCTTTGATGAAACAGGTCAGGCCGACACTGCTGAGCGTAAACGCGAAATCTGTAAACGTTCTTATGATGTTTTGGTCAATGATGTGGGCTTCCCTGCTGAAGATATTATTTTTGACCCGAACGTGTTTGCAGTGGCAACAGGGATTGAAGAACACAATAACTATGGTGTCGATTTTATTGAAGCCACTGGTTGGATTAAACAGAACTTACCTCACGCCATGATTTCTGGTGGTGTATCGAACGTATCGTTCTCATTCCGTGGAAATGAGCCTGTTCGTGAAGCAATTCACTCTGTGTTCTTGTACCATGCCATTAAACAAGGCATGACCATGGGGATTGTAAATGCCGGTCAGATGGCAATTTATGATGATATTCCTAAAGAACTCAAAGATGCGGTTGAAGATGTTGTTTTAAACCAGAACCAAGGTGAATCTGGTCAAAACGCCACAGAGAAACTGCTTGAAGTCGCTGAAAAATACCGTGGTCATAGTGGTGCTCAGCGTGAAGCCGAAAACCTTGAATGGCGTAACGAACCTGTAGAAAAACGTCTTGAATATGCTTTGGTTAAAGGTATTACCACATACATTGATGAAGATACCGAAGAAGCTCGCTTAAAAGCCAAACGTCCTTTAGATGTGATTGAAGGCGCTTTGATGGACGGTATGAACGTGGTCGGTGACTTGTTCGGTTCAGGCAAAATGTTCTTACCACAGGTTGTTAAATCTGCACGTGTCATGAAACAAGCTGTGGCTTGGCTCAACCCGTACATTGAAGCTGAAAAAACAGGTAGCCAATCTAAAGGTAAAGTCCTGATGGCAACTGTTAAGGGCGACGTACACGATATTGGTAAAAATATTGTGGGTGTTGTACTGGGTTGTAATGGTTACGACATTGTTGACCTTGGTGTGATGGTACCTTGTGAGAAAATCTTGCAAACTGCGATTGATGAAAAATGTGACATCATCGGGTTGTCAGGTCTGATTACTCCATCTTTAGATGAAATGGTGTTTGTTGCGAAAGAAATGCAACGTAAAGGCTTTGACATTCCTTTATTGATTGGTGGTGCAACAACTTCAAAAGCACACACAGCAGTAAAAATTGACCCTCAGTACCATAACGATGCAGTGATTTATGTTGCTGATGCCTCACGTGCTGTAGGTGTTGCAACTACCCTGCTTTCAAAAGAAATGCGTGGAAAATTCATTGAAGAACACCGTGCTGAATATGCCAAAATTCGTGAGCGTTTAGCCAACAAACAACCCAAAGCTGCCAAGCTGACTTATGCAGAGTCTGTTAAAAACGGTTTTAAAATTGATGAAAGCTATGTTCCTGCAAAACCGAATCTTTTGGGAACTCAAGTTTTAACAAACTACCCGCTTGAAACATTGGTTGAATATTTTGACTGGACACCATTCTTCATTTCTTGGAGTTTGGCAGGTAAGTTCCCGAAAATTTTACAAGATGAAGTGGTTGGCGAAGCTGCAACAGATTTGTACAACCAAGCTCAAGCAATGTTGAAAGATATTATCGACAACAACCTTTTTGATGCACGTGCTGTATTTGGTATGTTCCCTGCTCAGCGCACTGACGCCGACACCGTCAGCGTATTTGATGAAGCTGGTCAAAATGTTACGCATACATTTGAACACTTACGTCAGCAATCAGACAAAGTCACAGGTAAACCAAACTTGTCTTTGGCAGATTACATTCGTACTGACCGTGAGCAACAGGACTACTTAGGTGGATTCACTGTATCGATTTTTGGTGCAGAAGAATTGGCAAATGAATACAAAGCCAAAGGTGATGACTACTCTGCAATTTTAGTTCAGTCGTTGGCAGACCGTTTTGCAGAAGCCTTTGCAGAACACTTGCATGAACGCATTCGTAAAGAGTTCTGGGGTTATAAAGCAGATGAAACACTGAGTAATGAAGAGCTGATTAAAGAGAAATATGTCGGTATTCGCCCTGCACCGGGTTACCCTGCTTGTCCAGAACACTCTGAAAAAGCGGTGTTGTTTGACTGGTTAGGTTCTACAGACAAAATCGGCACCAAACTGACTGAGCACTTTGCAATGATGCCGCCATCTTCGGTAAGTGGTTTCTACTATTCGCACCCTCAAAGTGAATATTTTAACGTAGGTAAAATCTCTCAAGACCAACTTGAAGATTATGCAAAACGTAAAGGTTGGACACTGGATGAAGCGAAGCGTTGGTTAGGACCGAATTTAGATGATTCCATTGTTTAATTTAAGCAAGAAAACTCCCCTCAATTGAGGGGATTTTTTTATTCATCGGAATTGTTGAAAGTTTCCCATATCTCAATTTCCTCAACTCTCAAGTGATGCATCATTTCTCGAACAAATACAAAGTAGGTAAAAACATAAAGCTGATCTGGGGCTACTTGGCTTGTGTAGTAGCTCAAACGCTCAATAAAATCATTGAATCCATGCTCAAGCTCAATGCGGCTGATTTGTTTTTTAGCCCTAAAAAATAACTCACTAAGTTGTGTCATGGCTATATCAGCAGTAACAGCTACACCACTTATATTTAGATTTCTTAAGGGCTTTGACTCGATGATTTCTTCAATAAAATAGATCATCTTTTCAATAGCAAGCTCATCAATTACACCATGGCTAATACTTTTTGAATTAACAAAACCTACACCCTGTTCAAATTCAATGTGCTGGTTGTCTAGGTCAAAAGATAGACCATTGAGACTGAGTGAAAACTTTAAAACGGAATCAGGATGAGTCATAAAAATAGCTTAACGTTGAATTTTTATAAAAAGGTTAATTTATTTATAACCTTAAATGGTGTCAGTTTGTTCAATACTTAGAATTAACAAGGCTAATCATCATTAACACAATATATAATAAAAAACCTCTTTAAAAAGATGAAAAATCAATCTTATATTCATCAAGATTCAACCATTACAAAATAGAGTATAAACATGAAAAAATTAGTAATTTTAACTTTTACGATCTATAGCTTTGCACAAATTGCAAATGCTGCAACCTTAAATGTAAAACCATATGGTACGACTCAAGACGGTCAAAAAGTTGATCTATACACCATGAGCAACAACAAAGGAGTCTCTGTATCTTTTATTAGTTTTGGTGGTGTAATTACACAGATTTTAACTCCCGATGCACAAGGTAAACAAAATAATATCGTTTTGGGTTTCGATGATCTAAAAGGCTATGAAGTCACTGATACCAAGGCAGGCATTCATTTTGGCGGATTGATTGGTCGTTATGCGAATCGTATTGGCAATGCTAAATTTAGCTTAGAAGGAAAAACTTATAACCTCGAAAAAAATAATGGACCGAATTCATTACATAGCGGTAATCCTGGTTTTGATAAACGTGTTTGGCAAGTTAAGCCCCTCGTTTCTAAAGGTGAAACCGTCAAAGCTTCTCTTAAGTTAACCAGCCCAAATGGTGATCAAGGTTTTCCAGGGAAATTAGATGTGGAAGTGATCTATAGTCTTTCAGATCAAAATGAATTCCAGATTGAATATAAGGCCAAAACTGATCAACCGACCGTCGTCAATCTCACCAACCACAGTTATTTCAACTTGTCAGGTGCTGGAAATACCCCTTATGGCGTACTCGATCATGTGGTACAGCTCAATGCAGACCGTATATTGGTAACCGATCAAAATTCGTTACCAACAGGGGAAATTGCTTCAGTTGTAGGTACACCTTTTGATTTTCGGACTCCTAAGGCCATTGTGAAAGATATTCGAGCGAATAATCAGCAATTGGCGTATGGATATGGCTATGACCAAACTTGGGTAATTAATCAGAAGTCTCAAGGGAAATTAAATCTTGCTGCTAGTGTTGTTGACCCAAAATCTAAACGGACAATGCAGGTCCTAACCACTGAACCAAGCGTTCAAATGTATACGGCGAATCATTTATTAGGAAATGTTGCTGGTGCAAACGACGTACTTTATCGACAAGCAGATGCTCTAGCATTAGAGACACAGCATTTTCCAGACAGCCCCAATCAATCGACTTTCCCATCTACACGTTTGAACCCAAATCAAATTTATAACAGTGTCACCGTATTTAAATTTGGTATTCAAAAATAGTCTTTTTAATTGGAATTATATTTATCTAAAAAAGACTCTCAGCTGAATATGACTGAGAGTCTTTTCATTTATTTAACCTTTGTGTTCGGTAAAAATGCGGTTGCAAACCCAAGTAATGGTAATAATGAACACAATCCAAATACCCATTCAATACCATTAACATCAGCTAAATGCCCTAACCCTGCTGCGGCAATACCACTTACCCCAAACATTAAGCCAAACATTAAACCTGCAATCATCCCCACACGACCCGGAACAGCTTCTTGTGCGTAAACTACCATTGCAGCAAAGGCAGACGACAACACCAAACCAGTAATAATCGATAAGACTGTTGTCCAAAACAAGTTTGCATACGGCATCATTAATGCAAATGGAGCCATACCCACAAATGAAACCCAGATAACAGCTTTACGACCAATTTTGTCACCAATTGGGCCACCTGCAAATGTACCTAAAGCAACAGCTGCCAAAAACGCAAACAAATGCAACTGAGCGGTCTGGATACTGATATGGAACTTTTGAATTAAGTAAAAAGTGAAGTAGTTGCTAATGCTGGCAATGTAGGTAAATTTAGCGAACATCAACACACTAATGGTGCTCAAGGCAATAATGAGCTTACGGCCATGTAATTTACTCTGTGCTTGGTTTGCACGTGTAACTACCTGATTTTTTGCATGACCAATCGTCCAACGGCTTACACCAAATAAAACCCAAATGGCTAAAAGTGCAAATATGACTAAGCCTGCAACTGCATGCTGTCCAAACGGTACGATAAGTAAAGCTGCTAACAATGGGCCAATGGCAGTGCCTGTATTTCCGCCCACCTGAAAAGTCGATTGAGCCGTACCGAAGCGCCCGCCAGATGCCATTCGAGCCACACGTGAAGCTTCAGGGTGAAAAGTTGCAGAACCGACCCCAATCAGCGCGGATGCACATAACAACACTGTAAAGCTTGGTGAAAATGCCAACAAGATAATGCCAGAAAATGTGACGACCATTCCGAGTGGTAGAAGATAAGGTTTTGGATGTTTATCGGTATAAAGTCCAATCCAAGGCTGAAGCAGTGAACCTGTAATTTGATATACAAATGAAATCAGGCCAACTTGAGCAAAACTCAGCGAAAAGTTTGCTTTTAGCATTGGATAAATAGCGGGTAGCACTGCTTGAATCAAATCATTCAGTAAATGTGCGACCGCCACAGCGCCTACAATTTTAATAATCATTCCTTGAGGCTGATCATTTGCAACGGTATTGGCAATACCATCTTTCAATTGTATTGAAGACGTCATACCTGAAAAACTCCAATATTTTAAGTAAGGTGCTTATTGTAAATTGTCGCTTATAAAGTTATCTTCCAATAATCATCGCATAAGTGACAATTTTCAGGATAGATTATGTCCGATTCTCTTATTCAGTCTGATTTGTCTGAACTTGTGATTGGGCTATCTTCCGAGCATGCTTACCGAGAAATCACGCCGACTCATACGCATACCCGCGCTCAGTTTTTATATGCGTCTACAGGAAACATTCAGGTGTTTACACCAAATAATGTCTGGATTGTGCCGCCCATGTGTGCGTTATGGATTCCTGCCCATGTCGAGCATAGTGTCATTTCACTGAGTCACGTTAAGTTAAATACAGCATTGGTTGAAGTAAATGCAGCTGCTTTAATGGGGCAACATTGCTTTATTATTCGGGTGAGCAACCTATTGCATGAGCTTTTGATTCGTTTGAATGAAATTGAACAAGAGGAGACTCCAAATATTGTCACCTCTCAAGAGCTTTCCCGTTCTTTACAAATTTTGATTTTTGAAGAAATTCATCGGGCCAATTTGTTGCCTATCCAAATTCCATGGCCAAAAGACAAACGATTATTAAAAATTTGCCAAGCGTTATTACACGCGCCTAATCACTCAAAAGATTTAACAGATTGGGCTGATGATATTGGTGCGAGTTCGAGAACCTTAATGCGCATGTTCCAAAAAGAAACTGGGCTATCTTATCGGGCATGGGTACAGCAAATGCATATCGCACTTGCCTTGAGTAAAATCGCGAATGGTGAATCTATTGCTCAAATTTCCGAGTCACTGGGGTATACCAACCCCAGTGCATTCAGCACAATGTTTAAACGACATTTAGGAAAAACACCTCAGCAATTTAGAAGTGCAGCGATGTCGTTATAAGTCTTTTTTTTTGCAGGTAGGTCATGCTTTTCGAGCAAATCATCGAAATCATGATAGACATGCAGTTCTCGATCTTTACCGGTTCTCGCATGATCTAATCGCTGTTCAGGATCAACCAAAACGAGTGTATGGCCATCATCAATCAGACGATCTACGCCTTCTAAAAACATACGTTTACCCACCTCATGGATAAGTGAAATCTGGGTCAAATCAATCACGATTGTACTTTGGTCAGTCGTCTCGTCTTGTAAAATACGCAACAACATTTCAGCTTCAGTAAATTTCAATACACCCCGAAGCACATACACACTTAATGAGGCATCTTTTCCTGTGCGATAGTGGCTTTGTACAATGGTTTGTGCAGAAGGTGTACCTTCCATGAGATGTAATCCCATGTCACGAGACAACCGCTCTAAAATATCGATTCCTCGAACACTATGACCATGTTCATCTAGTCGAGGAGAAAAAGCAGCAATACTGACCTGACCCGGCAACACACCCAGAATACCGCCAGCTACACCACTTTTAGCTGGAATACCTACAGTTGAAAGCCAGTCACCTGCGGCATCATACATACCACAGCTCATCATGACACTGAGTACTTGTCTCACTACAGATCGGTTTAACAGACGCTTTCCGGTTTTAGGGTCAACCCCACCATTGGCAAGCACACTCCCCATACGTACCAGATCTTTAACTGTAACCATGATTGCACATTGACGAATGTAACCATTCACAATATCGACTGGATCAGTTTCTAAAATTCCGACAGTTCGCAACATATAACCGATCGAAAGATTACGATAGGCTGTTTTGACTTCCGAATCGTAAACAGACTCATCAAAACTTAATTCACGTCCTGCAAGCTCGCTCATAAAACGGCGTAGAATTTCTGCACTATGTAGACCATGTTTGACCTGAATCAATGAATGTACAGTAATTGCGCCAGAGTTGATCATCGGGTTTTTCGGACGGCCATCTTTACCCAATGAAATTTCATTGAAAGCTTCCCCTGAAGGTTCCACCCCTACTTTAGCGAGTACCGCATCAATGCCAAGCTGTTGTAAAACATAAGCATATACAAACGGTTTAGAAATTGACTGTATGGTGAATTCAGTATCATCATCGCCGATCGAATAAATTTCACCATCTACCGTAGACATTGCCAAAGCCAATCGGTCTGGATTTGCATTTGCCAACTCTGGAATATAGTCAGCTAGATGCCCGCTATTATCTACCTCACAGGCTTCTATCACATTTGCCAAATAATCTGGGAGAGGGGTTTTCATGGTCCGTAACCTTAAATGAGGAGATTTGCGCTTTAGAGCAATTTTTCAGCACAACCTGCTGATAATATTAAAATTATACTTTTTGAATGAATTAAAAATCACGATATAAGTATTGTAATTCCGTTGACTTCTTTATTTCAAGCTCATTATACGTTTTTCAAAACTTTAAACAGAAGATTAGATTATTCTTTCTACAAATAACACTCCATTTAAATGATCGACTTCATGTTGAACAATACGAGCAGGAAAACCGTGAAAAATCGTTTCAACGACTTCACCCTGCAGTGTTGAATATTTAACCTTTACCATTTCTGCGCGTTCAACTTGTCCACGTTCATCTGGTACGCTTAAGCAGCCTTCTTCACCTAAGAGGGTTTCACTCGAAAACTCTAAAATTTCAGGATTCACCATCACCACAGCATCCATTTCAGGTGCGTCGGGATAGCGTGGATTTGGCCTTGAAGCTACAATAATGACTCGTTTAGAGATATAGACTTGAGGTGCAGCAATTCCTACACCATTGCGTTCAAGCATAGTGGCATGCATGGCGGCTGCAAGCCCATAAAGCCAATCACTGTTCAGCTCACTAGATGAGACAGGTGCGGCAATCAGTTTTAAAATGTCTTCACCGCGCTTAGCTACAGGTAAAACTACACTCATCCCTTGAATCTCTCATTAAACTAGCTATGACAAGTTTTATTGTGTCGCTGAACGGCTCAAAAGAAAAGCCATTCCTACATCTGTTTTTGTTTAATCTAAAGCGTTTTTAGTTTTAAACCGTTTTGTCTTTTGTAGGTTAACCCAATCTACACTCATCTATAGCACAAATTTCCTCCATTTACTTTTAATTCACTTTTCCATTAATATCCAAGCTTCGATTACAACAATTAAGTAAAAAATGGATCAAGAATTAACGTTGCAGGATGCGAACTATCTGAATAAAGAAGATAAACGAACCCTCGCCCTTTCTTCACTAGGTGGTGCTTTAGAGTTTTACGATTTTGTGATTTATGTGTTCTACGCCAAAATCATTTCCGACCTCTTTTTCCCAAGTACGCTTAGTCCTTTTTGGGCCATGCTTAATACTTACGGTATTTTTGCAGCAGGTTACTTTTTTAGGCCGTTAGGTGGAGTTGTGATGGCCCATTTTGGCGATCTAGTCGGGCGTAAAAAACTATTTTCGCTTTCTATTTTACTGATGGCCCTGCCTACTCTGTTTATCGGGATTTTGCCTACTTTTGAAAATATTGGTTATTTGGCGCCGCTGCTTTTATTACTCATGCGTGTGGTGCAAGGTATTGCAATTGGGGGGGAAATTCCCGCCGCTTGGACATTTGTGTCTGAACACGTTCCCGAAAGAAAAATTGGACTGGCAAATGGCTTATTAACTGCCGGACTATCTTTAGGAATTTTGTTAGGTGCGCTTATGTCGCTATGGATTTCACTGAATTTTAGTGAAGGTCAGATTCACGACTGGGCTTGGCGTATTCCTTTCATTGCAGGTGGTATTTTTGGTCTGGTCGCACTTTATTTACGGACCTATTTAAAAGAAACACCTGTGTTTAAAGCAATGCAGGCACGTAAAGAAATCTCAAAAGAAATGCCGATTAAACAAGTGTTAACGACCCATAAAACAGCCGTTGTTATTGGGATGTTATTTACGTGGTTTTTAACAGGCTGTGTAGTGGTGGTGATTTTAGCCATGCCAAATTTATTAATTGGTTCGTTTGGTTTTGAGCGTGCTCAGACTTTTGAAATGCAAAGTGCAGCCATTGTCATGCAAATGGTTGGCTGTATTTTGGCAGGTTATTTTGCTGACCGTTTTGGCTGTGGCAAAGTCATGATGGTAGGTGCGCTTGCCGTGGCACTCACCGCAGCTATTTTTTATAACAGTTTGGGCCATGCAGCACATTCAACCATTTTCGGTTTATATATGTTGTTGGGTCTTTGCTCAGGCACTGTTGGCATGGTGTCGAGCAGCATGGTCAAAATGTTCCCCGCCCCCGTTCGCTTCTCGGGCATTTCATTTTCTTATAATTTATCTTATGCAATTGTGGGCGGTATGACGTTGCCTTTAGTCCATTGGCTCAGTCAATATAGTGATATCGGCGCGATGTATTATATTTTTGCGCTCACCATTTTGGCTTTTGTGACTGCATTTGTATTTTGGAATAAGTTTGAAAAAAATAGATATTAAAAGCTTTAACTTATGAAATAAAAAAACCACGCCCATTGCGTGGTTTTTTTATGGCAGTTCACTTTAGAAAGTAAACCCAATATTAAAGTTAATTCGATATAGCCATTTATCACTGTTTGGCGATGTCGCAGAGGTATACCCTGTTGAGTTGGTCGCTCCACCAATAATATTTGAGTTTTTACCCCACGTATAATCTGCCCAAACCATAAATGGCGAAGCAATAAACATCATACCTGTAGTGTTCATTTGCGAATCTGACCAATCATCACGTTTTTTATCGAGATAGCTATAGTCATTATAAAACTTAACAGCTTTTAGCTTGCCCATATTGGTCACAGGCAAAGTATAAGCAAGGTTTAAACTAGCAATTGTTCCTTCCGAAGCAATGAAATAGGCAGGTGTAAAGCCATTATTGCCCATTAAGGTCATGTCACTATTTACACCATCCGGATTTTTAGCATCGTATTGATAATGAATGACTGAACTTTGTAAGTTAAAACGCTTGTAGTTGTTGTCGGTATGCAAACCAACCGCATAATACTTGCCATCTTTATCGGTGACTTTATTATGTAACTGGGCAATCGCACCAGACACACCAACCTCTTGCTTACCAAAATCAGTTTCTAGCTTGCGCACAATGCGGGTATTAAACTGATTACGCTTTTCATTTTGATAAGCCTTTTGAGATGGAAACGCATTTCCTGCTAAGTCATCATAAGTTGCACTTTCAGGCGAATAACGCAAATTAGTCTCTAGCATTTGCGGATAATAACCAAGTTTTACATCCCAATCTTTGTCGTGATAATTCCAGTTAAGCCCCGGTGCAATATTATTGCCATAACCTAAAAAGAATGGAATGTGATAGGTCCAGCCATTTTGCGGATATGGATAAATGGTAAATGGCTTATAGACCAGACCTGCTTCAATGCTGTTGTTGGCATCAAGGTTATAGCCGACATATGCTTTTTCAATCGAGGTTTTCTGTTGGTCTTGGAACAGATAGCTCGCATTGATGTATGCATCATCAAACTTACCTTTTAGATCTACCCTGAAAATATCAAAATAGAGCTTACCAAAACCACGGTTTGGCCCTTCCCAATCTTCATAGCGCTGATTTAATCGAACCACCCCACCTAACTTTAATGAGTCAGTTCCATCATCACTTTTCCATTCAAGTAATGAGTCTTTTGCAAACGCACTTGCACTCATCCCCATAGCGAGTGGTGCAATGAATGCCATGATCAATGAAGTCTTTTTCATCTCTACATCCTTGATTGAGTTCCAGCATCCTGCTGGAACTTTACTTGTTTTACCTGTAAAACTTCGTTTTTATTGTTTTTTAGATAAAAAAATATATCTAAAAAAAGGATGGCTTAGCAGCTCCCATCGCATATGTACTAAACCATCCAAACTGGTTAATACAGTTTCTTTTGCGGTGGACCCGCAAAGTTTAATGGTCCAATCGAGTTCATATCGAGCTCAATTACCGTTGGTCCTTCAAATGCAACCGCCTCTTGAATGACAGTTTTAAACTCATCTGCACTACCGACTTTCCAGCTCTTCACACCCATCGATTCGCCAAGAAGTTTGTAGTCTGGAGTATGCAATTCATTGAAATACTGACGACCACCAAAGTAGTTATTTTGAATGCCACGCATTACACCATAACCACCGTCATTCATAATCATTAAGACCATGTTGGTGTTTTCTTGCACCATGGTTGCAATTTCGCCAATGCCAAGCATTAAGCCACCATCGCCGACCAAACCAATCACTTTTTTGTCAGGGTTAGCAACCGAAGCACCAATTGCAGTTGCAAGACCTAAACCAATTGCACCAGCGAGTGAGTGAATATTTTGGTTTGGTGCTTGTACAGGGAATAAACGGCTGCCCCATGTACTGCCCGACATGGTGATGTCACGTACAAAAATACCGTCTTGAGGTAAAGCTGCACGTAAGTGATCACAAATTAAAGCGTACTGGTCGATTTGCTTACGCAATGCATCAATCGCAGCTTGTTTAGCAGCAACTACAGCAGCATCGTAGTCGCTATCAACTTTTGAAGTCCCTTGAAGCTGTTCCAACACACGTGTTAAGACATCTTTAGCATCACCACAAATGAAGTTGCGAATTTTGTAATTACGCTGTTGAGCCACTGGATTGGCATCAACTTGAATAATATTTTCTGGAAACTCAACCGAATAAGTTTTGGTTTCATTACTACGTAAACGAGAACCCAATACAACCATTAAATCAGCATCTTTTAATAACTGCTCAACCGCTGCCGAGTTGTGGAATGCACCTAAACTACGTGGATGGTCATCTGGCAATACGCCACGACCGTGTGTAGATGACACAACTGGAATACCAAAATCTGCAATTGCTTTAACTTCAGCAACACTATTTAAAGTCCCACCGCCAATCCAGAAAATTGGGCGTTTTGCTTTTTTGATTTCACTCACAAGAAGATCAATTTCAGCTTGATCCGCTTGTGGCAATTGCAATGCTTTGACTGGCCCAAGGTTAAGTGGCAAATCAATTTCTGCTGCCTGTACATCAATTGGCAACTCAACACTTACCGGCCCCATTGGAACAGTTGTTGCCACACGGATGGCTTCACGAATTACGCCCACTGCATTGTCGGGGCTGGTAATACGAAATGCTGCTTTGCTTGATGCACGTAAAAACGTAAGTTGGTCTTTGGTTTCGTGGATGAAACTTGCATCACGGTCAAGATATTCGCGCTCAACTTGACCTGTTAAATGTAATACAGGGCTACCCGCATTCATTG
Source organism: Acinetobacter sp. yr461 (assembly GCF_900110445.1). Lineage (NCBI taxonomy): Bacteria > Pseudomonadati > Pseudomonadota > Gammaproteobacteria > Moraxellales > Moraxellaceae > Acinetobacter > Acinetobacter sp. yr461. The sequence goes on from NZ_FODU01000005.1 coordinate 141,241, forward strand.
CTTCAATGAGTGAACCCACCGCATTACCTGCACCAGCACCTGTACTGGTCAACGCTACACCCAAGCCTTTAAAGCGTGAATGTGCATCTGCCATAGTTACCGCACCCGCTTCACCACGAGCGGCAACAAAACGCATTTTTTCACGGCGTCCTACTGCGTCAGCAATAGGTAAATTGTGGATGGAAATAACACCATAAATACTGTCAACTTGGTGCGCTTCTAAAACTCTTGCGATTGCTTCGCCTACATTTACACGTTCAGTCATGTCTGTTCCTCAAAATTTGTTTTTCAATCCTTGAATCTATTATTCGCACCAAGGGTTAGGCTGTTCATTCAGCCCCATATAAATACTCTTTTGCTGCATATACGATAAAATGCCCAAACGGCCTTTTTCGCGCCCAATACCACTGTCTTTAAAGCCACCAAACGGCGCACTAATCGAGAACTTTTTGTAGGTATTAATCCACACTGTTCCCACTTCTAACACACGGGCAATACGCCAAGCTTTACGGTAGCTTTCAGTCCAGATGCCTGCTGCAAGACCAAAACAACTGTCATTGGCTTGAGCAATCAAATCTTGTTCGTTGTCATATTTCATGACGACTAAAACAGGGCCAAAAATCTCTTCCTGACAGGTTTGGGCACTATTACTTAAACCCGTAATAATGGTGGGTAAGTAATAACTTCCTTTGGCATAGTCACCAGTTGTTAATGCTTCGCCACCAATCAGAACCTGACCACCTTCGCTTTTAGCAAGCTGCACATAGCGGTCAACTGACTGCAAATGTTTGTCATTTACGAGTGGCCCTAAATGCACACCAGCCTGTTCAGGATGGCCCACGCGTAAGCCTTTAGTAATTTCAACCAGACGCGTTAAAAACTGATCGTAAAGACTGCTATGAATAAACAAGCGAGAACCTGCGATACACGCTTGGCCTGCCGAACTAAAAATACCGTACGCTACGCCTTTAGCAGCCAGTTCTACATCTGCATCTGGTAAAACGATTGTTGGTGACTTGCCACCTAGCTCAAGCGAAGTTGTAATGAGTTTGTCTGCTGCAATATGAGCCAAATGGCGCCCCGTTGTTGTTCCACCCGTAAAAGAGATTTTACGAACCAACGGATGTTGAGCAATTGCATCACCAATCACTGAACCACGACCAACCAAGACACTGAGTAAGCCTTTTGGTAAGCCTGCTTCTTCAAAAATTTTGGCAAGTTCTAAAGCAATCAGTGAAGTTGCCTCTGCCGGTTTTAACACCACAGCATTTCCGGCTGCCAAAGCTGGAGCAAGCTTTTGAACTTCACTCGCAATTGGAGAGTTCCAAGGTGTAATTGCTGCCACAACGCCTACAGGTTCATGCACGCTCATGGTCATAAAGTCTGGAGCACGTTGAGTGGTTAACTCATCATTCAGCGTTTCACACGCCGCTGCAACATAACGTGCAGTCGCCGCAGCGCTCATCACCAAACCACGTGTTTCGGTTAAAGGCTTACCATTATCGCGTGTTTGTAGTTTTGCCAATTCATCGACACGCGCTTCAATAATGTCTGCAACTTTGTAGAGAATACGTGCGCGCTCATGAGGCAAGCTGTTTCTCCAGCTTGGTTGACGCCAAGCTTGATCAGCCTTTTCAATCGCTTCATTCACATCTTCAAGCGTTGCAGTCGAAATTTCTGCATTGACAGACTGATCTGCCGGAAACAGGCTTTGGATGACCGCACCGCGGCCCAAACGCCATTCACCTGCAATATAAATTTCCTTTGCCATGATCAAATCCTTCTTAAATCTGTATTGCTTCTACACTGTTGCGACAAGCACGAATCACGCTAAGCGCAGCCAAAGTTGATGTTTTCGGGTTACTTGCTAACGGCACACCAACCAGTTCAATGGTCATTTGCCCAAAGCCACCTTCTGCCACGATGGTGTGTTTGTTTTTGTTGATGGTTGGATCAACAGTTAACTCGACTATCGTTTCATCCATTCCAAGTCCTGCAAGTGCAATCGTTGCAGCGACGTTGGCGTTTGCTGGAAATTTCATGGCAGCTTCACGAGCAGTTCCGGTAAAAAAAACCGTAGCTTCAGTCACATGATCTAGATCGACCAATTGCTCTGCATAACTTCCTTTCCAGCTTTTTGGGCTTTTACAGCCTTTGTAAGTGACTTTTTGCAAACCACCTTCTTTAGCTGCTGAAATACCATCAATGCCAGCAATGGCACCTGCGAGTAAATGCAGATGGGCATTATTTTCTTCAGCTGTTTGTTTGAGCTGAATCAGAAAATCACTATCAGCCAAAGTTCCAACTGAAATCAGGCCTATAGTCCAGCCTTTCGCTAAAACCTTTTGAGCATGCTCTTTTACTGCTGCTTGACCTGCCACCTCAATGACATAGTCTGGCGCACCATCACATTGCTCAATATCTGAAATCACCTGAATCTCTGAAGACACTTGTGATTGAACTTTTTCAACGCTACGAGACGGCACGACAATCCATTTCAGTTGCAAATCTTGAGGCAAGTGTGCATGCACTTCTGCTGCCATTGCGCCAAAACCAATCATCATCAACTTTTTCATGACAGCACCTGATATTTATAAATGTTTATTAAAACCACCTGAGACATCGAGTGCCGCACCTGTGGTGTACGATGCCAATGGAGATGCCAAGAAAACTAAAGCACGGGCTGGTTCTTCAGGACGGCCTAAACGCTGCATTGGAATACCGCGGTTTTTAGCAATATTGCCTGTCCATTCTTCCCATGACTGGTTTAAGTCTGAGCGAGTTTCATAACGGCGTTTCCACTGCGCAGATTCGACCATTCCGAGTAAAATCGAGTTCACACGAACACCATACTGAGTAAACTCATGAGCCAAAGAATGTGTCAGATTCAACAACGCCGCTCGTGCTGATGAAGTGGCAATCATGTGTGGCTCTGGTTGTAACGCCAATAAAGAGTTCACATTGGTAATCGATGCGTTTGCAGAGTGTTTTAAATCTTCAAGAAAAGCCCGAACTGGATGTAAAACACTGAAATACTTCAGCTCAATTTCTTTCATCCAGTCTTCATCTTGCGTATTTTCAAAATTTGAAACGCGGCCTTGTCCAGCATTGTTAATGAGCATATCAACATTGCCTAAATTGAGTTTTACGTCTTTGGCAAATTGTTGAACTTCTTCTTTTTTCAACACATTACACGCTTTGGTAAAAATGTTGGCATGCGGATATTTCTCTAAAATATAGAGTTTTGAAGCATTCAAGCGTTCTTCATCGCGACCACACCAAGCTACTTTTGCACCCTCTGCAACCAGTATTTCAACAGCAGCCAGCCCAATCCCAGAGGAGCCACCCGTAACAACTGCAACTTTTCCTTCAACTTGGAAGCTCATAATCCTTAATCTCTCTTACGATTGTTCCTGAATCGTCAACATAATTTGGTTAAATGCTTGCGGTTGGTCGACATAACTTAGATGTCCTGCATCTTGGATGATGTAGTGCTGTTCCAACTGCAATTCCTGAGCAAGCTCTTGTATACCTAACGCAGGAGTGATTTGATCTTGCTGCCCTGCAATCACTGTGCATGGGACTTTTAAATCTGTTAAATAATTACGTATTTCGTCATATGCGAGTAAGTACGATGCATGTGTGAATCCCTGTAGGGTCAACTGTTGCATCACCTCTGAAACTAATGCTAAGGCTTGTGGGTCTTGTTTATAAATCAAATGAGGCCCACGGCTTTCAGCCATACCTTTAGCACCTAATTCTTTCAACATTTTTGGTCTTTTTTCAAAAACCTGAATTTGTGTTTGTTCATCTTGACGTTGGTAGCCTTGAGCCAAATTGGCGATCACCAAATGCTCTACTCTCTCTGGGTAAAGTGCAGCAAATGCACTCGCCTGTAAGGCACCTAATGAGTGGCCAACAACAGTTGCTTTTTCAATTTTTAAAACTTCAAACAGCGCTGCCAAACGCTTTGCATAATCAGTAGCATTCGGCTGATCAGTTAAAAGTTCATCTGATTTGCCATAGCCTGGTGCGTCCCAGGCAATGACATGAAAATGATGAGACAGCACTTCAAGTTGGTTCACCCAAGAAGCAGAACCTGAACTAATGCCATGTAACAGCACGAGGTATTCGCCCTGACCGGCTTCTCGATATGCTTGTTGCTGGCCTTGCACAGTCACGGTTTTCACCGGAAATTCTGCTAACTTTTCAATGAGTGTCATCATTTTTATTCCTTTCCCTTAACTCACATCATCAAACGATTAACGTTTGATTTGAGACAATGGGTGCTCTGGTGGATAGTTTGGAATCGTCGGTTTGCCTGTTCCTAACATTACACACATCAAGGCATCTTCTTGACCTGGGTTAAATAGACCACGGTAGATGCCCGGTGGAATTGAAATCAGATCACGCTCTTTTAAACGGGTTTCGAATTTTTCGCCGTTGTGCTCAATGAACAAATCAATTTCGCCGCGAAGCATAAAGAAAACTTCTTCAACGTCATGGTGAATATGTAAAGGACCTTCACACTGTGGTGGCAACACCATGGTCGAAAACGTAAAGTTTTCTGCTGGTACAGTGTTACCGTCATTTGCAACACCTGTTGCGCCTGTACCCATATAACGCATTTGAGCACGGCGATATTTCGGGTCGTAATCGGCTTGGAACTTCAAAGCATCAAAGTCATATTTACGAGTTTCAAAGCGAGCAATACGCGTGTTTAACCAATCTTCTAAAGAAGAATTTTCTGGTTGTGCCCACGATTCGAATTGTTGTGTAGTCATTTTTTAAACTCCTATACAGTGAATTAATAACGTTTTAATAAAGGAACCAAGAAAAATGACCCGATGACAGCGACAGCAGCCAAGAAGGTAATTCCTAAATTAAAACTATGTGTTTGCATCACGATGTAACCGATAAGTACAGGTGCAATTGCACTTGCAAAATTACCCAAACCGTTAAATATTCCGCCCGCAGTCGCCCCTACATTTGAGGTAGTTACTTTTGCAAGAAGAGCAAATACAGCGGCCACTCCGAAACCCCAAGCCATCGCACTTAAAGACATCGCTGCAATAATCAATAATGGCTCGGTCATGATGACCATCACATACATGAAAATGCCTGCGAGTAATAAGCCGCTAAAGACTTGAATTGCACGGCGACCCAACTTGTCAGATAAAAACGCACCGATGATTTCACCAATTAACATGGCAATGAATGGAAAGCTTGAATACATCCCAAATTCTTTGAGGTTGAAGCCTTTGTCTTGCATTAAGTAAGAAGGAACCCAGCTATTTAAGCCCCATAAATAAGTCATCAATGCAATGTTAAAAAGACAAACCAGCCAGAACGCTCTATTGCTCAAAAGTATTTTGGTATTAGCAATATGGCCTTTGAAATTGGTACGTTTGCTCTCGCCTTCAATTTCGACGGTTTTCTTAAGTTGCAAATTACGCAAACCGAAAACAATGCTGAAAATAGCGATTAGCGTTAACCCAGCCATCACAAAAAAAGTGGTGTGCCAGTCATGGTGTGCCAAAACATTTGCCGTGATGGGGAACCCAAGGAATGCACCAATCGGTGTTCCAAGTAAGAACATGGTTGAAGCACGTGCTTGCTGACGGTCTGTATATGTCTGTTTTACAATGGTATAAGCCAAGGCAAACAATGGACCTTCTGCCAAACCTAACAGCACGCGTAAAATCAACATGCCTGAATAACTTGTGGTGAACCCCATGCAAAACATGAGTAAACCCCATGAAGTTACACTCCAAAACAGCATTTTCTTCGGGTTAAAAATGTCGCCCAAAAAGCTTAGAAAAACTGATGAAAAACCATAAGCAAGTAAGAAACTTGTCATGAGCCATCCCAGCTTGGCCTTATCTTCAGCAATTCCCATTGCACTTTGGAAATGAGGATCTGAAAATAAAACCGCAATACTAATCTTGTCGAAAAATGCCAGTACCACACACACCATAAGGACAAAAGCAGGTACCCAATGCTTTAATCCACTTTTTTCTTCATTACTCATGTGTCATTCCTTCGATTTGGTAATGAGAACCAGATTTAATGTTTACGGTTTTAACTTCATGACATTAAATTCAGAATCTTCTAACAGTTTTGGGTCTAAAACAGTGTTGGCTTGCATCCAACGTTTTGCCAGTTTGACCAGTTTAGAATCATTAATGGCAATCATGTTCAGCAAACGATTTTCATGGTCCAGATATAAATAACTCACCTGATCTTCACCGCCTTGGCGAATCACTAACTCTTTCGTTTTTTCAGGTTGATACGTACCTAATATCTGGATATTAAAGTGATATTGATCAGACCAGAGCCAAGGAATATCGGTATATTCAGTTTCAATACCCAGCATCGACTTCGCTGCGGCAATTGCCTGATTTTGTGCATTTGCCCAAGACTGAATGCAATAGCCCAAACCCGGATGAATCGCGACATCACCTGCGGCATAAATGTGTTGATCTGAGGTTTGTCCAAAGCAGTTCACCACAATGCCATCTTTCACATCGAGGCCTGCATGAACACCAAGCTCTTTAGCAATCTCGGCACCTGCGCCCACCACCACACAGTCAAATAACTGACTATTTTGTGGATGATTCACCACTTCAACTTTTTGATGAGGTGCTTCAACCAGATGAAGGCTCTTGCTGTCTAAATGAATTTTTGTGCCTTGGGTTTCATGCATATTTTTTAAAAATGCAGAGACTTCAGGACTCACGCTTCTTGCACACAAGCGGTCACCATATTCAAAAATATGAACGTCTTTACCTTGCTTACGCGCAGTTGCCGCAATTTCAAGACCAATCCAGCCACCGCCAATCACAGCGACATTCTTTGCATGCTTTAAAATTTCGGCCAAGCGTTCACAGTCATGCACATTACGTAAGGTCACAACATTTGGAATGAACTGCCATGTATTGACTGGTACACGAGCACGGCTTCCAGTTGCAATCAGTAACTTGTCATAGGGCAAAACCTGACCACTTTCTAAATGAACCTGTTTTTGTTCACGGTCGACTTTTGTTGCAATTTCAGGTTTGTGCCATTGAACGTTGAACTCTTGAACCTGTTCAGGAGAGAACAGATTCAAACTCTCATAAGTTGCTTCTTTTGAAAGTACTTGCTTAGACAGTGGCGGACGCTCATAAAACACGTGATCTTCATTTGAAACTACATGAATTTCGCCCGCATAACCATTTTGGCGCAATGTGCTTACTGCCCAACCCGCTGCCTGTCCAGCACCTACAATTACGATCTTTTCCATAGCCATCTTCCTTGTAAAGCAATACCTGTTAAACAGGCTTCACCTGACGGCGGGTTGTGTCATCAAGACCACCCTCAATCGCCCACTCGGTGAAAAGCTCTAGACGATGTTCTTCTACACGTGGCTGCCACTCTTCTGTCAAATAATCATCGTTGGTGTAATATTCAAATGCACCACCCAATGGTGAGTTGACGTACCAGAAATAAGCAGAAGAAATTGGGTGACGTCCCGGCCCAATAAAAGTTGACCACTCCGAACGATTCATATTTAAACCGCCCCCAATCACCTCATGGATATCACGTACGACAAATGCAACATGATTTAGGCCAGCTGGTTTATTTGGAACACTAAGCAAGAATAAATCATGGTGATAACCTTTACCGCGGCAACGTAAGAATGCACCACGATTTTTGTAGGCATCAGACAAATGAAAGCCTACTTTTTCAATATAGAAATTTTCAGTTGCTGCTAAATCTGGTGTGAAGAACACGACATGTCCAATCGCAACAGGTTGACCCTTTTCATAGACCGGACTTGCCGCATTCACACGTTGAATGTTGCCGTATTGGTTAATGCCTTCCGTTTTAAGTTCTTGAACATCTTTCACAAAACTTTGTTCAAAACGAATGGTCATACCATTTGGGTCAAGGCACTGAACTGTATTTTCAGAACGCTTAAAACCATTTACATCGGCTAAACGCCCAGCCAAGTCGTCAAGGTCTTGAGCATTTTCAACCCCCCAAGTGACTTCACGTAAAGTTGAACCTTGTTCAATCGCAGGTGGCAAACGGTCATCATCACAATTAAATAGATAAATCTTGCTACCGTTTTGAGTCTGATATAAATCGGTGCCTTCAATATCAGAAGCACTTTGGCTTAAACCAAAATCTGCTAAAAACTTGTTTGAAGCGGCTCTATCTTCAACTCCAAACTTTAAAATCTCAATCCCTGTAATCATTTGACTACTCCTTAGTTAAAGACAAAACCGCCATTGACCGGAATATTTTGACCTGTCACAAAAGAGGACAAATCCGACAGTAGATACAATGCTGTTCCATTTAAATCTTGTGGAAGTTGCTGACGCTGAATCGCTCTTCCGTTGACATATAAATCGTGGCGTTCCTGCGGTACATATTCGGTTGCTTCAACCAAAGTCAGACCTGGAGACAATGTGTTGACGCAGATATTAAACTGCCCCAACTCTCTTGCCATTGAACGTGTCATGGCAAAAATTGCACCTTTACTTGCCACATAAGCCATTAGGTTTGGTGCGCCCCACAAAGCAGTATCTGATGCAACATTCACAATCTTGCCAGCAGTCGACTGCTTTAAGTGTGGAACACATGCCTTACTGATTAGCCATGTGCCTTTTACATTAATATTCATGACCCGATCCCAAAGTTCAGGATCATAATCAATCATATTTTTTCCACCTACATTGGTTGCAAGCGCTGCACAGTTCACAAGGCCATCTAACCCTTTTAACAGCTCAACACTTTTTGCTACCGCATTTTCAATCGAGGTAGCATCGGCAAGGTCAACGGTGACCGCATGAACATGAAGTCCTTGTTTCTGTAATTCTTGTGCTTCTTGTTGAACGAGCTCAGACAAAATATCTGCCATTACAACCTCAGCACCAGCTTCAGCAATCGCTTGGGCGAAATCTCGCCCTAAACCACGTGCAGCACCAGTCACTAAAACTTTTTTGCCTTGCAGCAACGCTACATTAGCCATGAGCTTCTTCCTGCATCTCGATACGATTTGATGCATTTAGTGCAGCAATTTTCTTTAATTGCTTTTCAGCTTCTTTCTTCATTAAACGGCGTAAACGTGCAAGACCAACATCGTGTTGATATAAGAATTCTCTTTCACGCGCATTTGGAGCAAGGTTTTCTAAAATAATGCGGTCTTGTTCCAACACATCCCAATGCAACTGCTCTAAGTGATTGCGATATAAGAAACGCCATACATTACGTTGCCAGCCACTTACTTTACGGCAGCGCCAGAAGAATACGCGGGTATTCTTGGCATCAATTGGCGTTGCATAACCTACAATCCAGAACTCGCCACCCGGACCAAATTGTTTACGGTACGGAATTGAAAGACGTAACCAACTTGCACCTGTAGAGCCGTACTCAACCCAGTCAAAGTTCACACCCGTTTGGCCTTCTTTTTCAAAAACAAAACCATTATCAGTTGTACGGTGCTTCATCTCTGCAGTACGTTCACCATCTGCCATCGAATGTGATGTAGCGTGTAAATATGTACCGTGCATTGGGTCCATCACGTTATCAATCGCATATTGATGGTTTACTTTCCAGTCGGCTTGGCAAAGGAACGCACTCCACTCTTCGCTTGCAAGTTGTTCTGGGAACTCAAGCGGTTTTGGCTGTTCATTTGCGTCGATACCAAACCAAATAAAAATTGCGCCATGCTGTTCACTCACTGGATAGCTTTTTAAGCATTTGGTTCCTGTCATTGGACATTCGTGAACGGCTGGTACATCTGCAACCACACCATCAGCACGAACTTCAACACCGTGATACCAACAAGCAACTCGATCACCTAAGTTCCAGCCTAATGAAAGACGAGCACCACGGTGCGGACAGCGGTCTTCAAGTGCGTGTACCTGACCTTCGGCATCACGCCAAACCACAATATTTTCACCCAAACGGGTAATTCCGACCGGATTGGCAGCCACTTCCCAACTTGCTAAAACTGGATGCCATTGATCACGTAAACCGAGTTCTAAATATTCTTCAGCGCTTTGTGAAGCTGATACGATTGCGTTCATTTTATTCTTCCTTGAATTAATAACCTAAACGTTGCATTTCTTCTGTAAAGCTCGCAGAAGTCCATTCATCACCAGATTCACAGCGGAAACCCTGCTGATTAAGTGCAGAAACAACGTCATCTAATGCTGTTGCGCCCGCAGAAAATGCCTGAATCAAGTTCTTTACAAAGTCTTGTTCGTAGACGGTTGGTTCTTTATAACGTGTTTGCCAAACCAACAATTCAGATTGACCAGGAATTTGAATATTGTTGATACCTGCTTCGGTTGCCGGCGTTGCATGAATCCAGCTTGCCAACTTTTCATTAAATGTCTTCATTGTTCTGCTTCCTTGTACATGAGAGGACTAGAGTTGAATTTGAATATCTTGTCCTTCAACACGAACTGGGTACGTACATAGGTTTCTACACCCGGGTCCACTTTTTAGCTCACCTGTCTGAATGTCAAAAATTGCTTCGTGCAATGGACATTCAACAGTTTGATCTTCGATAAATCCTTCGGTTAATAAGGCATATGCATGAGGGCAAACATTTTCAATCGCAAAGTAATTTTCATCGACGAAAAATACGCCAATTTTCTTCCCTTCAATTTCGATGGCTTTCGGCTCATCTTCGCTAACGTCACCCTGCTGACAAATTGAGATCCAACTCATACCTTGCGTCCTCATTTTGTTTTACATACAAAACATAATTTGATTTTCAAAACACAGGCTAAGCATAATACCCTTGATCATTTTTTGTCAAAGTAAAAATAAATAGATAATTCATTGGTTTAATAAATTTTAAATATTTTGTTACGTTTCAAACAGGAAACAAAGTTTTAAATATAAAAATTGTTTTATGCATTTTTAACAATTACAATAGTTCTAAAATAAAGCAGCATGCCCCAAATTGAACCTTGTTTTATTTATAGGAAAATGACACGAATGAGCCTAACAATTGAAGAAGATTCGCAAGAATCAGAAACAACAAAAAATGATGATCGATATTTAGTACCCGGCCTTGTTCGGGGTTTAGCCATCTTGCAAGCATTTAACCAACAAGCACAAGAAATGACGATTACAGAAATCGCTGAAATTTTAGAAGTGAACCGTTCTAGTGCATTTCGTCTAATCTATACACTCGAATCTTGTGGCTATTTAAGAAAGGCTTCTCAAAAAACTTATGCACTTGATTCAAAAATAATGGAATTAGGTTTTAACAGTTTATCTAAACTTTCATTGCTCGATTTATCGACGCCTTTAATGAAAGAATTACGGGACCAAACCAAACTTGCCGTGCACCTTTCTATTTTAGAAGGTACACATATTGTCTTTGTAAATAATATTCAGTCCATGGGAACCTTCACGAGCAACATTAGCTTAGGCACACGTTGGCCAGCACACGCAACCGTGATTGGTCAAATGCTATTGTCTGATTTACCTGAAACTGAAGTACGTCAGCGTTACCGTAACTTTGATGATTGGGATAGTTTTTCTGAACTGACTCCAACCAATTTAAAAACCTTGTTGCAAAGATTAGTTTATGTAAAAACACAAAAAACGATGGTGAGCTGGGGTCATTATAATCATGATATGGCAGCCTGCGCGGCACCTATCTTTAAACAGTCAAATGGCAAAATGGTAGCGGTTATCTCTGTGAGTTGCCCAATTACCACCTATGACGAAAAAACGTTCAAAGAAGATATCGCAAGCTTAGTTGTTGAAACAGCAAACAAAATTTCAAAATTTATTTATTAAAAAAAGCGACATTAAGTCGCTTTTTTTTGCAATTTCATTTCTTAAATTAAAAATTATGCTTAAATACGTTCCCATTCATATCTTGAAAAATAACTGTCGAATGATTTTCTTTAATATCAAACTTTAAATACTGATGTTTAAATTGTACAACAGCATAAAACTCTTCAGCACCATCATCTAACCCTGTAGCAGAAACCCGAGTGCCTTGTGGAAAATCCTTGAGCCATTCAGCATTATAAAAATCTGAGACTGAATTAAATTCACAATATTTTTCTGGCTCTGCCATTATTTTTGCGGCAATTTGATCAAACTGTTGCTGTTTATAACCATCTAAGCTCAACAACATGACCATTCTCCAAACTAAATCGGCTCAGAAGATAAATTCTGTTTCTTTTTAACCTTTTCCCATTGATACCAGCCATAAGCTGCCATTAGAACAAACGCTGCATATAAAGCGGCTGTTAAAAATAAATCTTTATAGATAAACATGCCTACATAAATAATATCGACAAATACCCAAAGTACCCATGTGGCAATATGCTTACGACTGGTCCAATAGGTTGCGAGCAAACTAAACGCTGCTAACTGCGAATCGAGCATTGGGACAGCTGCATCGGTAAAGTTTTTAAGAATCAAACCAAAGAGCAAGCCACCTACCGCAGCAATAATCATTTGAAAAATTGCTTTTTGAACTGCAATCGGTTCAATACGAATGTCGTGATCTTGCTGCTTTCCCTTAAACCAGTAGTAAAAACCATAAAAATTTACGACCATGAAAAAGAACTGCAAAATCGTTTCACCATAAAGCTTAAATTCGTAGAACAAATAAGCATATAAAACAAAGGCAAAGAAATTAAACAGCCAACACCACATGTTCCTAATAACAGTTAATCCAACTCCAATTAGGCTAATCAAGACTGCAAAAATTTCTAAAGGTGACATAAGAACAGCTTCTTATTAAGATCAATTCGACGAGGTATTATGAGAAAAATATCAGGTTAAGCAAACTGCTAATTTGAAATCAAAAAATCTGTGGTTCATGCTTGAATATAATTTGTACTTTTCTATTTCTGTGTTATAAAAATATCACCTATATTTTAATATACTTATCATGTTTTTATCTAAAGCCCATTTGTGTCTGGTTCACCAATTATATGCCTTAGAGGTCAATGTCTCTATGGCCGATTGGCGACGTCCTTACTTTGGACAATTTGGCGCTTCGGATGAGAAAATCAAGATATTCCATTTGTAATATACCCCTGATTTTCATAACAAGCCGCCATAAACGCGGCTTTTTTTATGCCCTTTTAAAACACAAAATAAACTTTCTGGAGCTTTCTATGAAGCCGTTATTTGAACAACAGAGTATTTCTACCCCGCAGATTCAGCCGGCTGTAGCATTATCTTCACCTTCTACTCGCCTCACTACAGCCGGCCAATTTATTGCTGTCGTCATTATTTGGTCACTTACTCCACTCGCGGCCGTGTGGACAGTACAAGAAATTCACTGGGCATGGGGGTTATTTATTCGATTCAGCTTGGCAATTCCTATTGCTTTGCTCTGTCTACGATTTTTTCGTTTAAAACTCATCTTTAGTAAAAAAGCCATCTTAAGTTATTGTGCCGGAGCCATTGGTTTATTTGGTTCTATGGCCTTTTGCTACATGGGTGCAGATAAAGTCCCCTCTGCCATTATTTCAATTATTTACGGTACTTCTCCGTTAGTGTCTGGACTCATCAGCTCTTTTTTATTAGGACGTGAACGTTTTTCGGCATGGCAGTGGCTTGGGCTCGGTATCGCGCTTGTCGGGATGAGCTTTACATTAGGTCTATCTTCATCAGGTTTTCAGCTCAACCGCATCGGTATTATGTTAGAGCTGATTGCGATGCTGTTTTATGTATTGTCGACTTTTGCCGTAAAATCTGTCGGTGCGCATATTCCACCAATTACACAAATGACAGGTGCCACTCTTGTTTCATGGGTCGGTTATATATGCCTGCTGCCTTTCTTTTGGTCACACCTTCCAACTGAATTCCCAAGCCTGAAAATTTCAATAGCAGTCTTCTATAGTGCTGTCTTTTCATCTGTGCTTGCCATGATTTTTTATTATCAACTCATTAAAGTCTTACAACCGACAACTGTGTTGCTCATTACCATTATCACCCCAGTTTTAGCTACATTTTGGGGAACATGGTTCAACCATGAACAGCTCAGCTCACATCTTATTTTAGGTTTAACTCTGTTATGCCTAGGGCTATTGATGTATTCACGTCGTCCAACATAATGTTTTATAACCTGATTGAGGCCACTCATCAGGTTATCCTGCACCCTCATATTTATATTGATCTTAAGAATAAAAGTTTAGTTTTATTTTAATTCTCCCTTCTATCTTTGTTTACGAAGTAGTCTATAAATTGTATTTGACACTTTTTAAACGGTCGTTTAAAAACTTATTAAAGACAAATAAAGGACATCACAACATGTCAAATCAAGAAGGAAAAGTTAGCCGTGAAACTCGCGGACATATTTTTTTAATTGGACTAGATCGGGCAGCAAAACGTAATGCCTTTGATAGCCACCTGATTAAAGATTTATCACTAGCGCTCACCGAATATGAAAATAATGATGATCTGCGCTGTGCGGTTATCTTTGCTCATGGCGACCATTTTACGGCTGGTTTAGATCTCGTAGAGTTACAACCTAAGCTTGCTACAGGTGTTTTTGATTTTAGTGATGAAGAAGTAAACCCTTGGGGCACTGTGGGTCGAAAACTGAGTAAACCTTTAATTGTTGTGGTACAAGGCTATTGTTATACCGCTGGTATTGAACTCTTTCTGAATGCAGACATTGCTTTAGCAAGTGAAAACACTCAGTTTGCACAAATGGAAGTTCAGCGCGGCATCTTACCTTTTGGTGGGGCAACAGCACGTTTTACTCAAGCCGCAGGTTGGGCCAAGGCCATGCGCTATTTACTGACTGGCGACCCTTTTGATGCAAAGGCCGCCTTGGATATGAACCTGATTACAGAAATATGCCCTGAAGGTACTCAATTAAACCGTGCAATTGAACTCGCTGAACATATCGCTCAAGCTGCACCGCTTGCTGTAAAAGCCACCCTTGCCTCTGCACGTGAAGCCATCAATGAAGGTTATCAAACTGCATTTAACCAGTTACAAAGTCATCTCCATCCCTTATTAAAAACTGAAGATGTACAAGAAGGAGTTTTTGCCATGTTGCAAAAAAGACCTCCTGTTTTTAAAGGTAAATAACTTTCATCACGCTAGAAAAATAAAGAGAAAAGCAATGAAATTAGTAACTCAAACTAATGATCAGCTTAGCCAAAATGTACAATTTCCAGCTTTAGATGGCTATCAACTGGGTGGTACACGTTACTTTACTACGACACCAGCTAAAGCCAATATTGTCGTTGCTGGAGCTACTGGCGTACCACATGAATTTTACCGTCGCTTTGCTGAATATATGACGCAATATGGTTATCAAGTATTCACCTTCGATTATCGAGGTGTGGGGAAATCGAGTCCCAAATCTTTAAAAGGATTTGATATGTCTTATTTAGACTGGGGACAATATGACTTAGCAGGTGCAATTGAATATTTATCACAAGAACCCCTACCTCTTTTAATGGTGGGTCACTCTTACGGCGGTCATGCATTAGGGCTATTACCTAATCATGATAAATTATTGGCCTGCTACACGTTTGGCACTGGGGCTGGCTGGCACGGCTATATGCCGCTTAAAGAACGTTTTAAAGTTCAAGTGGTCTGGAATATTGTGTTTCCACCTATCGTTGCTGTGACAGGTTATTTGCCTTGGAGCAAATTTAATATGGGTTCTGACTTACCTCTCAATGTTTATAAACAATGGCGAAAGTGGTGTAAAAATCCTAAGTATTTTTTTGCTGACCCTGAACAACAACATTTAATTGAACAATATGCTTCTGTCAAAACACCAATTTATGCAGTATCGGCACTTGATGATGACTGGGCTTTGCCAGCTTCTTGCCGTGCATTTATGCAACATTATCGACAAGCCCCTGTCACCTACATTAGCCTTCAACCTCAAGATGTTTATATGAAAGCCATTGGCCACATGGGCTATTTTAAAAAAGGTGCCGAACACATCTGGAGTAAAATCCGTACTACTTTTGATGATTTGGTAAAAGTCTGATTTATGTTTTGGATAATTTAAGATGAGACCGCAGAAACTTGCGAAAGAAGAATTGCTCAAGCACTGTGCTTTGCAGTTTAAAACCTATGGTTACGCAGGCACCAGTATGGACATGCTGGCAAAGGCTTGCTGCCTAACCAAAGCTTCTTTTTATTATTATTATCCAAACAAAGAAGCACTATTGCTTGAAGTGCTCAATAGCACTCATCAGTATTTGATTCATTCTTTATTTGGAAATACGGTAAAGTCTGAACTCTCAGCTATTGAACGGTTTGAGCAAATGCATGAGTGTGCTGTTCATTTTTTTACACAAGGTGTTAACGGCTGCTTAATAGGTATCATTTCTATGGAAGCAGCATATGGTTCACCTAAAATTTTAGCCAAAATACGCAGCATTTTTGAGGACTGGCAACTTGCAATTCAGTCTATTTTTGCGAAGTGCATGACCGAAGATCAAGCAGAGATTTTAGCAAAACAAAGTATTGCTGATTATGAAGGTGCGATCTTGATGTACCGTGTCACCCATGATGAGTTTTATATTAATCAAGTCAAACAACGAATTCTTGGACTTCTCAGTTCATAAAAAATAAAGCCCACTTCAAGTGGGCTTTATTTGATTAATAAGGCTTATTCAACTCTAACGATTTTACCTAGTTCATCGTGGTGAACGACTGTAATTTTTTGGCTACGACCCTGCTCAATTTCATGTTCAGGTAAATCAAAATAGCATGCATAATCATCAGTCTGTTTCATTTTAAGCGCATTACCACCGACACGACGCTCCGGTAGCACATGGCTCCACAACAATAAACAAATTGCACAAGCAATTAATGCTGTAAGGCCATGTTCAATTCCTAAACCAAAGGCACTAAATAAGCGGTGTACCAAATGAGTTTTTTGTAGTTCAACCAATAGCCATACAAACACGAACGGACGCCACAACAACAACCAGACCGCCCACATCATGGCTGTGCTTGTTGTAGAAGCATAGCGTTTATGCCATGGTAATTGACGGCGTAAATCAATAATCAACGAATCTGTCTTCATTTCTCTCTTTACCTAACGGAGTGCTGTGGTTTTTCCCCAGACATCAATACAGCACGATCTTTAAAATTTCATGACTTTTGCATTTCATCTAGCGAATGCCCCGATCTGGGCTCACCCAACGTGCTCGTTTCTCATCTCCACGTCGTAAGACTCTTGGAAATGCCACAATGGTTGCCGAAATCGTAATTAACCAAAAGACTAATGGGTACCAAATCATCCAGAAATAATTTTTTCCTAGGTTTGGTTCATAACGACTATCCATCCATTTGCTTAAAGCAAACTGAATTAGACAGGTTGCCCCCAATAAAATACCGCTACCATACGGTAAAAATGGAGAGCTCACAACGGCTAGTGCTGGTACTGGTAGAATAAAATGGGCCAACCATAATATAGCCATCGCTAGCATTAAATATGACCACACTAATGTTAAGCAAAGCTCAAACATTAAAGGCCATAAAAAATTCAATTTCGGCTTGGTGAATACATCAATATTTTTAATTAATACTTGTGCGCCACCCATTGCCCAACGTAAACGTTGTTTCCACAACCCATTTAAGGTTTCAGGCATTAAAATCCAGACCAAAGCATTCGGTTCAAACTCAATATCCCAACCTGCACGCTGTAACTTCCAAGTAATATCGATATCTTCAGTCAACATATTTGGTGACCAATAGTCGACTTGGTGAACGGCGCTTTTACGAAAAGCCGTAATTACACCTGATACAGTAAACAAGCGACCAAAGGTACGTTGTGCACGTTTAATCATACCCACAATCGAAGAAAACTCACCGACCTGAATACGCCCTAATAAAGTTGAGCGAGTGCGGATACGCGGGTTTCCAGTCACCGCAGCAACAGTCGGATTTTCAAGAAAATGACGAATCATCCACTTTGCTGCATGTGGATCAAGTAAAGCATCACCATCAATACCAATTAAAAACTCGGCATCGGTCATTAAGCTTCCGGCTTGCAACCCCATGGCTTTACCTTGGTTTTGAGCCAAATGAACAACTCGAAGTTTTTCATGTTGTTCAGCTAAACGGTCGAGTACTTCGCCTGTATTATCTGAGCTACCATCATTAATCGCGATGACTTCAAAGTGAGGATAGTCCAGTTTTAAAGCATGGCTAATAGTTTCTTCTGCATTATCCCCTTCATTAAAACAAGGAACTAATACAGCGACTTTTGGATAACTTTCTAATGGAGCTGGTTGATCGTAAGGCGGAGCCTGACGTTCTTTCCAATAGAAAATGATCGCACCCATCATCCATAAATACGACATGAATAATGGATAATAAAAAACGAATTTTAAGGCATGCGACCATATTGCAGCAAAGATTGTCATGTTTCAGCCCCGACTACGGCACAAGACGAGATGATTTTTCAGCAAATGCTTTATGCATTACGTCAACATCCGGATGATCTTTAATTGGGTCATCAGGGTAATATCCAACATGCATTACACCTTGCTGATAAAGAGAATGAATCGTTGCTGCCATTTCAGCTGAAGGTACCTTTTCGTTTTTACGCCAGTCGGTTGCCTGTAATTCAAAAACGGTTTTCTTGATGCCATTCGGGTATTGTTTTACCCGATCAACCATATCTTTATAGAATTGATCAGCATTATCGACCTGTTCCATATAAGGCATTGCCATAATAGCTGTAAAATCATAACGCTTTAATGACTCTTCAAGAGATTGAGAGTACCAATTTTCCGCATATGGTTTTAAAGCAACTTGAGCATATAAATTGCGTGCAGTCACCAAGAACGGTTCATATTGTCGCACGTCATCAACGAGCTGCATTGCAAAATCATCTAGATATTTTGTCTTATATGCGGTCCACTTCTGTAAGTCTTGATCGTTTTCACGGATTTTTGCTAAATCTGTTGGCAAACCTTGTTTCGCATAGGCTTTTAAAGCATCAGGGCTTGCATCTTCATAATCAGATAATGTCACGTCATCATGGAACAAGAGGCCATTAAATGGCGTTGATTTTGCCAAATCCTGATAAATTTCACGAATCGTTTGACGTGCATCGGCTGAGAATGGACTTAAACGGATATACCCCATGTTAAGGTGTTCACCTGCTTTTTCCTGCTGAGTCACCACCAAGTCCTTAGAAACAGGATCAGTTTTTGGTAGTTCCCACGCCAATAAAGGCATCCATGCATAAATACGGCTTACAGATGTGCGCGTTTGAATTTGCCATGCAACACGGTTAAACAAGTCTGCACGCATTGGAATATGACGGTTTGGGAAATAAACCATATCAGCAGAACCATTCGCATCCGGATCTGAAAATGCCTGTAAATAAACTGTATTTACACCCATGCCATTAATTCGATCTAACAAGTGCCCTAAATTACGCTCTTGTTGTTTCGGGTCTGGATCATAAATATAGTCCAGATCAATATGCATGATTTTTTGCGGACGATTATTATCCGTTAAATTTAATTCACGGTTTTTAATTTCTTGAGCCAAATCATCAGTTGTCATTCCGCCTTCTACCAAAATACGGCTCATATTTTGTAGAGATTGTTTTGCATGGTCTGCCCCATCATCAAGCGTAATGGTCACTGGCATGCCAAGTTTATTTGCAATTTGAACAGTCTGCATATTATAGCGACCATATGGCCACACCATAATACGTGGTGAACGTAAGCCATGCGCTTTTAATAAGTCATTATTCTTTTTCAGGTCGTTATAGATTCGTGCCTGATATTGTGCATCGTTCTCATATGTTTGTGTTTTAACATCATAAAAACGTGTGGTCGCAGCAGGTTCAGAGTTGCCTTGCGGGTTTCCTGTAATACCACGATGCAAATGATAGCTATGATTGGCGATTTCGACTAAACCGCTGTCTTGCATCTCTTTAAGCTCATTCCAGCTCAAGATCTTATCGCGAGAGATTTCCTCGCCAGAGAAGTCAACTTTTTGGCCAGCTTTTGGCTCTAACCATGAACCGACTACAGCCAAAACAACCGGAATCTTTTTTGCTTTAATAACAGGATATGCATTTTGATAAAAAGACTGATAACCATCATCTACAGTCAATAATACTGGCTTAGTCGGCAGTTGATATTTGCCTTGATGCGCACGAATTAATTGATCAACGGTAATAAAATGGAAACCATTCTTTTGCAACCATTCAACGTGCTGTGTAAATTGTTGAGTAGTGACCGCATACTCAGGAATCATTGCATTTTTTGTATCAGTAATTTCATGATAGCCAATGACCGTAAGTGTTGAAGCATCAATTTTTTGTGGTTTAGCCAATGCCATACCAGACATGCCAGTAAGGGCCAATCCAAGCGTAAGATTCAACAAAGGAGATGCAAAGCGGATAATCATGAAATAGCGTCTCAATAACAATATAGATTATTTATGTGAAATTTGATGTTAAGGCGCAAACTTTCTGAAATTTGGTCTTAATATCATCCTGCCCACAAATGAACAGTTTTTCAGTCAGCATTTATAATCAAATAACCTGAAAATAAGCTTAAATATTCAAAAAGCTAAAATATAAATTATTAATGTATTTATATTTAAAGCTCATATAAACAAGAAAGCCCTCTAAAGGGCTTTAAGTTTTTCACTAGTCACGAGTTTTGACATCAAATAATTCAATTTCAAAAATTAAATTAGAATTAGCTGGAATAATCTTACCCATTTTACGCTCACCGTAAGCTAAATGAGCAGGCACGATTAATTTACGTTTACCACCAACTTTCATTCCCATAATGCCTTGGTCCCAGCCTTTAATGACACGGCCTGTTCCAATCACGCATTCAAAATAATTACCGCGGTCGATTGAGGAGTCGAATTTTGTACCGTCTTCTAACCAACCAGTATAGTGAGTCGTAATCAAAGCACCTTTAACCGCTTCTTTACCTTCACCTACTTTTAAATCGATAATTTCTAATTCATTTGACATGGTTTACCCCTTAAACAGAATCTTTAAATAGCAACTGGTACTTAGTGTACCAATTGAATCTGTAGAATTTGTTGCGCTTTTCTATTTTACTGTAACTGCGTCCACACAACATTTGCCTGACCCTTTTCACCTAAAAGAGTCCACTCTGTATCCATCACATTTAACTGTAGCTGCATGGTACGTTCACAGAGTTGTTCTAGCTCAGCTGTGCTTGCAGGTGCGATTTGCCAAACCTGAACGTTACTTAACGTTTTAATTTTGCTATTTCTCTTCCACCACTCTTCGACTTGTGTGCCATACACAACAATCGCAACTTGTTTACAGCGTGCACTCGCTTTTTTGACTTTATCTTCCGAAGGTAAGCCCACTTCAATCCATGTTTCTAACTGACCCGTTAAATCTTTTTGCCATAACGCAGGTTCATCAGTTTCAAAAAGGTCTTTTGTAAACTCAAGCTCGTCACTTGCAAAACGGGCAAAGGCCATCAAACGAACCATTAACCGTTCTAAAGTTTCAGAAGGATGTAAGGCAAGCGTCAGCTGGTAATCACCATAAATATGGTCATCCATATTGGCAATATTCAAGTCTACCTTATAAATTGTTGCTTTAAGCGCCATGATTAATATGTTCCAAAATTTGGCGCTAAGGATACTCGATTTTAGCTAAAAATTATAAAAAAACTGAGTAATGCAAAACATCCCGATGGCGAAATTTGCATATTCTTCCAAAACGCTCCACTTATTTTAGAGTTGGCTGGCTTTTTGCTTAGAAGAGATATTCTCCTCTTTCTAAAATTGATGACTTATGTGGCAAAAGCTCAAGCGTAGTTTATTTTTACAGGTTCTTTGTGCTCTCTTTCTTGGTGTTGCAGTTGGAGCTAGTTTTCATGATTTCTCCCTATCTTTAAAGCCATTGGGTGATGGTTTTATTTCTTTAATTAAGATGCTGATTGCACCAATTGTGTTCTGTGTGGTTGTGCTCGGTATTTATGGTGCAAATGACATCAAAAAAATGGGCAAAGTCGGTGCAAAAACCATTCTGTATTTTGAAGTGGTCACCAGTATTGCTTTAGTTTTAGGCATTGTGGTTGCCTATGTATTCAAGCCAGGCGTTGGCATGAACATCGATATTACTCATTTGGATGCAAAAGATTTAAGTACCTATACCGAACGTGCACATGAAATGCACACAGGTTCGGAATTTCTGCTCAATATTATTCCAAAAACCTTCACGGCTGCTTTTGCAAACGGCGATATTTTACAAGTTTTATTAATCGCTATTTTATTTGGTGTAGCACTACTTTTAATTCCTAAACATTTGGCAGAGCTGGTACGTCAGGCTTTGGAAGCTTTTTCTGAAGTCTTCTTTAAAATTATGGGACTGATTATTCGTTTAGCGCCTATTGGTGTGTTCGGATCAGTGGCATATACCACTGCCAAATTTGGTTTAGATTCACTTCTACAATTGGGTTATTTAGTTTTACTGTTTTATGCAACCTGCATTTTATTTGTCGTTATTGTTTTAGGTTCAATTTTAAAACTCACAGGCCTCAATATCTTCAAATTTGTGGCTTATTTTAAAGATGAATTAGCCATTGTTTTGGGTACGGCATCTTCTGACTCTGTTCTTCCCCAAATTATGAAAAAACTCAGAAATCTGGGAATTAAAGATTCAACTGTAGGACTGGTTATCCCAACTGGTTATTCTTTTAACCTAGATGGATTTTCAATTTACTTAACTTTAGCTGTTATTTTTATTGCACAAGCCTGCAATATTGATTTATCTACGCATGACTTGCTGGCTATCTTGCTGGTTTCGCTCATTACTTCTAAAGGTGCACACGGTATTCCCGGCTCAGCTTTAGTTATTCTTGCAGCAACACTTTCAGTTATTCCAAGCCTCCCTGCGATTGGCTTAGTACTTCTACTTTCAGTCGACTGGTTCATTGGCATTATTCGTGCCTGCACCAACTTGATTGGTAACTGCGTGGCGGCCGTAGTGATTGCGCATTGGGAAAAAGATATTGACCATGCCCAAGCTAAAGCCGTGCTAAATACCAAACCTTAAATCTGTTCTAGAGAACATTGAATCATCTTTGGCTCAATGTTCTCTAGTCTTCAATTCGGCAATTCAACAAATCAGTTTCAAATGCCAACCAATCATGTTCATGTTGGCTAATCATTTCAATCCGGTTATCAATTCCCTCTTCGCCAGACTTATAATTAAATTGCTGAGGATTAAAGTTAAAGGTTTTCCAACCTTGATCTGTATTAAAAATTCCCTTAATTCGTAGCCAATCTTTTTGTGCACATAACACATCAAGCAAAGCATAAAACTCAAACTTCCAGCGTTTAGGTAATTTCCAACCCGCCACAATATAACCTTGTGCCGACTCCACATAATGATACGGTAACTGCTGAATTTCTTTCACGACCTCAGTTTCAGTCATTTGTTTTTGAAGTTTAAGTAAAGGTTGAATGGAACGCTCTGTTAAACGAGCAGCCACATCAATTTTATTTAACGCTAACTGACCATGTTCAGTTTTAATCCACTCTTGTTGATAAGGCTGATATTCTTCTTTTAATAACTCAAGTGCCTGATCATCTTCAAAAGTCATCACATCAGTATGTGACACCACCACAATTTGGGCAGCTTTTAACTGATCTTCATAAAGGTTTTGCTTTACCCAGTTTGTATCATGCAAACGGCTACCATCTACAACAGTAATTAATGCTCGCATGGCTAAACTACTTTGCCAATGCGGCTCAGTCAGTTGATCCAATAACTGCGAAGGATGCCCAAGTCCAGTCGGTTCAATAAATAGTCGGTCTGGCTTTTGTTCACTCAATAAACGAGCTAAAGCAATATGCATAGGCAATTGACTGCTACAACATAAGCAACCACCTAATAACTCTTTGACTGCATATCCCTCATCTTGAGGTAAGAGTTGTTGGTCTACTCCAATTTGCCCAAACTCATTCATTAATACAGCCCAGACCTCATCTTTAGGCTTCTGACTTAATAAATGCTGCAATAACGTGGTTTTTCCCGCTCCTAAAAAACCGGAAATAATATGGGTAGGAACAGTTTTTTGGGCAATAAATTTCACAAGTCACTCAAACTAAAACAGTCTAAAACATTTTAGGTATATCACTCTTTTTTGTCATGTAAATGATTTTTAAACTTGGCCGATGATTTTTTAATTTTTACTTAACAAACCAAAAATGAGACTTACATCTCACTTAAAATCTAAATTAACTTTAGATAATTACAATTCAAACGGAATATTCTATTTATACGCATTCACAATTCATGCCAGAGTGTTAGGTTTACGTAACACAATTGGTTTTTTTTCATTCAAGAAGAAATATTTTTACACATTTTAAGGTGTATTTAAGCCAGTTAACTTTACAGATTCCGCACATAAACGGCCCGTATATTTCATATTGTTAAGATAGGCGTAATAGATTGTTAAGTTAATTGATGTAATCCCAAGCTCGGCTTAGCATGTGTCCTAGCTTAGTCATTCAGCCATACACGTTTCATGTAGGTATGAACGATTAGGTTTGATTTACTTTTTTAATGAATTTAAGGATGCCATAAAATGAAATTAGCTAAGACTCTACTTGCAACAACTTTAGCTTTAACTGCTGCTTCAACTTTCGCTGCTTCTAAACATGAACAAGCACACAGCACTGCTGGTGAAGAGAAAGTTGTTGTTTCAACTCAAGAACAAGCAAACACAGCAAATGCTGCATCTGATGCTGTAGGTTCTGCTTCTGAAGCTGCTCCTGCAACTCGTTAATTCTCTCAGCACTCTCCTCCAAGCTCAGAGATAATTTTACTGAAATGAAAAATGGATGCTGAATTTCAGTAAAGAAGAAAAGGATCGAACCATGCTGCGGTTCGATCTTTTTTTTTAAGAAGATTTTTTATACATACTACAAGATGGGTTGTGATTTTCTTGTAGACGTAAAACCTTACGGTGCTCGGCTGCTTCAAAGCGGCAACGTTTCCACTCAGTATTTAGATTTAATTGAGGCACTTCACATGGCTTGCTCTGTTCATCAACAGCAACCATGGTGAAATAACAGCTATTGGTATGGCGCACTGTACGCTTCTGGATATTTTGGGCTTCAACGCGTATTCCCACTTCCATTGAAGTACGGCCTACATGGTTAACACTTGCCAAGAAGGTTACCAGCTCACCCACATAAATAGGTTCTTTAAAATTCACCTTATCTACAGATAAAGTCACCACGTAGCCACCCGAATAACGACTTGCGCAAGCGTAAGCAACTTGGTCTAGTAATTTTAGAATCGTACCACCATGAACATTACCTGAAAAATTTGCCATATCAGGCGTCATCAAAACTGACATCGTCAATTCAGACTGATCATCAGTTGCTGTGGTTATTTCATCTAATGTAGGCATAGCTCAACTCTGTGTCTTAAAACAAGCTCAGTCAACATTATGGTTGATAATTCACAAAAAAAACATGATTAAATCCACAACATGGCATTGTATTTTTTAATATCTCTGATTGTTTTTTAAAATCTAATTTTTTAAAGCATTATTTTTAAAGTTATTTTTTTATAGCTGCATTATTTATTTTAAAGTTTTATAGAACATGCTATGCCATTTTATTCCACGCTTAATGGCATAGCAGAGTCTTACAGATCACTTTCTATACTTTAGTAATAACGCCTGTCACACCATTAATAATCATATCAATGGCGATCGTTCCGATTAATAAAGCAGATAAACGTCCCACAATATCGAAATAGCGGTCGATATGCTTGGCATGTTTATAGCGTAAATGATCATGTGAAAATTTCATCAAAATCAAAATACTACAGGTTAAAAACAAGGTGAAGGCAATCACTAGGGCTGCCTCACCAATTGACATTTCAATGCCTGTAACCACAGCGGCACTAATAGTTCCGGGGCCAATCATAAATGGCATTGCAATGGTGCCAGCCAGATGTTCTGGTGCTCCACGCATTTCACCAATCGTATCGGCACCCTGAAAAACATAGCGATAGCCAATGACCAAAAAGATAAGGCCTCCAAAAATCTGGAAGGCTTCAAAACGTACATTCAGATATTTACTAAAAATTGTTTCGCCGCCCCATGCAAATAGCATGAACACAACAAAAGCAATCAAGCTTCCCTGAATCAGTGCTTTATTAAACACCTTTGTTTCTGAATGGCGGATTAGGCCAATCATATAAATGCTCATTAAAAATGGATTGAGCAAAGAGAAAAATAAAGCAAAAGAATGTAGATAAGGAGAAGCCATGCATTGTCCTCTTAAGCTTGTGGATCTGGGAACAAAGGTCGGTTCCCTGGGCTAATACGATTAATATGTAAGAACGTCATATGTCTTTCATATTTATCTAAAATGTCATTAATAACCTGTTCTTTACCGTAACCCACTAGGTCGTTATCTTGAGAGCCATCATAAAGATAGGTTTCAAGTCGGTAATAGAACTGTTTACCCCGTTTCACACGTTGACTGAAATTCGGTGCGCTATAGCGTACAGGCCAGATCTGGTAAACGAAGTTTTGTTCTTCTTCCAAATGAATAGTGAAGTCCAGATGATAAAGCGTGTCTTCATCTTCGAGTAACGTTTGCTGCACGTCCACATTCATTCCCTGCTTAATAAGTTCATCAGCAACGGCCTGAACTGCTGGTCGGCAGACAGTGTCCAACATGCGCAGAGTTTCAGTGGTTCCCGGATGATGCATCACTCGGGTTAAACGCTGTTTCCAATTCAGAATATCAACGTTCCCTACCACTGGAGCTGCATTCATACTTCGGCTAGCCTGCCTGTAATCTTCAAGCCTTAAGGACTTATAAAGTCCGGCCATGACAAGGAACATCACGAAGCTAAACGGCAATCCCATAATGATGGTTGCGTTTTGCAAAGCCGTAATCCCGTTGGTCATCAGCATCGCTAACGTAAGTAAACCAATGGCAATAGCCCAAAACACACTCAACCAACGCGGAGCATCATTATCAATATGCGTTAACTTAGTGGTGAAGTTCCCTAGAACCAGCGCTCCCGAATCGGCAGAAGTCACATAGAACAAAAGCCCTGTTACGGTGGCAATTGAAGCAATAAACGTAAAGCCCGGATATTGTGCTAACAAATCATAAAAACCATGAGCCGGATTCGCCAACACAGTAGCAGCTAAGGTTTGGTTCCCTTCAAAAATAACGCTGTGCAACGCACTATTACCAAAAATAGAGAGCCACGTAATCGTAAATAAAAGTGGGATAATTAAAGTACCAGACACAAACTCACGAATGGTACGCCCTCTTGAGATACGCGCCAGAAAAAGTCCTACAAATGGAGACCACGCAATCCACCATGCCCAGAAGAACAAGGTCCAGCTACTCATCCACTCTTTAGGCTGTTCAAACGCAAAACTTTGTAAGGCCAAAGACGGGAAACGACTTAAATAATCACCAACATTTTGAACAAGGGCATTGAGTAAAAACTCAGTATTTCCCAAGAACAAGATAAACAGTAAAAGGCCGATCGAAACATAAATATTGATTTCAGATAAAATCCGCAGGCCTTTATTGACCCCAGATGTCACCGAAATAATACTGATCCCAACTGCGATGGCAATCAGGGCAAACTGCATCCAGATATTCTCTGGCAACCCCAATAACACATGTAGTCCATAATTTAGCTGTACCACCCCAATCCCACAGGTCGTTGCAATACCAAAAATTGTCCCGATAACGGCAGCTGTATCAACACTATGCCCAATTACACCGTTAATTCTTTGACCAAAAATTGGATAGAGTGCAGAGCGAATGGTAAGCGGCAGATTATAACGATAGCTAAAATATCCCAATGACATGCCAATCAAGGCATACATACACCAACCAGTTAAACCATAGTGGAACAATGTCCAGACCATACTTTGACGTGCAGCTTCATAAGTCTGAGCTGCACCTACTGGTGGTTGCATATAATGAGATAAAGGCTCAGCGACCGAGAAGAACATTAAATCGATACCGATACCGGCCGAAAATAGCATGGCAGACCAACTGAGTAAACTAAACTCGGGTTTTGAATGCTTAGGTCCTAATTTAATACTGCCATATCTTGAACAGGCAATAAAAATCACAAACGCCATGTAAAGTGTTGCGGCAAGCAGGTAATACCAACCAAAGGTTGAGGTTACCCACTGAAGTACGGTGTTCATGATTCGGTTTGAAAAATCATTGAACAGAAACGTGACGAGAGAAAAAATTAAAATAAGTACAGCTGAAAAATAAAAAACCACACGGTTGAGCGGGTCTTTTTTAGATTTAGATAATGTTAAATCATCAACTGCTCTTGGATTATCTGTTGCCATACAATCCTCAAGGAATAAAAAGTAAAAACAAAATATTTAATTTCGTCTTTTCACTATTCAAAACAATGAAAAGACGACTTTAAACGCAAAAAAATAATATATAGATGTGATCGGTTGAGGTTATAAAACCTCAGTCACTTTATTCTGGTCACAGTTCGATGAGACCGAAATGTCTTTTGAAACAGCTAACTGCTTTTTCACTAATTGAGGGTCAAAATCATCTTGCTTTAACGCTTTGGCTAAACCAAACATATAAAGCAAAATAATGACTGAAAATGGTAAACCACATAACACCACAGCGCTTTGCATGGAGTTAAAACTACCGGCTAGTAACAAGCCAATACTTACAATGGTAATTACCACAGACCAAAAGACGCGTAACCAGATCGGTGAATCACTATCATTGGTGCCCCCTTTTGAGGACAAATTAGCGATCATTAGTGTACCAGAGCCAACTGGTGTCAAAAATAAAACGAAACAAATTACAACAACAATGCCAGCAACATAAGGATTAAATGGCAGATATTCGAGTAGCTTAAATAAAGATAATGCTGGATCAGTTAAGACCATATCACCCAAAACTTTCTGTTTTTGGTTCAAGATAAAGTAAATTGCCGTATTTCCAAAAACCGAGATCCAAGCCAGCGTAAAGCCGAGTGGAATCAGACATACACCCAGAATAACTTCCCGAATCGTACGTCCTTTTGAAATACGGGCAATAAACATTCCTACAAAAGGTGCCCAAGCAATCCACCATGCCCAATAAAAGACTGTCCACGAACCTAACCAGCCACTTGCCTTCTGGTTGTATAAATACATATCAAAGCTTTTACCAATAAAATTGCTTAGATAATCACCCGTATTTTGCACAAAACCATTTAATAAATGATTTGTAGGACCCGTTAAAAATACGAATAAAAGTAAGGCATAGAGCAGACGTAAATTAATACGAGATAACCATGCCAGACCTTTTTCGATGCCGACCACTGTCGTAATCGTGGCAACAAACATCATGACCAAAACGGCAGTAATTAAGGTCACAGAGTTATCAGGAATTTGAGGAAGTAAATAGCAAATACCAGATACGAGTACCAAAGCACCAATTCCTAAATTGGTGACCAAGGAAATAACCGTTGCTAAAATTCCAAAACCATCAACAAAATCTCCCACTAAGCCATGGACACGCTCTCCAAAAATTGGATAAAGCGCCGAACGTAAGGCTAAAGGTAGGTCTTGTCTAAAAGCGAAGTAACCTAGAGTGACTCCAAGCAATGCATAAAGTACCCAGCCATGAATCCCCCAATGCAAAAAGCTATAGGTCATGGCATTTCGGGCAGCTTGAATGGTTCCAGCCTCACCTTCTGGTGGCCTCAAGAAGTGATCAACAGGTTCGGCAACGCCATAATAAAGTAACGCAATCCCAATACCTGCCGAGAACAGCATTGAAGTCCATGCCAGATAAGTAAACTCGGGTTTGTCGTCGTCTTTTCCTAAGGGAATCTGCCCCACTTTTGAAAAAGCGAGCCAAGCCACAAAACCTAGACAAAGCACAATCACCAGCATGTAATACCACCCGAAAAAGTGATTTACTTGCTCTTGTATATAGGTCAACCAAAACTGACTTTTTTCTGGAAACAGCACAAAAAGTAGGCCGAAAATGCCAATACTGATGGCCGAACTCCAAAATACAAAACGATTTAACCGAATATGGTCTGAAGAATATCTATCACTTTTCAACACCATCTTATTGCTCCTTGCAATCGGTGTATTTTCTCAAAATAACGTGATAAGTACGGTACTTATGCGCATCATCCTATCCTTAAGAATCTTCGATTTTACCTCTTTATTCCTAGTGGTAATCTTCAAAAATTCATTGATTTTTACATATCATACTTGTTATTGATTGAACGTTCAATCAATAACAAGTATGATAAAAAAAGTGCTATGATGCTCTGCAAGTTAACATGCTGAATTTAAAGCACCGCTAAAAGTGCTGATGTGGAAAAACATGACAAAACGCAGAGTAAAACCAGAGCACGTGCGACGTGAAGAAATTATGAACGCTGCACTCGACGTAATTTATGAAGTGGGGTTATCCAATACCACCATTGCACAAATTGCAAAAAAAGCCGAGCTGTCGACTGGCATTGTCAGCCATTATTTTGGCGACAAACAAGGGTTGATCAATACCTGTATGCAAGAAATGCTGAATGTTCTGCGTCATAAAACTGAACAGTACCGAGCAGAAGCAGATTCGCATCCAGAGAGCCAGATTAAGGCGATTATCGACTCTAACTTTGACATTAGTCAGGTGAATGAAAAAGCAATGCGGGTCTGGTTAGACTTTTGGTCTGCAAGTATGCATGTACCAGACTTAAGCCGTTTGCAAAAGATTAATGATCAGCGCCTGTATTCTAACTTGAAGTTTTACTTTCTCAAGTTAATGGATGAACAACAGGCCAGTGTTGCCGCTCGCGGTTTGGCAGCATTGATTGATGGATTATGGCTACGAGGCAGTTTAAGCCGTCATAACGAATTTGACAGCAACCTTGCCCGTTCCATTGCTTACGATTATGTACAAACGCAAGTGCAATTTGCGAACAAGCCTTTGCAGGAGAGACAAAATGAGTGATGTACAAGTTCAACAACTGTATATCCATGGACGCTACGTTAAAGCAACCAGTGGTAAAACATTTAATAGTATTAACCCTGCCAACGGCGAGACGATCGCAACTCTTCAGCAAGCATCTGAACAAGATATTGAAGCTGCTGTGCAAAGTGCCCAACAAGGACAAAAAATCTGGGCTGCCATGACTGCCATGGAACGCTCTCGTATTTTACGTCGCGCAGTCGACATTTTACGTGACCGTAATGATGAACTTGCCCGTCTTGAAACACTCGACACTGGTAAAGCCTACAGCGAAACATCTACAGTCGACATTGTGACTGGTGCAGATGTACTCGAATATTATGCAGGACTTGCAACTGCCATTCAGGGTGAACAAGTTCCGCTTCGCGAATCAAGTTTCTTTTATACACGCCGTGAACCTTTAGGCGTGGTTGCAGGTATTGGTGCCTGGAATTATCCAATTCAAATCGCTTTATGGAAATCTGCCCCTGCCCTTGCTGCCGGCAATGCCATGATTTTTAAACCTAGCGAAACGACCCCTCTTACTGCATTTAAACTTGCAGAAATCTATACAGAAGCTGGCTTACCAGACGGTGTATTTAACGTAGTTCAAGGGCCAGGCCGTGAAATTGGTCAGTGGCTCACTGAACATCCAGTAATTGAGAAAATCTCATTTACAGGTGGCGTTGAAACTGGCAAAAAAGTTATGGCAAGCGCGGCTGGTTCTACGCTAAAAGAAGTGACGATGGAACTTGGTGGTAAGTCTCCACTGATTATTTGTGAAGATGCCGACCTTAATCGCGCAGCAGATATTGCTGTAATGGCGAACTTCTTTAGTTCGGGCCAAGTTTGTACCAACGGTACTCGTGTATTTGTTCCAAAATCTCTTTTAGCCGATTTTGAAAAAGCCGTTGTAGAACGTGTAAAACGTATTCGCATTGGTGACCCAATGGCTGAAGAAACCAACTTCGGGCCACTCACCAGCTTCCCTCACATGGAAAAAGTTCTGTCTTTCATTGAGTCAGGTAAACAACAAGGTGCTAAAGTCTTAATTGGTGGTGGACGTGCAACAGAAGGTGATCTTGCTAAAGGCGCTTATGTACTACCGACGGTATTTAGCGACTGTAATGACCAGATGGCAATTGTTCAAGAAGAAATTTTTGGACCAGTCATGAGCATCTTAAGCTATGAGACTGAAGAAGAAGTGATTCGTCGTGCTAACGATACAACCTTTGGTCTAGCTGCTGGCGTTGTCACTCAAGACATTAGCCGCGCTCATCGCATTATTCACCAAATTGAAGCTGGTATTTGCTGGATTAACACTTGGGGCGAATCGCCTGCCGAGATGCCAGTGGGTGGCTACAAACAATCTGGTGTAGGCCGTGAAAATGGTCTAACCACGCTTGGGCACTATACCCGTATCAAATCTATTCAAGTTGAACTTGGCGATTATCAAAGCATTTTTTAATGCATCAATTGCCTTAAACACGTCAACCTAAATCACATATGCAGAGCAATCTTTATTGATTGCTCAGGCAAACTGTTAGTAAAAAAGGATAGTTATGAATATTAAAGAATATGATTACATTATCATTGGCGCAGGATCTGCCGGAAATGTACTTGCTGCACGTCTTACTGAAGACAAAGATACCACTGTTTTATTGTTAGAAGCTGGTGGCCCAGATTATCGTTTGGATTTTCGTACTCAAATGCCGGCAGCTTTGGCCTACCCTCTTCAAGGCCGCCGTTATAACTGGGCTTATTTAACCGACCCTGAACCACATATGAACAACCGTCGTATGGAGTGTGGTCGTGGTAAAGGTTTAGGTGGCTCATCTTTAATTAATGGTATGTGCTATATCCGCGGTAATGCAATGGATTTAGAACAATGGGCAACCCATAAAGGCCTAGAAAACTGGTCTTATGCGGACTGTTTGCCTTACTACAAAAAAGCCGAAACTCGTGATATTGGTGAAAATGACTACCATGGTGGCAATGGCCCTGTGTCAGTTGCTACACCTAAAAATGGTAATAATGTCTTGTTTCATGCCATGGTTGAAGCTGGTGTACAAGCAGGTTACCCGCGTACCGATGACTTAAATGGTTACCAGCAAGAAGGCTTCGGCCCCATGGACCGCACGGTAACACCTAAAGGTCGCCGTTCAAGTACCGCACGTGGTTATCTGGATATGGCAAAAGGCCGTCCTAACCTCACCATTTTGACTCATGCAACCACCAATAAAATCTTGTTTAATCAAAAACAAGCCGTGGGTGTTGAATATATTATCGGGGCTGACCAAAACAACTTACAACGTGCGTTGGTTAAACGCGAAGTCTTACTGTGTGCGGGTGCAATTGCTTCTCCACAAATTTTACAGCGCTCTGGTGTGGGTCAAAGTACCTTCTTAAAATCAATGGACATTGATGTCGTTCATGATTTGCCGGGTGTAGGTGAAAACCTGCAAGACCACTTGGAAATGTACTTGCAATATAAATGTAAGCAACCTGTTTCTTTATACCCTGCCTTGAAATGGTATAACCAACCTGCCATTGGTGCAGAGTGGTTATTTAACGGTACAGGTATTGGTGCAAGTAACCAGTTTGAAGCAGGCGGATTTATCCGTAGTTCAGATGAGTTTAAATGGCCAAACATTCAGTACCATTTCTTGCCAGTTGCTATTAACTACAACGGTAGTAATGCCGTGAAAGAGCATGGTTTTCAGGCACACGTAGGTTCAATGCGCTCACCCTCACGTGGCCGCATTAGACTTAAATCAAAAGATCCGTTTGAGCATCCAAGTATCTTGTTCAACTATATGTCGAGTGAACAAGACTGGCGTGAGTTCCGTGATGCGATTCGTATCACCCGAGAAATCATGCAACAACCAGCGCTTGATCCATATCGTGGTGAAGAAATTAGTCCGGGCAAACATTTGCAAACAGATGCAGAGCTTGATGACTTTGTTCGTAACCATGCAGAAACGGCCTATCATCCGTCTTGTAGCTGTAAAATGGGTGAAGATGAAATGGCTGTCGTGGATGGTCAAGGCCGAGTCCATGGTATGCAAAGCTTACGTGTGGTTGATGCCTCAATCATGCCGCTTATTATTACCGGTAACTTAAATGCAACCACCATTATGATTGCCGAGAAAATTGCAGACCAAATTCGTGGACGTGAAGCATTACCACGTTCAACTGCACCATTCTATGTAGCCTCATAAAATCTTAAAGGGTATATTTCTTATGCAGAAATATACCCTTAATTTAATATTTATAGTCCAAGCATTAATAAGAACGATGTATGACAGAAAATAAGCTCTTCAAAAAAAGCTGTTTTACATCAATATGGCATGAAACAAAAAATCATCTATCTTTATATACGTATATTCTTCAAATGATTTAACTTTAATAAAATGAAATTTATTAATTATATTTCAAGCAGTTAATTAAAAATAATTATTGAAAATTATCTTATTAAAGCTCAAATTGATCAAATATAAATCATATTTATGATTTTGATGAACCCCATTTATTATAAAAATTGTCTTGTCAATGCAAAATTAGTCTAAAATATAGAGTGTTTGCGATAATCCCAAGTAATTTTATTTTTTTATAAGTTCTCTGATTTTGAGAATGTACTTCGCATTTATATCCATTTTGTCTGGATACGCTGTCTAGGTTTCCTCACACCTTAAGTGACTCAAATAACTTATTTTAAGGTCCCCCTTACATGAAAAAGTTTTTGAAATACCTTCTGGTATTAATCATTCTTATTTTAATTGCAGGTATCGTTTTCTTGTTTAGACCGACAACGTCAAAACAAGTAGAAACTGCAAAAGATGAGCCAGTTGTTGATGCTGTTCTTGTTGGCGGCGGCATCATGAGTGCCACTCTCGGTACTTATTTCACTGAGCTTGAACCAAACTGGCAAATTCGTATGTATGAACGTCTTGACCAAGTTGCTCAAGAAAGTTCAAACGGCTTTAACAATGCCGGAACAGGCCACTCTGGCTTTATGGAAATGAACTATACCGAAGAGAAAAACGGTAAGATGGAAATTGTCAAAGCTGAAAAAGTTGCTTCTCAATTTGAAGTTGCTAAGCAGTTTTGGTCATATCAGGTAAAACAAGGCGTTTTAGCTGAACCTAAATCATTCATTAACCCAGTTCCGCACATTGCTTTCGTTTGGGGCGATAACGTTCAATTCTTAGAAAAACGTTATGCTGCAATGATTCAAAGCCCGTTGTTCAAAGGTATGAAATTTACTGAAGACCCAGCTGTTATTAAACAATGGGCACCTTTAGTGATGAACGATCGTGACCCTAGCCAAAAAGTTGCAGCGACCCGTATGGATGTTGGCTCTGACGTAAACTATGGTTCTATCACTAAACAATTAGTGAATCGTTTAGATCAAAACCCTAATTTCAAACTACAGACTTCAACCGAAGTGACTGGCATCAGCCAAAATGATGACAAAACTTGGACTGTGTCTTTCAAAAATTTGAAAACTGGTAAAGTAGATCACATTAAAACACGTTTTGTATTTATTGGTGCAGGTGGTGCAGCAGTTAAATTATTGCAACTTACTGGTTTACCAGAAGCGAAACAATATGCTGGCTTCCCTGTCGGCGGTGAGTTCTTAATTACTGACAACCCAAAAATTACTGCAGAACACACAGCAAAAGTTTATGGCCGTGCTGAATTAGGTGCGCCTCCAATGTCTGTGCCACATATTGATACGCGTTATATCGACGGTAAAAAATATGTATTGTTTGGACCATTTGCTACGTATTCAAACAAGTTCCTGAAAAACGGTTCTCAGCTTGATTTACTTGCATCTACTAACAAAAACAACGTTTTACCAATGACTACTGTTGGCTTGGAAAACCTTGATCTTGTTAAATACTTGGTTAGCCAAGTCATGATGTCAGATGAAGACCGTCTAAATGAACTTCGTAAGTACTACCCAGATGCGAAAGCTGAAGACTGGCGTTTAAGCCAAGGTGGTCAACGTGTTCAGATCATCAAAAAAGAACCGGGTAAACCAGCTACCCTTCAATTCGGTACAGAAATCTTTGCGTCTAAAGATGGTGCTGTAACTGCATTGTTAGGTGCATCTCCGGGTGCTTCGACTTCTCCATACATCATGCTTAACTTGCTTGAAAAAGCTTTCCCTGAGCAAACTGAAGGTAAATGGAATCAGAAGCTTCATGAAATTGTTGTTTCGTATAAACAAGACTTAAGCAAAGACCCTGTATTGCTCGACAAAGTTCGTCAGTACACAAGTTCTACACTTGGCTTGAACTATACATCTCCGTTCAAAGCTGCAAACGATGAAACTGCTGCTGCCCCTGTTGCAAAAGCAAACTAAGTTTGATGATGTATAAGTAAAATTCCAAAAGGATGAATTTCGATTCGTCCTTTTGTTTTTTGAGACCTCAGTTGAGATATTTAGATTAGCTATGACGCCTTTAAACTCATCATCCCGCCTCTTTTCATTTTGTTTTAAGCTCGTGCTTGTTGTGCTACTGGCTTATCTTTTGTTAAGCGGTTTTTATATGTGGATGATTGGCGGTACAGCAATTTACGTCAGCTCAGCCTTGTTACTTGCCATCAATGCTTATGCATTTAAGCTCGGCAAATATCAAAAACTGTTTTCAATTTTAAATCTACTAATCAGTGCTGTCGCGTTATATTTTAGTACAGCCCATTTATTTTTCTCTTCTGTTCAATTCTTTATATTTTTACCTGCTCTATTTTTTGTGTCATTAGCGTTCACTCACGTCAAAAAAATTCGAAGCCTATATAAAGCTTTAATATTAATCAGCTTATTGATTTGGTCAGGCATACATTTTAGTCAACTTAAGCAACTTAAAGCGTATTATAAAACTCAGCATACTGGGGAAAGTTGGCAACAATATGGCGCACTTTAAGCTTGTTTTTTAATCTATAGCTGTATATAAATAAGTCTTCTTTTTCACATGAAGTTCATCAGTAAAATTGAACATCATATACAGAATTCCTTTTAAGAAAAAATATTCATAACAATCTAATTTATTTAGAAATATAACGAGCATATTAGCGATTGAATACGCCCCCTCTACACGCTAGATTACCTAAATATTTTTTCTCCCTTTATGTTGTAATTTATGAAAATTTTAGATGGCGGTTTAGGCCGTGAATTGGCTCGTCGTGGCGCTCCATTTCGTCAACCAGAGTGGTCTGCGCTCGCACTCATTGAAGCACCTGAAACAGTAAAAGAAGTGCATCTCGATTTTATCAACGCTGGTTCAGAAGTTATTACCACCAATAACTACGCTGTTGTACCTTTTCACATTGGACAAGAACGCTTTGAAACTGACGGCGTGCGTTTAATTCAAGTTGCGATCGAACAAGCAAAAAATGCAGTTAAAGAAAGCGGCAAGAATGTAAAAATTGCAGGTTGTTTACCGCCATTATTTGGTTCTTACCGTGCAGACCTGTTTCAAGCTGAGCAGGCTAAAGACCTTGCTGAACCAATCATTAGCACTTTGGCACCAGAGGTGGATTTCTGGTTAGCAGAAACTCAATCGTGCTTAAAAGAAGTCGAAACGGTTCATGCCTTATTACCAAAAGATGGTAAGGACTATTGGGTATCGTTTACCCTGCAAGACGAAATTAAACAAGAACAAGCCTTACTCCGCTCAGGCGAAAACATGCAACAAGTGGCTGATTTTATAAAACAGTCAAATGCAAAAGCGGTTTTGTTTAACTGCTGCCAGCCTGAAGTAATCTTGCAAGCCATTAATGAAATTAAAGGACTTATTCCAGAGTCTATACAAATTGGTGCCTATGCCAATGCTTTCCCGCCTCAAGATAGCAGCGCAACTGCCAACGATGGGCTTGATGAAGTTCGTAAAGACTTAGATGCTCCTGCTTATCTTGGCTTTGCCAAACAGTGGCAGCAAGCAGGTGCAAGTTTAGTGGGCGGTTGCTGTGGTATTGGTCCAGAACACATTGCTGAACTTTCTCAATTTTTTAAAGAATAAATACCATGTCTGCTGCCAAAATTGGATTGTTGTCTCTTACAGCGCTGGTCTTTAGTTCTATGGTGGGGTCAGGCGTATTTAGCCTACCCCAAAATATGGCTCAGGTTGCCAACGGCTCTGCCCTTCTTGTTGCATGGCTCATTACCGGAGTCGGCATTATTTTCTTGGCACTCACGCTCTTACATTTAACTCGCCAACGACCAGATCTAGACGGTGGTATTTATAACTATGCGCGTGAAGGTTTTGGTGACCTGATTGGGTTTTGCTCCGCTTGGGGCTATTGGTTATGTACCACCATTGGTATTGTCGGTTATGTCGTGATTGCCTTTTCGGGCGTTGGCATGTTTACCGACAGCAAAGACCATATTATTTTTGGTGAAGGCAATACGCTCTACTCTCTCATTGGCTCAAGCATTTTTGTATGGCTGGTACACTGGTTAGTGAGTCGAGGCATTAAAGAAGCGGCAATTGTGAATTTACTGGCGACCATTGCCAAAATCATTCCAATGGTGGTTTTCATCTTCTTTACCTTTATTGCCTTTAAGTTTGATTTATTCAAACTCAACTTAAATGACTTCTCTTTAAAAGTTCCACTTTGGCAGCAAGTGAAAGACCTTATGCTAATTACCCTTTGGGTATTTACTGGTATTGAAGGTGCTGTGGTTTTATCATCACGTGCAAAAAACCGTTATGACATTGGTAAAGCCACTATTTTAGGTGTGTTACTGGCGTTAAGTTTTTATGTGATGGTCACAGTTTTGGCCTATGGCGTAGTGAGTCGTGAAGCGCTTGCAGGCATGCATAACCCATCAATGGCAACCATTTTACAGCAGCTCATCGGTTTGCCGGGTACTATCGTTATTACCATCGGCCTTATTATTTCTGTTGCTTCGTCTTATTTAAGCTGGACTTTATTCGCCACTGAAATTCCATATTTGGCTGCAAAAAATGGCGCATTCCCGAAATTATTTTTAAAGAATAATCAGAATAATGTGCCGATTTCATCGCTTTGGCTTACCACTCTAGTCGTGCAAGGCGCATTGATTGCCGTGTATTTTTTCAATAAAAACTATACCCAGCTTTTATTGATTTCATCGGTAATGATTTTACTGCCTTATTTTCTGGTGTCAGCTTTTTATCTTAAAGAATCGATTCGTCACAAACGCACACCACATATTGCCATTGCAAGCGTCGCTTCAATTTACGCGCTCTGGTTACTCTATGCAGCAGGATTAGATTTATTGCTGCTGTCTGTGGTCTTGTATTTAGTCGGCTTGGTTATTTTTTCAATCAGCTATTTTGAGCATAAAAAATCGCTTAAACAAAACCAGCTAAATTAATCATTTCAACCACTGTTGGCCCATTTCAGCAGTGGTTTTTTTAAATAAAATTTCTATTTTGAAGGCTGTGACTGCTTCAAATGCAATCTTAAAATACGACGTAATTCTAAAATTGCCTCTGGCGTTGTTTGAATCGAATGCCCACCTTTAATAATCAGTTCCGACTGTTCACCACCTAAATGTGAACTTTGATAAGGCACAATCCCATCACTGCTTTTTAACTTATCTGCCGTACCATTAATATTGCCCATAATCGAGTGATAGACCACGTTAGACGATGGTTGAATGGCTTGCGTAAGCTGCATAAAGTTGGAAGAACGACTTAAATTACTCGCTCCATTTTCAATTAGGCCTTTTCTTAGTTTCGTATTTTTCTCATCTCTCATTTCGACTGCAATAAAAAAGTCAGCAGGTAAACGAATAACACGGCGGGCAATTTGGGTAAACCATCGGTCAGCGTAGTCTGTGCCATGATGTGGCGCCGAAACAAAAACAACTCGTTTAAAATATGGAAGCGCTTTGAACTGAAAGCGCTCTTGAATCACTGGGTTTTCTTTTAAACGATTTAACTGTGCTTCATTCATTTTTTGCATGGCTTGCCCTGAAACATCAGCATCGCTTACCAAGAGGCGGCTAATGACTCCGCCCATACTATGCCCAACCAACACTGCATCGTGCGCAGCATAGCTGTCTTTGGCAATGTTTTGGAAAGCCTGATTCAGCAATGAATAAATCTGAAAACGGCTTTCAAAAATCGGCATATTGGTTGAATAAAACACCTGCCAGACTTGATAGTTTTGTCTTAATTCAGCATCGCCCATAATGTCATTGGTTAGGCTCACCCAAGCCTCTGGGCTACTCGCCAAGCCATGAACAAACACAATGATTTTCTTATTTGGGTTAAAAGGTTCCAGCATATATAAATGCGGCATGATTAAATTGGATTCTTTATTAATTAAAGACCAATACCCTGCTGCACCTAAATTATATTTCGACAGCCAAAGTCCATAAGGCGCCGAATAATTTGCAGTAAGCGGATAGTCCACACCTTCAACTTTTACACGGCTTTGTCGATATGGATCGAACATCGCAATTTCTAACTCTGCCCCTGCAATCACCTGATCGGCTGTGGCCTTTTGTTTAGGGTAAGCAATGGCTGTAACGGGAAAGAAGCGTGGTAAATGAATATTAGGATTGGTTTGATGAGCATAAAAAGCATCGGGGTCTAAAATGAAACCATGATTTACATCATTTTCTTTACGCCCGACAATAAACTCTGCCCCTAAGCCATCTTTACGGTTAACGGTATTAAAGCCAGAAAAGTTCATGTTATAGCTTGAACGAAAAGTATCGACTTCAATTTTTTGCACATCTACAGCATGGTCAAAATTGACGTGGTACTCATGCCCATCTGCTTTAAGCAGCGGTGGAAAGCGATGTGTATTTAAATGATTAAAATACGTGGTCATGAGCTTCGACAAAGCCACGTTATAAAAAATACGGACCTGATTTTGGCGATGGTCAAATACCCGATCGAACGGCGACTCTTCAGAGTCAAATAAATAGACATAGCTATAGCGCAAGCTTTTATCGAATAAAGCTAACTCTTGATCAACGCAATTTTTACTTTTATTGATGACATTACACTGGCTGCTACGCCCCACGTCTAAAGCTTTTGCTAAATAAATTTCACTGAGCGCAGCATAGCGTTCTTCACGGCTCGTATTTTCGGAGAGGCTTTGAATTTTATTTAAACAATCATCAAAATTTTGCAGACAAGATTTTTCATCTTTTTTGACCAAATACAGTAAGTTTTGGGTTTGATGGCTTAAGGTGCCGTCGGTCAGAATACTTTCATTCTTACTTTTTAAAGCATTGCTTAAATTACTTTCTTTTAAATTAATGACCTGACAGCCACTGAGCAAAGCCATTATTGTTATCACTGAATAATGGTAAGACTTTGTCATTCTGCATTCCTTAATCGAATGTATTCCCCATCAGGTCATTATGCCTGTAAAGCGATGAACGAACAATTTTAGCTCAGCTTCCGTTTTCCTTTATTACGAAAAAAAGCCTGAATCACATTTCATTCAGGCCTATTATTGGTGAGTTCAATCAAGCTTGATTAAACTTTTGCTGTGAAGCTAAATAAGAAAAATAAAAAATCGGTAAAATAAACGGCGCCACACTCCAAAAATCAAAATAGACATACAAAATTGCACCCAAGAAAGCACCAATCACAAACCCCACAACAATACTGGCACTTTTGAGTAAACTTGCCCGATTGGCTGCATTATTGTTTTTAAGCAAATTGGCAATATCAATACCAAGTTGTGTGGTGTTGCCTGTCATCATGGTGCTTGGGCTAATATTTTTAATGAGCGTTTTGCTTGAGGTATTACGAATAGCTAAGGCAATTAAACCCAGCCCACCTGTCACTGCAACCGTAATTGCATCTGGATTTGTAAATGGCTCGAAATAAAGTCCTGCCACCATAAAAGCACATAGAAAGAGAGCTTCAAACAAAAATAAATAAGA
This sequence comes from Acinetobacter sp. yr461, assembly GCF_900110445.1. Taxonomy (NCBI): domain Bacteria; kingdom Pseudomonadati; phylum Pseudomonadota; class Gammaproteobacteria; order Moraxellales; family Moraxellaceae; genus Acinetobacter; species Acinetobacter sp. yr461. Next base: position 183,143 of record NZ_FODU01000005.1, read on the forward strand.
CAGCGTTTTATGCTTCACCTGACTACGGTCAATCAAAAGCTTGGTAATCACTACAGTCAAAATAAATAGCGGAATAGCTGCAAGCTTAATCCATATTCCCGCGCCTCCTTTAACCCATGCCGCCCCTGCCAACACTAAGTTTCCCGTAACATGAGCAGTAAAAAAGCCAAACAACGCAATGAAGCCAATGGTATCAATCGCCCCACCAACCATAGTTAGTAAAACAGGATCTCGACATATTGCCCATGTACTTTCTGTCTCTTTTTTAATTGGGGTGTCTGCCATAAAAAATATCCTGTTAAATTAAAATCTTAAAGCAATTAAGTTGTATATAAATGATTTAAAAATGAATAATGCTTATATGTTTATGAAAGCAAAAAATGATGTAAAAAAATAGGGTGTGTAATGTCGTAACACTGTCTTTAAAATAGCAACAATCAAAATTGTCTATTTTAAGGACAATAAAACAGTGATCATATTCAAATCAATTTGACCTCTAAAACAGTTCTAACTATGATGAACCCGCAAGTTGATATCAACTGATTTTGAACCTGAAAAAGTTATGCCAAAATATGGATAATGAAAAAAACAATCACGAGTAGATATATGTCATTTTATAATTATTCAGTTTTTCTAGGCGGATTATTATTTGCATCTATTGCCTTTGCAGGTCAGAAAAATAATGCTCAACGTGATTTCTATTTAAAATGTATGGCAGCAGGTCATAGCCGTGCAAGTTGTACATGTATTTATCATCGCTTAGAACGTCAATATTCCCCTAAACTGATGCTTAAACTTGGAAGCTTAAGTTTACAAAGCCCCGAAGTACCACGTGATTTTGTGAAAACCATGAAGCGTACTATGCAACAGTGTCAATCATAAATCTTCACTTTTTTAACCACATCCAAATTAATACCCCAGCCATACATAAAATTGCCGGATAGACAAACCAAGGATGTGGAATAGTCCAAATCATAAAAATAGCCGCCAAACTCATACTAATTGTCGAGATGTATTTTGCCTTTTTAGGAATGCGGCGATGTTCTTGCCACTCGCGAATGAGTGGACCAATATAACGATGATTTCGAAACCATTGATGAAGTTTTTCAGAACCACGGGCAGCAAAGAAAACAGCCAAAATTATAAAATCGACGGTGGGTAAACCCGGAATAAAAATACCCAATATGCCAAGCGCAATACATAACCAAGCCAAACCAATAAACACCCAGCGCGCCCAAACAGAACGGGCAAGTTTACTGACTGGTTGAGCTGGTACTAACGACTGCTTATGCTTTACGATCACATCTACTTGATTGAGTTTGTCCATACCGGGTAGCCTTATCCACTTTTTATTATTTCAATTCATCAAGCTGATCAAGCGCCTGACCAAAATATCCAAATGCATCTAAAGCACCTTGTACCACACGATCTTGTTGGGTCTGGTCGAAACTTGTTTCGTCGAGTGCTTGCACAAAACGTTTCCAGACTTTAGCGCGCCCTTCGGGATAGGCAGCTAAATTACGCGCAGCAAACGTTTCAGAAAAACCCAAATGCTTTTGAGCCTCTTTAAATAAAAATGCAGCCCCTAAGGTTGAACCTTCAGACACGTAAATCCAGCCTAAAGCTTCGGGTAGCTGTACATTTTCACTGTGTAATTGCTGTCCGTTAGGTTGAATACCTAAATCATTTAAATCGGCAAGTGCTTGTTTTGAGCGGCCACGAATATCAAGGTCCGGAATCAGTTCTGCTACACCCTCTGTTTCAAAAAGATGTTCAATTTCGCGCTGGAAGTAATATTGAGACAACGTAAATTGTGCGTATTTTTCTTTACTTGAAAACACCTTTGCTTGTGACATTAATTGATGCATACGTTCATGTTCGGTAGCAGTTTCTTGTTTCAGACGTAAAGACAAGCTGTTACTCATGATTTGTTCTGTAGATGAGTTCATCATCTTTCTCCTGCAAATGGATATCGCTCATCGGTTAACGGCCCCGATTGAGTTTGAGTTGGACTGGAAAATCCACAACAATGGTCACGGCTCGACCGTTAATTTTGTGGGGTTTAAATCTGGATTTACGTGTAGCTTGCATCACCCGTTCATCAAGGCTGGCAATGCCCGAACTTTGACGTAATTGAATGTCAATCGGCTGCCCTTTGTCATTAATGCGAATACGAAGCTCAACCAAACGATTTTGTTGTTTTAACTCGCGGTCATCATAGTCAAGCCCGCCAAAACTCAGCACGTCCACACTACTCACCTGAACAACGTCATCGTGTTCAACTTGAGTGCTAGGTGCTTTGGAATATTCTTGCTGCGTTGCGGGTGTTTTGACACCGCCACTTTTGGTTTCGCTATTGCTGCTTTGTAGCAAATGCTCAGTTTGCGTTTGTTCAAGAGCGGTTGAACTCAGTTTTTTATCAGTATGGGCCGCTCGCCTTTCTATAGGCTGCACTGGTTGGAGTGAAGTTGAATTGTTTAAACTCGTTTTTGGTTGTACTTGCTGTTTATCACTTAAATTATTTTGCACCACCTCTTTAGAAGCAGTTTTTGACGCTAATGTTTGAACATTTTTAGGCGAGTTTTTTGATTCTTCAGGTATAGAGGATACCGAACTATTTAACGTAGATTCCGGCGCTAAACTTTTTTCGATAGGCTTACTTTCAGTCTGGTCAGGTGATGGCTTTTTAGCATGTGCCAATGACACAAAACTTACTTTTAAAGCATCTACTTTTGGTGATGTCGCAAAAGTATAGGGTTCAATTAAATGGCTCAGCATCCAGACAACAAACACATGCAGACCAATCACAACAGCTACGGTTAAGCACTTATAAAAATGCTTCGGCCCTTGTGTGAAAGGCAGTTTGCCCATTGGCTCATGTGTAGGGAATAAAGATTTTGATTTCATGGATTATTCCCTAAAAACGATGCTCAAGCTTGAGGCTAATGTTGTGTTTATCGTAGGAATACAGCCAATCGACATTGCTTTTATTATGGTTATAGCGATAGGTTAAATTAGGCGTCATGCCATAAAACTCAAAGCGCGGAATTTGCATAACAAAGGTATAATTCTGTTCAAAATCATGACGACGAGCTAAGAAAGTTTCTGCGTATTTATCAAACAGACGCCAACGGTAAGAGCTCAATAAAGTGGTGTTAAATCCTGTGCTCCAAGATTTGCTTAAGCCCAACCGCACACCTTGCTGCTGGTAGGCAGCCATATATTTTTCTTGGGTCGAATGGTCGAGCACATCTAAACCACCAAAAAAAGTCCACTGGTCTGGAAAAATCTTCCAGAAAGTAGCAAAAGCTGAACTTTCTACGCCATCTAGAGTTTTATATTTCTGATAATTTAAATCTTTACTTTCAGCTTCAAGCTTAAAGGCTTTATCTGCCGAGATAAAATGCATCCATTCAGCACGTGCACCCCACGCATTGTAAAGACCATCATTGCCATAACGTTTATGTTCAAAAAGCGGGCTCACCCCAATTTGATTTTTTAAGTCAAAGTAGCTGTAGCCTGCATTAATGTTAATAGTAGATTCATTAAATGCCGCGTGGTCGTTATAGGACTGTCCAAAAGCCAACGCACGTAAAGCCACACCATGATGACCCTCAATCGCATAGCGTTTAATCAGACTGGCTTCATAATCTAAACCCGTTGCCGATTCGGCTTTTGGAGTTCCACGGGTGACTTGCTCAATTGGAATAATATTACCGTTACTATCTTTGCCATAAAGCGTCCATGTTTTGCTCTGTTCAGACGAACTATTTAAATTACTAACATAGGTGTAACCAGCTGAAACCGAGCCTTGCCAAGAGTCTCGTTTTTTAAGTGCCTGAACAAAAGTATTTACTGTTGTTAAAACTCCAGACGGGATTACCGCAGGGTCACTTTGTTTAAGTTTGTCTTGAATGGAAATAAAAAGGCGTGCTGCTTCCTTATTCTTCTGTTGTTCAAACAGCACGCGCGCTAACTCAAGTTCACAAATTAAATTATGAGGTTGTTGTTTTAGGCTGCTTTGAAATTTTTGTTCAGCCAATTTCAGTTGACCCTGAGAACGTGCAACTGCCCCTTCGGCAAAGTCGGTTAAAGCCCGATCGTAGCCAACATATTTCTTATAATGTTCTAAATAGACCGTGGCTTTGAGCCACTGTTTTTGCATGACTGCCAAATATAACGCCTTGGCAAGATCATTCTGGTTTTGTTCAACACTATATTCTTGTCCATTAATTTGAAGTTTTGGTAATTGCTCGGTACTACGAATGGTTCCCTGTTCGTGAAACTGGCGCTGTTCTTGTAAAAGCGTTTGGTCCAAACTTTGATTAAGACGAAGCTGTGTGTCTTCGTCGGCATATAAAAATGGACAACTCAACAATGTCAGACAACACAAAAACGTTCGTTTCATAAAACAATAAACCTGAAGCAACCAAGCAAAAGCCCAAAAAACAAAAGGAACCTACGTGTGTAGATTCCTTTTGCATTCATTAATTTTTAGCACCGCCAAATGCAGTGTTGTAAGACACGTTATCAAACTGGGCAATACCCGCTAAAGCCGAAGCATTTGCACCGAAGAATTGACCTTGCACCACACCAGAGTTGTCGACACCAGCCGTACCGTTAGCCGTTGCCAAACCTGCAAATGCAGCAGTACCCGGGTTAAATGCCACACCATCTAGGCTTAATGATGAAACAGCCGTACCTGTTCCGTTAAGTGTCCCTTCAAGTGTGCCCGCGCCATAGTTCGCGGTGAACGTACCACTTAACAGATTACTTGCAGAGCCGTTAATGCCTGCAACGGTATAGGTTGCAGTACCCGCAGTTGGAACAGTGGTATTGGTGTTATCTCCCGCATAGTAAACGGTATGGCTCGCGCTTGCCGGCGTGTCGCCCGCTTTCCACCATTCACCAAAATAGACTTCCTGCGTACCGACCTGACCAAAGTTAAAATTACCTAATGCACTGTGTGAAGGTGGCATTGCAGACACTGGAATATGCGAAATATTAAAGGTTTTGCTGCCAACCGTTACATTGGTGTTACTCGTTCCCTGAGCGGCAAAAGCCTGAGCCAAACCTTTTAACGAACTAAAACCGGTAAAAGCGTTATATGGCGCACCCGCAGCTTGAACCGACACCGCTGCTACACCACCCGGATGGCTTGCATTGGCAGCAGCACCGATTTTGATGTTACTTTCATTACTCGAAATACCATCAATCCCTGCATAAGCAAATGCAGTTGAACAAGCAACGAGACCCAAGAACAATTGAGAGATTTTCATTTGTTGTTACTCCATCTTTTTAGAACTAAGTTATTGTTTAATTTAAAATAACGATTTCGCTATTTTTTAGTTTATTGAGTAGGCTCAGTTGCAAACCTACTCGGACTTTTTTGTAAATAATAATCATTCATCATTATTATTTACTGTTACCTGACTCCCCTTTTATGTATGTGTGAGGGAATCAAATTCTGTTTAAAATTTGGTGGTCCAACTAATTTTCATCGTTCGGCCGGGTGCGGCCATGGCGCTACGGGTTAAAGGATCGATATAAAACTGGTTAGAAAGATTACTGCCGACAAACTCAACCGTGTTGTAGTCATCGACCTGATAACGTGCATAGGCATCAAAAATCCATGTGTCGTCCCACGCCAAAGGCACATTGAGGTAATAGCCTTTATTGACGCTAGCATCATTGTTTTTGCGTAGCGGACTTTCATAAGCTTTATAGAATGTTGCACGTGCACCGAGCTCTAACTTTTCATCTAAAAAGCGTGCGCCAAGCAAGCCGTGCAAACTCAGTTCAGGTGTGGCCATGGTCACTAAATAACCATTTGGGAAACCATCATCGACACAACGCTGATACGGTTCACGGAACTCAAGACCCTGCCCGGTTTGAACCGTGCCGCCTAAAATCATTTTGTTAATGGCACTATTGGTGTCACACACTTCATTTTTTAAGTTATAGGCCACGCTCAAGTCTGTGAAGAAACCGCCATTATCAAAACGGCTTTGTAGCTCTAGACCTGATAGTTTCTGCTCATCCATATTGGTAAAAATAAGGTTCTGATCACGCTCAATCACATTTTTGGTTGTGTTGTAGTAATAGGCGAGTTTAATGTCGGCATTACGCGCTGTGCTGAACCAGTCACGCATGTCATAGACATAACCCACTTCGTAGTTAAAAGCGTGTTCAGGCTTAATTGCTTGGTATGGCAACATTGCAGAAAAACCGACAGTGCTTTCAAACAAACTTGGTAAGCGATATTCCTCTGCATAGCGTGCATAGATTCTGCTGTTTGGCGTGAGGTGAATTGAGGCACCTAACTGCGGTGCCCAGCCGCTATCTTTAACTTTGTCGGCAGACTCAACCGGAACTTGGTCGACCACTGACATAAAGTTCCCGCCAGTTACGACGTACTTTTGTCCAGAGGCATTGAGCTGGTTTAAAGGATTATCGGCAAGCGACAATTTCCCGTTGGCATCAGCTTTCCAGCTCAGCGTATTTTTCTGTGACCAGATCATGTTATACAACGTGCTCTCTGATGCAGGCACGGTATCGAGCTGCCCATCCCATTCAGGATTTTTTGTGGCATAGCGCTGTTTTAAAACATTGATTAAACGCTGCTGAGTTGAGGTGTAACTCTCGGGCATGGTCTGATATTCAAAGGTATATTCTTTAAGCCTACTTTTTTTGGTAAATAGCGGATTTAAATTCGGGTCAATCTCACTCTGCAAAGATTTATTTAAAAAGTCATCAACAGCCCAATACGAGCGATAACGCATGCCCGCATCAAAACTTAACCAAGACAGCGGTCTATAATTAAAGTTAAAGTCGAACGTTTTTTCCTCACGGCGCCCTGCTCGTGGCAGTGCCTGATAGAGCGAATAACTTGGGCCAAATTCGCCGTATACATCGTCGGACGTCAGCTTTTCTTTTAAGAAACTTCCACCGAGCGTCAAATCAAGCTGGTCTAACAAACGGGTTTTATTACTCACCGTAATGCCTTTACGCGTATTGTCAGAATGGCTTAGCGCCGTGTTAATAATGGTATTATCTCGGAAATCGATTGTGGTTGGCCACCCACCACGTGTATATGTCTGGCTTTCGGTGTCGGTTTGCCAAATGTTGGTATAGAAATCAATCCAGCGATTATTCTCAGGCTTAAACTTATATTCGAGGCTATAAGCTTTAGAGTGAATATTGCTTAAAGGCCACTGCGGAACACCTAAGTCAGGTGTAATACCCCAAACAATACGAGATGGCATAATTTCACCAAAAATATTTTTGGTATCTCGATAAGTTAGTTTAAGGGTCTGGTTATCTGTTGGACGATAGGTCCCTTTTAATAACCACGACTCCATGTGACTTGAGGTGTTGGGAACTTCATCACCCGGTTGATAGGCATAGGCAAAGTAAGGAATAAAGTCGAGGCTACTGTCTGGCGTCGCTCGTTTATAGTAGCCCGCGCCATGTGTCCCCGAAAAATAGTTACCGCGTTCACGTACTGCATAGACTGCCAGTAAATCGAATTTATCTTGCTTGGTGGCAATCGCCAGTCGGCCCGCCAAGTCGTCGCCTGAAAAATTAGAATTATCACTTCTGGTTCTGTTCTTTTTATAAATATCAGGGTCGTATTTCGCCCCATTCATGTCGATCCAAGGCGTTGTGTTATCGTAGTTTTGGCCCACTTTACTCATGTCTGGCAAAGACGGATCGATTGAATTGGTTGAGCCTTCTACCTTTAACTCGGCACCAAAAGAATTACCCGGACGAACAATATCATCAGCCTCTAGTGTTTTAACCACCACACCACCGCCAACAGAAGTCGTGGTATTGCGCTCTAAAGATGGGCCTTTAATGACTTCAATGCCCGCAATGAGATTGGGGTCGATATAGTTGCGGTTGTTTACCCCATTGTAGCCACGCCACACGGCAATCGACTGTTCAGTACCATCAATGGTTAAAGGCACACGGCCAACGCCTTGCACACCACGTACACTTGGGTCGAGTGCCCCACTGTTACGAGCATCACCGCTATAGACTCCCACCATGCCTTGTAAAACATCGGCAGGGTTGGTTCCTTTAAAGCGCTCGACATAGTCTTTGCCCGCATAGACGGAAGAACGGTTTGCGTCATAAACTTTGTTATAGCCTTCTGTGTCACGGTCTTCTTTGCCATACACCACAATTGGCGTGAGTCGTACCGATGCATCTTCTTCAATTACGGCACTACTTGGCGGCAGGCTAGCGGCCTGAACTTTAGATGAAGTGACCCGAGGCGTAGATTTTTTGGTGAGTGTGTAGCCCTGCCCAACTTTTACGGCATTAAATTCGGTTGCTTTTAAAAGCTGCTCAAAACCTTGCTCGACGGCAAAGTTACCTTTTAAGCCTAGGCTATGTAATCCTTGAAGTTGCTGGGCATCCATTGCAATTGAAGTACCCGATTGTTCGGCAAACTGATTCAATACGTTAGCAAGACGGCCCGCAGGAATGTTATAGCTTTTAACTCCGGCTGTTTGTGCATAGGCCTGTTGCATAGGCAGCGTAACAAGCCCACCCATCGACACAGCATGTATGGCAAACGCCAGTGTTGAAAATCGAAAAATCGATCGATTCCGCTTTTGCCCGGTTCCCACTTTTTTCATTTGCCCCGCCCCAGTAAATCGTAATAAGAATCATTCAGTACAACTGATTAAAATGATCCATATTTATTGCTTCTACTTACTATGACGAACGACTTTCAAAAAAGTGGAACCTAAAATTGAAAATAAATTTAATTTTTTATTATTTTAAAGAAACCATGACCACAAACGGCGTGATTTGCTTAATTTTCAGGTTTGGAAAAACCGTAGCCAAAAGCTTAAGCGATTCTGTGGTTTGGTCTAAAGGTAATACAGCATTGACCCGCACATGTTGCAGTGCCGCATCATTAAAAATAATTTTGCCTTTGTAGTTACGGTCTAGTTCTTGTAACACCTGATTCAGCGGCAGGTTTTCGACCATGAGTTGATGTTTTTGCCATTTTTGTTGTTCGTTATAAACATTCAGTGCAGGCAGTTTTTGCACGCCGTTTTGGTCCATTTTAATGGCTTGCCCTGCTTCAACAATGGCCTGACGAGTGGCGTGCAATTGGGTCGTTTTAACCTGCGTCGCTTCTACTTTTACCATTGAGTGCAACATGTTGAGTTCGGTTGCCGAAGGGTCATAACTAACGCTAAAAGCTGTGCCGAGTGCCTGAATTTGTCCATGACTGGTTTTGACCAAAAAGGGTTTGGTCTTATCTTTGGCAACATCGACATAAATTTGACCTTGCACCAACTCGACCACTCGCTGGTTGGTTTTAAAATCAAGATTGACTGCGCTTTTACCACGTAAAATTAAACGTGAACCGTCTGGCAAGGTTTGCGTGGTCCACTGCCCCGATTGTCCTTGAATATCGGCCGTAACATAGGCCACTGTAGTATCGGTTAAATAAAATAATGCCCCACTCATGGCAACAAACACGACAGCAAAAGCTGTTCCTGCCCGCAAATGTTTATAGGCTTTACCTGAGCTTAGGCCAGCTTTAAGTGCAACCTTAGTGACTTTTTTATGTCCGCTGGTTTGGGAAAGTTTTTGAATTGAACCGATACATTGCTCAATATCGGCAGCCACTTGGCGATGTTGCTCACTGGTTTTTTTCCACTCTTCAAATTTTTGTTTGGCGGTTTTTCGTGAGCTTTCATCATCCGAACTCAGTTGAACAATCCAGTGCGCGGCTTCTTCAACCAGCTGGTGATGTTTGCTTTTATCCATGGCCATTTAAATGCAAGCGTCCATGTCTTGTCGGTTTTGGTAGCACTGAATTAAACAGCTCGCCAAATATTTTTGAATCATTTTGGTCGACACATTTAATTGTGCCGCAATTTCTTTATGGGTATAGCCTTCGAGGTAATGCAAAATAAAAGCTTGCTGTGCTTTTTCAGAAACCCCTTCGAGTGCTTTACAAAGCTGGTTAATTGCTTGAATAATTTGCATTTGGTCTTCGGGTGAAGCCACCGCTTCAAGCATATATTCCATTTGACTCAAGCCATCTAAATAGGCCTGTTCAATGCGTTTACGGCGCACTTGGTCAATGAGCAGGTTTTTAGCAATCGACGTTAAATAGGCACGCGGTTCCTTAATGCCAAATAGCTCGTCTCGCGTTTGTAGCAGTTTAATAAATGTGTCCTGAACCAGATCTGCGGCCTGATCAGTATTACCTAATTTTTGTCTCAACCATTGGTGAAGCCAGCTTTGGTGACTTCTATATAACTGATCTACAAGCAAAGAAGTTTTGTTCACAGCAATTGGACTCAAAACAAGGAACTCACAAATGATAATAATTATCATTTAAATAAGTCAAGCAATAATTCAAGTAAAACTTAAATCACTGTTTAATAAATTGAATTAATTGCCGCCTTACTTTGTTGCACTTCCCTTAAAGCAAATGAGCCAGATTTCTAATTTCTTCCATTACCGCCTTACAAGCAGGCGTTAAATAGCCATGTTTAGAGATAGACAAGGAAATATAGCGCTTTAGCTCGGGACTTATAATTTTTGCCGCTTGAATTGAGGTGTATTGGCTGGCCTTTTTTAGAGCCTGCGGCCCAAGCATGGTGTAAATGCCAGATTCGGCAACCAAATGCGTTTGTAAACTAATCGAGTCAGCTTCAAACACAATATTCAGCTCTACCCCATTTTCATAAGCCATGTGGTCTAAAAAATTACGCCAATTACTTGGCCTGCAAAACGTGACCAGCGGTAACTGATTTATTGCTTTAAATTCGACTTCATTTGCCTGAGTGAGCACATCTCCTTCACAACCGATCAAGTAAGTATCGGCTTCGGTAAGGTAAACATCGCCCTGTTTAGGCGTCGGGTTAAACCGATAGAGTATCGCTAAATCGACGCTGCCATCTTCCAGCCATTTTTCTAAATGCACCCCTTGCCCTTCACGCACCGACAGCTTAATTAAGGGATATTTCTCTTGAAGTACTTTGTACAGGGTCGATAACAACGGATGTGCAGTAGACGGCAAACTGGCAATACGAACCGTACCAATCGGTGTATCGGTCGAGTGCAAAATTTCATTATTGAGTTGGTCGGTCACGTTCAGCCATGAACGAATTTTAGGAAGTAAATGCTGGCCTAAATCAGTGAGTTCGACGCCGCGCCCAGTTCGGTTAAACAAACGACCACCACATTGGGCCTCAAGCTCGTTCATTTGTCGACTAATTTGTGGTTGATTGGTGTTATGCAGCATCGCGACTTTACTTAAGCTACCAAGTTCCACCGCGTCTAAAAATATTTTCCATAAATCATAATTCATCGATTCTTCCTAAATCGCAAACTAGCACTTTTGAGCTATACATTTTCAGTATAACTGAAATTCAAGAATTGGTAATTCCTACATAGCTCGCCTATTTCTATACTTCAATCATGTTCTCTACAACACGATTTAAATCAGATTAAGAACCAGAGAATATTTAATTACACTGTATAGGAAGTACGATTATGAGTTTAGATTTACGTGGATTAACCCCAGCACCTGTGACTCCTTTTACCCGTGACGGACAAGTAGACCATGATGCAATTCAACGTTTAGGTTCATGGTTAGGTAGTATTGATGGTGTGAAAGGCTTGGTTGTTCTTGGGCATGCAGGTGAAGGAACATTCTTGTCGCAAAAAGAACAAATGCAGGTCATCGAAAGCTTTGTTAAATCGGTAGATGACAAAATTCCGGTAATCGCAGGTATTACGCTCGAAGGTACTTCGGTTGCAGCAGAAGAAGCAAAACGTGCAGTCAGCGCTGGTGCTTCGGCAGGCTTAATTTACCCTTCACACGGCTGGTTGCGTTTTGGCTATCAAAAAGGCGCACCACAAGACCGCTATAAAGCGATTTATGAAGAAAGTGGTTTGCCATCTATTTTATTTCAATATCCAGATGCCACTAAGGCCACTTATGACCTAGACACTCTACTCGATATTTCTGCACAACCAGGCGTATTTGCCATGAAAAATGGTGTGCGTAACATGCGTCGCTGGGATGTCGAAATTCCGATTATTCGCCGTGAACGTCCAGACTTACAAATTTTGACGTGCCACGATGAATATTTGCTTCACACCATGTTTGATGTAGACGGTGCTTTGGTTGGTTATGGCAACATTGCCCCTGAACTGTTAATTGAAATGATTAAGGCAGGTAAAGCTAAAGATTACGCAAAAGCACGTGCACTTCACGACCAGCTTTTACCAGTGACTCGCAATGTCTATCACCGCGGTTCACACATGGAAGGCACGGTCGCGCTTAAACATGCACTGGTTGCTCGCGGAATTTTGGACCATGCCACTGTGCGTTCGCCATTGCTTCCACTGGCAGATGGTGCTGAGCAAGAAATTCATGATGCGATGCGTCAAGCCGGAATTGGCAAGGTCGATTTAACCCAAGCCGTTGCTTAAATTCTATTCGGGCTAGCATGTACGCTAGCCTTTTTTTACTGTACGCTGCCTGAGGCCAAACATCGGGCATGTCACTTAAAAATAATAATAAAAAGCATGCAAACTGTGGTGAACAGGTAGTGCGAAATAGAACAACAAAACTACGAGGAATGTAGTGATAAGGAGATAGAGATGACAAATCTAGCGGATGTAGAACCAATTAGTCATCATCAAAAAAATGCGGAAATTATTGCAAGACTCGAACGGCTTCCTGTGACCGGACGTTTGCAATTTATGCGAATTACCATTGGTATAGCGACCTTTTTTGACGCTTATACTGTTCTTGCGATTGCCTTTGCTTTACCCCAACTCATTACCGAATGGCATCTTACCCCTGCCTATGTCGGTGCGATCATTGCCGCGGGCTATGTCGGGCAACTGGTTGGTGCCATCTTTTTTGGTTCACTTGCCGAAAAAGTCGGTCGCTTAAAAGTCCTGTCTTTTACCATTTTACTGTTTGTGGCAATGGACATTTCTTGTCTGTTTGCGTGGAGCGGAATGTCGCTGTTAATTTTCCGTTTCTTACAAGGCATTGGAACAGGTGGCGAAGTACCTGTTGCGAGTGCCTATATTAACGAGTTTATTGGTGCAGAAAAGCGCGGTAAGTTTTTCTTGCTCTATGAAGTTTTATTCCCACTCGGCCTTATGTTTGCGGGTATGGCGGCGTTTTTCCTGATGCCAATTTACGGCTGGAAAGTCATGTTTATTGTGGGTCTAGTTCCCTCTTTACTGGTGATTCCTTTACGGTTTTTCTTACCTGAATCACCACGCTGGCTTGCTTCAAAAGGCCGTTTTAAAGAAGCTGATAAAGTTGTCAAAAGCTTTGAAGACGGTGCCATTAAAAGTGGTAAAACTTTGCCTGAACCTGTGGTTAAAGACATTAACCCGCAAGCCATGGCAAAAACCGACTGGCGTGAGCTGTTTCAAGGGATCTACCGCAAACGTACCTTTACCCTGTGGGGCATGTGGTTCTGCGTCTATATGATTAACAATGCCATGGTGACTTGGCTGCCATCTCTCTACAAACAACATTTTGGTCTATCGCTTCAAACCAGTTTGGGTTATGGCTGGATTACGTCGGGTGTGGGTGTGATTGCCTCTATTATCTGTGCGTTAATGATTGATAAAGTCGGCCGCCGTCCTTGGTACAGTGCAGCGTTTTTCTTGGCAATCATTCCACTCATGAGCCTCTCGATTTTAGGTGCTAAATCGGCGATGGAAGTTGTGATTTTAGCAACGCTGAGCTATGCCATTTTGCAGACCATTTCATTCTCTTTATACCTTTACGCTGCCGAACTTTACCCAACTCGCCTACGTGCGATGGGCATCGGGTTTAGTACCGCTTGGTTACGTGCTGGCTCTGCAATTGGACCTGTGATGGTCGGTCTGGTCGTTGGTGGCTACGGCATTCAATATGTGTTTAGTGTGCTGGCGGTTGTGGCGCTCATTGGTGGCCTTGTGACCTTCTTCTTTGCCATTGAAACCAAAGGCCAAGTACTCGAAAAACTCTCTCCTTAATTCATCCATTTCATAAAAAGCTTGCCTAACCTCACCGTTAGGCAAAGGGCTTATTCATGCTTAAAAAAGGAATTTAAAATGAATAAATATTTGCTATGGGGCTGTATTGGTTTAGGCAGTGTGAGCAATGCGTATGCAGAGCTTCCTCAAGAATTTGGCAAGTTAGAATTAAAACTCAACACCCGTTACTGGAATGATGAAGGCACCGCCCACCCCACGCTTGCCAACCCTTCGCCTTCGTCGAGTGAATATGAACAAAGTGCGTTAGGGCTTGAGTTAAATTATCAGTCACCGTACATGTGGGACTGGCTGGGAGTAGATGGCTCACTCTATGCAGTCACCAAGTTATTTGACTCTGGCAAACCTAGCGCCCAGCTTTTAGAGGTCGAAAATAACGGCAAGCTCGATCAGAACTTTGCGACTTTAGGGCAGCTCTATATCAAAGCAAAACTCGGCGATAAAGGCGAAATTAAATTAGGCCGTCAGTTGCAAGACTCACTGTTACTTAAAAGCACCAATAACCGAGCTGTGCCCGACACTTTTTCGGGTGCGAGTGGTCAGTTTCAACTCAATGATCAGCTACAGACTTACATAGCCTACTATGACCGCTGGAAACCTCGCAGCATGGATTCTTTTGAAAAATTGGTCACTGAAAATGACGAACGCATTGATTATGTCGGTTTACTCGGTGCCAAGTATCAGTACAAAAACTGGAGCTTGAATGCCGAATATTTAAATAGCAAAGATTATTTAAAAAAGTACGGAGCGATTGCTCAATATAAATTGCCCTTTCATGGCTTAGTGTGGACATTTAACACAGGTGCTTTTTTCTCGCGTGATGATGGCAAGCTGTTTAAATGCGGTGCCGAAACCGAGCTGGACTGTGTCAAAGGCCAAGACATTAACAACCGTGGGAATGGTTATTTTGTCGATGTAAATGTGGCCAAAAATAATATCGAAGGTGGCATTGCCGTTTCAAAGTTTGATGGTTTTTGGATTGAAGATAACTTTGCCGTGCACTCTGCCCGCAACTCGGTTTTAACGCAAGACCACGGCACCAACCCATTTCCAACCTCGTCGACTATTGGCCCTGACTTTACCAATAACGATGAAACTGCCGTTGCCCTTCGCCTGAAATATAACTGGAAAGACTACGTGAAAGGTTTAAAAACCGATGCGAAGTATATTTATGGCTTTGGCGCTCACCAAAGTAACATCAGCAGTGATATTGAAGGTAAAGAGCGTTATTTTGACTTTACGGTGAGTTATGCGTTGCCGTGGGTGAAAAACTTAGATGTGCGTTATTCATTTTTGCATTATGAGTCAAAATTTGAAAATGCAAACTTAGGTGAAAAAATAAATGGTCTAACACGTAAAGATTGGGACCAGCATCGTTTATTTATTAATTACCGCTATACATTTTAAGAGCAGGCTAAACGTTTAGTTTAGCTTTATTATTTTTATTAATTTATGACTATAAATAGATTAACTCTTGAGTTTAATTAAAATATAAATTTATATTTAAAATTTTTATAATATTTTATTTAAATTGAATTGACCTGTTAAAAACTTATGATTATTATGGTCTCGCTGGCCTACATTGCCAGTCGGTTTTGACAGACCGAGTATACAGCGTATCAGGTAAATACTCCCTGAGTATAAGACTTGTGCGCAACTTGCACCTCCCCCTTACCGTTGCGGTAGGACGGGAGGGGGACGCGCTTGCGCGTGCTGGTTTGTATACCCAGTCTGTCAACCCTCTTCCGTTCTACCACCATAATCAATTGACGGTGATCTTTGGTGGTAGAGCTCCATAAATTCTAGGAGTTGACCATGCCATTTTTTATATTAATCCCCTATCCTCTCTCGTAATTTTATTTATTTAAAATTTAGGCTTTCTCTCACCTAAAATATTTTAAATTTATAAATACTTTTAATTTAAAAAACTTAATCATTTTATTTTCCTATATTTCAGGCGGGTTAATTATTGCCTTTAAAATGATTTTAAGACTTTAAATATAAGCGGCTTATTTTTTATAAATAATGTAGTGAAAATTATCACGAGAATAATATGAAACTTTATAAACCTATTTTGGCTTTAAGCCTTTTAATAGGCGATTACGGTGTTTCTGGTTGCGACATTCACACTCAGCAGGATTTTGAAGAAATTTGCCTGTCTGGTGGGCACACCCAAGCCAGTTGCGACTGTATTTACCAACGGCTTGAACAAGTGTATTCGCATAAGCTCATGCAACGTCTAGAACATGTCAGTTTGCAAAGTCCTGCTCTCCCACAGGACTTTGCCCCTACTTTTTTTAGCGTGATGCGGCGGTGCGATAAAGAAGACATGGGCTAAGCGTTTGGCTTAGCTCCCTTATCTCTGTGTCGCAATGGTGGATGACTTTAAATCAGCGCAAAAAATTAAAGTTCTGTTGTGACACGGGGGCCTTGGGGGAATCAAATATTTAGAGAGTTTCTTTTATTTAACGAATTATATTTAGTAGAAGGTGAAGCGATTGAAAGATCAATTCTTCAAGAGCCCATATCTAAATAAAAAAGAGCTCAGCAGACCTCTTACTTACTTTATTATGATAAGCAATATATCATTAGAACAAGTACTTACTAACTTCACCTATAAAGTTCTGTTATTAAGAAAAATACATCAGGAATTATCTATGAAAATTATTAGCCTCACAAAATTCATTCTTATTAGCATACTCATGTCAGTTGGTTCTAATCTTTATGCGAGCCCTATTCCCAGCTATAAAGGAATACCTAAAAAAGATGTGAACTTTGCTAAATTCCTTAAAAAAAATCACAACAAAATTGTTCAATTAGAATTAGTTATACAAGACCCAAATGATTTCGATTTTATTACTTATGGTTATCGCTCAGTAAGCCCAACATTTGATATAGCTCCTATTGGTAAAGTGAAATATGACGCTTACATAGAGTGCGACAAGATTAATAACCCAAATGCAGAGACGACTATTGATAAATGTGCCCCATACGTACAATGGAATACAGAAACTGGTCATTTGACAGGTAAATTTAAAGTCATCAGTAAAGGAAAAAATGGAATGGGCAGCATGCTTTACTATCTAGTTGCTACTAAGTAAAAACCTTTTTAAGATTGTTATTAACTTTTTAATTACTATTGTTCTTCAAAAGTTTAAGAATAAAAAACCACTTATCATAAGTGGTTTTTTTATATAAAGAATTCTGGTGGAATGGCAATTTCTTAAAGATAAAATAAAACTAGCTGTAATGGCATTCTACTCTAAGTCGCTATAAAAAATTAAAGTTCTGTTGTGGAACAAGGGCCTTGGGGAAGATAATTCTTACCTGAACAATAAAAGCCAAAAACAAGTGAACATAAATTCGTTAGCTACTACTTTTTTCTCTTATTGAAGTAATTTGCTTAAACACTTCCTCTTCAAATAAAGCATGGTATTTAGCTTTTTTACTTTCATTATGAAAATTAAGTTTGGTATAAATAACCTTTGAAATAACTAAACCTAAAATTAGGAAAACTATAAAAGAGACTAGTAAACCTACAAAGTTTTTAAGTAGAAAAGCGACGATAAAAGAAACTAAAAAAGATATAAATAAGCTCTGCCATAGTAAAGATTGCTTACTCGCATGCTTAAATTGAGCAAGCTTTTCAGTAGCTATTTGATTTGCCTGTTCATAAGACTCTTGATCGTTGGCAAATTTAAAATCTCTTAACTTTTCTTTATCTCTTTGTTGTAAAGATAATTTTCTTAGCTCTTGTAATTCACTCTCATCAATATCCTGAACACCAACATAAGAAAATAGTAACTCCATAACCTCTGGATTATCCGTATTAATTATTAAAGTATTTCCATCCAAAAATTTAACTTTTAGCTGTAATAAATGCTTATCTATTTCTTCTGTAGTTTGACTTAATTGCACAGTTTTAGTTTTTTTAGCTGCTGTCACACCTCCTATGATTTCTCCAGTTGTGCCCTTCAATGCTCCTCCCAGCAAAGTTCGGGTTATTAAATCTGAAGTGGAGGTCGTTGTTTCTGAAAATTCATAACCTTTTGTTGTCGCCTTTTTTGTAGTTAAGTCTCTTATGACTTCGACTTCTTCTATTTTGTCACATCGAGCAATAGGCTTGGGAAATCCATGTTCGTCATGAATATAGTAAATACAGAAAGGTCCCTTATCTAAAAACATTTTGTCTATTTTTGCTTTCTTCTTAACCCCAGCATTTATAATTTCAACTATAAACACAACTCACACCCTTTTTATAAAATTTAATAACCGCTTAATTTAAAAAGTAAAAACTAAGCTATTCATATTGCTAGAACACCCAATAAATATATCAGTTCAAATTTTCAAAGTCTGGCATTTTCAGAAAGTTCATTAGAGAAATATTAGAAATTCAAGGTTCTGTTTTAGCACAGGGGCCTTGGGGAAAGCTAACTGATAATGACTTAGATATATTACTTATCGACCTTCAAAGTTCGCTCTACAGTAATATATTCATTAGGAACTACTAACTGCTTTTCCATATCCTTTACCTTATAAGAAACTAAAGTGCTTTTACCAATGCCTTGAAATAACACTTTAACATCTTTAAAAATAAAGGTTTTATACTGACTCAGTTCCTTAGTTGTTGTTTTTGGCAATTCAATTAAATTTGCATAAGGTTCTTTAATATATAAGGTTGCCTTTTCTATTCTTACCCCAGTATTTTGCATTGTAGTATTAAGAAATACTTTACCAACATCGCCAATGAGAATTAGGGGTACAAGCGGAGTCAAGCTAATAAAAAAAGCTATTTCTAAGCTATCTTTAACATGTGTTTCTAATCTCTTTAATTTTTTTCTTGCGAATGCTTTAAGATTTTCACTAGCATCAGGATCATCAACAATATCTGCTAAATTTTCAAATTTTATATTAAATTCTTTAATCTTCTGCCGATTCATATAAAAAGGATAATATGCAAAGGCAATAAAAAATACGGTAATGCCTATGTATAGATTGATTTTCCAGTGCAATAAAAATATACCGTGAACAACGTATAAAAGATAAAGAGAGCCAAATAACGTAATAATATTAATCTTTGGAAAAGGAAGTTTTTTCCCAATTCTAATATGTGGTGGTAAATACTTATCAACCCAGCTTAAGACAAGATATGTTACTGGGGCTAAGGATGCGCCAAAGAGAAAAAGCATAAACCCTAATACAGCGTAAGCAATAGAGAATGCGGCAAAAATCAGTAAAAAAATAAGTGTATCGCCAAAGCTAATTTCCGACGGGATATAGTCAATTGTTAAAAGATACACAAGTAAGCACAACACACCTATTGCAACTATCGCTTTAGTCATTGTCAGCGCAACTTCATGCCATTGCCCCAGATTATTTAAATATCTCGTTATCAAGTCGTTCATTTGATCTAACCAAATCTTATAAATTATAAAAAAAATGAATGATTACCCTTTCTTAAACCGCTCCCCAGCGGAGTAATCATCGTTTGAAATTTCCCCAAATTTCAGAGTATGTCCGTGCATACTGTTTAGCGATGTCGATCTATAGCTCACATACAAGTTGAAGCTCTAGCATAACTCACTATTTAGAAATAACATCAATTTACTAATACTTGCTAAAATTTCTAACAATAATTTTTTAAAAATTAATATTTATGATACATATATGAAATATCTAAGCTAGAAAAATATATAAAATCATGAGTTTAAAAAGTGAAATCCAAGCACATCTTGATCATCACAGTCCTTTTGAGACAATAGATGAATTTATAAAAAGAAATTATAAGAATGAGGATATTGTTGAAATTTTCACTCAACTGCATAATGAAAATGACTTAGATCTAATACAAGTATATTCTGAATTAAAAAACAATAAAACCGTAAATTTTTTTATAATAAGACACTTACTAACAGATGCTTTACCAAATCTTAAAATTAAAAATTATTCAAATTTACTAAAAACTTTGGAAATAATTATTATTGAAGCTGGTGATGATCTAATGTCTCATTCACCGCTCGATTCATTCGAAGCTTTATTAGATACAAATTTAAATTTTGCATGTGATATTCTTGAACATTTAAAATCAAATGAATATAAAGTAAATTTTACTGCAAAAACTCTAATTTCTATTGCCAAACAGAACTTAGCTTTATGTCTTGATAAAGCAGAGGAGCTAATATTATTAAAAAAAGATAATCTTTCTGCTGAAGTAGTTTTAGGATTAGGTCAAATAAAGTATACGTTAGATGAGATACTCCTAGAACAAAGTATTGATATCATTTGTTCAGTTTCTTATAAAGCTTCTGATGAAAAATTACTTTCAGCATCTTTACACTCACTCATTCAGATTTCACAAAATAAAATAAATTCATATATTAAGATAGAGAGCCATATTAAAAATATTATTAGTTACACAAATCATAGTACAATGATAATACATGTATGTATGGTTCAACTTTTTCATCATTTTGAAAAACTTCCTTCAGGTATTAAAACAGTATTATTAGAAACTATTCCATTCATAAAAATAGAATCAAACAACACCATCCATTATTTAGATATGCTGCTATCAAGAATTTTCAAACAAAAAAGCATCCAAATTTTAAAATTATTAGAGAATTTTTTTTACAATACTAATTATGATATAAATCTTGATAAGTTTAATAATTTCTCATCTTATCTATTAAAAAATGAAAATTTAAATCAGCTTTCATCAATTTGTACAAGATGGTTTCTTTCAAGGAAAATATCTTTAAACTATTATGCTTCTGAATTATTAAGCAACCATGAAGTTGAGCTTCAATTCGATTTAACACAACTGATTAATCAATTTTCTAAAGATCATTTATTCCTTGCAAAAAAAGCTTGTGGTTGGTGTTTTATGAACCCCTACACTGCTATTTCATTAATTTTTTCCGTTTTCAAAGAGTGTGCAGCTGATCAAAATAAAGCTATTTGTGAAGTGATATTCAATCCTCTTATGATTAGTTATCCTCGAAAAGTTGGTGAATATTTGCAAAAAAATAAGGATAAAGTTAATAAGGAAAAACAAAAATATATAGACAACTTAATTGAAGATTTAGAAAAATATCATCAAGCATTAAAACTATCTAAGGATTTGAAAGAAATTACGATAAATCCATCACAACACTTTGAATACCGTAGATATCATCAACAAAAGATGAATCACATATATCAGAAATCAAGGAAAGAATCTTTTTTTGCAAGCTTATTTACTGAAAACACTCTTTTATATGGTAAAAGTACAGCTTTTATTATTCAGACTGCGGAAGGTTCTGTTAGGCAAACCATGCCATTACAATCAATTAGCCATACAATTGATTTTCCATCAATGGAGATTTTGGACTCAACCTCGTTACATCAGTCTTTATTAAGCTTTAAAGTCGAAGGTACTGACAAATGAAATTAATTATTAAAGATTACCTTGCGAGTTTAAAAGAAAGAAATGAGTTAGATGCTTTAATACCAACTCTGCTCTCTCAAATGGGGCTAACAATTCTTTCCTCTCCAAGTATTGGTAATCGTCAATATGGAGTAGATATTTCTGCTTTTGGTTCATTAAACGGAGAACCTGAAAAAGTTTATCTGTTTACAATTAAAGCTGGAAATTTAGGTCGCCAAGACTGGGATAATGGCAGCTTCCAGGATGTGAGGCCTTCTCTTAATGAAATATTAGATACATATATTCCAACTCATATTCCTGCTGAATTATCTGAATTTCCAATAGAAATTTGTGTAACATTTGGAGGGGATTTAAAACAGGAAATAGAACTTACTTTAAGTCAGTTTGAAAAACAAAAAGAAACAAAGAATATTAAATTCTCAAGATGGAGCGGTGATCGTATTGCAGGATATTTGGAATCTTACTTATTTAATGAGCAACTATTTTTAACAGATGAATTAAAGTCATTATTACGTAAATCACTAGCAATGGTTGATCAACCAGAAGTTTCTTTTAAAAATTTTTCTGTATTAATCAAAAAACTCTTTGAAAATCTTGAAGATAAAAATATAAAAAATCAACTAACGATAATTCGCCAAAGTTATTTAGCATTGGGAATTCTTAACTCCTGGTGTAATTCTGAAAATAATATAGAAAGTGCATACTTATCTGCTGAAAGATTAATTTTATATAGCTGGGAAATTATCAAATTAAGTATTTCAAAAAGGTCTAATGATGCAAATAAAATTAAAGAGATATTTAAATCATTAACTTTACTTTATCTTTCGATTTCAGAAACATATTATAAAAAACTAGTTCCACACCTGAGTTCACTACATGCAATTTCAAATGCAATACGTGGAAATTGTGATGTAGATATAAATATAAAGTTATTCGATGTGATAGGCCGAATTGCACTTTTTGGAATTTGGTTAAATTGGTGTTTTAATAGAATGAAAGATCATTCACCAACAGAAGAACTATTAAATAATGCTTTAGAAACTTATAATGAAATATGTGTATCAATAAAGAAATTAATAATGAATAATCCCTTGCTTTTTCATCCTTTTAAAGATGATCAAGCAATTGATATAAGTTTAACTGCCTATTATCTACTACAAAGAGATAATAATGATAATGATTTATTAGGATGGTTATCAGGAATTACTCACATTATTAATGCTGCATTTGTTTATAATAGGAGATATCCATCAACTATTAATGACTATATGGAACTAGTTCATCATCCAATTGATGATAGTGATAGTTATCGAGAAAGTGTTACCAAGGGTTCCATTCTTTATCCTCTATTAGCCTTTTTTTCATATATTTTAAAAGATGAGGAAATGTATACAACAATTAGAGAAATAATAGAAAAATATACTCCCAAATGCACTTCACAGATTTGGCATCCTGATGCAGATTCAGAAACTCATTTTTATAAAAATTCTGCATTGCATGGTTTATGTCTGACTGGAATAACTTATGAAAATTTTGATTCTACTTTTAATCAAATTAAAGTTAATTGCAAACTTGATAAAGATATAGCTGAATTATCAGCTATAAAATATGACCACTTCCCTATCATCTTAACAGCATGCAGACATTATAGGCTTCCCTTTCCTTATCACTTCTTTTTTCAAACGCTAAATATAGATATTTTTACTGAACTAAAGGAAAACGGATAAAAACTATAAAAAATACTAAACTTATATTTCGAAATAAAATTCTCTTATAGGTATCTAAAATCTAATTTTGTACTGCAAGAGCTTCAATTTTCTGTAAAAATATATGCTTAAATAATATGATATCAAATTATATATAGACATAAAAAAGCCCCAAATAATTAATATTTGGGGCTTTTTACGAATTTTGGTGGAGATGGCGGGAGTTGAACCCGCGTCCGCCAGCATTACGCTCGAGAATACTACATGCTTAGATATCGTCTATTGTTTTAACACCTTGTGACCCGACGAACAGGGTACAAGTTGCGATCCTCTAAGTTTGGTATAAAGCCCCGAGGCTTGACTCTATACGGACTTGTGTGCGTGCGCTACGGTCGGGTTCCTAAACCACAAGTATTCTAGGAAGCGGACAAACTGCCCTTAGGCAGCTAGAGCGTAAGTTTCGTCGTTTGCGACTAAAATATGCAAATTTGATTTACGAGAGAAAATGCGCTCTCGGCATGCATCTATGAGTTTCATCACCAGCGTCGAAGCCAATAACATCCCCATGAATGTCTGAACATCATAGCATAACTAAAATAAAATACTGTGCATTTTATCAACAGTCTGCTACTGATGAACATATTTACATAATTGAGTGTCTTTTGTTTTTTTCAAGGGTCACATAAAAAAGCTGCCAAACATGACAGCTTTTTTTTAAGTTGGGTCTATAAAGCACCATTGCCTAACACAATACCTTCACGGCGTGGGTCTACCCCACCAGCGTATTTGCTTTGATTATTAATGTTTACTTTCATAATCGTTGAAATACCGCTGGTTTGTGCAGTGTTGGCAACGCCATGCCCTTTTGCTTTTAAGCCTTCAATCAAGTCAAGCAAAGAAAGCTGCACATTCGAGCTATCTACATTGGTGTTTTTGCTATTGGTCGCACCAAAGTTGACAAGCGAGGTGGCTTGCTGTGCGTTTAAGTTCCAGTCCAGCGCACCCACCAAAGTTTTAACTACATATTGAATGATGGTACCGCCCCCTGGTGAACCCGTTGCCATATAAAACTCATTTGGCGTAGTGCCTTTAAACACTAAAGTCGGCGCCATGGTACTCCGAGGGCGTTTGCCTCCTTCCACACGGTTAGCAACCAGTGCCCCAGTGCTATCAAGCGGGTTGGCGCTAAAGTCAGTTAACTGGTTCGACAGCAAGAAACCATCCACCATGTGGAATGAACCCATGCTCGATTCAACAGTCGATGTCATTGAAACCACATTGCCATAGGCATCTACAATCGTGAACTGAGTTGTACCGTGTTCAACAGTGGTGTCCACACCTGAAGCTGGATTGAAATTACCCGCTGGTGCAACGCCCATACTTTGGTTCGGGTTAATCAGTGCTGCCCGTTGTTTTAAATAATTTTTATCAATAAAGCTTGCAATGCCCTGTGCTGGTAAAGCAACAAAGTCAGTATCTGCCACATATTTATCACGGTCGGCGTAGGCCAAACGCTCTGCTTCAGACACTAAATGCACACCCATTACATCAGGTACACCGCCTTCATTTTCAGGGTTTTTAGGTGGATAGAGCGACATATCAAAGTTTTCTAAAATACCCAGCGTTTGCGCAACTGCAATCCCTCCCGAAGATGGAGGTGGCATGGTACATACATAGTAACGATCACGGTACGTTGTACAAATCGGCTCGCGTTTTTTAACCTGATAGTTCGATAAATCCTGCAAGGTCATCAAACTTGGGGTAATTGGAGTTCGTGCTGGGTCATCACCTAGTGTTTGGCTTGCTTTTGCCACAATCGCTTGGGCAATTGGACCAGTGTGCAACGCATTTGCGCCTTGCGTGGCAAGTGCTTCTAGGGTTTTTGCATAGGCTTTATTGGTCATGGTCTCACCGACTTTACGAGGTGAACCATCCGAATGAAAATAGGTTGCCATTGCATTTGCATCAAGCGCTAAGCTGTTTGCATTGCTTGCAATTGCATCTGCCAAACGCCCCGGAATACGGAAACCGTTGTCAGCCAAACCAATCGCTTCACCAAAAAGCTGGTTCCACTTAAGCTTGCCATGTTCCTGTTGTGCTTGTTCAAGCAAACGCATCACACCCGGCACACCAATTGAACGACCACTACGGCGCGCACTTGGTACAGGTGCAGGTGAATTTGGGTCATATATATCTTGGCGAATTAAATAATATTCATTGGCTGCGGCTGGTGCGGTTTCACGTCCATCATAAGCCGTGACTTTTTTGGTTTTGGCGTCGTAATACATCATAAAACCACTACCCGCAATGGTGCTTGATTGTGGCTCGACCAAACCGAGCACCGCTTGTACCGCAACGGCTGCATCGACTGCACTACCACCTGCTCTTAAAACATCACAACCTGCTTTTACCGCAAGTGGCGTGTTTGCCACTACCATATATTTATCTGCGTATTTAACCGTGTTACCGAGTCTATAACCCGATGCCCCTTCTGGCGCCGCTGGGTCACCATTTTGGTTTGAACCAACCACCACGCTTGAACCGTCTTGTGCCAGTTTGCTACAACTGGTCGGGTCATTATCAACTATTAAATTGGGCGGGGTTGTATTTGAATCATCCTTGGGCTGATCTGACGAGGAGTCATCTCCACATCCTTGTAATAAACCGACTGCTAATAAACTACTGAACAAAAATGTATATCTTTTATTCACGTGATAACTCCAATATATACGCCTGCCTATCCATGCAATTGCCATGCAAGCTTCTTTGTTTTCAGGTATTAAGTTTTTTAATCTTTGATAAAAATAAGGTTTTATAATATTGAATGTTTAAGGGCGTTTTATCCTGTGCCCTGTCTTATGCCTCCTTGCTTGATATCACACTCTTTTATAACTGATTTGCCCGATTCTGGCATGCTTTATTTCGCTAAATACAGGCAAAATCTGCCATTTATAGACTCGCTCTATTTTTTAATAGATCTAAAAAAAGCACCTCCGAAGAGATGCTTTTGATGTTTAGTGAGAAGGCATTCCGCCAACGTCCCCTTTGGGTTTTGGACACAGCCAAATGACCAGCCCCGCAAAGACAAATACCATCGCAAATAGTAAAAACACATGGTTTGCTGACATGGTAATGGCTTCTTTATCGACGAGGTTTGAAATGATTCCTAAGGTCGAGTCAGCCGAAAAACCATTTTGCAAAAGGTTATTTTGAACTTCGGCAGTATTTAGGTTTGACACCATTTCACTACGTGCAACTTTGGCATGGTCATCCCAAACGGTGACTGCAATTGAAGCACCAATCGCCCCTGCCATGGTTCTTAAAAAGTTCATTAGGCCCGCAGCAGATGCAATTTCTTGCTGCAACACTGAACCGAGTGCAATGTTCGACAGTGGAATAAAGAAGAACGGTACGGCAAAACCTTGCAGGATTTGTGGCCAAGCCAGTGCCATAAAGTCGGCATCTGTAGTCCAGAACGCCCGCATTAAGGTCACCGCACCCAGCAAAATCAGGCCAAAACTCGCAAGCGCACGTGGGTCATGTTTGGTCGAAAGCTTTGCCACAATTGGTGACATGGTCAAACTACCAAAGCCCATGGTTGCGGTTAAATAGCCGGCCCACGTGGCGGTGTAGGAAAGGTTCATTTGCAGCCACTGTGGTATCAGTACAATACTGCCAAAGAATGCTCCAAAGCCAAGCGATAAGGCCAGTACCGAAATTGCAAAGCCCCTATGCCTAAAGACTTTGACATCCACGACGGGGTGCTTGTCGGTCAACTCCCATATGAGGAACACCACAAAGCCAATCGCGGCAGTTAAAGCGAGTACCACAATGCTCGTACTGTTAAACCAGTCGCGTTCATGCCCTAAGTCGAGCATGAGCTGTAGCGCACCAATCCAGAGTATTAACAGACCTAAACCTACTGTGTCGATTCTTAAAGAAATCGTTTCTGTTTCGGCTGGTTTGAGCAAACGGATTGCCGCTAAAACACAAATAATGCCAACTGGAATGTTAATAAAGAAAATCCAGTGCCAAGACAGGTTGTCACTAATCAGACCACCTAAAATTGGTCCTAAAATTGGCCCAACGACGGTAGTCATCGCCCAGAGGCCCATCGCCTGTGCATGCTTTTCTTTAGGGAAAATACGCATAAGCAAGGTTTGGCTGAGTGGCATAAGTGGGCCACCGCATAGACCTTGTCCAATACGGAAAAACACCAGCATGCCTAAGGAATTTGCTAGGCCGCACAAGAAAGAAAAAATGGTAAAACCAATCAGGCCAAAAATAAAAACCCGAACAGTTCCAAAGCGGCCCGCAAGCCAACCCGTTAAGGGTACACAAATCGCTTCTGCAACTGCATACGATGTAACGACCCACGTCCCTTGTGTACTTGAAACAGCAAGGTTACCGGTAATGTGTGGTACAGATACGTTGGCAATGGTCGTATCGAGTACGACCATAAAGTTCGACAAGGCAATAACAAACGCTGCCAGTAATAAACGGCCACCGCTCAGCTCGGCAAAAGGTGTTTGCGTTTTCATAAGCGTTTACTTCGCAGATAAGTCGACTTTTGCTTCCATCGACAAGCCAACACGCAGTGGGTGTTCAGCAAGTTCTTTCGGGTCAAGTGCAATACGAACTGGTAAGCGTTGAACCACTTTAATCCAGTTACCTGTTGCATTTTGAGCCGGAATTAAGGCAAAGGCAGAGCCTGTACCACCAGAGAAGCCCATCACTTTGCCGTGATATTCAACATCATCACCATATAAATCTGAAGTAAGTGTGACGATTTGACCCGGACGGACTTTTTTCAACTGACTTTCTTTAAAGTTCGCATCTACATATAAATCGTTGAGCGGCACAATCATCATCATGCTTGTACCAGGTGCAACGCGTTGGCCCACTTGAATATTACGACGTGTGACCACACCATCAACTGGCGCACGAATCACTGTACGTTCTAAATCAAGCTGAGCTTGTTCAACATGTGCCTGTGCAACTTGTACATCAGGTGTTGAAACTTCATTTACACCCTGAATTAAAGCCTCGTTCGCAGCTAAAGTACTTTCAGCAGCTTTACGGCTTGAAGATGCTTGCGCTAAACCTGCTTTAGCAAGCTCTAGCCCTGCTTTAGCGGTTTCTACAGCACTTTGTGCTTTAGTGAGTTCTTCTTTAGACACTGCACCAGAAGCGGCAAGTTGCGCACGGCGATTCAGCTCTAAAGCAGCTCTGTCGTAGTCAGCCTGTGCTTGAGCAACTTGTGCTTTGGCACTGGTAATTTCGTCGGCACGAACCACAACTTGAGAGTTTAAAGAACTACTGTTTGCTGCAGTTTGTTTGTATTGACGTTTTGCTTTGGCAAGCTCTGCCTCAGCTTGTGCTAATGCAATTTTGGCATCACGATCATCAATACGAACCAGCACGTCACCACGATGTACTGTTTGGGTATCTTTTACCACAACCTGAGCGACCTGCCCGCTTACCATTGAGGTGATTTGCGCGGTTTCTGCACCGACATAAGCATTATCCGTACTCACGGAATGATTTAAAAATAATGCCCAGATTGCATATAAAATAGCGGCGATCAATAAAATCAGCGCAAAAAAACCAAGAATTTTTTTGCGCTTGTTTTGATTGTTATCATCCGAGGCAGATGTTGTTGGCACTGTTTCTTGTACATTGCTTTGTGCATCAGTCATGGTATGTTCCTAAAGATGGGTTGGCTTTGCCATCAATCTCGCACTACACCTTGTTATAGAGTTTTTATTTTTCTATAAACAAGACATACCGCATTGTCAAAGGAGCTAATTTTAACGCTAAAACCTCATGATATGAGAATAAAAAATGATAACTAATGCGTTCGTTCTAATTAAATTAATGTTTATCTCAAAGTTTTTGTGAAAATTTCTGCTTTTCAAATACTAAAAAAAGCGCACTTGGCGCTTTTTAACGACTTAAATCGGTAACTTAATAGGCGTATGAAGCAATACCCGCAGCAATTGCTTTACCTTCATCATTGACCATGGTCATGCGCATGGTGCAACCCTTACGACCTAAACGCAGAACTTCGGCACGTGCAATAAAGTATTTACCACGCCCCGGCGCCAAATAATCTACACGCATGTCGACAGTTGCCAAACGCGACACTTGCTTAATGGTCTCGGTTAAAGTTTCCGGCGTTGAACGGCGATATAGGTGTTCCATTGCCACAATACCGCCAATGCTATCGAGCAAGGTTGCAGCAACGCCACCATGCAAAATCTGAAATGCCAGATTGCCAATCAGGTCGGGTTGCATCTCGATATAGCCTTCAATCTGCCCGTCCACCACACGCATAATCATTCCACTATGCTTAAAAAAAGGAGAGCTATTAAACGCCTTACATAATTGCTTAAGAACTACATTCAGGTCAGTTTTTGCACCTAAATGAATGCTCCCAGTCCAATTTTTCTTTTCAT
This sequence comes from Acinetobacter sp. yr461, assembly GCF_900110445.1. Taxonomy (NCBI): domain Bacteria; kingdom Pseudomonadati; phylum Pseudomonadota; class Gammaproteobacteria; order Moraxellales; family Moraxellaceae; genus Acinetobacter; species Acinetobacter sp. yr461. The sequence goes on from NZ_FODU01000005.1 coordinate 212,788, forward strand.
CACTCATACGTTGCCTAAATTTAAAAGCATGATAAACACCCATAATTTTGTACAAATCCAGCATTATGGGGCTACAATACAGCAGTCGGTTGACAGTAATGGAATATCCGCCAACCTATCCTAGTGTAATACCGAACATCGAGATTGTTATGACTTATACGTTCAATCGTCCTGCATTTCCAGCCACTCGCATGCGCCGTATTCGTAAAAATGACCAGTTGCGTGCGATGGTCAGCGAAACACAGCTCACTACCAATCACTTGATTTATCCAGTATTTGTATTACCGGGACAAAATCAGACCCAAGATATTCCAAGTATGCCAAACATTCAGCGTTTGTCGGCAGATTTATTACTGAAAAAAGCTGAAAGACTTCTGGAATTGGGCGTATCAAAACTGGCTCTTTTTCCAGTTACCCCGCAAGAAGATAAAAGCCTGACCGCAGAAGCTGCATGGCATGAAGATGGTTTAGTTCAAACCACCTGCCGTTTGCTTAAAAAAGAATTACCAGAAATGGTGTTAATCACCGATGGTGCACTCGACCCATACACTACACATGGTCAAGACGGCATTATTGATGACACTGGTTATGTGCTGAATGACGAGACTGTAGAATGCTTGATTAAACAAGCATTAAGTCACACTGAAGCAGGTGCTGAAGTGATTGCACCAAGTGACATGATGGATGGCCGTATTGGCGCAATTCGTCAAGCTTTAGAAGCCAATGGTCACATCTATACCAACATTATGGCTTACTCTGCGAAATATGCGTCGAGCTTCTATGGCCCGTTCCGTGATGCTGTTGGCTCTGCATCCAACCTTAAAGGTGGTAATAAATATAACTACCAGATGGACTTTGCCAACCGTGCCGAAGCTTTACATGAAATCGCGCTTGATATTCAAGAAGGCGCTGACATGGTGATTGTAAAACCGGGCATGCCATATCTGGATGTGGTACGTGAAGTGAAAGATACCTTTGGTGTTCCAACATTCATTTATCAAGTCAGTGGCGAATACGCAATGTTAGCAGGTGCAATTCAAAATGGCTGGTTATCAGACTCAGTGATTTTAGAATCGCTCATGTGCTGCCGCCGTGCTGGTGCAGATGGAATCTGGACTTACTTTGCAGAAACTGCTGCCGAAAAACTCAAGGAAATGAACTAAGTTCGCAGAGAAAGGATAACACTGCATGCATATTGCAATCATTGGTGCGGGCATTAGTGGATTAATGTCTGCGCTAGAGTTGGTTGAACAAGGCTGTACCGTCAGCATTTTTGATCAACAACAAGCGGGACAAGCAGCCTCTTGGGCTGGCGGAGGGATTCTTTCTCCGATGTATCCGTGGCGTTATGTGCATGCAGTGAACCAACTCGCTCAATTTGGCAAAGCCTCTTATCAAGCATGGAACCAAAAACTATCCCCTGTTACAGGGATTGATTTTGAAATTCATGACACAGGTATGCTAATTTTTGATGAAGAAGATTTTGACATTGGGCTTTCCTACGCCGAGCAACATCAAGAACCCATGCAACGCTGTGAATATTTACAGCGAGATGCCCTAGAGCAAGTCAATCCGCATATTTCCGATCAGTTTCAACAAGCCATTTATTTCCCTGAACTGTCTAATATTCGCAATCCACGCGTATTACAGTCACTGATCAGTTATTTAAAACAGCATCCAAATGTTGAGTTTTTTGAACACGCTGCTGTTAAAAAACTGATTCAACAGGAAGATGTTATACAAGCCTTACAAACCGAAGATGGTCGCAAACATACAGCAGATCATTTTGTAATAACTTCGGGGGCTTGGAGTCATTACTGGAACTCACAATTACAACTCGAAATTCCAGTCGAACCTGTTCAAGGTCAAATGTTGTTATTTAAAACCCCTGCTCACTGGCTACCGACCATGTGTATGAATCGCGTGATGTATTTGATTCCACGTATGGACGGTCATATTGTGTGTGGTTCGAGCATGGCGCATCGCGGTTTCGACACTTCCACTGACGAAACAACCCAACACAATATTTTAGAAGCTTGCTTAGAAATGGTGCCTGAACTGGCAGATTTTCCGATCGTACAGCGCTGGGCAGGACTCAGACCAAGTTCACCAAATGGTGTTCCGTACATTGGCAAAATGCCTGAGATGGATAACCTCTGGGCAAACTTTGGTCACTTTAGAAATGGTTTATGCATGGGTGCAGGCTCAGCACAATTGCTCCGTCAGCTTATGCTGGGTCAACCGACCTTAGTTGATGCAAAAGCATATTCCCCAGAGCGCTTACAAAATAAAATCTTAGCCTGACGCGAGTACATTCTCTAAAGCCATTTTTAACTGAGGATAAGTAAACTCAAATCCTTCAGCTTGTAAGGCAGCAGGTTTAACGTACTGACCATTTAAAATCAATTGCGATTGTTCTCCTAACAAACAGCGGAAAACCGTACTTGGTGCCGACAACAGCGGTTTCTTATTGAGTACCACAGCAGCTTGTTCAACAAAAGTTTGTTGAGTCACATTTTCTGGCGCCACTACATTATGGATCTGAGCAGATTGAGGATGCTTAAATATAAACTCGATTGCGCTTAACACATCTTCAATGTGTACCCAAACTACAGGCTGACGACCATGACCAATTTGACCAACTAAATTGAGTCGAATAGGAAGTAACATTTTAGGCAAGATGCCACCGCCCTGCCCAAACACCACACCTAAGCGAATAATTTTAGTATTTTGCTGAGTATCTAATAAAGCTGCTCGTTCCCACTCTTGGCAAAGCTCAGACATAAAAATAGACTGTGGTGAACTTTCTTCGGTGCACACTTCTGCCCATTTTTCTTCAGCATCAATCCCGTAATAACCAATGGCCGAACCGGACACAATCACTTCTGGAAAAATTTCAGATTGCTTTAGCCATGCATATAACTTTCGTGTCGTGTTTACTCGGCTTTCGATGAGTTGTTTTTTACGTGACTCGGTCCAGCGTTTTTCGCCAATATTTGCGCCTGCCAAATTCACGACATAGTCAATTTGACGTGTCGAAATATCTTCAAACTTTTGTACCCACTGCAAGGCAGGATGGTCAGATTTCTTCCCAGCCTGCCGTGTCACAGCGATTACGTTATAATTTTTTTGTAGTAGAAACTTAATTAAATGAGTTCCGATAAACCCACTGGCACCCGTAATTAATACATTCTTATTCATATTTCCTCCAAAACCGAGGACACAAGCTTTATTAGATTCTATAAGAATAATTCATGTCTAATCGTATTCGTTTTTGTAGTGATCTATTGCACATTAAACATTTTGCTTGCCATTCGCTGTGCCTGTTTCCCATAAAACCAATAGGTAATTAAATAAAGCGGGATCGCTAACATTAAAAGCATAATGAGCATAATGCTTAAAAACTGAGGCTGTTTCAGATAAAGCATAAAGTTTTGCAAAATCTCTGGGTCTTTTCTTGCAAATAAAAATAGGCCGAATAAAACACCACACAAGTTATAGCCCCAAAAAATCAGGGTAAAACCTAAAGTAAATTTCTTTTTTTCTTGTACAGTCGGTGCACGGCGTTCTTTCTTTAAAAATTTAAACAGGACAAAAATCATTGCGCCTAAATATGGAACGGCTGTTAAAATACCACCTACACTCGCTGGTAATAGTGCTGCAACCACACCTACAATTAAGGTGAGTCCTATGCATAAAGCAAAAAACCAGAGAAAGTAAGAGCGTAATTTGGTCATCTTTTTGCCTAATTTATGGGTTCAAAAAATAATTATAAATTTTTTTCGATTTTTTTTCATTTTTCTGTCAACCAATCTGAATCTCTTGACGTTATATAGGGTAATAAGGTCGCAGCAACCGAATACTTCCTTTGCACGGCATCCGCAGAATTGTATCGGTGACCTTTCATTACGACTCTTTTCTTCCTTCAGATTAGGTTTTGTTAGCAGCCGAAACCCTTGATGAAGTTTTTGACCGACGATTCTCTCATCACTCGAATCGTCGGTTTTTATTTTCTGGCACTTTCATTTATTTTACGCTCACCATACACAATAGTTCTTTCGTGGTCATGAAGGCTATGCGTATACTTTTTACACCATAAAAATATGTTTTAAATAATATGAACAATATTGCCTATTTTGAAATCCAGTCTTCAAACCCTGCTCGCGATGCGCAGTTTTATCAAGCTGTGTTCGGCTGGCAATTTAAATTAGATGAAAGCTTACCAATTGAATATTACCGTATAGAAACACCCTCAATCATGGGGGGCCTTTTAAAACGCCCCGCTCAAACACCTCCAATGGAATATGGCACCAATGCATTTACCTGTTCGGTTCAGGTCGAAAACTTTGATGAAATTGCCGCAAAAATTTTAGCGCAAGGTGGCATTGTGGCTATGGATAAATTCGCAATTCCTGGTCGTGCTTGGCATGGTTACTTTGTCGATTTAGACCATAACGTTTTTGGTATTTTCCAAGTCGATGAAAATGCGGCCTAAAGAACAGATTTAACAAATTTATTTATTTTCTAATTTATAGCCACCGCCTTTTTATCGGTGGCTATTTCATATTTATTCTTCGGCAAAACTAAAAGTGGCTTCACATGTAATTGGGAAATTAACTGAGTTGGCAATCATACATTCGTGATGCGCTTCTTCATGTAATTTTGCCGCAAGCTCTTGGTCGGCACCTTTTTCTAAAACAATCTCTGGTTTTAAAATAATTTGGGTAAAGTGACCACGTTTAACTGGATCTGCATCTTCCATAAATCCAAGTGCATGATCGACATAGCTCAGCACATGAATATGATTGACTGCACACAGGTGTAAATACCAAAGCTTATGACAAGCTGAAGCTGATGCAACTAATAAATCTTCTGGATTCCATCTGGTGACATCACCTAAATAGGCAGGGTCTGATGAACCTTGAATCGTGGTTTTTTGAGGATGTTGAATACTAAAATCGCGCTTATATGAACGATAAGATGAAGTGCCTGTACCTGTATTACCTTCCCACTGTATTTTCACTTCGTATTTATGAATGGTCATTTTGTTCTCAAAGTTCATTGTTTGAATTGATAGTAACAAAGCAAAGTTTAAAGTGACAAAACTAATTCAGATTTTATAGTAGGCTTAAATATCGAGCACTTTAAAATGTCTTTATAAAATCTCCTGCCAATTTATGCTAACGTATCTGTGTTTATTTTGGCTTGATGTCTGTTTCTATGTCCGTACATTTTCTACATACTTCTGACTGGCATTTGGGGCAGTTTTTTTATAATCATTCACGCCACTACGAACACCAACAATTTTTAAGTTGGTTGCTTACTCAAATTCAAGAAAAACAACCTCATGCTCTGCTCATTGCCGGCGATATTTTTGATGTAATTAATCCGGGTTCACAAGCACAAAAACAACTCTACCAATTTTTAGCAGATGCACATCGCATTGCACCGCACATGCAAACGCTCATGATTGCAGGTAACCATGACTCAGGCTACCGTATTGAACAGGTCGAACCACTTTTAGAAAAATACAATGCAAAAACCGTGGGCGTGGTTCGTTGGAACGAAGATAAAACTCTAGATCTCGATCGTCTGCTTTTGCCTATTTATAATCAAAATCAAGAAATTGTGGCGTGGTGCCTTGCCCTGCCTTTTTTGCGCTCAGCAGAAATTACAGGCTTTAATGAACACACCACCAATAGCAAAAACGCGATTGCCTATTTGCATGAGCAACTTATTGCAGAAGCTAAACGCCGTAAAACACCAGACCAAGCGCTTATTTTGATGTCGCATGCGCATATGCAAGGTGGGGAAACATCCGACTCTGAACGCCCAATTATTATTGGTAATGAAGAGGCACTTTCAACGAGTTTATTTGAAGATGCTGTCGACTATGTCGCTTTAGGGCACTTACATAAACCACAAAAAGTAGGTCAACCGCATATTCGTTATAGCGGCTCACCCATTCCGCTTTCTTTTAGCGAAATTAACTATAAACACCAAGTGGTTGAAGTCAAAATTGACCCTGCTCAAGAGACAGATCACCGTTTGCAATTTGAGGCTGTTGAAATTCCGCGTTGTATCCAATTACATCGCATTCGTGGTGAGTTAAACGAAGTGCTGCAACAACTCAAAGCCTTGCCTCACGGCATTGTTGAAAATATTGACCATCGTGAATATGTCGATATTGAATATTATAGTTTAACGCCACCACAGCCTAATTTACGCCAACAGTTTGAAGCCGCATTGCCACCTGACCGCTATCGTTTAGTGCGTATTTCACGTCAATATGTGAGCCAAGATGCTTCGGACACCGATACAACTCAGCAAATTGCACTTGAACCCCCCACACCAGAAAAACTCTTTCAAAATATCTGGGAAAAACAAGGTTACAGCGCAGATGATGCAGTCTTAAAAGATTTTCTGAGTCTGGTACAAGAAGCACAAAAAAATCTTGAAAACGATGCAACTCCTTAAGGATATGTCATGAAAATTTTATCTATTCGTATAAAAAATCTGGCATCTCTTTCTGACGAGCACTTTATTGATTTTGAAAGCGCGCCTCTAGCTCACGCAGGCTTAATTGCCGTTGTCGGGAAAACTGGTGCAGGTAAGTCGACCATTTTAGATGCCATGTGCCTCGCCCTTTTTAATCGGGTCCCTCGCCTTAAAGACAGCGATGGCAAATTAAAAGATGTTGATGGTTCCGAGTTACTCACCAATTCACCTTTAACTGTATTACGCCGCGGTACGGGACATGGGTTTGCTGAACTTTGTTTTATTGCACAAGATCAAAAACGCTATTTAGCACGCTGGGAAATTAAACGTGCGCGTGAAAATCCGAATGGTAAATTACAAAGTGTGCAACGCCACTTGAAATGCCTGACCAATGGTGTGGTGCTTGCCGACAAAGCCAAAGCAGTGGATGAAAAAGTTAAACAAATTACCCAGCTTTCATTTGAACAATTTACCCGTGCTGTTTTACTTGCCCAATCAGAAGTCACGGCGTTTTTAAAAGCACGAGACAGCGAACGCGGTGAACTACTTGAGTACCTGACAAACTCCAGCATTTTTGCCAAAATCGGTGAACTGGCTTTTCGTAAAACAGCAGATATTGCCAAACAGCGTAAACAGCTTGAAGAGTTTTTAGGTCATATTGAGATTTTGTCGGATGAAGAAATCGCAGCATTTACCGCACAATATCAACAAGCTCAAGAGAACTATCAAAAATTAGAACAACAAAAAAATGTGTTGGATAAACAACAACAATGGTTTGAACGTAAAGCCAAACTTGAGCTTGAAGTTCAAGCTAAACAGCAACAGTTTCAAACCCAGCAAAACCATCATCAGCAACTTGCGGGTGAACGTGAGCAATTAAAACGACTCGAAGTTTTCTCTGAAATACGCCCACAGGTCTTTCAGCAGACTCAAAATTTACAAACCCTACAACAACTTGAGCCGCAAATTCAGCAAGCTCAAATTAAGTTTAATGATTTGGTTCAAATTTTTGAAGCGGGACAAAAACAATATCAATCAGCAGAGCAAGAGCTCAAACAAACGCTCGATTTTGAGCAACAACATCAATCTGCTTTAAATCAGGTTCGGCAGTCCATTCAAGAGCGAACATTTATTGCAGATGAATATAAAAAGTGCAAAGAAAAAAGAAATGTTCTAGAGCAGAAACTCAGCCCGTTGCAACAACAACAAAACACAGTTCAACAACAGATTGAGCAGCTTCAACAAAATCAAATCCATCTGCAACAACAGCTTACTCAGACTGGGCAATATGCTGTATTAGATAAAGGCCTTTCAGCGCATTTGCATCAACTCGGGCAATTTATTCAAAACTACGAAGCAATTGAACAACAGCTTGGAAACCCTACTCTTGCTCGTCAAAAGCTATCGGAAGCTAAAAATGAACTTGAACAGCTGACGGCTTCAGTGGGGACAGTTGAACAGATTGAGGTAAAACTTGAGCAACAGCGTAAAGATAAAGAACAAAAGCTTGCTCAAATTACTCAGCTAGACCTCATTCAACAAAAAATTAAAATTTATCATGAGCTATATGCTGAGCTTCAGCAATTCACAAAAAAACATACTCAAACCTCCGCTCAAGAACAGCAGCTTAAAACCGTTTGCCAGTTAGCTGAGCAAGACTACCAAACAGCAAAAACAGAGCGTGAAAAAATACAGCACATCTTGCAACAGCAACGCTTATTACATACAGAGAATATTGAGCAGTTACGTGCCAATCTTAAAGAAGGCGAAACTTGTTTAGTCTGTGGCAGCACGCATCACCCCTATCGTGTTGATGACAGCACAGTTTCCAAGGCCTTATTCGACTTGCAGCAGCAACAAGAACAGCAAGCATTAACCCTAGAGCAAACTAAATTTAACGCGTGGCAAAGCCAACAGCATGCTCTCACCCAGTGTCGTGCCGAGCTCGAACAAGTTCAAAAATATTTATCTCAACTTAAAGCAAAACAAGCAAATTTACAGCAAGATCTTGTTCAGCAATTAAGTCTCAACCAATTACAAATTGATCTTGCTCAATCTCCAGAACAAACCTTACAAACTCTTAGCGAGCTTAGACAAGCCGCTCAAACTGCAATAAGTTCATTTGACTCAGAAAACTTGCGTTTAACCCAAGCGATTAAGCAGCAGAACCAGTTGCTTCAACATGTTCAGCGTAGTGAAAGCTTGTTCAATACGGCACAGCAATGGCAACAGCAAGTTCAGCATATTGTTCAGTGCTTATCTGAGTCCGAGCAGCACGCATGGCAGCAGTCAAGTAGCCAAACGGCTAAACAAACTTGGTCAATTCTCGACGCACGTGCTAAACAACTTGAACAACAAGAACAGCTTGCTCAGCGTTTTGAACAGCAACAACAAGAACTAAAAATGTTAGCTGCCAACCTTGAGCAAATGACCAAACAAATTAATGAGATCGATCAAAATCTCAAAGAGATTACGCTCAAGGGGCAACAAAATAATGAAAGAGCGGTATCGCTCATTCAGCAAATGACAGGCCTTTCTGACCTTAAGCCTCATGATTGGTTAATTGAGCATGATGCCAAACGTCAGCATCAACAAACGGCTTATCATGCGTCTAAACAACGTTTTGAACAGACCAGACAGCACTTCGAGCAACAAAAACAGGCGCTAGATCAGCTCAAGCATCAACACCAACACACCGAGCAACATCAACAACAGATTAATGCGCAAATTCAAAACTGGTTAAGCGAGCATTCTGATTTTCAGGCGCAGGACTTTACGGCACTCATACAGATTAATTCAGCACAAGAACAAGATATCCGTAACCGCCTTAATCAGGCAGAACGTCTACTCAGTGAAGCTTCATCTGCCCTTAAGACTATGCAAGAGCAATTGTCCGATCACTTACAAACTCAACCAGATATTGAGTTTGAAAAGCTCCTGAACCTGATTCAAGACAATATTGCAGAGCTTAAAGCTCAACTGGAAGTTCGTGATCAGCTCAAACTTAAGTTAGAGCTACACCAGCAAAACCTTGCGAAACAGCAACAATACGCCCAGCAAATTCAAAACATTCAGCAAGAAGAACATCGCTGGAGCAAAATTTCAGGTCTGATTGGCGATGCAAAAGGCAAAGAGTTCCGTGACTATGCCCAGCAATATCATCTGGATATTTTAGTGGAACATGCCAACCAGCAACTGGCGATGCTTTCTCAACGCTATACGTTAAAACGCCTTGACCAATCTTTAAGTCTTGCCATTATCGACCACGATATGGACGGAGAAATGCGTTCGGTTTCGTCTTTATCTGGCGGTGAATCCTTCTTAACAGCCCTCGCCTTATCTTTAGCTATTGCCAATATGGCTTCAGGTTCAATGAAAATTGAATCTCTGTTTATTGATGAAGGTTTTGGAACCTTAGATGCATCTTCTTTGCATATGGTGATGAATGCTTTAGATCAATTACAAAATCAGGGTCGTCAGGTTGTTCTCATCTCACACATTCAAGAAATGCATGAACGTATTCCTGTACAAATTCAAGTGAAACCACTTGGTGCTGGCGCAAGTACCATCGAGGTCATTGGTTAAAACTAAAAAGCCCCGACATCCTGTCGGGGCTTTTTTAGAATCTGCGTTGGTATAACTCCTGTCGTACCTGTATGCATCCATTCATCACTGTTTATTGTTATTCTTAGAAACATCCTGTCTCCTGATGAATTCATAATAAGTGAAAACCACTTCCCGCCATAGCCGCAAAAGGACGCAATGAACGTACGAAATAGCGTACATCAACCCTTTTGCGAATAGTCTCTAGCACCGAATAAAGCTGTCCCTACGCGTACCATGGTTGAACCTGCGGCTATTGCAGCCTCTAAATCACCTGACATTCCCATGCTTAAAGTATCCCAGTCTTGAGGGTGAGCATGTTTTTCTCTCACCAAATCAAACAAGGCCTTAGCATCTGCAAAAGCGGCAGTATTGTCTGGCGCTGGAATCACCATCAAACCGCGTAGTCTGATTTTTGGTAATTGACTCATTTGAGCAACTAACTCGGCAACCTCACCTGGTGCACAACCATCTTTACTATCTTGCCCGTCAATATTCACTTGCAAACAAATATTTAAGTCAGATTGATCTTGAAGCCTTTGATTAGATAATCGTTCGGCAATAATTAAACGATCTACACCGTGTACCCAATCAAACTTTTCAGCCAAATTTTTAGTCTTGTTTCGCTGAACATGACCAATAAAGTGCCATTCAATTTCTAAATCTTGTAAAGCTTCAATTTTTTCCAAAGCTTCCTGTAAATAGTTTTCGCCAAATGCTCTTTGCCCTGCTGCATACATTTCACGCAAACTTTCACTTGGATGTGTTTTTGATACGGCTAAAAGTTGCACAGTTTCAGGCGCACGCTGAGCATGTTCACAAGCACGCTGGATTTGCTGTAATACGTGCTGTCGCGCATCTTGCAGGTAATTCATTGACAAGGTTCTCATTTTCAAAAAACTTTTTTGCTTTTCACCTAAAGCGAGGTGTTGGTAAGCCTCAGTGAAAGCCGTATATTATTCTACAAAATAATGACATATTTTGATTTACTTGGGGAAATTATGGATATTACAGAGCTACTCGCTTTCTCTGTGAAAAATGGCGCGTCCGATTTACACTTATCTGCTGGCATGCCACCAATGATTCGCGTTGATGGTGAAGTCCGTCGCATTAACTTACCAGCTCTAGATCATAAAGATGTTCACCGTCTGGTCTATGACATCATGAATGATAAACAACGCCGTGACTATGAAGAAAAGCTCGAAACAGACTTTTCTTTTGAAGTTCCCAATGTTGCGCGTTTTCGTGTCAATGCATTTAACCAAAACCGCGGTGCGGGCGCAGTGTTTCGTACCATTCCATCAAAAGTACTCACCATGGAAGATTTAGGCTTAGGGCAAATCTTTAAAGATATTTGTGATTACCCACGTGGCATTGTGTTAGTTACAGGTCCAACAGGTTCAGGTAAATCAACCACACTTGCAGCGATGATGGACTATATCAATGAAAATCGTTATGACCATATTTTAACGGTTGAAGACCCAATCGAATTTGTACACCAGTCGAAGAAATGTTTGATTAACCAACGTGAAGTGCATCGTGATACGCATGGCTTTAATGAAGCACTACGCTCAGCACTGCGTGAAGACCCCGATATTATTTTGGTCGGTGAGATGCGTGACCTTGAAACCATTCGTTTAGCACTTACCGCTGCTGAAACTGGTCACTTGGTGTTTGGTACGCTCCATACGACTTCTGCTGCAAAAACCATTGACCGTGTGATTGACGTATTCCCTGCCGAAGAAAAAGACATGGTTCGTGCCATGTTGTCAGAATCTTTACAGGCTGTTATTTCCCAAACCCTTCTTAAAAAGAATGGTGGCGGACGTGTCGCAGCACATGAAATCATGATTGGTATTCCTGCCATTCGTAACTTAATTCGTGAAAATAAAGTCGCACAAATGTATTCATCAATTCAGACTGGTGCAAATCATGGCATGACAACACTCGACCAAAGCTTAAAAGGTTTGGTATCTCGTGGTGTGATTAGCCCACAAACTGCACGTACTGCTGCAAAACAGCCTGAATCATTCCTATAAAAATAATTAGAGAATAAATATGGATTTTAATGACCTACTCAACCTCATGGTTGAAAAAAAATCATCCGATCTTTTTATTACAGATGGTGTTGCACCATCTATGAAAATTAACGGGCAAATTGTTCCAATTTCAAAAAATAGTCTTTCTGGAGACGTGATTGGTCAACTTTTACATTCCATCATGAGCGAAAAGCAGCGCAAAGAATTTGCAGACACTCGTGAATGTAACTTTGCCATTATGAACCGTGATAAAACGGCCCGCTTTCGTGTGAGCGCTTTTCAGCAGCGCGACATGCCAGGCATGGTCTTACGTCGAATTGAAACTAAAATTCCCTCCATTGATGACTTGCAGTTACCACCTGTTCTTAAAGATTTATCAATGACCAAACGCGGCATCATTATTTTTGTTGGTGCGACAGGTACAGGTAAATCGACGTCTTTGGCTTCAATGATTAGCTATCGTAATCACAATACTAAAGGTCATATTATTACGATTGAAGACCCAATCGAGTTTATTCATGAACATGCGGGCTGCATCATTACCCAACGTGAAGTCGGCATTGATACAGACTCATTTGAAATTGCCTTAAAGAATACTTTGCGACAAGCACCGGATGTCATTTTAATTGGTGAGATTCGATCTCGTGAAGTTATGGACTACGCGATTGGCTTTGCTGAAACAGGCCATCTTGTATTGGCCACGATGCACGCCAACAACGCCAACCAAGCGCTCGATCGTATTATTCACTTCTTTGAAAGTGACCGCCACAGTCAGCTTTACATGGACTTATCACTTAACTTAAAGGCCATGATTGCGCAGCAACTTATTCCAACACCAGATGGCAATTCACGTCGTGCAGCCATTGAGATTTTGATTAACTCGCCATTAATTTCAGACTACATTCGCAAAGGCGAAATTCATGAAATTAAAGATTTAATGAAACGTTCGCGTGAACTGGGTATGCAAACCTTTGACCAAGCGTTGTTTGATCTCTATAAAGCAGGCCAAATTACCTATAAAGATGCATTAAAACATGCCGACTCACCGAACGATTTGCGTTTGACCATTAAGCTTGCCGAAGAAGGACCTGATCAAATTGCAGGCACAAATCAGCATTTAACCTTCGACCGACAGTAATTTCTTCATAAAAAAAGGAAGGTTAAACGTAACCTTCCTTTTTTATTTGTTTTCTTTATGTGAAAACGATTATTTCTTGCGCAACACTTCCTGACACTCAGGTTCGTTACAGTAACCGTAGAGGTTTAATGAGTGACCTGTTAAGGTAAACCCATGTTGTTCTGCTACAGCATGCTGTTCCTTCTCGATAACATCATTAGTAAATTCAATAACTTTGTTGCAATTATAGCAAACCAAATGATCATGATGATCTTCTTGCATAATTTCGAAAACAGAATGATTATTTTCGAAATGATGGCGCTGAATGATACCCGCAGCTTCAAATTGTGTTAACACACGGTAAACTGTCGCAAGACCGACATCTTCCCCTTGTTCTAACAAAGTCTTGTAAATATCTTCAGCACTAAGATGATGTTGCTTTGAATTTTCTAATAATTCCAAAATCTTAATTCGTGGAAGGGTAACTTTAAGTCCAGCTTTGCGCAAATCTTGATTGGAAATAGGCATGAAAAAAGGTCTCTCAACAAATCTCAAGTTGGAATAGGCAATAGAATTTAGATGAAGTATGATCTATCCTTTGATCAAATGCATCATAATTTATTGGGATAGTGTAGCAAAATGCAAAAACTCGTGCTGACGTTATTAGTCACTTCACTCCTTGCTGGTTGTTCAATCTTTGGTGTATATAAGGTTGATATTCCTCAAGGGACTCCTTTGACCAAAGCTCAGGCCTCTCAAGTACAAGTCGGCATGAATTTCCAGCAAGTGCGTTTTTTGCTTGGTAGTCCAACTGTGACTGATCCCCTCAATCCTCAACGTTGGGACTACATTTACAACTATATCCCGGGAACTTATGCTAAAAAGGCAAAAATCCCTGCAGCACATGGTCAGCATTTAAAAATTTACTTTGATGGCACTGGCACAGTAACTAAAATTGAAGGTTTAGAAACTATTCCAGAATCGCAACCAGGTTTACCTGCTTCTAAAGAAGCGATTTTAACTGCCCCACCACTATAATCGTTTTTTCTAATAAAAATAAACCCCTCAAGTGAAATACTTCGAGGGGTTTTATTTATGGGACTTATTACTTTAAACGATTACTTTTAATATATCGCCCCACAGGATTTTTCTCGGCGCGGTTACGGCGTATATCTTTAGGGTTAATAGTTAAAGGTCGATAGACCTCTACCCGATCACCTGCTTGCAAAATCGCATGTGCCTCAACTTTTGCACCAAAGATGCCAAGTTGTAATGGCTCAGGCAAACTTACCTGTGTCTGCAACCCACTTGCCTCAACCGCTTGTAATGCAGTCATACCAGCTTCAAATGGAATAGCAACTAAAAACTGTTGCTCTGGGGCTGCAAAAGCAACCCAAACTTGCTGAGCTTTTTCCATCAGATGATTTGTCCAACTACCGCAATCATGGCAATGACAATTGAAAGCGGTAAAACAATACGCACTGCAATACGCCACAAGTTATAAAACAATTCATTGCTAAAATTCATCGATTTACGCAAGTGGCTAATTTTCATAATCCAACCAGCAAAAATGGCATAGATTAAACAAATGAGTAATCCCCAAAGCATCAAAATCAGCGTAAAGATGCTATGAAGTTCAGGCACAGCCCAAACCGCAATTGCCAAAATAATGACAACCCATTGTAAAACGTACATCAGTTGACGTTGAGCAAGCTGTTCTTTGGCAAGTTGAATAAACAAAGCTGTTGTCATTACCGCAGTAAAAATCCAGGTAAAAACAGGAAGCTGTGCTTGAAGAGAAAAGAAACCAAACGCGACGACAGCAATTAACTGAGCCAACCAGATTGGAAGTGCAGTTTTTGTGGCACCTTCTTGAGAGTGAATGACAGACAAACTATTTTGCCAGTAAAGTCCTAAGCCTAAACCACTTGCAACAAGTGCAAGTACGGTCGCATTACCCCATTCTTTAAACTCAACATTTGTCCAATGCCAAGGCTGTAAAGTCGTTCCCATTGTATTAGCTAAAACAAGAGAAGCGATTACGCCGACTGTCATTAGCACGATTAAAATCTGACGCGGAATAAAAGATAAAATTAAAGCCACAACTGCAAGGCCAGCAAAAACAATTTGCCCAGAAACACTATTATTGAGCTGTGCTGTCAGTAAGTTGCCAGCTGTACTCAGTACACTCCCTGCTAAAAATGGAATAAAAATAACTGCAAGCCAACCAGCCAAACGCCATTTTGGTGAACTATCTGCTTCACGAGTTAAACTTGATAAAGCATTTAAAGCAGTAGTCTTCGACCGCTTTGCTAAGGCAATTTCCAAATAACAAACTGGCAGAGCCAATAACAGCATTGTGCCTAACCACAATAACCAGAAATCGATTTGACGATCAATCTGGATTCCCATAGCGGGTGCCAATGTCGCCATAATGATGAAAGATAAGCAAAACGCCATCAGGGGCGATAACCATCGTGACATAGGTATGTCCTGCATTATGCATTCCTTGAAAAAGACTATGGATATTTTGCCCGTCTCATGCCTGAAAATCAAAGTTTGCTCAATAAAAAAAGCAAACTACCGAAACGATAGTTTGCTGCGCTAACTAAAACTATAAGTTTTGTTATTTAAATTATGCGAAAAACCGAGCAAACCAGTTTTTCCCTTTCTTCTTTTCTTTTTCTCTAATAATTCCCATCATATTTTCTTTTACTGCTCCAACATAATCAGCATCATCATGTTGAATATGGTTAATTAACCATTTTGCTAAAATTTCTTGCAGCTCTTTTTCAATGGTATGTCCCATTTCAAAACGTTCACGATATAATTCTATTTTTTTAATAAATAAGTCATGAACACGTTTATGTGGAACTCGATATTTATAATCTGCCTCTTCTTGTAAACTTTCTTCAAAAGTAAAATGAGACTGTGTATAGTCAATAATATTGTCTAAAACATCTTTAATACGACGTCTATCTTCATCATCTCTTACTTCATCAATCTCATTAATATAATCAAGTATTCGTTTATGTTGCTCATCAATAACCTCGATACCCGTATTATATTCTGAAGCCCATTTCATTTTCATACATCTCCCCAATGATGTTCAATGACTGTTGCATAAACCTCATGATATATTTAAAGGATATAAATAAAAACAAAGCTATTTTGTCGGCTTTAAGATATTAAAAATATATTTAATTCAAGTGACTGTTTTTATTTATTTTTATAAAAATTAACCAACCAAAACAATAAAGTATTTTTCAAACAAAATACTTTACTATTAAATGTTTAATATATACAAATATTTCTATTCATACATTTTAAATATACTTTATATTAATACTGATCTGCACGAGTAATACGTTTAAGCTCTGGATTTTCCTGCTCACGTTTTAATCTTTCTACATGAGTAATTGCTTTTTTAATCGGCTTACCATGTTGAAATAAAATCATTTCACCTGGTTGATAAGCAGTCCAGTTTTCATTATGTGTTAAAGGTTCTGTCGTTATAACTGCCACACGATCTTCAGGTGTAGTGACTTGACTAAAATCGACCTCAACATCTAAATCAATTAAATGAGCCTGATTAAATGGATATTCTCGAACCAACCAATGTAATTTAGTTATCGCATAACTAAATAATGCCTTCCCATTCGACAAACAATAATTAAATGTGCCGTATTCAGCAATTTGTGGAGAAATTTTTTCTAATACTTCAAATATCTCATCAAGACTCGGCTCTTCATAACCGAAAGCTTCAACCAGTTGATCAAGCAAATAACAAAATGCACGTTCACTGTCTGTATTACCTACAGGTGTAAAACGCCCACTTAGCGGTGGATTAAAATCATGTAAATCACCATTATGGGCAAAAATCCAATGACGGCCCCACAACTCTCTAATAAAGGGGTGAGAGTTCTCTAAAGTGATTTTACCTTGAGTTGCTTTGCGGATATGCGCGATCACGTTACGCGATTTAATAGGATAATTACGAATAAGGTCGGCAATTGGAGATTCAACTGCCGATTGATTATCTACAAATAGTCGGCAGGCTTTATCTTCGAAAAATGCTATGCCAAATCCATCACTATGATCTGAGGTAATTCCCGCACGTTGTGAAAAACCACGGAAAGAAAACGTAATATCCGTTGGTGTTGCACAATTCATTCCTAATAGCTGGCACATATCGCTTTTAAACTACTTCTAATTACCCCATCTGCTCTATTGTGCATGAGAGTAAAATTGCTTGCAAATCTCAATATGTGCTGGCTATTAGAAAATAGGACATATATTAACGCTGCCCCATTTTATTCATGACAAATGAAGTCGCCACTTTATTCACTTCCAGAAACACAAAATAATCTAGACAGTTAAATTCTTCATCAAAAAATGCCTGTTTCGATAGTTTTGACTGCATGCTCAAATACATTTGGAACAATTTTGGCATACGCTCATCTTGTGGAAAACTAAACTCAGGATATTCAGGTTCATAGATTTTTTTCGAACGAATATCAATTGTTTTGCTTTCAGATAATTGCTGAATCTGGCGATGCGTGTAGTACGCTCTAGCCAAATTATCTTGCAGATGAATACTGACACAGCCCATCAAATATTTAGCGCGCATTGACCATAGCACTTTCGGTGCAAGGTTCAGCCACAGCATCGATAATGCTTTACCATTACGAAAGCGAGGATGGACACAGGTACGCCCTATTTCTAACACATTAGGCAGGTGCGATAACTGCGGAACAATATCAAACTCATGTGCGCTGTAGCTTTGTGCTATCTCATGACCTTGAAATAATTTTAGACGGGTATACGCTACAATTTCTCCAGTCCACTTTTCACGTAAGACTGCATGCTCACAACCAAAATCATAAATGTCTTGATCTAAGTTATCTTCAAAATGAATTCCAAATTGTTGACTAAATTGTTGTGCACGAAATCGTTGTACATCTTGTAATTCTTTTAAATTATCAACCCACTCAAAACGAAATTGCGTTTGATTTATTGCTTTATTACGATTTAAAGGTAAAGTCCAGGTTTGGCGATATTGATTAAATTTTTCCAGCATAATGAACGCTCCTAGTGACACCCCTTACACTAGTCAAAGCTCATGACAAAAAAATGACCAAATTAAATTGGTATAAAAAAAGACCACCTAGAGTGATCTTTTTATTGAGAATAACGGTTTTATTAAGCAGTTTTTGCGCGATTAGAAATCAGTGTTCCAACCCCATGATCAGTAAAGATCTCAAGTAGTGTTGCATGTGGTACGCGACCATCAACAATATGCGCACTGACTACCCCACCTTTAACAGCATCAAGCGCACAACCTACTTTAGGAATCATACCGCCATAGATCACGCCTGTTTCAATGAGACGATCAACTTCTTGCGTAGTAAGGCCAGTTAACAGATTTTTGTTTTCATCCAGCACGCCACTAATGTTTGTGAGCAAGATTAATTTTTCAGCACCTAATGCTTCTGCAACCTTACCTGCCACTAAATCAGCATTAATATTATAGGTATTGCCTTCTTCATCTACACCTAATGGTGCAATAACTGGAATAAAGTCACTTTGGGTAAACATTTCCAGCACATCTGTTTTAACGCCAGTTACTTCACCAACCATACCTAAATCAATATGTTTGATAGAACCGTCTTCTTCTTGCTTTTCCATAAGTAATTTACGAGCACGAAGTAAATTACCATCTTTACCTGTTAAACCAATTGCGCGACCGCCATGTTTATTAATCAGGTTAACAATTGATTTATTTACGCTACCACCTAATACCATTTCAACCACTTCCATGGTTGCAGCATCAGTTACACGCATACCGTCAATACGGTCAGATTCACGTCCTAACTGCTTTAAAAATGAGTCTACTTGTGGCCCACCACCGTGAACAACAATCGGATTTAATCCTACCGTTTTAAGTAAAACGATGTCTCGGGCAAATGAACTTTCTAACTCCGGATCAGTCATCGCGTTGCCACCGTATTTCACCACCAGCGTTTTACCAGTAAAACGTTGAATATACGGCAAAGCTTCAATCAAGATTTTTGCTTTGTCGACACCGATATGCTGATGTTGGGGCATTACGCCTCTCCTTACTTAGGCCTCTGAAAGTTCTTGTGCAATTTGCGGATAGTGCTCTTGCAACATATCTACAAATTTTTGCTGGATTTCCTTTAATCGTAAAGGATTATCTGCGTCAAATCTTACTGTAAAATATTCACCAGTATTTGATGCTCGAATAATGCCAAAACCATCATCAAAATCAAGACGTACGCCATCGATTTTACTGATACGAGCACCTAAACGATGACTTAAAATTTCAATATCTTGTAATACATACTTTGGATCGGACTGATACGTACCAATATAGGTATCTTCTGTACAACATCTTTCTGGATAAGGAGCAAACAATTCGGAAATTGTTGTAGCATCAGATTGGGTAAAATATTCCATTACACGTAATGCAGCATATAAACCGTCGTCATAGCCAAAACCACGCCCATCATTAAAAACATAGTGGCCTGCATATTCTCCACCAAAAATGGCGCGTCCATTTGACTGAGATAAATAAGCCCGTAAAAAACTACTTCCCGTGCGGATCATTTTTGCTTTTCCGCCAAGTTGTTCGACCGTTTCTTGAACCATGCGTGAACATTTCACATCAAAAACAATTTCTTGCTCTGGGTGCTGTTCTAGGCACATTTGCGCAAAAAGTGACAACAATCGGTCTGCGGTCAATATCTGGGCTTTTTCATCGACTAAAACAACACGGTCACCATCCCCATCAAGGGCAATGCCAATATCTGCTTTTTGCTCAATAATTGCTTTTCGCAAATCACTCAAATGCGCAGCATGCGAAGGGTCTGGTGCATGGTCTGGAAACTCTCCATTTGGATTGGTTCGCAAGGCAATCACTTCACATCCCATTTTTTCCAATATCAATTTCGAGCAGTGTCCAGCAGAACCATGTAAACCATCTAAAACAACTTTTAAAGGACGTTTTAATTGGATATCTTTAATAATGGCTTGCTGGTATTTTTGGCAAAACTCAGCTTTAAATTGAGGTACAGTTAACTCCAGTACAGAAATTGAATGGGCTGCTACATAAGTTTGGGCTTCAGCGCCAACCTGCTGAATCATTTCTGGAGACGGCGGTTCACCTTTTAAAATCCACTTAATACCATTATCCGATTTTGGGTTATGGCTTGCTGTCACCATAATGCCATTACCACCAAAATCTCTCGCAATGTAATACATCATTGGTGATGAACAGCAGCCGATATTGGTAACGTTTAAACCTTGTTCTATTAAAATTTCTTCAATTAAGTGTGCATAGGCTGGACTTGTGAGACGGGCATCATAGCCAATCACTAATTGAGTTTGTTCTGCTTGTTTGTATTGTTGTGCCAATCCGTAGGCAATCGAACGGACAACGTCCGTGGTTAAGTAAGAAAGTTTGCCTCTAATATCGTAAGCACGAAAAATACTTTTTGGAAATGAGTGTCTTACATTCATAGCGTATCTTCTATTTAAAGATCAATTCGATCTATCGCAAAAACATAGATTATTCAAAATTTTTGAAGGGTTTGTTTGCTAAAAAAGTTAAAAGAATATGAGTAAAGCGTGTTGTAATATAATCCATTGTAACATTCAAGATATAAAAAGAAACGCCTGTTCAACAGGCGTTTGATTTTCGTTAATATTTTCAAAAAACTTATTGTTTACCTGTGTGACCAAAGCCACCAGCGCCACGTAAAGTTTCTTCAAATTCTTCTACTTGCTCAAATTCAGCTTGAACAACTGGAACTAAAACGTACTGTGCTAGGCGCTCACCTGGTTCTAGACGGAATGTAGTTTGACCACGGTTCCAAACTGAAACCATCAATTCACCTTGATAATCCGAATCAATCAAACCAACTAAATTGCCAAGCACGATACCGTGTTTATGACCTAAACCTGAACGCGGTAAAATTAAACCAGCAAAATTTACATCATGAATATAAATTGCCATACCTGTTTTCACTAAAACAGTTTGTCCTGGTTCAATATCAATTGCTTCATCGACACAGGCACGTAAATCTAAACCCGCTGAACCTGCTGTTGCATATGAAGGTAAAGGCCATTCTTTACCTAAACGCGGATCGAGCAATTTCACTTGAACTTTCATGGGATTTCCTAAAAATTAAAAAATTAACGCTTTAATAAAGCTTTTAAATTTGCCAGATATTGTTGAGCCTGCTCTTTAGGATCAACATTAGCCGCAATTTTCTTTTTACGCCCTAACCACTCCAACTCATCTTGAGGGAGTTCATCAAGGAAACGGCTTGGGGTCATCTGTCTCATCTGCCCGCCATTTTTACGCTGCTCTGCCAAAGTTAAGGTTAAACCTTGACGTGCACGGGTAATTCCCACGTACATCAGACGGCGTTCTTCTTCAATGGTCTCGGCTGCAATGGAGTTTTTATGCGGTAAAAGTTCTTCCTCTAATCCCATAATATAAACATATGGGAACTCCAAACCTTTTGCTGCATGCAACGTAAGTAAGTTGACTTTGTCTGTATCTTCTTCTTCCTGCTGCTGTTCTAACAGGTCAAGCAGAACCAGTTTGCGAATGACACTTTCAATGTTCTTTTCATCAACATCTTCTGCACGATTAATCAGGTTTTGAATACTGTTAAATAAATTCTCGATATTATCGAGCTTACTTTTCTCTTGTGCAGGTGTTGCAGACTGTTCACGAACATAATCCATATAGCCAGCTTCATTCATCATTTGACGAACTTTAGGCACAGGCTCATCGTCTTCTAACAATTCACGGGTAAACGTCGCGATAAAGTCAGCAAACTCATGAAGTTGAGTTTCTGCTTTTTTAGGAAGCACCATGCTTAAACGCTGGTCAGCAGAAGCACCAAGTAAAGACAAATTATTTTCTTGTGAGAATAAACCTAACTTCTCAAGAGTAACCGGCCCAATGGCGCGTTTAGGCGTATTAATAATACGTAAGAACGCACTGTCATCTTCAGGGTTAATAATAAGACGCAAGTAACTCATTACATCTTTAATTTCTGCACGTGCGAAGAAAGATGTACCGCCAGATAGCTTGTAAGGAATCTGCATTTGGCGAAGCTGGGTTTCTAGTACACGCGCCTGAAAATTCCCGCGATATAACACAGCGTAATCTTTCCAGTTTTTACCGTTCATGAGCTTATGAGTCAGTAAGTCTTTTACCACGCGCTCTGCTTCATCGTCATCATTACGACATGTAATGATTCTGATGACTTCCCCATGCCCTTTATCACTCCACAATTTCTTATCAAAAATATGCGGGTTATTTTGAATCACACAGTTCGCCGCTTTTAAAATACGGCTGGTCGAACGGTAATTTTGTTCAAGCTTAATAATATGTAGATTTGGGAAATCTTGTTTCAGCAAAGCCATATTCTCAGGCTTAGCTCCACGCCACGCATAGATCGACTGGTCATCGTCACCTACCGCTGTAAACTGCCCCATTACCCCAACTAAAAGTTTGACTAAAATATACTGGGCTGTGTTGGTATCTTGATATTCATCGACCAATAAATAGCGAACACGGTTTTGCCATTTATCACGCACTTCTGCATTTTCTTGCAATAAGCGTGTTGGCATAACAATCAAGTCATCAAAATCAACGGCGTTATAAGCACGTAAATTACGTTCATACAGTTGGTAAAGATGCGCAAACTGTACATCTTCAGGTGTTTCACATGTTGAATGTGCTTGCTCTGGCACGATCAGATCGTTTTTCCAATCTGAAATTTTCTTCATTGCCTTGGCAATTAATTCTTTACTTTCTGCACCCGACAAATTGTCGCGATGCATCAGATCCATCAAAATACGTTTACAGTCATCTGCATCTAAAATCGAAAAATTAGCTTTTAAAGGTAAATTTTTAAGTTCTAAACGTAAAAGGTTTAAACCAAAAGTATGGAAAGTGGAGACAGATAAACCTTTTGATTCTTCACGTGACAAAAGCTTGGTCACACGCTCTTTCATTTCACGTGCAGCTTTGTTTGTGAAGGTCATCGCGGTTATACGATGCGCTGGAATACGGCAATGCTGCACCAAATAGGCAATTTTACGAGTAATTACCGATGTTTTACCTGAACCAGCGCCAGCAAGCACCAATAAAGGGCCCTGAGTATATTTCATGGCTTCTTCTTGCTTGTTGTTCAATTGACTGGCAGATGACATCGTGTATTACCTCTTAATTTTTCGAGCATGATTATAGTCATCTCTGTTTTAGAAACCCAATAGTAAATCTACGGATATGTATAAATGATGTCTAATAATGCAATTTCTACGCCGCAGTTTGTCGTGGTTATTTATTATTCACAGTCATAAAAAAACCACCCGAAGGTGGTTTTTAATACAATAATTTAAATCTTATTGTTTTGCATAGATGCTGATTTCTACACGACGGTTTTGTTCACGACCAGACGCAGTTGAGTTGTCTGCGATTGGGTTAGAAGAACCATAACCTTGTGCATCGATACGGCTAGATGAAAGGCCTTTACCAGCTAAATAGTTTTTAACTGATTGTGCACGTGATTGAGATAACGGAATGTTGATAGAGTCATTACCAGTGTTATCAGTATAACCAGTAACCAAAATCGCGCTCTTGTTATCTTCAGCCAATGTTTGAGCTACTTTGTCTAAAGTTGAATAGAAGTTTGGCTTGATGTTTGATTTGTTTGTATCAAAAGTAATGCTACCAGGCATAATCAATTGAACAGAACCATCTGGATTACGGCCAACGTCTACGCCAGTACCTGCCATTTGTTGACGTAATTTTTTCTCTTTCTGGTCAAGATATACACCACCAGCGGCACCAAGAACTGCACCGATTGCTGCAGCACGGTTATTTTGACGGCTTGAGTTTGCATTTGACTTAGAAATACCGTAGCCAGCTGCTGCTCCAATTAAAGTACCTAATGCGGCTTTATCGTATTCAACGCCACCAAGATTATTACCAGTTGTTTGACAACCAGATAGTACTACTGCTGCCCCTACCACTGTTGAAATAACTAATGCACGCATTGCATGCCTCCTCACTTTGTGTGTTTTGTTGTCTGGATGAATAATGAAACAAAAACGAAGTATAAAACATTGATATTTTGTTAATAATAAACACTTTAGTTACTTTTTTGTAATATTTTGATGCACTTTCAGATGCTAGCTCATCACAATTTCTTCATTGTTGTCTAAGATGTCGTTGTATTTCATATTACGATAGTTATAGTTAAACAACTTTTCTATGGATTTTAGACATTCGGGGTCATTCATATGTCAACTGCACCCAATAAGCAATCTGCGCTAAAAAAAATTACACGTGGACTCACTGTAGGTACAGTCATTACAGGAAGTACGTTTTTTCATGGTCCACCTGTTTTGGCATTAGGTCTGACCAAGCTATTAAAAAAATCATCAAAAATAGATGAAACCAATATCCAAATTACAAATAGCTGGTTAGGGGTAAATAATTGGTTAATTGACCATGTTTTACCAAATCTAAAATGGGACATTACGATCGATGAGGGACTTGACCTAAATATGCAAGGTCGTTATCTCATGACCTGTAATCACCAAAGTTGGGTAGATACGACAGTAAACCAATATTTTGGTTTAACCCGTATGCCACTCACCCGCTTTTTTACTAAATGGGAACTTATTTTTATTCCATTTGTTGGGCAAGCATTTAAAATTTTAGGCTTCCCAATGATGAAACGTCACACCAAAGAACAGGTTGCAAAGAATCCTGAACTCAAAGACCGTGACATGATGGAAGCACGTAAAGCCTGTGAGCAGCTTTTAAGTCAACCATTTACATTATTGAATTATTTAGAAGGTACTCGTTTTACTCAAGAAAAACATGACCAGCAAAAATCACCATATAAGCATTTGCTTAAACCTAAAGCGGGTGGTTTAGCACTTGCATTAAATATCTTGGGTGACAAAATTGATGCCTTGGTTGATATGACGATTGTCTACCCTAATGGCGTACCTGGATATAGTGATTTCTGGCTAGGTGATGTTTCAAAAATTGCGGTAAATTTGCGTAAAATTGAAATTCCAGATTGGGTTCTTGGTGGAAACTATGAAGATGACGCGGTTTACCGTGAACGTTTCCAACAATGGGTCCATGAAATTTGGACCGAAAAAGATCAACTTATTGAGCAAATGAAATCTCAATATCTCACTACAAACCTTTAAAAAGCACTCGTTATTATGCAAAACAGTTCTGGGAAAAAAACGAAATATCACCATGTAGATCCAAATAGTCTTTCATTTAGACTGTTTTTGATCTATGACATCTTTATGGTGTTCATTATCATTTTTAATCTGTTCTGTTTGGCTACAAATTTCTTTTTAATGAGCAGTATTGGGGCATGGTTCTTCGAACACATTCATTTGCCCCAAGTACTAAGCTTTTACCGTAATTCCCTACACCCGTGGGTAATCACATCAGAAGCATGGTTTATTGGTTTTTTAATTGTTGAGTTACTTGTCCGCTGGGGCATTGCTATTATTTATAATCATCATAAACGTTGGTTCTTTTTCCCTTTTATTCACTGGTATGAAATTTTAGCCATTATTCCTCAGCTTCGTTTTTTACGTTTGTTTCGAGCTGGGATTATTGCTTATCGCTTACATGAATTGGGTTATCCGGTTGTTCCGCCAAGCTGGCGAAAGACAGGTTTGTTTTACTATCGCGTAGTGATGGAAGAGCTGTCCGATCGTGTTGTTATTACCGTAATTGATGGTATTAGATATGAACTTGAAACCAGCTCTAGCCATAAACAAATTATTCACGACTTGGTAAATCATCATCGTGAGCAATTTACTGTCACCCTAACAGCATTATTACAAGAGTCTTTAGCAACAGCTTTAAAAGAACAAAAGCCAGCCATTACAAAAGGCGTTGGGAAAATTGTAGATCAAGCTATTATCGATACACCTGAGCTAACCCAGTTATTACGCTTAATTCCTTTAGTTGGCGGTCGCATTGAACAACAAATTCAAAGTATCGGGCAAAGATTAGGTGAAAATATTAGTGCAGGTTTAATTGAACCTTTAATTGAGGGTTCATCGGCGCACCCAAATCCGACTTATCAATTAATTTCTGAAAAAGTGAGTGAAATAAATATTAATAATCGTCAGCTTGAGCAATTGGTTGAATCTGTCGTGTTCGAGACACTCGAGTCTGTACGAAAACAAGTCAAGGTCAAACAATGGCAACAAACGCTTGCGGAGTATGATCGAATCAAAGAATAAGCATTTACTTAATTTTTTATGAATCTTGCTAGAGAATTGGTACAAATTGTTCTAGCATTTGCCCTATTTACAATAAACTTAACGCTATTACAGCTCGTTTAACGCCTTGAAGGAAGACTTATGGCTGATATACGGATTACCGGCAGAATGGTTAACTTTAGCAGGATAACCTTCGATACCAATGATCATGATGTGATCCGCCAGCAATTATCAAATATATTAAATGAAGGTTCCTATCATGGAACTTTAGTAATTATTGACAGTACAGTTGAGCAAGAATTAATTGCATTAATTCAACTTCTGGTGAGCTTAGGTTTGCAACCTATGGCGGTAATCGATGGTATTTTAGGAGATGAAGCTCGCGCTATTCAATTCCCTGTTTTGCCGGCAGATCAACCATTACAGCGTATTAAAGCCACAACCGAACAAGTGGCGATTGTAGAAAAACCGACTACCGCTCCTGCCTCGTCTTCAGCAGAAACAAAAAAACCACTAAACAAGATAGCAGTTGCCCATATTACCTCTTATCATGATGAAATTTTGCGTACAGGCCAATCCCTCGTACAAGATAACGGCGATATTATTTTGAAAGCTGGCATGAATAGTGGTTCTGAAGTTATTGCATCAGGAAATATACATATTTATGGCACAGTTCGTGGTAGAGTCATTGCTGGTGCGGGCGGGCACGCAGCTGCACGCATTTTTTGCCAATCTTTAGAGGCTGAGCTCGTTTCCATTGCCGGAACGTATTGTGTCGCAGATGATATCCCTAAACATGTGGTAAAAAAGCCAGTACATATATATTTAAATGAAAAGCAAGAGCTTGAATTTGAAGCGATTGAACTTTAGTTTATTAAGTAAATCACCAAAAAACAGCCCTTTTAAGGGTGTATGACCATAATAGGAGTGGATTCGGTGGCCAAAATTGTTGTCGTAACATCAGGCAAAGGTGGTGTAGGTAAAACTACAACGAGCGCATCTTTTGCAACAGGTTTAGCCCTTCGTGGTCATAAAACTGTTGTGATTGATTTTGATGTAGGCTTACGTAACCTTGATTTGATTATGGGTTGTGAGCGTCGTGTTGTTTATGATTTTGTCAATGTTATTAACAACGAAGCACGTCTGCAGCAAGCCCTTATTCGTGATAAAGATATCGAAAACCTTTATATTTTACCGGCTTCACAAACACGTGATAAAGATGCGTTGAGCGACGAAGGTGTTGCTCGTGTTATTGATGAGCTATCTCAAGAATTTGATTACGTTATTTGTGACTCACCTGCGGGTATTGAGCGTGGTGCGATTTTAGCCATGTATCATGCAGATGAAGCAATCATTGTAACAAACCCTGAAATCTCTTCAGTACGTGACTCTGACCGCATTATTGGTATGTTAGATAGCAAAACCAAAAAAGTTGAACAGAACGAAGGACGTATACGTAAACATTTATGTATTACTCGTTTTAACCCTGAACGTGCTGACCGTCAGGAAATGCTAACAATTGATGATATTTCTAAAGATATTCTACGCGTACCGACATTAGGTGTTATTCCAGAATGTCCAAGTGTATTACAAGCATCAAACGAGGGTAAGCCAGTAATTCTATATTCAGAAACTAAAGCTGGTCAGGGTTATGATGATTTGGTTGCACGCTTTCTTGGCGAAGACCGTCCTTATCGACACATCACAGCTCAACCTAAAGGCTGGTTAGCACGACTATTTGGAGCGTAGTTATGGCAGGATTCTGGAGTAAATTATTTAGCAGTGACGAAAAGCCATCAAGTGCTCAAACTGCAAAAGATCGTTTGAAAGTTATTGTTGCTTCTGAACAAGGTTTAGGCCGCCGTTTAAGCCAAGACAAGATTGATCAGATGAAGAAAGAAATCATGCAAGTGGTCAGTCGTTATGTAAGTGGTGTAGGTGAACAGCATATCCAAATGCAGGTTCGCTCTGAAGCAAATATCGAAATGTTAGAAATGAATATCAATTTACCTGAAGAACGATAATTCTATTTCTGACTATTCAATAAAACAGAATCAAGGCAAAATAACGCAAGTTATTTTGCCTTTTTTAAAACTGAGGAGATTGTCATGGCATTATCACAGCCAGCAACTTTCAATGAAGAATGGTCCGATGAGCGTGTTTTTGCCTACCTCAACCAACTTCCGCCAACGGGTGTGAACGCAGATTTTCATGTGCTCTACCATGCATTCAAACATATGCGTCCAACAGACTATGAACGTCTTTTGACTCAATTTATTGCGGACGGACGCGATATTAATGCCAAAGACCCTGAAGGCCAACGCATCCATGATGTGATTGCCAAATTTCCACGTCAATCGGCACCCTTTTTAGAAGTTTTAGCGAAGTTTGCCTAGCTTTTCTATTTGAATAAGGCTGCATAATCTATCTTAGTAAAATTTAAGAGATAGATTATGTGGTTTATTCAATTACCTAAATTATTTACATTTATTACAAATAATCTTAAAGTCATCAACACCATTTTATTCTAAATATAAATTTATGAACCCAGAACATATTAATTTAAAACAAACACAATCCACCCAATCAAATCATATAGAAAATTTAAAAATTATTAGCGCTAATAAATTTATCTTTCTATCCTTAATTTCCTTAGGCTTATATCCAATTTGGTGGATGTTTAAAGCATGGCGATTTTTTCTAATCAAAGATAAATTAAATATTATGCCCGCTGCTCGTGCAATTTTTTCTATATTCTTTTTATATTCTCTATTTAATCACATAAAAACCTATGCAAAAGAACAAGGGTATACTAATAATTTCTCTTCAGGTTGGATGTACTTAGCATATCTAATTACATTTTTACTGGTTTACTTACCTGATCCTTATTGGCTTATCTCTCTCTGCCAAATTATATTTTTAATACCAGCATTTAAAGCACTCAACTATGCACAAAAACAATTAGAAACAACAATTGAGCAGAAAAAATTTAATACGCCTCAAATCATTTTAACTATTATAGGATCTATCATGTGGCTACTGATTTTTATCAGTTTTTTTATATAAACCCAATACAAGCAATCTAAAAATTTAATCATTAAAAAGGCCTCTTCAAGAGGCCTTTCTCTTATCTAGACTTATCGATTGCCAATCAGGAAAATACCAAACACCGTAAAAATACCGCCTGAAATACCATCAATCCATTTTGAAAAATTACGATAAGCTGATCTAAAACTCGGTAACGAAAAAATAAAAGTCACAAAGCAGAACCATAAAATCGTTTCAACCGTGACAATAATAAACAGTAACCAATGAACTTGATCAAGTTGAGGATTGGCTAAAAATAAAGAGAAAACACTACCAAAATAAATAACAGCCTTAGGATTTGATAGATTCGTTATAAGACCTTTAATAAAAAATAAGTAAGGTGCTTTGGGTAGCTCGACAGCAACAACATCTTCTTGCTGATTTTTTGAAAATGCTGAACGTAACATCTGATAGCCCAGCCAACATAGATATAAGCCACCAGCAATGAGTAAACCTTGCTTTAACCAAGCCATTTTCTCAAAAATAAGATTTAATCCCATCAGTGCCAAACAAGCCCAAAACATAACACCTGCTGTTATGCCAGCAACTACTAACATAGCGTCTTTACGTGATCGACTAATCGCTGTTTGAGATACAAGGAAAAAATCAGGCCCTGGAGTAATAAGTGCACAAAAATGGATAAAAGCTAAAGTAATCAGAGCGAGTAACATGTTTTCCTCCAGATTTAATTCATTGTTATTTATTTAAGAAAAATACATTAGCATTTTTTACTACACGTTAAAATCTTTAAGTCATTTTATGGAAGTGTTTATTTTTATTTAAATCATAAAAAAAGCCCCCGAAGAGGCTTTTTAGCTATTTCATATTAAACCAATATATCTCGCTTACCATTAGGACCCATTGCGCTCACAATGCCGTTCTCTTCCATTTGGTCAATGATACGGGCAGCACGGTTATAGCCAAGACTAAATTTACGCTGTAGCGATGAAGTAGAAGCTTTACGTGTTTCTAAGACAAATGAAACACATTGGTCATAAAGTGCATCACGGTCAGAACCACCCTCGCCCTCTTCAAAACCACGTGAAGTTTGTTCTTCATCAAATGGAGTCAAGATTTCGTCGACATAATCCGGTTCACCACGTTCACGCCAAGCATCACAAATGCGGTTTACTTCATCATCACTAATGAATGCACCATGCACACGCTCAGGTTCGATTTTACCAGGCCCCAAGAACAGCATATCACCATGACCGAGCAGATCTTCTGCACCACCTGCATCCAAAATCGTACGCGAGTCAATTTTACTGTTTACACGTAATGCTACACGCGTTGGAATATTGGCTTTAATCAAACCCGTGATCACATCAACAGACGGACGTTGAGTTGCAAGTAATAAGTGAATACCCGCAGCACGAGATTTTTGCGCCAACCGTGTAATCATTTCTTCTGCTTTTTTACCGACCTGCATAATCATGTCGGCAAACTCATCCGCCACAATCACAATAGATGGTAACGGTGTTAAACGAGGTGCACGTTCTTGTGTCGCAGAGTCACTTGGTTTCCAAGTTGGATCAATTAAATCTTCCCCATTCGCAATTGCTTCTTCAACTTTACGGTTGTAGTCACTTAATTTACGAATTTTAAGAAATGACATCAGCTTATAACGACGTTCCATTTCATTCACACACCAGTTCAACGCGCTTACTGCATCTTTCATGTCAGTAACGACTGGGGTTAATAAATGCGGAATATCATTATAGTTTGCAAGTTCTAACTGTTTTGGATCGATTAAAATCAAACGCAATTGATCAGGTGTATATTTAAGCAACATCGATAAAATCATCGAGTTTACCGCAACCGATTTACCCGAACCTGTTGTACCAGCAACTAACATGTGCGGTGCTTTCGCTAAATCGGTTAATACTGGATTACCTGAAATATCTTTACCCATCGCCATACTAATTAATGCGCTTGGATCTCGATAGGTTGGTGTTTCCAATAGCTCAATCAAACGTACCATTTCACGAGCGCTGTTTGGTACTTCAATACCAATATAGGGTTTACCAGGAATAACCTCTACCACACGCACAGAAGCCATCGACATTGAACGGGCTAAGTCACGTGAGATATTCGTTACCTTAGATGCTTTAACCCCCGGTGCCAAATCTAACTCAAAACGGGTTACTACTGGCCCCGGCTGAGCCTCAACTACTTGAGCCTTAACATTAAATTCTTGTAACTTAATTTCAAGTAATTCAGATAAACGCGAAAGCTGCTCTTCAGTAAAATTAACTTTCTTATTCGGATCAACCTTATCAAGCAACTCAAGGCCAGGTAAAGTTGGTAAATCTAAACGCTTCTTGGCAACTTGCATTGCACGAGACATTGGTCGGCCTGATAAATCTGTTAATGGCGCATCTAGATCGAAATCGTCTTCATCAATATCAGGATTTTCCTGAGGTTTACCTGCCGTTTCCTGCCAAGCTTCAATAAACTCTTCTTTTGAAAGTTTATCGGCCTGAATTGTCGTTTGAATAGGAGCTTTTACGAATGCTGAAGACTGAGCATAACTACTTGCTCTTACAGGTTCTGCTGGCGAAATATCTTCATCTATCAATAAATCATCAAAGTCTTCAAAAACTTGTTCGTTTGCTAAGTTTTTAGGTGACTGATTTAAATTCGACGGCGGTGAAGAAGTTTCTTTCGCAATATTCACTGATTGCGAAGTAGGTTCTGCTTCTACATGTTGATCTTGAACAAATGGTGTATGCACATCTGTTGCTGTTTTACTGTTTGGAACCGCAGCGAGTAATTCATCAAAAATCTCATCATCATTCCAATCAAGACCATGTAAGTCTTGTTTAGGTGTAGGTTGAGTTTGATGAACTTGAGAAATGGTTTGCTGGAACTGCTCATGAGCCGGTACTTGCTCTGTTGAATCATCAGCTGCTCTTAAAAGCGCATCAATTTCTTGCTTATGGCTCGCATCATCACGCTGTAAAGCACGCCATACCTCACCAGTAGCCACTAAACGTTGACTATCTTTTTCAAGCTTATGGGCTTGCTCAAGCGTATGCTCAAAGTTTTGAGTATTTGCAACTGGCGTATCAACTACAGGTTCGGGTCGACTCTGCTCTTTTGCTAACACATCTGCAAAGAGGCGTTCAGCAACCGCATCATGTCGTGTTGCCGCAGATTGTGGTTGAGTACTTTCAGATTGGACTGATGCTACTTTCTCATTTGAAGCATTTGTCTCTGCATTTTCTGCAACTTTAACTGCGGCTGCTTTATTAGCAGGCTGAGTTGTTAAATCATAATCCGATTCATTCGGTGATACGTTTTTATAAAATAAATCTTGTAAATAACTTGGTGTAGCTTTAAGCGTAATCCATGTTTTGCTCCATTGCACCCCAAATGCAAGAGTAAACAAGACCACTCCGAAAACCAGTAAAAATAAGGTCGCACCATAAATTGTTAGCAATTGAGATAAGCTCTGACCTAACTCGTAACCAATAATTCCCCCAGCTGCATTATCTAAAGTATCAGCAGGCACATTCCAGTGTAAATAAAGCAGGCTAGATACAACCAGAATTAAAAAGAATTGTGCAGCATAACGGAATGGGCGGTTTAAAAAACTACGCGGCCACCACACCTGAATTGCTTCAATGAAAAGGAAAATTGGAATAAGCAAACTTGCCCATCCTAAAAAACCAAACAGCAAATCTGCAATCCATGCACCAGCAATACCACTTGCATTGGATACTTGCTGAGTATCACTGGAAATATGCATCCAGCCCGGGTCAAATGGTGTATATGTTACTGTTGCCAGAAACATATAAATGCCAAAAGAAACCAAGAATAATGTCATCAATAAGCGCTGTGCATAAACACTCGACACCGCAGTCATATACTGTCCTGTAACCCATTTAATTATTGGTTTAGAGATGTGAAGAACTACACTTAGATCTTCAACGAATGAACTTGATATTATGCACCTGTTCTTACAAAAAAGGTGCATGATTCTTTACAGTTGTTGTTAACATGAGCCACTTCTATATTGTTATATAACTTAATTCGATTGACCTGATCAATATTATCCACATTGATTTAGCGCTATTGATCGACAAATTCACGTATAATTTTCAAAATTCTCGAAATAAATAAGGATACCCTCAATGAGTGCTCGTCATTCTCGGTTAATTATTCTCGGTTCTGGTCCTGCTGGTTATAGTGCAGCTGTCTATGCGGCTCGTGCCAACCTTAAACCTACTTTAATTGCAGGTTTACAACTAGGTGGCCAACTTACAACAACAACCGAAGTTGACAACTGGCCGGGCGATCCTGAAGGTTTAACAGGTCCTGCATTAATGGATCGTATGCAAGCACATGCTGAACGCTTTGGTACAGAACTCGTCTATGACCATATTAACGAAGTGGACTTAAATGTACGTCCTTTTGTTCTTAAAGGTGACATGGAAGAGTACACATGTGATGCATTGATTATTGCAACTGGCGCTACAGCTCAATATCTTGGCTTAGAGTCTGAACAGAAATTTATGGGCCAAGGCGTAAGTGCCTGTGCAACATGTGATGGTTTCTTCTACAAAAATCAAAAAGTGATGGTTGTAGGTGGTGGTAACACTGCAGTTGAAGAAGCGCTTTATTTATCAAATATTGCTGCACATGTAACGCTAGTACACCGCCGTGATAGCTTACGTTCTGAAAAGATTTTGCAAGATCATTTATTTGCCAAAGAAAAAGAAGGCAAAATCAGCATTATCTGGAATCATGAAGTTGAAGAAGTATTGGGTGACAATACTGGCGTAACAAGTGTTCGCCTTAAATCAACTCAAGATGACTCTAAGCAAGACGTAGAGGTTCACGGTCTATTCGTTGCAATCGGTCATAAACCGAACACTGCAATGTTTGATGGTCAATTAAACTTACGTGATGGCTATATTCAGGTGCAAAGCGGCACTTCAGGTAATGCAACAGCAACTTCTGTAGCTGGTGTTTTTGCTGCTGGTGACGTAGCTGACAGTATTTATCGTCAAGCCATTACTTCTGCTGGGTCAGGTTGTATGGCGGCACTTGATGCTGAAAAATATCTAGATAATCTCGGTTAATTCAATTAACACAAAAGACATTCAATGCTCTATTGAATGTCTTTTTTAATAATGTTTTATTTCATCATATTTTCAAAATGGTCCAAATGCGTAAAACGTCCCGACCTCGTCTGATATTGGTCAATCTGAGGAACTAACCGTTGAAAGTGCTCAGACTGGACATGTCGATCTAATGCGGCTCGATCTACCCATTCTTCAATAAAAACAAAATGTCCTAAATTTTTTATATCATGATATAAATCGTAGGCAATACATCCTTCTTCACATCTCGTTTTTTCAACGAGTTCTTGATAAAGTGGCAAAACAAAATCAATTTTTTTAATATCAATAAAATCTTCTGCAATAAGTTTTAGCATTAAGCAAACCTTTTCTATTCGTTTATTCATGCTAAAGATGAACAATAAAAATTGTCAATGAAGCTCAGTTACGTTAATTTTGAATCATTCTATTTCATTTTATTTTTTATGCAGAACCTTCCACTTTCTCAATTCATTTTCCCTGATCCCATTGAATCTGATCCGGATGGTCATGGTTTAATTTGTATTGGTGCTGATCTCTCCCCTTCTACTCTCTATGAAGCGTACACCCATGGATTATTTCCGTGGTTCAATGAAGATGAGCCAATTTGTTGGTGGAGTCCCGAACCTCGTTGTGTCATCTATCCTCAAAATTATAAGCCAAGCAAGTCACTACTTAGAAATATGAAAAAATATGACTATTCGATTACGGTTAATCATGCCTTTGAAGAAGTTATTCGCTCATGTTCTCTACCAAGAACTTATGCAGATGAAACATGGATTAGCGAAGATATTATTCAGGGCTACTGTGAGATGTTTAAAGCTGGCTATGGATATAGTGTGGAGGTTTGGGAACAAGATAAACTTGTTGGAGGTTTGTACGGCATTACGATTGGCAAAGGATGCTTCGGTGAGTCAATGTTTAGTAATGAAACTGATGTTTCAAAAATGGCTTTTTATACATTAATGCTGATTGGGCAAGAAAATCAACTACCTTGGGTAGACTGCCAACTTGTAAATAGTCACTTAATTAGCTTGGGAGCTTGTACACTTTCTCGTCAAGAGTACCTTAAATCGTTACAAGATGTAATTATTCACCCCTCTATCAATTGGAAAAAGTATCAAGAACGTGTATTTTCAAGTAAAACAATAGCATTAGATGCAAAATTAATGGAATGATAACAGGAGGGACCAATCATGAAATCATATCACCCGAAGTCCCTTTTAAATGATCTGCAGTATTATATTACTCCACCTCATGATTGCAGCTACCTAGAAAATAAATCGGCGCGCATGGTGTTTTTAGACCCTATTCATCGGATTGATGTGGTCACTCTTTCAGAACTTTCTCGTTTAGGATTTCGCCGTAGTGGTGACTTCGTTTATCGCCCTGAATGCCATTTATGCAGACAATGTTTGTCTTGTCGTGTTCCAGTTGCCGACTTCCAAATGAATGGAATGCAAAAAAAAGCGTGGAAACGAAATCAAGATCTGACTATGACTGTTTTGCCTACTCAGCAAGCAGCACAAATTCATTACGATTTATATGAACGCTATATTAATGAACGCCATGCTGATGGAGATATGTTTCCACCTAGCTTAGATCAGTTTGAAAAGTTTTTAGTACATAGTTGTACAGATAGCTTTTTTCTTGAGCTTTGGAAAGATAACCGTTTAATCAGTGTGTCTACCTGCGATCTAATGGATGATGGGCTATCTGCGGTTTATACTTTCTTCGACCCAGATGAGCACCGAAGATCACTTGGTGTGTACTCTATTCTTAACCAAATCGAATATGTTAAATCGCTTGGTTTAGAATATCTTTATTTAGGTTACTGGGTGCCGCACTCAGCTAAAATGAATTATAAATCGCAATATACCCCTTTAGAACTTCTATTAGATGGACAATGGCGTCGTTTAAACAGATCCTTATCACCAGAAGAAATACAACAGTTAGGTACCTCTCTGATGACCACATTACCTTCTGAATGGAATAATTTAATTATTAAATAATTTTAATCCTGTCTTTTTGTTAGGTCAGCAACTAGACAGGAGTTTTAAAACAACGATGCAAAATCGTCGGTACAGGTTTTTACCATAATGACCGCATGTTCACGCCCACCTTCTTGGGTAGGATAGTAATTACGACGTAGATCTATTTGGTGAAAACCTGTTTTCTCATACAGACCTATAGCTGCTTTATTACTTTCGCGAACTTCTAAAAATATTTGTACTGGCTGATTTTTTAACTGATCAATTGATGCATTTAATAACTCATACCCGAGACCTTGTCCTTGCATTTTAGGATCAACTGCCATGAGTAATAGATTCGCTTCATCTAGCACTGGCTGCAAAATACAAAACCCAACTACTCTATTTTGTGACTCAATGACTGTACATTGATAGGAATTCAGAGATTCTACAAATTGCTGTCTTGACCATGGGTGTGTTTGCACTAATTTTTCGATTTGTACAACAATATCAATATCAGTGTTTTGCATAGTACGAATCATGAGTTCCAACACAATCAGAGTTTTAAAGGAATGCGTATTATAAAAACTTCACAAGAAAAAACGAGCAAAAAAAAGGACAATTAAATTGCCCTTTTTTTATCGTTCTTTTTAGAGACCTAACTTTTCACGCCAAGTTGCCAGCAATGCTGTAGTGTCAGAATCATTTGGATGAAATTTTGGTCTTAAGAAATCAAGTAACTCCGGAATCTGGCGGGTCATAAAACCTTTACGTCCATACATGAACTTAAGCATGTATTTAGTATCTTTCAATGTTAATTTTCCATCAGTTTTTAATAACTTGGCAGTAAAATGTGTCTGCGTTGCAAAAATTAATGCCATTGCAATGATTAAAGCCGTTGAACGCATAAAATAAGCTTTTGGTCCTTGTCCATACATACTTGTATACACATCAAATGCGACAGCTTTATGCTCATTTTCTTCTACGGCATGCCACATCCACAAATGATACATCGTGTCATCTTGGAACATCGCTTGAATTTCGGGATTTTGTAAAAGTTCAGCTGCAATGGTAGATGTGAAATGCTCTAAAGCACACGTTCCGGTCAGATCAATCATTTCTTTGGTATAACCAAAAGGTTTCATTAATTTGGTCATAACAGCTGTACCCATCTTAATGACAGTACCTGTCTGCTTTTCCATATGGCGGACATCATATCCATAAGCCTGTGCTGAGGCATTAAAAGCAAGATGTTCTTTTGAATGCATTGCCTCTTGACCAATAAAGGCGCTAATTTCTTTTTGAAGAGCAGGATCGGCAAGTTTTGGGTCATTTCGAACAGCACGTGTGCTATTTACAAAAAACTGTTCACCTTCAGGAAAAAGGGCCGATAATGCTGTCATAAAATGGGTTAATCCTGCATCATAATTTGCCCAATAACGAGGGACCTGAGCAAATTCAAAGTCCATACGACGAACAGGGAAACTAGCACCAGCACGATTGGAAATATTTACTTTAGCATTCATCTCAGACTCCTTTTAAGTGAATAGCTAATTCACATATAACTTTATTTATTTTCTTAATATTTATAATCATACGTCTTTCAATGTGCCAATTAAGTGCAGATGAGGACAGAGAAATATCAGATGAGGTC
Source organism: Acinetobacter sp. yr461 (assembly GCF_900110445.1). NCBI lineage: Bacteria > Pseudomonadati > Pseudomonadota > Gammaproteobacteria > Moraxellales > Moraxellaceae > Acinetobacter > Acinetobacter sp. yr461. Next base: position 251,178 of record NZ_FODU01000005.1, read on the forward strand.
ATTAAGCACCCCATAAAGGTGCATAGATCTGCTAATCGTTATTGTTAGTACTTAAAAAGAAAAAGGGCTACCAATGAGCCCTTTCAAATCAACATAGATTAAATTACAAACCTAATTTTGCTTTCCATGTTTTCAATAGACCTACTGTATCCAAATCATTTGGATGAAAACCAGGCTTAAAGTAAGCCAGCATTTCTTTAGCCATGCCAGTAATGATACCTTTCGATGGGCTATATGCGTATTTATAAATCACAGATAGCTCATCCAAATTTAACTTTTTATCTTGCTTTAATAGACGAAGTACAAAAGAAGACTGAATCAAGAAAATCAAAGTCATCGCAAACACTAGAGAACTCGTACGTAAAGCATAAGCTTTTACGCCTTTACCAAATACACCTTCGTACACATCAAAAGCTACGGCTTTATGCTCATTTTCTTCGATAGCATGCCAATACCACATCGTTGACATGGTTCCATCTGTCATCAACTCTTGAATATGCTTATTGACTAATAATTGTGAAGCAATCGTAGCGGTAAAATGTTCAAGTGCGGTTGTAGCAGTCAGATCAACCATGTCTTTGGTCATACCGAAAGGTTTGACAATTTTTACAAAAGTTTTAATTGCTGTTTGAATTGCCGTGTCAGTAAACTTCTCTAACGTTTCAACATCGTGACCAAACTTTTGAGCAGAAGCATTAAAATTTACATGCTCTTGAGTATGCATTGCTTCTTGCCCAATGAAAGCGCTAATCTCTTTCTGAAGCGCTTCATCATCTTTAATAGATGGGTGATAACGTACTGCACGTACACTATCTATAAAGAATTTCTCACCAGCCGGAAACAATGCTGACAATGCTGTCATAAAGTGTGTTAGTCCAGCAGAACCATTCATCCAATATTCTGGTACATCATTAAAGTCAAAGTTCATACGACGTACAGGAAAGCTCGCCCCTGCACGATTAGTAATATTCACTTTAGCATTCATACCCAAAGCTCCTTAATAAGTAACCCAAGTTACTCAAACTTTATTGTTCGTTTTCTTGATTCTTATCATACAAATTTAATAAAAAGGATTAAGTGTAAATAAGGACATTGAAATATCAGTTAAGGCCAGCTTTTATAGTGATTGTTAGACAATTAAACATAAAAAAAGCGCTCTAAAAAGAGCGCTTTTTTTCACTGAAAGTGATTATGCAGTTACTTTCGCAACAACACCAGCACCTACAGTACGACCACCTTCACGGATCGCAAAACGTAGACCTGGGTCCATTGCGATTGGGTGGATTAATTCTACTGACATTTCAACGTTGTCGCCTGGCATAACCATTTCAACGCCGTCTTGTAATTGGATTGCGCCAGTTACGTCAGTTGTACGGAAGTAGAACTGTGGACGGTAGCCGTTAAGGAATGGAGTATGACGACCACCTTCTTCTTTAGAAAGTACGTATACTTCTGCATCGAATTTAGTGTGCGGCTTGATTGTACCTGGTTTAGCAAGTACTTGACCACGTTGTACGTCTTCACGCTTAGTACCACGAAGAAAAACACCACAGTTCTCGCCCGCACGACCTTCATCAAGAAATTTACGGAACATTTCAACGCCAGTAACTGTAGTTGTTTGAGTATCACGGATACCAACGATTTCAACTGATTCGCCTACTTTCACGATACCAGCTTCTACACGACCAGTTACTACTGTACCACGACCAGAGATAGAGAATACGTCTTCGATTGGCATTAAGAATGCTTTGTCGATAGCACGTTCTGGTTCTGGAATATAAGAATCAAGCGCTTCAACAAGAGCAAGAACTGAAGGCTCACCATATTGACCAGCATCACCTTCCAACGCTTTAAGCGCAGAACCACGGATAACTGGAGTGTCATCACCTGGGAAGTCATAAGTAGAAAGAAGTTCACGAACTTCCATTTCTACTAATTCAAGTAATTCTTCATCATCAACAAGGTCACACTTGTTCAAGAATACGATGATGTAAGGTACACCAACCTGACGAGAAAGAAGGATGTGTTCACGAGTTTGTGGCATTGGACCATCAGTCGCAGCACATACAAGGATCGCGCCGTCCATCTGAGCAGCACCAGTAATCATGTTTTTAACATAATCGGCGTGGCCCGGGCAGTCTACGTGAGCGTAGTGACGGATTGGAGAATCG
>NZ_FODU01000008.1:0-144020 GCF_900110445.1 Acinetobacter sp. yr461
TCGTGAGGCTTGACTATACAACACCCAAGCAGTTGTATATAAAGCATCAATCGATTCATTAATATGCAAAGCAACTTGATTTAGTTATACGCTTAGCTAAAATGAACAAAATAAAGTAAGACTCAATCAGCCCATCTGTAAAGATTTGGAAAAAGCATCGGCAACCAATAAGACCAATGCAAGTATCCATACCAGTTGTGCTGGCGACCATAGCAAGAGTGAACCACCTGATCCCTTCCCGAACTCAGAAGTGAAACCTCTTAGCGCTGATGGTAGTGTGGGGTTTCCCATGTGAGAGTAAGTCATCGCCAGCTCATTATTCAAACACCCTCAACATCAGTTGGGGGTGTTTTTTTATGCGCGTAATAAAATACGAAAATAAAAAATTTAGAAATATTAAGCCTACTTAAGTAGCAATTAATTAAAAAAAATATCTAATCAATAAAATCCATTTATAACTGTCTACGAGCATGTTTTAAAGCAGTGCGAAGACCTTCTTCTAGAGTTGGGTGATAAAAGGGTTTCTCTAAAATATCATTTAAAGTTAAACCTTCACCTATTATCCAGCTTAATAGATGAGCCATATGTTCTGTTGCCTCTGTAAATAACTCAGCACCGAGAAGCTTCTGACTTTCTTTCTCTATATAAACCTCAATGCCTCCTTTGTTTTTTCCAAGGACGATAGCTCTACCTTGTCGTTCATAAGAAGCTTCGCCTGTAATAAAGTCTATACCAGTGTCTTTTAGTTGTTTATAGCTTTGCCCAACAATCGCCATTTCTGGATCACTAAATACAATTCCTAATGGGGTAAGAGTCTTAATTGGATTGACGTGTGGATAGTTCAAACAGTTGTGAACAACTTTTTTGCCCTCATGTGCTGCTTCATGTTGTAATGGTGTTGAGGTATAAGCATCACCGGCAATAAAAATTGGATAAGTCTCTAATTGCTTGGTTTTTGCATTTATAGGTAATAACTCAATATCTTTAAAAGAATTATCAATATTTTCTAGTTTTAAAGTATCAAGTAAACTTGAACGGCCTGTTGCAACTAGAACATATTCAACTTTGAGAGTTTTCTCTTTTTCTTCAAGTTTGTAATTTAATATGACACCCTCAGAATTACATTTAACTGCACTTGGTAAACTCTCGAATAGAATTTTTAACTCTTTCCCTAGCTCTTTTTGCGCAAGTTGTTGAAGTTTCGAGCTAGTCAGTATTCCAATTCGTTTACTGCGAGCAAATATAGTGGTTTCTACGCCCAAACGATGCAAGGCTTGCGCGATCTCAAGGGCAATCACACCACTACCAATGACTGCAATAGATTTAGGTAGTGTTTTTAATTCGAATATTTGATCTGTTGTTATAAGTCGATTACCGAGTTCTTGCTTCCAGGTTTGATCATAATTAGGAGTTGAACCAACCGCTAGAATAAAACTTTTTGATTGGTACTGTTTCCCGTTAACTTTTAAAGTCTGTGCATCAATAAAATGTGCTTTACCAGAAATTTTATGTTCGGCAGGCCATTGTTCTACATCTTTTAAAGTTGCTTGCGTAAAACGATCACGTAAAGTTTGTACGTGCTGCATCACTTGATCAGTATTAATTTTTGCAGATACATCCAAAGCAACCTCTTGAGCATTTTGAATGTCAAACATACGGTTTGCTGTAGAGATGAGGACTTTACTTGGCATGCAGCCTACACGAGCACAAGTGGTATCCCATGGTCCATCATTTATAATTAAAAGATTCTTAGTATATTTAACCGCTTCTTTGTAGGCGCTGATGCCTGCTGTACCTGCGCCAATGATAATAATATCGAACATTCTTCATTAAGCTATTTTAATAGATATTTAGAATATATAGAAAAACCCTCTTCAACAGAGGGTTTAGTTCTAATTATTTAGCTTTAAAATGTAAGTTTTTGCATAAAAGGTGTTTTTAAAGTGGTGGAAACAGTTCCATTCTGATTAATAGATTGACCTTCAATGCTTATGCCATTAATTAAATGTTTAAAGTTCAAAGTGGTTCCGTTCATGCTTTGTTTAAAGGTAAATATATCTTTTCCTTCTAGATAAATACTGCCATTAAATTTTTGTGTATTAGTCGTTGGAGCTTCATTCTCAACGCGACTTCCTTCAAGGCTGCTAATATTAGGTAAGCTCAGGATTTGATTACCAGATTGACTCACCTTATATGTCGCATTATTTGTGTTTCCTGCTATTGAGTTCACGACAAATGAGATTGGTTCTGCAAAAGGAACATTAGAGTTATCATTGATAAGTACATTGAAACCAGAACCACCCTGAACTACGTAGAGATCACCATCAGTTGATGTATTATCTTTATATACACTCATTGCACCAGTAGTAACTTCTTTTTCAGTGGGTTGACCTGTTTCTGGATCTTGAACAATAGTCGTTGTAGTAATTTTATAATCGCTTGTTGTTGAATTAATTAATACAAATCTTTTTTGTTTAGTTTGTTCAAGTCCCCATGATTGTTGGAATGGATATGCAAAGGCTCCAGTAATTGTTACATCTTGGAAGTTCTTATCATTATTTTCATTTTGAAAAATATAAATTCTGGTATTTGATTGATAATCCTCTAAATTTGGAGATGTATTATCGCTTGCCAGTTTAATATTTTTTAAATCGTCTGCTGTAATATCAAAGTCCCAATCATTATAACCAGAGAGCAAAGTTTTAATTTCTTCACCTTTAAATACGTAGCAGGCACGGTAGTCTGTAGTACTCTTTAGAAAGCATTTTTCACGATAGTGGTCGGAGTACTTGGTAAGATCTACTTTTCGAATATCTAAGGTTAACTTGAGTGGGCCTTGAGCGAAGGTGTCTAGTGCGTGATCAATGTAACCTTTTGATAACTTTTCATCGTTAAGATCATAGGCGCCAAACAAATATTTTCCTTCTTGCTTTACGCTATTTAAAACAGAAGTAGCCAACTCTTGATCTGTTGATGGTGTGGTTGGTGTTGGTGTAGAGCCAGAATTTGAATTTTGGTTATAGTAGCCATCACCGCCACCTCCACCACAAGCTGTCAAAAAAGCAGCCAAAGTAATCCCACATACCCCATGAGTAAGTTTCATCATTATCCCCAATTAAAATGATAAGTTATTTAAAATAATTTTTTAGATTTATAAAATAACATATATTTCATGAGGTTGCTCATTATATTTATGAGCAGTTAGCTAATTAAATTCTTGTACCCATAGTTACTCCAACTGTAGGCTTTACTTGCATTGATGAGCATGCTGTAAGAATTAGACAGGTTAAAAGAGCAAATATAAATTTATTCATGAAAATTAATAAATGATTCAAAAAGATTTAAATACTTTAGATCAATATTATTTTTAGTTCTGTTGAGTTCGTGCAGAGATATGCAAAATAAGTTATCAAAAAACCCTACTTTAAAGAAGAAATAGGGTTTTATAAAATATTAATTTCTTAAAATTAATCGTCTAGCAAATCCATTTGTTTTGCTAACTGATATAGGTTGTTTGAGCGGTTTCCTGTACGGCAGAACATCAGTACAGGTTTTGGCAACTCATTGTAATGATTTGCGAAAGTACGTACATCGAGTTCTGTAATCTGTCCAGCTACAACAGGTTGATAAACGTAGTCTAGACCTACTTGACGTGCTGCTTCTTCAATTTGAGCACTTGTAGGTTGTTCTGGGCCGCCTTCCATATCTGGTCGATTATTAATAATCGATTTAAATCCTTTTTCTACAACTTGGCCAACATGCTCTGGACCAATTTGACCTGCGAAACCAACATTCTCTGACATTTCGTCACTCCAAAATTTAACAAAACCTCTTATGCTGTATCATAGCATTAAGCTTAACCTGAGATACAAGACACTCGTGTGTTGTTCTGACTGAGAAAGTTATGTCTTATAGCTAAGTTATAAATTTTAAAAATGATCATCAAGCTATTTTAAAATTGGTTATTCATATTCTATTTCAACGGAGCACATATGCACGCTTATACGGTTGAGCCTTTATATGTTCCATGTGGTCAGGAAACGATCGCAGCTGATTTTTATATTCCAAAAACAAATAAAAAATCTGCCGTAATTATTATGGCCCATGGTTTTGCTGCGTTGCGTCAATTTAAATTAATCCAATATGCTCAGCGATTCGCACAGGCGGGTTATGCTGTTATTTTGTTTGATTATCGATATTGGGGTGGGAGCACTGGCAAGCCAAGAGAAATGGTCTCTATTAATTCGCAGTTAGAAGATTGGAAGACAGTAATTCAATACGCTTCTACTTGTAAGCTTGTGGATAATCGAAGGATCGTGTTGTGGGGGACCTCATTAAGTGGGGGATATGCGCTAAGTCTTGCTTCTGAATTAAAAAATATTCAGGCAATTTTAGTACAAATTCCTTATGTTGATGGCGCTGAAACTGCCAAGCTTTATCCTTTGCAACGTTATCCTCAGGCATTGAAGTTATCGAGTCAGGATTATATGGGATCAAAAATGGGCCTTAATCCCAAAAGATTGCCTGTTGTCGATCAAAATAATTTATGTTTTATGCCTACAGCTGATAGTTATTATGGTTATTTATCGATTGTAAATCCTGACTATTATTGGAGTGGGGAAGTTCCTGCACGTGTCTTTTTTAATTTGATGCGATACCGCCCAATTCAAGTTGTACGCCAGATTAATATTCCAGTTTTATTTATTGCGGCCCAAAAAGATTCACTTATTCCTATTGAATCAAGCCGCGAAGCTGCCACAAATATTGCGCCTTTTGTGAGTTATCATGAGTGGGATATGAAACATTTTGATATTTATCACGGTTCATGGTTTGAAAAAGCAGTGATAACCCAATTAGAATTTTTACATCAGCATATAGGAGTGGTGTAAATGATTATTGTATGTGCATCGTGCGGTGCAAAAAACCGAGTTCCGGAAGAAAAACTTCCTGAGCAACCAAGCTGTGGGCAATGTCATCAGCCATTACTACCGCTTGCACCTATTGAGTTAAATGAGCAAAATTTTAGTAACTACATCACGAATAGTGATCTACCTATTTTCATAGACTTATGGGCAGAATGGTGCGGACCTTGTAAAATGATGGCACCACATTTTGCGCAGGTCGCAAAACAGAATCCAGGCGTTATTTTTGCCAAGATTGATACCGAAGAATCTCCTCGCTTGAGCCAAGCTTTTCATGTGAGAAGTATTCCGACACTTGTCTTAATGAATAAAACGACAGAGGTCGCACGTATTAGCGGTGCATTACGTGCGCCTGAATTGCAACAGTGGCTTGATCAACAACTTCAAACGAATTTCGGGAGCTAAGGTGTCAGAAGCTTATACCAAACCAGAAGGGGTTTTATCCTTACAAACGATTGCCATGCCAGCCGATACAAACTGGAGTGGTGATGTCTTTGGTGGATGGATTGTGTCACAAATGGACTTGGCTGGAGCAATTCACGCAGAACGTTTCAGTCGTGGCCGCTGTGCTACGATTTCCATTAATCAAATGACCTTTTTGGTTCCGGTAAAGGTTGGCTTTGTCATTAGCTGCTATACCAAAATCTTAAAAGTTGGAAACACTTCTATTCAGATGCAAATTGAAGTTTGGGATAGTCATGATGACTCTCGTGAACCAATACGCATTACCGAAGGAGTCTTTACCTTTGTGGCAGTTGATGTAAAAGGTAATAAGCGTCAGATTCCTGAAGAAGCGAGACAAAAGTTTTTAGATACTCAATAAAACGTAAAAAGCCTGAATATCAGTATTCAGGCTTTAATCTTTATTCAAAAGAAAAACTAGTTTTTAGAAATTAAAACATCGTATTTGTATTCTTACTTTGCTCTGGAATATTTTGTATTACATCCCAATGCTCTATGATTTTTCCATTTTCGACACGAAATATATCAATAATCGCTCTTCCTCGATCTTTTTCATTTTCGGTCGAATGGACATGTAAAACGACAAGATTACCTTCAGCAATCGCACGTTTAATCTCATTTTTAGCTTGTGGATTTTTTTGGAATTTTTCAGTGAAGAAATTAACGAAAGGTGCTTTCCCATCTGGCACATTAGGATTGTGCTGAATGTATTGTTGACCAATATAACGGTCTGCATATTCTTTGACTTTGTGTTTTAAAAAGACACCTTCATAAAAGTCGATCACTATTTTTTTGTTTTGAACGCTTACTTTATCTATCGCTTCTGATTTGGTCGAAGTTAATTTACTGGTTTTAACGTGAGGTTCAGTCGCATGAGTCGTTATTGTTGTAAATATTAAACTAGTAAATAAAGAGGAAAGAATCAGTATTTTTTTCATTTTTGACCTCAAGATACAAAAAATAATTTTTATATCTTGAGGCAAATAAAAATCTAACAGTACTTTAGATTCGTTATTATTTCTTACGTTTAGGTAACCATGCCCACAGCATTTGGCAATGGATTGGTTCATTGCCTGCATCATCAATCACAGTAACCGGAATCACAAGTTCACCTTTCTCATGATCAGCAATAAACTTTTGTTGTTCAGCAGATAACGTTGCTGTGGCAGTCAAACCGCCTTCAACCACTTTTAAATAATCTACATGCAATGATTTGATTAATAAAATGCGGTTATCAGGAATGTGTAAACCCGTTAGGAAACCAGTTGCAGTTTCTGCTAAAAGAGCCATAGCAGCAGCATGGACTCCTTTAATATGATTCTGCATATTTTTTTGGTTTTCTAAACGGACAGTAACGTGGTTTGAGTCTACTTCCAGATAGCGAATATTTGCTGTACCCACCATTGGCACGATACGACCAAATGCCTTGCTCCAAAGTGTACTCCGAATACCTTTAGGGAATTTTGAAGTCGCTTTTACCAGTTTTGATAGACGATTGGATTGAGACATGGAATTACCTTAGCTTTAAATGTCACGACAAGAGATTAATCTTTAAAGTTATTAAACTGTAATGGCACACCAAATTGTTGTTCACGTAAAAAATTCATCACTTGTTGTAAAGTGTCGCGCTTTTTATCCGTTACACGAATTTTGTCGCCTTGGATAGAAGATTGCACTTTAACGCCACTTTCTTTAATGGCTTTATTAATTTTTTTTGCAGTATCTGAGTCAAGACCGTCTTTAAGTTTAATGACCTGTACAAAATTTTTACCTGAAGCAGCAGCTTTTTGCGGGTCTAGAGCTTGTATATCAATTTTACGTTTGTAAAAATGATTTTCTAACATGTTGTAAACTTGTTCACACTGGAAATCGCTTTCGGTACTGATTTTAATTTCTTTATTTTTTTCGTTTATTTCGACTGAAACATCATGACCACGAAAGTCAAAACGTGTTGCAATCTCTTTTTGTGTGTTCTGTACAGCATGATTAACTTCAAAAATCTCTAATTCAGAGACAATATCGAAAGAAGGCATAGTTTAGACCTTTACAAAGGGAAAGAATATTTGAGATGCTAAGAGGGTTTTCTTCATTTGCCAAGTGTTGTTTACATCAAAGGAGTGCACAATGATCCGTAAACAAGAAATTACAACATTTGAATTCCCAGAAAATGCTGTTATCTGGGATGTCCGTGATACAAATGCTTATGCAGAAGGGCATGTTAAAGGTGCGGTAAATCGCCCGATTAATGATTTGAATGCTGATATTTTGAACCAGGTCTCTGCGGGTCAGCCGATTTATATTTTATGTGGTGGTGGTAGCAAAGCTCCTCGTGCAGCTGAGACACTAGAAGGATTCGATGCCTCGCGTGAATATGTCGTGCTGATGGGGGGGACACGTGCAGCTCGTGATGCCGGCTTGCCTCTAGAGCAGGGCGCATAAAAAAAAGCACCTTCGGGTGCTTTTTTATGGAATTGAACTATTGTGGTTTGAAATAAGGCTTTTTAGGTTTTACTTTTTTTTGGAATCGTTGCGGATTCAATTTTTGTAATAAGCGGTCCGGTACTGGACAAGCTTCTCCTAACATTTGGGCAACTAAGATCTCACTGCATAGCGGAGCAAATAAGAAGCCCTTAGAACCAAGACCAGCAAAAGTAGCAATTCGGCTATTCTCCTGCATTATTCCAACGAGAGGAAAATAATCTAAGCTTTGTGCGCGGATAGATGCTCGGCCTTGCCAAGTAGTTGTAGAAGGCAATTGTTGTGCATATTCAGGGAATACGCTGTGGATTAATTCAAAGTTATGCACATGGTCTTCTGGCACTACTTCTTGATCCTCACGATTTGGGTAGAAAGACGCACCTAAAATCATCTGTGAAGCATTAAGTTGCATACAGTAGCCGCCATAGCTATAAGCTTCCTGTAAAGGCAGGGGAGCAAAAGTATTGTCAACCCAGCTTACTTGCCCACGTATTGGTTTTAACTGCGGATAGCTTTCAAAAAAAGCCGCGCTTTGACGTGCACAGCATACGATCACATGGTCGCTTTCATCGATAGTTTTATTCTCGCTTATGATTTGTACTTTATTTTCACAAGATACAAGCTCTGTAATATTGAGAATTTTTAAATCGATCAAAGGATGTTGCAAAATTTCATCACGTAATTGATGTGGTGAAACAGAACCCGCGTCGGTAAGTACAACACTAGAATATGCGGTTTCAAGTGAGTTGATTGAGTGGGTAACAACCTGAGCTGGATATTGATTTACAAGATCGAGAAGTTCATCAGCATTTTTTAAGGCGATTTGTTGTATTTGAAGTGGACGAAATGCTTGAAAATTTTTATAAAAATTCAAGGCATGTTGCCAACTTAAGGTCATGAGATGTTCATGACTTTGCTCAATTGGACATAGTTTTGGATTAAGCAGGGCTAAAGGGTTTCCAGAAGCGCCAGATAATGCCTCTGTTCGCTCATATAGGGTGACTTGATGTCCACGTGCTGCAAATGCCCACGCTGTAGTTAAACCTGCTATACCGGCCCCAATAATCGCAATATGCTGTTGTCCCTTACTCAATGAGTGAACTAGGTCTAATGGTGAGGACTCATCATCAGATTGAGGTGGATTCCAGATTGCTTTGAGCATTTCCCTCTTATGTCGAAAACCACGTGGACGAGAAATATTAATTCCATGCGCTTTTAGCCCACGTTTTAAAACACCAGCGACACTAAAAGAGGAAAATGTACTGCCATAGTCAGAAAGACGGACAATATGGTTTAAAACGTTTTGTTCCCACATGTCTGGATTGCAAGAGGGTGCAAAGCCATCTAAAAACCAAGCATTTACTGCTTTAGTTTTAGCCATGCTTGGGAAAATATCTTGTGCATCTCCTAGCCATAAGTCGATGCTAAAACGCTCTTCAGGGAAGCTTAAACGATGGCATCCAGCAATAGGTAGCGGATATTGTTCAATTAACTGGTCTGCAAGTGGTTTAAGCTCATCCCAGACATTCAAAGCGCGAATGAGGTCGGCTTTACTTAATGGAAATTTTTCAACACTAATGGCGTGTAAATGGCTTTGATTATCAGGACGGACTTGTTGCCAAAGATGCCAGAGTGCAAGAATGTTTAAACCCGTACCAAAACCGGTTTCTCCTACACTGAAATATTCAAAATCTTTTAAATTGGCTAAGCGTTCTGATAAGTCGTTACCATTTAGAAAAACATGCCGTGTTTCAAGTAGGCCATTATCTTTAGAGAAATAGACATCACCAAATTGTTTGGAAATGGGAACCTCGATACCATCGATTAATTCCCAGTCCAGTTCTGCTGTTTGTATACGGTTTGATACGTTCATTTAGTTTAATAGATCGCTTGGATTTACCACTGGCGTCGACGTTTTGTATGAATATAACTAGAGATAAAGAAACCTAGTAATACGCCACCCGCTAAGGTAACCGCGCCATATAAAAACATTTGCGCACTACGTTCGCTTTGTAAGACTTGAACCTGAACAGAGAGGCTATCATTTTTTAACTGTAACTCTTGGTTCTGGGCGAGTGCTTCAAGATTGGCATGTTCTAACTGTTTTAAACGAGATGCCTGATCTTGAACTAAAGCTTTGATTTTCGCATCTTGCTGTTGTTTATTCTTTGCAAGTTGCTCAGCCGTGAGTGGTTTTGTTGCGGTCGACGCCGTTGTACCAGCTGTTGGAACTGGCTGATTCGCAGCCTGAGTTGAAGATGCACTTGGAGGAGTCGTTGCTGGTGTGGCAGTAGGTTCAACTGCACTAGCAGTTGAACAGATCAAACACAAGCCAAGAAAGCTTTTGATTGCAGGGTGCATATGATTACCCTTTTGGAAATGCTTTATTAAACGGTTTTACATCAATATGAGCGTAAATGCCTTCTTTGAGAAATGGTTCTTCTTTTAACCATTCGTCTAATGCTTCGCGACTGTCGAATTCAACAATCATGGTGCTGCCATAAAAACCTGCTTGAAGATCATTCGGGTCTTTTGGCATAGCTCCCGCTGTAACAAGGCGGCCTTCATCATCAAGTTTTTGCAAACGTTCGATATGCTGAGGGCGTACGGCCAAGCGTTTTTCTAAAGTTCCTTCGTTATCGGTACAGCTTAGAACAAAAAAAGGCATGTAATCGTATCTCTGTAATCAATCAGGAATCATTTTAAGCTTCAGGTGACTTAAAATGTTTACGTAAAATAATGAACTGAATAATGATAAATGAAAACATGACAATCATGTCACCAAATGCAGTGAATTCACCCCAATATTTTCCGCCGTGAAATAAAAACGCGAAGAAGATATGTAAACAAGACATCACCACAAACATGACTGCCCAAGCAAAATTTAGATTTTTCCAACCTTTTTCACTTAACTCTAAAATAGGGTCAAATAGACGTCGTATGAGTGGCTTACGATCTTTACCAAACCAAGGTGAAACTAAGAATGCACCTGCAAAAATCAAATTCAAAATTGCAGCTTTCAGACGAATATAGAAATCATCACTTAACATGAGGGTGATACCACCAAAAATGACAGTCATAAACAATACAAACCACTGTTGTTTATCTAGACGGAATTTTTGGAAAACAAATAGGGCACCATATACCACAAGCATTGAAATAATTAAGCCAGTAGTTGCTACAAGAATATTATTATTATCGGCACCACCAGCAGACCCGATCAGTTTAAGTAAAGGATGCTGTGTGTCGGTTGGATCAACTGTTTTATATAAATAGAAGAAAATAATTAATGGAACAAAGTCCAGAAGTGCTTTCATGTTAGAGTATCTGATCAGGTTTGGTGAATGGCATAGTATAAAAGATGCAAGGCATAGATTTACATACACATAGCAATATTTCTGATGGAACTTTGTCTCCGGAATTATTGGTGCAAGCTGCTATAGATGTGAATTTGCATACTTTGGCTTTAACTGACCACGATACAATGGATGGGTTGCAGCGAGCTAGAATTGCTGCACAAGGTCATGATTTAAAAATCATTTCTGGTACAGAGATTTCAAGTCAGTGGTCACGTCCAACAACGAAGAAGAGTTATGGCGTACATATTGTTGCTTTAAACATGCAAAATGAAGCACCAATTTTAGAAGCATTAGAACAACAAAAAAGAGTACGAGCGCAAAGAGCTAAAGTAATTTGCGATTTATTAGAAAAATGTATTGGTTTTCAGATTTATGAGGATGTTCTTGCCAAAGTAGAAGATCAGGCAGATCGCATCACCAGAACACACATTGCTAAAACACTGGTCGAGAAAAAAGTTGTAACCCGTCCTCAACAAGCATTTGATCGTTTCTTAAAAGAGGGAAGACGTGCTTTTGTAAAGTTTGAAGGTTTAGGGTTAAAAGAAACAATTGACATGATTCACGAAAGTAAAGGGTTGGCAGTTTTAGCACATCCGACTCGTTATGATTTATCTGCAACTAACGTTCGATATTTAATTGAATTGTTCGCAACTTCAGGTGGAGATGCAATTGAGTTACCTCCACCCATGGAAACTTTATCTACTCGCCAGATGATTGATCGGATGATTGAGCAATATCAATTAGCCGTATCGATTGGCAGTGATTTTCATGGTGAAAATATGCCATGGATTAAACTGGGAAATACACCTAAGCCAACGGCTAATCAGCAAGGTGTTTGGGAACGTTTTCTCTAAGACATTACAACAAGTTATTATCTTGAGCTTGAATTGGTGGTGGGGTAGGTTTACCCAAAGTCCCTAAAAGTTCAATTTCGATACTACGTACCATGGCGTCTAAAGGTAAATCATTACTTTGAGTACCGAAAGGCTCTTCAATTTCCGAGCTGAGTGCATCAAGTCCTAAGAATGTATATGCCAATATTCCCACCAGTAAAGGTGTTGCTAATCCAAGCAATGAACCAAGACTAAATGGCAACATAAAACAGAAAAAATAGACAGTGCGATTGAGCAAAACTGAATAGGCAAATGGAATAGGCGTATTGGCGATTCGGTCACAGCCAGTTTGTACGACACTTAAATCTGCAACATTTTTATTCATCTGTGCATAGATGATGTCTGAGATTTCACCTTCTTTAAGCGCTTGCAATAATTCCCAGTGAATGAGGCTAAGTGTGTACTGAGGGGCATTATTTTGCTGATAGAGCTGGGTGAGTGCTTGCTGGCTCATACCGCTGGTTTGTATGAGCTCAGTTGGGTTCGCCGTCTGACGACGTAAACGATCACGTAACACGTTAGCAAAAACAATCACATGTTGAATCACACGTTCACGGCGGGCTTGAGTCAAAATTCGGCAGTCGCGGTCAAAATGGCGTGAAGTTGCAATTAAAACGCCCCATAATTTTCGGGCTTCCCACCAACGGTCATAACATGCAGTATTTTTAAATCCCAAGAAAATAGAAAGTACGACACCAATAAGAGTAAAGCCAACCAAAGGAATCTCTGGAAAGCGATAAAGATTGATATATTCTACGCCCCCAATGATTGCCGAAATCAGCATAACGACCCCTAGAGAGGGTAAAATTTTGGGTAAAATTGTCCCTCGCCAAGAGAATAATACTTTGAAAATACTAGGCTGCTCACGAACAATCATTTTATTTTTAACGTCACTATTTTTGCTTTGATCTTCTAGGCTTAGTGCCCCTTTGTCAATATCATTGAACTGATATTATTGTTGGGTTGAGCAGTTGTTGTTCAGCAAATGAAAAGCTTCCTTCTGGTGAGATAATAAAATGATCCAAGAGGCGTATTTCGACAAGCTGACAGGCATGTTCCAGTTGTTGAGTTAATGCAATATCTTCAGCAGAAGGCTGTGCTGAACCAAAGGGATGATTGTGTGCAATGACCAGTTGGCAAGCATGTTGTTGTAGGGCGTAGCGTAGGGTTTGATTGACTGAAACTGCACAATGTTGAACTGACCCAAAAAATAACTTTTTAAAGTGAAGTTTTCTTAATTCTGGATCTAGACAGAGTACTGCAAAGACTTCTTGTTTCTCGCCTTTTAATTCGTAGCGCAAATAATCCAAGACTAAATCAGAAGTGTGAAGGCTGAGATTATTTTTCTGAAAGTGATGATCGAGATAACGCCGTCCGAGCTCTTTGACTGCTAGTAATTGTGAATATTTCGTTGCTCCAATTCCATTAAACTGAATTAACTCACTTAACGATGAATCAAATACTGCATTTAGGCTACCAAAGCGTTGGATGAGTAAACGTGACAATTCGACTGCTGAATGTTGTCGTGAACCTGAGCGAAGAAAAATCGCAAGTAGCTCTGCATCTGAGAGACTTTGCGGACCTTGTTGTAATAACCGTTCTCTTGGCCGTTCTTGTTCGGGCCAATTTTTAATAGAAGTATTCATATTCCCCAGCATTATTCGCTTAAAATTTTATTTTGTTTGCCCAATCAATCTTGGGTCTGCGCGTATTTAATGCTATTGTGAGCGCCACTGCAACAGTAAGGTATCCTGTTCGTGAGCTTTGATCTAAGTGTTATTCCTCATAAAAACATTGTTTTAGCTGTCACTGGCGGAATTGCTGCCTATAAAAGTGCCATTTTAGTCCGTCGCCTTAAAGATTATGGCTTTGACGTGCGTGTTGTCATGACACATGGTGCTCAGGCATTTATTACCCCACTAACGTTTCAGGCTCTTTCTGGTAATCCCGTTCATACTGAACTTTTAGATCCTGCGGCTGAAGCTGGGATGGGACATATTGAATTAGCACGTTGGGCTGATTTATTACTGGTTGCGCCTGCAAGCTGCGATACTTTGGCAAAATTTGCGCATGGTTTAGCAGATGACTTGCTCAGTACAGTGTTTTTGGCAACAAAATCTCCTGTGTGGGTTGCACCTGCCATGAACCAGCAAATGTGGGCGGCCAAAGCAACGCAACGAAATTTACAAACCTTAGTCGAAGATGGCGTGCATGTGATTATGCCGGATGCGGGTGAGCAGGCATGTGGTGATGTCGGTTTAGGCCGTATGCCAGAGCCAGAAGAAATTGCAAGGCAAGTCGCTGGCTATTTTCATCAGGCTCAACGTGCAATCGCTGAAAAATTTGGCTTGTTGGCTGGAAAGCGAGTTGTGATTACCGCTGGGCCAACGCGTGAAGCGATTGACCCTGTTCGTTATATCTCGAACCACAGTACTGGTAAAATGGGCTTTGCTTTAGCTGCTGCTTGTTACGCTGCTGGCGCACAAGTGACGCTAATTGCTGGGCCTGTAAGTTTAGATACACCGAATGGTGTAAAAAGAGTAAATGTTGCTTCTGCAAGACAAATGTTAGATATCAGCATGAACTCGTTAGAAACAGGGTGTGATATCTTCATTGCAACTGCCGCAGTCGCGGACTATCGCGTAGCAGAAGTTGCCGAGCATAAAATTAAGAAGGCAGGGGATGAGTTGAATGTTTCCCTTGTGAAAAATCCAGATATTGTGGCAACCATTGCGGGTCAGGAAAAACGTCCATTTATGGTGGGCTTTGCTGCTGAAACACAAAATGTTGAAGAGTATGCAGCAGGAAAACTGGTCGCTAAAAAACTAGATATGATTGCATGTAATGATGTATCACGTGCAGATATTGGTTTTGCTTCTGATGAAAATGCCATGACGGTTTTCTTTGCTGAAAACTATCACATGAAAAAGCGTGAGTTAGAGAAAGCATCTAAACAAGAAATTTCTCAACAGTTAGTTGAAGCAATTTCGGATGCATTGCGCCGTAAATAATATGTTTTAAATAAAAAAACCGCGAATTAATCGCGGTTTTTTTATATGTCTTAATTAGACAACTTAAGGAATTTCATCTTCAAATTCAGGCTTAACCTGAACGATGAAGTCCTGACGGTTAAGACCACGCCATAAGGCAAAAGCTGTACCGATATAAATTGAAGAGTAAGTACCTACAAAGACACCAACAAACATTGCAACAGCGAACCAGTGTAGACCATCACCACCTAAGAACATCATTGCTAGAACGACAAGCAATAAGGTCATTGATGTATGAATGGTACGACGTAAAGTCTCGGTTAAAGCAATATCGATGATTTCACGAGGAGTCGCTCCGCGAATTTTACGGAAATTTTCACGGATACGGTCTGACACTACAATGTTATCGTTAAGCGAGAAGCCAATGACAGCAAGTACCGCAGCTAAAACCGTAAGGTCAAATGGCCATTGGAATAATGCAAAAGCACCAATAATAATGATGATGTCGTGGAATAAAGACATCACGGCACCCATTGCGAGTTTAAACTCGAAACGGATCGTCACGTAAATCAACATTAAGATAAGTGCAAGTGCAACCGCACCAGCAGAGCGAACATAAAGCTCGTTACCAACTTGACCACCTACAGAGTCCACTTTGTGAACTTCTGCGGCATTGTTTGGCAACTGTACAGCCTTAGTAATCGCGTTATTAAGGTCTTCAACCTTAACTTCTTGTACAGGCATGCGTACAAGTAAGTCTTTATTGCTACCAAGTGTCTGTACTACAGCATCTTTAAAGCCAGCTTTATCGAGTGCCTGAATAACTTCAGACTGATTTGCTGGTTGAGCGTAGTTAAGCTCAGCTGAAACACCACCTGTAAAGTCCAAACCGAGGTTAAGACCTTTAGTTACAATAAAGAAAATACTCGCTAACGTAATAAGGATCGAGAAGATTGCCGCAGGTTTAGCAATCTTCATGAACGGGATGATTTTTGCATCATCCGGACGTCCATATTGTTTTGAATCTTGTTGAGTCACTTTAGTCATCATCGATCTCCTTAAATGCTCAACTTTTTCAAATTACGGCGTTTACCATAAATGATTTGTACAATTGCGCGAGTCACTGTAATTGCAGTAAACATCGAACACACGATACCAATCATTAATGTTACGGCGAAACCTTTGATCGGGCCTGTACCAATTGCAAACAAAATGAATGCAACGAGGAACGTCGTTAAGTTCGAGTCAAAAATGGTGTTGTAGGCTCGATCATAACCGGCCACAATGGCCTGTTTGGGCGATGCACCCCAGAGCATTTCTTCTCGAATACGCTCACATATCAATACGTTCGCATCGACGGCCATACCAATGGTAATAACGATACCCGCAATACCTGGTAAGGTGAGGGAAGCCCCAATCCATGACATAACCGTTAAAATCATTGCCAAGTTAACAACGAGTGCAAAGTTAGCGATTAAACCGAATAGACGGAAGAAAACCACCATCCAGATTGCAACAAGCAAGAAGCCGATTTGAGTTGATAATACGCCCTTATCAATGTTTTCTTGACCAAGGCTTGGACCAACTACACGTTCTTCAACAAAATACATTGGCGCAGCCAAAGCACCTGCACGTAGCATTAATGCAAGTTCTGATGCTTCTTGAGGAGAACTTAAACCGGTAATACGGAAAGTTGAACCTAAAACGGCCTGAACTGTTGCAGCATTGATGACTACAGATTCAGTGTATGGAGTACGAACTTCTGTTTGTGCACCAGTTTTAGGATCTGTGACATAAGTAATTTTTTGCTTATTTTCGATGAACAATACCGCCATGCGTTTACCAACAGCATTACGAGTTGCATCGGACATAAGCTTACCGCCAGCGCTGTCGAGAGTAATATTTACTTCGGCACCACCAGAGTCTTGGCTAAAGCCAGAACTTGCATTTTGAACGCGCTCACCCGTCAAGATACGGTTACGTTGCAACAAAAGTTGACGACCGCTGTCTAAAGACTCATAAGCAAAAACTTCTGTGCCCGGAGGTAAAGGTTGACCATTATATTTACCTGTATATGGGTCAATATATTGATCATTTGCGTCAGAAACCAAACGGAATTCGAGGTTTGCAGTACGGCCTAAAACACGTTTCGCTTCAGCTGTATCTTGAACACCCGGTAATTCAACGACAATACGGTTGCTACCCTGACTTTGTACCAATGCTTCTGCAACACCAAGTTCGTTAATACGATTACGTAATGTTGTTAAGTTTTGATTCACCGCATATGACTGAATTTCTTGGCGACGTACATCAGTATAAGAAAGCTTTAAAGTAGAACCTGTAGAGCTTGCTAATGCCTGTTGGGTATATTCATTCCCATTACGACGTAAAAAATCCATTGCTGCATCACGGTCAGCATTGTCAGCAAATTGAACAGTGATCACATTATTAGTTAATGCAAGACTATTAAATTTGATCTTGTTTTCACGGAACTGACGACGCAAATCGGTGGCAGAGGTTTCCATACGTTGGGCAACGGCTTTGTCCATATCTACTTCAAGCAAGAAGTGGACACCACCACGTAAGTCCAAACCAAGTTTCATTGGTTTTGCCCCAATCTTTTGCAACCATTCCGGTGTGGTTGGTGCAAGGTTTAGGGCGACAACATATTGATCACCTAAGTCACGGCGTAATACTTCTTTTGCTTTTAACTGCGCTTCAGAAGAGCTGACACGCAATAGGGCAGCATTATTTGTAAAAGTATTATCGTGACTTGCAATGTTTGCTGTTTTTAAAATTTGCTCTGCTTTTTGCACCACACTTTGATCAATTTGGGTGCCAGCTTTGGCACCGGAAATTTGAACTGCGGGCTCATCCGGATATAGACTAGGCAGTGCGTATAATGTACTGATTACCAGAACAACCAGAATCAGTAAATATTTCCATGCAGGGTAACGCATTCGCTTTCTTCTTAAATGAAAAAGTCGTGCTAAAGCACGACTGTTTTATGATTAAAGGTTATTTAGAGTGCCTTCAGGTAATACTGAAATTACGCTGGCACGCTGAATTTTTACTTCTACACCACGGCTAAGTTCAACAACTGCATAGTCACCTTCAATTTTGGTCACTTTGCCCATTAAACCACCAGCGAACACAACTTCACTACCTACACCTAAGCTCTCGATTAAAGAACGGTGCTCTTTAGCACGTTTTGCTTGAGGGCGCCAAATTAAGAAATAAAAGATTGCAACGAATACGACAATCATCAAGATGTTTGGCAAAATACCTGTAGTTGGGCCAGCTGCCGGTGCTGCATGTGCAGCAGAAATTAAAAAGCTCATTTTGATTTCCTAAAGTTAAAAATATGAGTCAGATACCTGACATAATCCTAATTCGTTTTGCAATTTACCTTGTCTTGAGGTTGAGCGCAAATCGGGCTTATTCATCAACTGGACATGGTGGAACTTCTAAACCACGACGGGCATAAAAGTCCTGAACAAATTCGTCAAATGTGCCATTTTCTAATGCATCACGCATACCTTCAGTTAAACGTTGGTAATAACGTAAGTTATGAATGGTACCGAGCATAGACGCTAACATCTCTCCACATTTTTCAAGATGGAATAGATAAGCACGGGTAAAGTTTTTACATGTGTAGCAATCGCAATGCGGATCGAGCGGGCTCTGGTCATGGCGATATTTACTATTACGAATACGTACCAGACCATCAGTGACAAAATAATGACCGTTTCGCGCATTACGGGTTGGCATTACACAGTCGAACATATCGACACCGCGGCGCACCGCTTCAACGATATCTTCAGGTTTACCAACGCCCATCAAGTAACGCGGTTTATCTTGTGGCATTTTGCTTGGTAGATAATCTAAAACTTTGATCATCTCATCTTTAGGTTCACCTACAGATAAACCGCCAATCGCATAACCGTCAAATCCGATTTCAAGAAGACCATTTAAAGACTCATCACGTAAGTCTTCATACATACCGCCTTGAATAATGCCAAATAACGCATTCTTATTTTTGAGCTCATCATGATGATGGGTTTTACAACGTTTTGCCCAGCGTAAAGAAAGCTGCAATGATTTTTGTGCTTCTTCATGCGTTGCAGGATAAGGTGTACATTCATCAAAAATCATGACGATATCAGAGTTCAAAACCTGCTGAATTTCCATAGAAATTTCAGGTGATAAAAATACTTTTGAACCATCAATCGGTGAGCGGAAAGTAACACCTTCCTCTTTGATTTTGCGCATTGCGCCAAGACTAAAAACCTGGAAACCGCCAGAGTCAGTCAAAATTGGCTTATTCCATTTAATAAAGTCATGCAAACCGCCGTGTTCTTTAATCACTTCGAGACCTGGACGCAAATATAAATGGAATGTATTTCCTAAAATAATTTGTGCCTGAATGTCTTCGATATCACGCGGTAGCATACCTTTGACTGTGCCGTAAGTCCCTACTGGCATAAAAACAGGTGTTTCAACAACACCATGCTCTAAAGTTAAACGACCACGACGGGCGCGCCCCGACTGACCTAATTTTTCAAACTTCATCTAAAAATCCTGAACACGAGCAGAGGCGAAGAAACAGTTCGCTGCTAAAAAGAGAGCTATTTTCCTTGATTCTGCGATGTAGTTCTACTACTAAATGTAGCTGGCTATAAAATAGATAAAATTTCCGCTAGGTTATAGACTGTTCTTTTCCTATTAAAAATTAGGTTTATAGTCAAAATTTTCATTAACAAGATTATCCTTAAAAGGACGAATAGCTTTCTTAGATAAAGTTAATGTATTGATGAGATTGTTGGGGAATACTTCAATCTGGTTGTTAAATAATTCGACATTACGGTTAAAAATGGTAATAGCCGCACCCACATTTTCGTTTTGTTCCTGAATATCATCCATCATCTTGCTATAGAGTGAGTCGGCTTTAAGCTCAGGATAATTTTCAACAACCACATTTAAGCTTCGAATCAGTTCTTGGCTCATTTTTTCAATTTGCTGTAGCTGAGAAATATCAGTGTTATTCACATTTAAATTAAGAATTTGCTGACGTAGTTCGGTGACTTTTTCTAATGTCGATTTTTCAAACTGAGTATATTGATTCAGTGTTGTCTCAAGCGCTTCTAAAGTTTTGACTTTCTGACGTTCGAAATTGGCAACCTCAGACCAAGCACGTTTGGTCGCATTAAAATAACGTACGATGGTATTACGGATGTGAATGCCCCAGACAATCAGTACAACAAAAATCCCCAGGAAAATAAATAAACCAGTCATGGTCAGTTCCTTATTGTTATTCCCTCAGTACACTTTTGGATGTCTCATTTTTTAATGAGTCACCAGTTAAGTAATACGAGAGATTTATTTAATTAAGTTCAACATGAATTTCTGAAATTTTTCATATTGCGGCATGGTCATGGTACGCAAGTGCCCACGCAATGCTGAAACATCATGAATTTCACTTTGCTTACTGGTGGTCTGAAAAAGGTTTTGCTCACCCAGATAACACAAAATTTGTTCTTCGTGATGATAAATTAAATCACCTGTAAAGTGCTGAAAAAAATCATGTAATTTTAAAGTTAGACTTGGGCTGATTTCTTTGGCTAACTGATGTTGATTAACCCCCAAAATATTAAGTTCTTGGTTAATTAAAATATCACTACTTTGCCATTTACTGCTGTAGGGAGTAAAAAAACGAGAACGCTGATTGCTGACAGCAATACCTAGGGCAGGCATTTCAAATATAAAAGCGCCCCATAGGTCTTTATGAATTTCTTTTATAATTTTTTTTTCGCTACTTTGATCTTGAATAATCGGTATTTCATTAACGTAATGATATTGAAACAGCAAGACTTGATGATCTGTTACGCCATCGTTCCATGTGACAGAAGCATATTGGGCAATTTCGTTAGATTCAGTCCCTCGGTTAAACAGTGGGAAATACTGCTTTAATTTGCTCAGAACTAAAACTGGCTGAGCATGAATGGGAAGATAGGCTGGCAACTGCTGAAATTGTAAACCATAACGCAATATCACCATGCGCTGTTCCAGATAATGAATGACTTGCGTTAAGGGTTCTTGAGATTGATAGAGTAAATACGCCAGAAACCCTGTTAAAAATGCGCCTAAAAAGCTCCAAATATATTGAATATACGGATGAAGAAAATAGCCAAAGGCCAATATTGTGATGCTGCAAATTGCGAGTAAGTAGGGGAGCACATTAAAAAAGCGAAGGTTGTGATCTTCACGCCACGGATGTAAAGCATCTAAAAGATCTTGGGTTGAATGAGATTTTTGTCCAGCATCCCAAAGTCGAGCAATATTGCGAAAAACCTGTGTATTTTTTTTACGTCTTATATGAAGAGCTTCTTGTACGGTATCGATTGGCATGGAGGCAATGAGTTGATTATCATAAAAAGTGCTATCTAAGATTATCTTTTAAATTGAAAGAGATAAATACTAAATGCTTTTAAATTAAGAATTTGTCTTCAAAAATTTGATGCTTGAGTTTTATTTATAAATTTCTGCAACACACTGGGTTAAATTCATGATTTTTTTATTGTAAATATCTGGGCTGGGTTAAACCTTTTAATTCACCAGTATGGTTTAACCCAACCTTAATTTTTTAAACTTCTAATTTATCAATCAACATAGCATCGCCATAACTAAAGAAACGATAGCGGTTTTTAACTGCATGTTCGTAGGCAGCTAAAATGTTGTCGCGATTTGAAAGAGCTGACACCAACATGAGCAGGGTAGATTCTGGTAAATGGAAGTTGGTAATTAAACGGTCTACGATGCAGAACTGATAGCCCGGATAGATAAAGATTTGCGTGTCGCCAGTCCAAGCTGCAATTTTACCGCTATGGGCTTGAGCTGCACTTTCCAAAGCACGTGTTGCAGTTGTACCTATGGCAATCACTTTATTTCCGCGTGCTTTAGTCGCCAAAATTAAATCAATTGTTTCTTGAGGAACATCACACCATTCACTGTGCATGATATGGTTGGTAATGTCATCAGTACGAACTGGCATAAATGTGCCGGCACCAACGTGTAAAGTCACAAAAGTTTTTTGAACATTTTTTTGTTCTAACTTTGCTAATAATTCTTCATCAAAATGTAAGCTTGCAGTGGGTGCGGCAACACTGGCAATTTTTTCAGGATTATGAAAAACAGTTTGATAACGTTCGGTGTCAATTTCTTCTGCTTCACGGTTAAAGTAAGGCGGAATAGGTAACTGACCATATTGCTCAAGGACAGGCAAGATTGGCTGTGAAAACTCAACCACAAATAAATTTTCGTGACGACCACGGACAATCACGGGAATATTATCTGCACCAACAAAAAGCTCAGCACCCGCTTTAGGCGAGTTGCTCGATTTGATGTGACAATATGCTGTGGTGTGGTTCAGCATACGCTCAACCAAAATCTCAATAGCACCGCCTGTAGAGCGTTTTCCTTTTAGTCGTGCTTTCATGACTTTGGTGTCATTGAGCACTAGCAGATCACCTTCTTCGAACAGATCGATAATGTCGGTGAACATGTGATCGTGATATTGACCCTTTGAGTCTAAGTGCAACAACCGCGAAGCACTACGTGATTCAAGAGGGTAACGGGCAATAAGTTCATCAGGTAATTCAAAGGAAAAGTCAGACAGTTGCATATTTAGAAAAAAACACCGCAAAAATTGCGCCTAGTATAAACTTTTTCGCTTTTTTATGGCTGTGCTTCTGGCTTAAATCATGAAAAATGTTTAAGTGATCTAAAAGTGAACGATAATATTCACTTAGGGTTTGACAAGTTTTACAAACGCGCTAATATACGCAACACAAACATACTTCCTCTCCCGAGGTGGTGAAATTGGTAGACGCGGCGGACTCAAAATCCGCTGTCAGAGATGACGTGTCGGTTCGAGTCCGACCCTCGGGACCATATTCAGAATCTTATGATTCTACGAAAACCCCTAAACTAACGGTTTAGGGGTTTTTTGTTAGGCTGATTTTTATTGTAGAAAGTTTAGAAAAGCTTAGATACTATTACGCGTCAAGACTTTATAATAAATTGGGGGGAATTAAATGGCACAGAAGACTTTAACGGAAGATGAACTAAAAGTTATTAGAGCACAAGTAGATGAATTTAAGAATTTGAAGTCAAAACTATCAGAAAAGATTAGAAGTACAGTTAATCAAGTTATATCTGCAAAAATGAGATCTGATTTAAGAGATAGTATGAGAGATATACTCTTAAATATAAACTCGTCTCTAAATACAGTTTTTTTACATTATGAAGAAATTGGCTTTTTGGAAAGTATAAAGGAAGATGTTGATGATGTTTCAAACTTACTTCTTAATGAAATAAATGATGATATTCTTCAGCAATGTTTAAGTAAAATCAATGAAATTAATTTTCTGATACAGAAATATGAAGCTGTAAAAAGTTCTTTTAAAGATCTCTCTATAAATGCATTAAGCCCTGTTATTGCTGAGGTTAATACGGAGTTATCTAACTTTAGAAGGTTAAGGAATTTAGTTGATAATGCCCGTACTGAAGGTATCTATAATAACGCGGTTATTAAATATCGAAATTTAGAAGAAAATTATAGATCATATTTTTATTGGGGGTTAGCAATTGTATTATGTTTATCTGTAGGTTTATTAACACTTAAACATGAGTTAGTTCCTCATCTTTTTTCTACTATTGAGTTTTGGGCTGTAAAAGTATCCCTGTTATTAGTCGGTATTACATTAATAAGTTACTTTTTAAAACAATCCGCTCATTATCAAAGATTAGCAGATCAAAATTATCAAACACAAGTTGAGCTACAAGCTTACCCAAGTTTCATGGAAAGCATTCCTACTGAGGAAGCAGCCAGTGTACGAAAAGAACTTGCACTTAAATACTTTGGTCGAGAAGTTGATGGGGCAGCACATAAAGATATGAGCAATTTAATATCTGACCAAATGAAAAGCACAACAGAGATGGTTAAGGCTACTACAGAAGCTATCAAGAATTTAAAGGGGTAAATAATGAAAAGTTGGGAACGTTGTTACGTAGATTTTTGTTCGTATTGCTGAGCCACTGGGAGAGCTTCCAGAAGGTTATTTTGTTCGAATTCCGTGATTTGGGGATTAGAAGATGTTGTTAAGTGAAGAAGAGGTTAGCGATCTATTTTATTGTAGGAGAATTGCAGAATTATTAAATGCTGATTATCCGAATAAAACTAGAGAGATTATAACGAGTAATGGTAGAAGGCTTAAGTTTGATTATATTTCTATATTTAATCAATTAAAAAAAATTATTTACAGAATTGAAGAGTTTCTTGTAAGTGTATTTGGTAATGATTTAAATGATGAAAATGTAAGATTTATAAGAGATTACTTTGATAGTATTATTATTATTTCTTCTCATGTTGCAGGAGGTGAACTTAATACACATCTTTATTTAAGGGATTTTATTTGGGGTTTCTACAAGCATGTTGCTGACTTTTTTGAAAAAAATATTTTATTTAGAGATATTAAAAAGGCTGATGTATCATTTGAGATGGATTCTATTATAAATGAACTGCATGCTATGAATCAGTCTTTTGGTTTAAATAATTCTGTGAATAATGATAGTTTATATGATAGGGTTGTTTTATTAGAAGCTGAGATTAAAAGATTAAAAGATGAGGTTAATTTAAATTCAACTCAAATTAGTGCAACAGTCAATAGTTTTGTATTAGCACAAGAAAAAGATTTAAAAAAACAAGTTAATGCTGTAATTGAAGATTTAAAATCCTCGTTAGTTAATATTCATACTACATATGAAGAAGAAGTTAAGGGTAAAGTTGAGAGTTTAGGTAATTTAGTTAATCAAACTGATCAAGATTTTAAAAGTACCTATGATGACTATAAAATATTAAAGAATATGGTACAAGCCAAGGGTGAGCAGCAGATTACTGATCATTATAAAAATCGTGCTTTTTGGGAGCGTATTACTTATTGGGTTATGACTGTAGGTACTTTTTTAATTATTATTTTATCGATTTGTCTAGCCTTGAATGGTTTAGATGAGTACAAAGAGAAAACAGATATACCAGTTACAGCATTAATTGAAAAATATAAAGATCAGCCTATTGAAAAAATTGAAAAGATTTATTCTGCTGCTCAAGAAAATGCTCTAATTTATCTTGTTCTACGTTTAATATTTTCAGTCTTGCTTTTCTCATCTATTATTTATACAAGTCGTGTTGCTTATCGAGCCTATGTTCACATGCGCCATAGTGAAAATATGATGCTGAAACTTGCTACATTACGCCCTTTTATTAATCAACTTAATGAAGATGAACGTAATCAGATTCATAAAGATCTTGTTCCAGACTACTTTGGTAAAGATGCTGGTATGGTTGATTCTACAAATGAAAAATTTAAAGATCTACCAGCCAACGTTAGCGCAGTTGCAATGAAAGCAATTGAACAAATTTCTGGTAATGGTAATAGTTCTGGTACAGGAAAAAACAATACAAAGCCTGATAGTGAGACTGGTTAAAAAGGAATTAAAATGAATATTTTAAATATTATTCTGAAAAATACAGGATTGGTTATTGCTGATTCTCTTACTTTAGGAGGTGCTACTAAAATAAAAGAATCCATTGAGGAGATATCTGAATATACCCGAAAATGTAATGATGCTCTATATACATTACAAATTCAAACTTTCTTAAATACTATTGAAATAGATTCAGAAGTATTTGAAAAATTTATAGAAGAAAATCCGGATAATTTAAGGCTGGGTCTAGAAACAATAAAAATTTTAGAGAAAACTTTTATTGAAAAGCAGGCAAAAATGCTCGCTAGGGCTTTTAGAATATATATTAAAAATCCTACTACAGAAAATAAATCATTATTTTATAAACTTGTTTATATTATTAATAAATTAGATCATCACCTAATAGATGAAATAGAAAATATGAAAGATCTGCCACTTAAGCCTATAACGAGAGTAATTCCCAACGGGGGATTAGGTAGGATGGTAAAGGAAGGATATTTGGAAAACCCTAATATCGAGCTTTTTAACTTTGGCTTTATAGAGAAAGATAGCAGTGTTATTTCTCCGAATAAGGAATTTTTTAAAATAACTGTTTTTTATAGATTTTTTTATGAAAATATATACTTAGGGTAGTTTTAAAATTTTAATATATTATTCAGCCCCTAGGTGGGGCCGGGTTTGGCGTTATGTGAAAAGATATAAGAACATAGAGCTACTTATAATAATGCCCATGATCATGCCGATTAAGATAGGGTATATCCACATAACTCACCACCACCGAAATGCTTGAACAAGGTCAGGCAATTTCCAGATGAAGAATATAATTGAAAAAAGAAAAGCTACTCTCCAAAAACCATATTTTTCCATAGTGTTCATCCTATAAAATTTTTATAGGCCATACCTATAGCAATGATTAAAGCAGATAAGCCAAATAACCATGCAGCAATAACGGCTGCATTTGCTAATTTGTTACCTGCTCTGTCTGCACCATATTCACTCATTTGTCCTTCTACCTTCGTTTGGGTTTTAGGAGTATACTTAATTAAACCTTTCATTCTTGTCCCATATATCAAGAGTGGAAGCTGAAACCTCAAGGACCGCGAATCTTTGGGGTTTTGTTTTATCTACCAAATTTAATCATGCTGATTTCTTGAAAACATGTGACTTAAAATGTGAAAACTGTTTTGACATGCTGAACTAAAATAATTAACGATAATAATATGAAAGTTTTTCTTGTGTATTTTTACATTCCACGCAAAGGGTTATAGAACCATAGCGCTGACGCTCAACAGGAATATCATTTCCGCATTCTTCACATTCGGTAAGAGAAGGGCGGCTAAAGTCTTTAGGTTGAATTTGAACCTGTTTAAATTGTAATGGTCAAAAATTTAAAGCTAAATTTTATCTTTTTTTCATTATTCTGAACTCGCATTTCTAACATCTTACAACTCTCGACCTTCAAAAATTTGTTGTATTTTCCTAAAAACTGCTCGCTTTATGTATCTAAAAACCTTTAATTGAAACTTCACATTTCTATTTTGAAAAGAAAGTTGCTCTTTTAATGTACTGTGTTAAAGTTTGTAGTAGATCATAATGATTATAAGTACATTTCTTTTAAGAGCGGTTCCGACCAAAAACGACAAAATCTGTGAGGCGGGCAATGACATTCCAACATTTAGAACTAAACCAGATTGAGCAGTTAAGTGCTTGTAGAATATCGCTTTTGCTTGGATTAAATGCCGAGCAGAACTATATCGAGCAATTTTTCCGGTTTAGTCTTCGTCTTTTGAAGTGTAAAAAAGCCTTATTGACTTTTAATCAAGAACCTTACTTTTGGCATCGTTGCCCAGATGGTATGACCGCCATTTCGTTTAAACCTTCAAAACATTTAAAACAGTGCTTTGCTAAACAACAGGTGATTAATCACTTACATCCTTCCTATCAAAATTTAACCAACTATTTAAAAGAATTAAATATTGAGTGTAGTAGGGCGTTGGCCGTACATCTTCTACATCCCGATAAAACCTCTATGGGCTTCGCCGTTTTTTTTGATGACGATGCAGCAACATTTGAAGATGAAGACATCCAGTTATTGCTCGATTACTGCTCTACTTTTATGCAGCAGGTCGAGTTGAAGTTTAACTATGAAGAGTTAAACGAACTCTATGAGCAACAAGTCGCGATTAACTCAAGTAAAACAAAATTCTTTTCAATCATTTCACATGATCTTCGAGCGCCATTTCATGGTCTGCTAGGTTTTTCAGAAGTACTCGCCAAAGAGCGTGAAACTTTAGATGAATCGAGCATTCAAAATATTGCAGACTATCTATATGACACTTCGCAATCAACCTATAACTTGCTCGAAAGCTTACTGACATGGGCGATGGCTGAGGGTGGGCGTTTTGTTTATCACCCGATTAACTTTAACCTTAGACAAGTCAGCAATATCGTTTTTGATGTTTTATATACCTTAGCTTTAAAGAAAAATATTGAATTGGTGAATGCTGTACCAGAAGATTTAAAAATCTATGCCGATATCAATATGATGACCTCAGTGATTCAAAACTTGGTGTCAAACGCGCTGAAATTTACAGATGTTGATGGCTCGGGCAAAGTCTTTATTGAAGCCAAACAAACTGGCGAAAATATTGAAATAACAGTGCGAGACACTGGTCTAGGCATGACCAAGCAACAAATGGCGAATTTGTTCCATCCACGTATTACGGCCAGCTTTAAAGGTACCGCAGGTGAAAAAGGTGCGGGTTTAGGTTTGAGTTTGTGTAAACGTTTTGTCGAGATTAATCAGGGGGAAATTAATGTCAGTTCCAAAGAGGGTGTTGGAACCACATTTAAAGTTTTATTACCTTCGGCTCAAGAAAGTCATGATCCTCATATCGAATATCAATCATCATCGGAAGCAAAATTAGTCTAATCCCTTTTCCTACCACTACTCGAACTGCTATAACTAAAAAGAGAGTACGAGGAAAAGAGCTTTTTATATGAATGCGGAGCAGTTACAAAAAACATTGCGTGCTAGTCAGTATGCAGAACAAGTTTTAGGCCTGCATCAGGCTGTTTTAGAACAAGATTATCAAATAGATCAATTTACTGCACCGCTCTCAACTGATCAAATTTACCAATTTGTACAAACCACATTAGATGGAATTGGTGACGAAACATCTTGGATGCGCGCACTTCGTATTTTGCGTGGTCGTTTAATGTTCCGTTGGATTTGGCAAGATGCCAATCAACTAACCGATGTTGTCACACTTACTCGTGAACTTTCTGATTTTGCCGATGCCAGCATTTGTGCGGCAAAGGCTTTTGCACGTGTAGCACTCGTAGCGAAACACGGTGAACCTGTGGGTTACTCTGGCAAAGTTCAAGATTTGATTGTAGTTGCCATGGGTAAGCTCGGTGCACAGGAGCTTAATCTCTCGAGTGATATTGATCTAATTTTTGCCTTTGATGAACAAGGCGAAACCAATGGTCGTAAATGCATTGATGTACAGCAGTTCTGTATTTTATGGGGGCAAAAACTCATTTATTTACTTGAACACATTACCGCAGATGGTTTTGTGTTTCGAGTAGACATGCGCTTGCGTCCTTGGGGGGATGGCTCGGCATTGGCGATTAGTCATGCCGCTTTGGAAAAATATTTAAGTCAGCATGGTCGTGAATGGGAACGCTATGCATGGATTAAGGCACGTGTTGTAACTGGAGATAAAGAAGGGCAAGACTTGTTAGAAATGACACGTCCTTTTGTTTTCCGTCGTTATGTCGATTACACCGCTTTTGCTGCTATGCGCGATATGAAAGCGATGATTGAGCGAGAAGTTCTGCGCCGTCATATCGAGGATGATATTAAACTCGGCGCGGGTGGCATTCGTGAAATTGAATTTATTGTTCAGGTGTTCCAGCTTATTTATGGCGGGTCTAAACGTGAGTTACAAGATCGTCAATGTTTAGTCAGCCTTGAGCACATTGGCGAAGCAGGTTTATTAGAAAAACAGGCCGTTTTAGAATTAGAAGATGCCTATCTGTTTTTACGCCGTGTTGAACATGCAATTCAAGCACTCAACGATCAGCAAACTCAGCTATTGCCAGAAGAAATTGACCTAAGACAACGAATTATAGACACCTTGGGTTTTGCGAGCTGGAATGAATTTATTGATGTTCTCAATGAGAAACGCCAGAAAGTAAAAGTTCAATTTAAGCAGCTCATTGAAGATACAAGTTCAAATGCCGCAACTGAAAACTTTGGACAGTTAGAGCAGCAGTTAGATGAAGTGTTGGATGACAATGCGAAAAATTTGATTCATGAATTCTGGCACGGTCATGCACTCAAAAAACTACCTTCAAATGCAGTCCAGCGTTTAAAAACATTCTGGCCTCATTTAATTGAAGTGATTTTACAGTCCGAACAACCTCAAACTGCACTTTTACGTTTAATGCCACTGATTGAATCGGTCATGCGCCGGACAGTGTACTTAGTCATGCTGATTGAAAGTAAAGGGGCATTACAACGCTTAGTTAAAATGGCGACCGTAAGTCCTTGGATTTGTGAAGAACTAACGCAATATCCAGTACTGCTTGATGAGTTTTTATCGATGGACTTTGAGTTGCCAAAACGCAAGGACTTAGAAGATTCTTTACGTCAGCAGTTGCTTCGCATTGAGATTGATCAGGTTGAAGACCAAATGCGAGCGCTTCGCCTGTTTAAAAAGAGCAATGTACTCACTGTCGCTGCAAGCGATGTGTTAGCTGAAAGCCCTCTAATGAAAGTATCTGATGCGCTAACCGATATTGCTGAAGTGAGTGTAAACGCAACCCTCCATTTAGCTTATCAGACCGTAGCAAAGCGTCATGGTTATCCATGTGATGTCGATGGGAAACGTTGCTCTCTTGACTACAAAGCCTTTGCTGTCATTGGGTATGGCAAAGTAGGTGGAATTGAGCTGGGTTATGGCTCCGATTTAGATCTTGTCTTTATTCATTATCTGGATGAACAAGCCGATACGGATGGAACTAAGTCTATTACTGGCTTTGAGTTTGCGATGCGTGTTGCTCAAAAATTTATGTCACTCATGACTACTCAAACGCTTGATGGCCGTGTCTATGAAATTGATACACGATTAAGACCGTCAGGTGAAGCAGGTTTGTTGGTGACAAGTCTTAAGGCATACGAACACTATCAGTTGAAAAGTGCATGGCTTTGGGAGCATCAGGCATTAGTTCGAGCACGTTCTATTGCTGGCGATGAGGTGCTTTGCCAGAAATTTGAAATATTTCGCCGTGAGATATTGACTCAATCTAGAGATGAGGCTTATGTTCGTGAAGAAGTGTTGAAAATGCGTCAGAAAATGAAAGACCACCTAGGTTCATCTTCTGAACAAAAAAAACATGGTATTTTTCATTTAAAACAGGATGCAGGTGGTATCGTCGATATCGAATTTATGGCACAGTATGCTGTACTTGCATGGAGCGGGACGAACCCTGATCTCGCCCATTATTCTGATAATGTAAGAATTTTAGAAGATGCTGCTAAAGCAGACTGCTTATCCAGTGAAGATGCCACAGCATTAATTCGAGCCTATCTTAGTGAACGTGCCGAAAGCCACCGTTTAGCCCTTGCAAATCAATCCATGCAAGTAAGCGCAGCGGACTGGCGTAGTACCCGTGCGGTCGTTTGCAATTTATGGCAAAGATTAATAGACCCAACCGCCTCGGTTGAGTTGGATAGTGAATGATTTTATAACAATTTGGAGTGTTCCATGAATTTGGCTGATCGTGATGGTTTTATTTGGCAAGATGGACAATTAATTGATTGGCGTGATGCAAAGATTCACGTTTTAACACATACTTTACACTACAGTATGGGCGTATTTGAGGGTGTTCGTGCTTATGAAACGCCTAAAGGTACTGCCATTTTCCGTCTGCAAGACCACACAAAACGTTTGTTAAATTCAGCAAAAATTTATCAAATGAAAGTACCGTATGACCAAGCAGCGCTTGAACAAGCACAAATTGATGTTGTACGTGAAAATAAATTAGCTTCTTGCTATTTACGTCCACTCATCTGGATCGGTTCAGAAAAACTTGGTATTGCAGCAACAAATAACACCATTCATGCCGCAGTTGCAGCATGGGCGTGGGGCGCATACCTTGGTGATGAAGCAATGGCGAATGGTATTCGCGTTAAAACTTCATCGTTTACTCACCATCATCCAAACGTGACCATGTGTAAAGCAAAAGCTTCTGGTAACTACACGTTGTCAATTCTTGCTCACCAAGAAGTTGCACATTCTGGTTACGATGAAGCTATGTTAATGGACCCACAAGGTTATGTATGCCAAGGTTCTGGTGAAAACGTATTCTTAATTAAAGATGGCGTTTTACATACTCCAGATATCGCAGGTGGTGCGCTTGATGGTATTACACGCCAAACTGTCATGACGATTGCGAGAGATCTTGGTTATCAAGTTGTTGAGCGCCGTATTACACGTGATGAATTCTACATTGCAGACGAAGCATTCTTCACAGGTACTGCTGCGGAAGTAACACCAATTCGTGAATATGATGACCGTCAAATCGGTGCAGGTGGCCGTGGCCCAATTACTACTGAAATTCAAAAGACTTACTTTGATGCAGTTCAAGGTAGAAATCCGAAATATGAACACTGGTTAACTTACGTAAAATAAGTTAATCCGTTAACATAAAAAGGCGAACTTTGGTTTCGCCTTTTTATTTTTGGCTTATGGAGCTTTTATGCATATTGTCTATGTCTCTGATGGTAAGGCAGGACATCGCTCACAAGCATTAGGCTTGTTTCAGGCGATGCAAAGACAACAGGCAGATACAACTTTTGAAGAGATCCTCATTTCTGATTTACCTATTATTTCTTTAATTCAGGTACTTTTCTCTTCAAAAAACTCCTTATTTCAACAAGCTCCCGATTTTATATTTGGAGTGGGAAGTCACACTCATTTTCGGGTCTGGTTACTCGGTAAAATTTTTAGAAAAGCTAAAACTATTATTTTGATGAAGCCCAACTTACCTGTGGTTTGTTTTGATTATGCTGTTATTCCAGAACATGATGGTATCCATGCCGATAGCCATGTGATTGTCACGCGTGGTGCACTCAATCCAATTCGTAATGAAAATCGCCATCAAACAGCCAGAGTGTTAATAGCATTAGGTGGTTCATCAAAACGACATCAATGGAACCAAGATAAAGTATTAAGCAGTGTTCAAAAAATTGTTGAGAATAATCCAGACGTTGAAATTATTCTGACGACTTCACGCCGAACGCCAGCAGGATTTATCGATATTTTAAGACAACAAAGCTTTGCCACACATTTGCAAATATTTCCGGTTGAGCAAACACCTCAAGGCTGGATTTTTGAAGAAATGCAAAAAGCAGAAGCTGTTTGGGTGACAGAAGACAGCGTATCTATGATTTTTGAGGCGCTTACCGCGGGTTGTCGAGTAGGGGTAATGGCAATGGACCGTTTGAAAGACGACCGCATTACCCACTCAGTTGATCAAATGTTAGAATCAAAATTAATTTCACAGCAGACTTGTGTTGTACAGTTACCACAACCTTATGCTTTTAAAGAAGCAGACCGTGTGGCAACATATCTTTTAGCGAAAAATTAAATTTTTTATTTTGAGTAAATAAATGAAAATATTGCATATTGCGAATTTTGGCTTTAATAAACAAGGCGCCCATTTTTACTGCACAGACCGTAAAATTTCTGCCGGATTAATTGAAAATGGCCATTTCGTTTATGACTTTAGTTTTCGTGACATGGCTCGCATGGGAACCATTTTTAAAACAAAAAAACTGGGTGCCAATTGGGCCAATAAAGAAGTACTAAAGGTCGTGAATAATATTGAACCTGATCTGGTACTCATCGGGCATAGTGATTTAATGAGTCCGGATGTCCTTAGACAGATTAAAGAATCTTATCCAAATACTAAAATTGCATTTTGGTATGTTGACCCGCTTTATCTCGAAAGCAAACTCGATTTCGTAAAAGCATTTTCTCCTTATCTGGACGCTATTTTCTGCACAACAGGTGGCGAATATCTACAAAAATTAAAGCAGCCTCATTTAAGCGTAGCCTATTTGCCAAATGTTGGTCACCGTAATGTAGAAACGCTACAACAATTTTCAAACGCTAACACAGACAAGACTTTTATTTTCTGTGGCGTGGTTTATAAAGAACCTGAGCGTGAGACGTTCTTAAAAGATTTGGCAGATGCATTGAAACAAGGCCATGTGAACTATCAATATTATGGTTGCTTTGAACAGCCGGGCGTTTACGGTAAAGGTTATTATAAGGTTCTGTCTGAGACAAAAATGGGACTCAATTACTCACGCCGTAATGATGTAACCTTGTATAGTTCTGACCGTATTGTACAACTGACCGGTAATGGTTTACTCACCTTTAGCCCAAGAATTCCTGGCTTTGAAAAACTCTACACTGAGCAGGAAGTGGTTTACTTTGATGATCAGTTCGACTTGGCCAAAAAGATACAATTCTTTGATCAGAATCCAGAGCAAGCTGAAAAAATAGCGAAAGAGGGATGGGAGAAAACACGCAAATCTTTCAATGCTAAGCGCATCACCCAATTTATGGTTGAAGTGACATTTAAGCAGCCCCTTTCAGAAAATTATGAATGGTCACATGAGGTTTATGCATGATGTGGTTTTTGTACGTTGCGGTAGGCCTGCTAGCACTTGCTGCACTGTTATATGTGCTGGGTAATTATACATTTTGGCTTCCGTTTCGTTCGAGCAAACTACCTCGTATTATCATGTTGCATCAGGTGACCCCTAAAGATGCAGCCTCTGGTATGAATATGCCTCCTGAAAAGTTTGAACAACTCTTACAGTTGTTGACGCGTAAAGGGGCTACTTTTTGCTTTGTCTCTGAACTTGAACAATATCGTGGTCAAAAGAACGTTGTTGCTCTAAGTTTTGATGACGGATTTATGGATAATTATCTATATGCCTATCCATTACTCAAAAAATATAATGCAAAGGCAACCATTTATTTGGCTACGCAAATTGAAGGAATCGAAAAGCTAACTCATGAGCAAATCCATGAAATGGCAAGTTCTGGCTTCATAGAGTTTGGTGCGCATACACAACATCATGTGAATTTACTTAAGCTTGATGATCAAACCGCTTATGATGAAATGCTTCAATCTAAAAAAGATGTCGAAGCATTAGTTGGAAAATGCCCTAGCTTTGCTTATCCATTTGGTCGATTTAACGAAAAGCACCAGAAAATGGCGCAAGAGATTGGCTTTAAAAACGCCGTATCAACTCGTAAAAAAATCGAAGCGTACGAAGCGGTTAATCAATTTAATATTCCACGTGTCAGCACGCATGGTGCCATGAATGCTTTACAGATGCGTATCGCCCTTGCTAAAGGACGTTATAAATTATGAATAAAATTCCATGTAGTGTCTATATTGTCACTTTAAATTGTGGCGCTTGGTTAGAGCAAACTTTGCAAAGTGTCAGTGAGTTTGATGAAGTTATTATTTTAGACTCTGGCAGTACTGACAATACTTATGAAATTGCACAGCGCTTTGAAAATACGCAAATTTCTCACCAAGATTGGCAAGGTTATGCTGGGCAAAAAAGTTTGGCTTTAGCAAAATGCCGAAATGATTGGGTACTCAATTTAGATGGTGATGAAGTCTTATCTAACGAGTTAAAACAAGAAATTGTTGAGACCATTCAGCAGAATAAGCTTGATGCTTTAATCACACCCATTAATGATGTTTTCTTAGGGGTTCCTAACAGTAAACATACTAAAAAGCATGCAAAGGTGCGTTTTTTTCGCAAGTCTAAAGGACATTATGACCTTGCCAATAAAGTCCATGAAAATGTGATTGTGGATGGTGAATCTCAGCGCGCTCAACATGATATTTATCATTATGGCGAGTCGAGCATTTTCGTGAAAGTCGAAAAAAATAACCAGTATTCCAACCTAAAAGCATTAGAGAAATACCAAAAAGGAAAGTCTCCAAGCATTGCAAAATTGGTTTTGGTTATGCCTGTGACTTTTATGAAGTCTTATTTTATTCGCCGTAGTTTCTTAAATGGTTGGCGTGGTTTCGTAAATAGTATGATTAACGCCTTTTATGCATTTCTAAAAGAAGCCAAACTGTTTGAACAAACCATGAATAAAGATAAAAAATAAGTAGGCAAGCTATGAAAATTGTTCAGGTATTGGCAACGAGTGGTGGAATTGGTGGTTTAGAGCAGCACACTTTTAACCTTGTTAACGAGCTCGCTTTAAATCATGAAGTACATGTGATTGCACATCCTTGCTATCTAGACAAGTTTAGCCAACAAGTACATTTTCATGCGGTTGATTTTGCACGTAGCCGTTGGAATATTTTTTTACTCTGGCAACTTAAAAATCTTATCCAGCAAATTCAACCGGCTATTGTTCATGCACAAGCAGGAAAGGCGGCTGAACTGATTGCCCGAATTAAGCCATTTTTATCTGGCCCAAAATTTGTGACAACAGTACATGGTACTAAAAAGAATAAGTCTGCTTATTTAGCGGGTGATGCTGTTATTGCGGTGAGCCAAGCACTAACGCAAGGCATTCCTGAGTCTAAAGCACATGTGGTTTACAATGGAGTGTATCCTCAACCTGCTCTTACAGCTGAAAATAAAGAAAAATTACTTCAATCGATTCAAAAAGATTTTGCTGAACTAGACCCTAGCAAAAAAGTCGTCATGTGTATTGGACGTCTAGAACCAGTAAAAAATATTAGTTTATTGATTGAATCGCTGCAACATATCGATGCCAATTTATGGATTGTAGGTGATGGTTCACTTAGAGCAAGTTTAGAGAAACAAGTCAGTGAATTAAACATGCAAAATCGGGTTGCTTTTCTTGGGTTTAGAACTGATGCGCGTGATCTGGTCCAGTTGGCAGATGTTGTAGTTTTATCTTCTGACCGTGAAGGTTTTCCACTCGTCATGGTAGAAGCTTTACAGGCCGATAAAGCTATGGCTTCAACTAAAGTGAATGGTGTGATCGAGTGGTTGCCAGAACAATATCTAGCAGAAATTGGAGATGCAGAAGGCCTAGCAAGCGCAATTCAAGCTGCACTTAAGCCAGATGCACAAAATGACTTTAGCCCTCTGTATGAAAAGGCCAAAGCTGAACTGACTGTGCCAGCCATGGCCGAGCAGACGCTTCATATTTATAAGCAGCTGTTAAAAACTTAATTATTTTTTGGCGTAAGGCGGATGGCATCAAGTACTACGAAGTTATCTTCGACATTAATGGTATGGCAACCGTCATCTGCTGCATTCCAGTCTGGTAAAACCACTTCTAGTAATTTTTCTTCATAGGCTGTTGGGCTAAGCTGAGTAATCGCTTTTAATTCGATATTGCCGCCATAACGTTTTAAAGAATCTTGGCTTGGTCGAACCAGTTGTCCTTTATAAATAAAAGGTTTGCCTGCCATACGGAATTGCTGACTGCCTCGGTACACTGGATTCATTGGGTGCTCTTGCCATTCAGGATTCAAAATATCTTCGGTAAAGAATAGATCTAAACGGTCACCAAACTTCTTACAATCACGACGTGTTGAAGTAAAAAGATACCATAAGCCTTCATGATAAAAAGGTGTGCTGTCGACTGCTTCGATATTCTCGATTAGATTCGAATGCTTTTCCCATTTCAGTGGAAATTCAGTGCATTTCCAAAGCTCAATGGTTTTATTAGCCGACGTTTCTGGAACCATGTACCAGACATCTTCTACTTTAAACACGCATGGGTAAGAAAGATGGTAGTCGAGCTTTAAGATTGTCTCAGGTTGGGTGTAGGTTCCATCTTTAAAGACTTCTAAAACAGAAAGAAAACCGACAGGGTGTTCGTCATCAACCTCTTCAAAAAAAATGAAGTGACGACCATTTTCATAAGCATAAAAGCTATCTGCAAATGTAAACTTTTTAGGGGAGTGGATCTCAAAGAGTGAATCTAATTGCTCAAGTGTTGTAAAAGGTTGTTCTAACCAACCAAAACGCATATACCAATGAGAGTCAAAAGATTTTGCTTTTTTCGATTGTTGGTATTTGTACCATTTTTTTTGAATTGAACGAATCATGACAATACAAGAAAATAAAAAAGATATATTAACTCTATTTTACATTAGATATGATACTCGCTGTTTAAAAGGGGAATAGCTTAATGAAGATTTATGTTGTAACTATCGAAGATGAAAAATCACCTCGTTTAAGTAAGTTCCTCGGCCAAAATTTTTTCAAGACGAGTAAGGTTGACTACACAAAAGTAGGCGTTAAAGGGGTGGATTTATCCGTAAAACAATATTTTGAAATGGCAGTAAAAGGTCGTTCCCAACCTTTAACACCGAGTGAGCTAGGATGCACCTTATCTCATTTGAAAGCTTTAGAGCTTTTCCTTGAATCGGAAGATGAATATGCATTGATTTTTGAAGATGATGCAATATTGCCTGATGATTTAACGATTGATAAGTTAAAACAAGAATTAGAAAAAGTAGCTTTACCATCGAATTTGCTATTTAGTCTAGGCGGTATTCAAATGAAGGAGTGCCTAAAAACAAGAGGTGAATTTAAAGACTATAATTTTTTGAATAAAAAAGTGTTAGAAGTGGTTCCAGATTTTTTCCATCGTGCTTGCTATGCTTTTGCGTACGTTGTTGATAGAGAAATGGCTGAAACATTACTTAAATATCATCATAAAATAAGAAAAGCAGATGATTGGAGTTATTTATTTGATTTTGATTCAACTGTTCATATCTTAATGTCATTTATTGTCGATCATCCAGTAATTGAAATTGGAGAAAAAGATCCAATATTAAGCCGGTTAGAAAGTGAAAGAGCAAAATCTGAAGATTTAGAAAAAAGTAAATATGGGCATGGTTTAAGAAAAAATTTGGCTAAATTATCATATAAGCGATACTTTTAAATTTTTTAATTATATTTTTAAGTTTAGAGATATTTTATATGACAGCTTTAGTTAGTATTATTGT
Organism: Acinetobacter sp. yr461; assembly: GCF_900110445.1. Classification (NCBI taxonomy): domain Bacteria; kingdom Pseudomonadati; phylum Pseudomonadota; class Gammaproteobacteria; order Moraxellales; family Moraxellaceae; genus Acinetobacter; species Acinetobacter sp. yr461. The sequence goes on from NZ_FODU01000008.1 coordinate 38,709, forward strand.
GCCGGCTTATAATGCCTCAAATACTGTTCTTGATACTATTAAATCAATAGACGAACAAACTTATACAAATTTTGAGTGCATAATTGTAGATGATGGATCAAACGATAGTGCTGAGTTGTGTGAAAATATATCTGATTATCTAAGTAGAGATAAATACAAATATTTTAAAAAAGAAAATGGAGGAGTGTCGAGTGCTAGAAACTGGGGAGCAAATAATGCTTCCGGTGATTATTTGATGTTTGTTGACTCTGATGACAAAATTGCATCTAGCTATATTGAAAAATGCTTAAATATATTGCAAACACGTCCTGATTTAGCATTAGTGTGTACAAATGTTCAAGAGTTTGAACGATCAAATAATAAGATTAGCCATAAAATAGTAAGTTTAAAAGAGTTCATTTTTCATAATGCTATTTTTCCATGTATTGCTCTAATGCGGACTGCTGACTTTAAAAGAGTAGGAGGCTATGATGAAAAACTTAAAGTTTGTGAAGATTGGAACTTATATATCTCTTTATTAAAGAACAATAAAAACTATTTTGTTATTCCAGAATATTTATATTTTTATAGAAAAAGATCAGATCAGTCTAGTTTAACTGATCAAATTGATTGTCAAAAAATTTCAAAAGAAATTGCTTTGAATAGAATATTTGATAACCATAAAGATTTATACAGTGATCAACTTGGATCAATCTGGAACATGGTTGAGAAAAATAATCAAATCATAAAAATTTCTAAACGGTATAGTAGAGGTGTTAATCTCATTTTTATCGTATCACTAATAAGTTTCTTTATTACATTCTGGAATGGTTCCACTCAATATATTAAACTAACTTTAATTCTTAATATATTTATTTTTGCACTATTCCTTTTTTTAAATAATAAATTTAAAAAAGAAATAACTAAGTATAGATATTAATGGATTTTAAAAATCAAGAAGTGAATTTTTCTTAACTTTATTTGATTTAATATACGGCTCTAATAAATTTCTATCTGAGCCAATTAGCTTTATAAGGTATGGCATATTTAATGGTCTATAGTTTAATACTAATGACTCAATAAAGTGGATATTAGATTTATCGTTGAAACTATGGTAAATAAAAGCGTTCTCATCACAGTTAATTAATGTGATGCTCATCTCTGCTCTTCTAAGAACTTTTTGACAAGCTACATAAATGACAAGATATTCAAGTCGGCCAATGTTTTGAAAGTATTCATCATAGTTTGGACAAGATTTTTTTATCTCATGAATGTAGTTTTTAATTCCTAACTTAACTGCATAAATGAGCTCATCTAGCCACTCTTTAAAGAAAATATTATTTCTCTCTGAGGCTAAAAGCCAACTTTCAATGACTGGGTACTGTTTTACAGTTGTATTGGCATTTCTATAATACCCAAATGCTTTGGTTTTATTGTTATTACATAGATCAATAATCCAGTCTAAATTACTATAGAGAATTACACTTGCATCAACCCAAATACCACCATGTTTATATAATAAATATAAGCGTAGTAGATCAGATTTTAATTGAGGAGTGAGGCCTTCAAATTGAGAAAAGTCAATTTCGCAAAAATCACTTATATTGTTATTGTCTAAAATGTGAACAGTATATTCATGATTCAAACTTTTAATACGTTCTAAACAACGTTCTACTAGTTCTGGTTTTTTAGAGTCCCAGTATATCCATATGATTTTTGGAATATTAATTTTACCTTCAGATTGAGGATGAAGGGTAATTAGATTTGCTAGGTTGTTAGGTTCAAGATTTTTGATACGCTTATCTATATAGAATTTAAGATGAAACCTTAAAAGGAAAAAAATTTTTCTTGTAGATTTGCGTAAACCCATAACAACCTCAAATGATAAATAAAAAGAATTTTTTATTTATCCGTATTTCCTTTTAAAACCATATAAATCAGCGCAACAAAAATAAGCAATGCACCTGCTAAGCTACTTACGCAGAAATAAAGAATACGTTGATTTGTATTGATGTTAAATAACTCATTGGCAAGGATATAGCGCATGAAAAACCATTGCGCAAGAGAGAATACAATTACGATTAAAGCATGTCGACGTACATCAGGGCGCATTGCCATAATGAATCACCAAGGGAGAAAAAGTGGGGGTATTATGCCATTTGCCCACTCTCATCTCAATAGAGCCTTAATTGAGTAAAATTGTGTAGAAAAACTAAAATTATGAATAGATTGTGAATTTTTATTAACATTAATAAACTTTGAGGTCCATTTTTTATCTGAAATTTTCTAGTAAATTTCTGTACTTATTTGGATATATGTTTAATGCAGCCTGTTGATTTTGTAATGATTTGGGTGGATTCAACCGATACGAAATGGCAGCATCAATACATATATTATAAATCGAGAGAAACTAAAACAAAGGTAGTTGAACTCGTTGATCAATGTCGCTATCGGGACTGGAATAATCTTCATTACTGGTTTCGATCTGTTGAGAAATTTTGTCCGTGGGTCAGAAAGATCCATCTGGTGACTTGTGGTCATTTCCCTGAATTTTTAGTCAAAAATCATCCTAAGTTAAATTTGGTCACACACGATCAAATTATAGAACCAAACTGCTTACCTACATTTAACTCACATGCTATTGAAATCAATATTCATAAAATTGAGGGGTTAGCAGAGCATTTTGTCTATTTTAATGATGATACCTTTATCAATAGGCCGTTAGAGCCTGATTTCTTTTTTAGAAAGGGTTTACCTTGTGATGGTGTGCGTTTACAGCCACTCATGGTGGTAGGTGAAGAGAACTTTTTAGGAGCAGTTGCCTTAACAGATGTTGCAATTATTAATAAACATTTTGATAAAAGAAAATTATTTCATAAAAATCCCTATGCTCTTTTTAATTATCGCTATTCTATGAGCAGTAATTTGGGGAATTTTTTAAGTTTATATAATCGAAAATTTTCAAGCTTTTATAGTACTCATTTGCCTCAACCATTTTTGAAGTCAGTCTTTGAGGAAGTGTGGAAAACTGAAGAGGCTTACTTAAAAGAAGTATCAAGTCATCGGTTTAGACAGCCTTTAGATGTTAACCAATATCTTTTCCGATTATGGCAATTGTGCTCAGGTCGCTTTTATCCTGTAAATATATTTGAACGGGGTCAAAACTTTAACTTAAGGCTCCAAAATCTTCCTGAAATTAATAATGTTATTAAGAATGAAAGGCTTCCACAGATTTGCCTAAATGACGATGAACATGTGGTCGATTTTGAAAAGCTTAAAACAGAAATTATTCAAATTTTTGATCAAAAATTTAAAAAGCTCTCAAGTTTTGAAAAAGAAATATCTCATTAAAATTTGAAAATTACTCAATAAAAAACCCTGCAATTGCAGGGTTTTTTAATTTGAAAATCTAAAAATTATTTAGTTTCTTCAGCTTTTGGCTTTTCACGTAAGCGGATGCCCAAGTCACGAAGCTGATTTGCTTCAACAGGAGCAGGTGCTTGAGTAAGTGGACATTCAGCAGTTTTAGTTTTCGGGAATGCAATAACGTCACGAATAGAAGTCGCGCCAGTCATTAACATCACTAAACGGTCAAGACCAAATGCTAAACCACCGTGAGGAGGAGCACCGTAACGAAGCGCATTTAGCAAGAAGCTGAATTTCTCTTCTGCTTCTTCATCAGAAATACCAAGCGCTTCAAAAATCGCTTTTTGCATTTCTAATGTATAAATACGTAGCGAACCACCACCAACTTCAGTACCGTTCAATACCATGTCGTAAGCAACAGAAAGTGCTTCACCTGGATTGCTCTTCACTTCTTCTACGCTTGATTTTGGTAGAGTGAATGGATGGTGAACAGAAGTCCATTTGCCATCGTCAGTTTCTTCAAACATTGGGAAGTCAACAACCCAAAGTGGAGCCCACTCACAAGTTGAAAGATTCAAATCATGGCCAATCTTCACACGAAGAGCACCCATTGCATCATTTACAACTTTAGCTTTATCTGCACCGAAGAATACGATATCGCCATCTTGCGCGCCAACACGTGCCAACAGTTCAAGTACGATCGGCTCAATGAATTTCACGATTGGAGATTGAAGACCTTCAATTCCTTTAGCGAGTTCATTAACTTTGATATAAGCCAAACCTTTTGCACCATAGATGCCAACGAATTTGGTGTATTCATCGATTGCACTACGTGGCAATGATGCTGCACCTGGAACACGTAAAGCAACAATACGACCTTTAGGATCTTTTGCAGGACCCGCAAATACTTTGAACTCTACTTCTTGCATTAAGTCTGCAACGTCGACGAGTTTCAACGGAATACGCATATCAGGTTTGTCTGATGCATAGTCACGCATTGCATCTGCATACGTCATACGTTGGAATTTATCGAATTTAACGCCAAGAAGTTCATCGAACATCTTCACAGTTAGGACTTCCATTAAGTCCATAATGTCATCGTCACTCATGAACGATGTTTCAACGTCGATTTGAGTAAATTCTGGTTGACGATCAGCACGTAAGTCTTCGTCACGGAAACATTTCGCGATTTGGTAGTAACGATCAATACCACCCACCATCAACAATTGTTTGAATAATTGTGGTGATTGTGGAAGTGCATAGAAACTGCCATTTTGTACACGACTTGGTACTAAGTAGTCACGCGCACCTTCAGGTGTTGCACGTGTCAAAATAGGTGTTTCAACGTCTAAGAAACCATTGTCTTCGAAATAATTACGAATAAGATTGGTTAATTTAGAACGGAAGCGTAAACGATCCAACATTTCAGGACGACGAATATCTAAGAAACGATATTTCAAACGAATTTCTTCAGAAATATTGGTATTTTCATCATTTAACGGGAATGGAGGTGTTTCTGAAGCGGCAAGAACTTCGATGTCTTTACCTAAAACTTCAATTTGACCACTCACCATATTGGCATTTTCAGTACCTTCATAACGGCGACGAACACGACCTGTAATTTTTAATACATATTCAGAACGTGCTTTATCTGCAGTTGCAAATGCTTCTGGAGTATCTGGGTCAATAACCACTTGAACGAGACCATCACGGTCACGCATATCAAGGAAAATAACACCACCATGGTCACGGCGACGATGTACCCAACCGCATAGTGTAACGGTTTGGTCGATTTGGGCTTCAGTTAAAGAGCCACAGTAATGAGTTCGCATCATAATGAAGATTATCCAAACTATATTGGCTGAAAAGACGGATGCGTAAACCGCGCACCGTCAAAAAAAATAAGTTTTCGATTATGCCTTGTTGCATGGTTTGTCACAAGAAGTAGATCAAAAAACCGCAGAAATTAACCTGAAAATGAGCAATTTGGCAGCAAGTTTCCTGATTCATCCCATTCTTTGTTGCCGATCTAAAAACAAGAATAATAAGCATCCTAAGCTAAAGGTGCTTAACCAGCCCTGCATAAACTCATTAATCGAACGGCCCGTGAAATAGTAGGTATCGGCATGCCAAACCTCATGAGGAATGTAGCGAGCATAATCCCAAAAAGAAAATAAACCCAAGAGCGTAGATAGAATAAAAAGAGTCCACGCGAAAATTTTAATTTTTCTACTTACTTTCCAATGTTGTTTATAGCGCTGGTAATAGTGAAGGCACATCCAAGCGAGAAAAGGCAAAGCAAGAGCAGAAGAGCCAAGTTGTAAAAGACGATGCAAAGGGTAGGGATGACCAAAAAAATGAATAGTTGTCGCTAATACATCTTTAAATACAAACGTTCGAAAGTCTGAATGTGTTAAACCATCCCAAATTAGATGAGTTGCTATACCGACAATGAGTGCAAATATAACTCCAATAAAAAATATAAAAATACGTTTTAAAGAGCTGAGGCCAAGATCATGTTGCACACCAAAAAAACGGTACACCACTGGACGATAAAGAAAATACCAAACAGCACAAAAGACGAGGCCTAATGCAAGATTGGGATAGATCAGGCCTTTCCATTGGTGAGTCAGCATGCTGGTATGAACTGTAAATAAGCGGTAAAGATCGGGTGTCATACTCCCAATGGCTAAAGCAGCAATCGGTAAAGTGTTTTGGCTAAGCTTAGATAAGGGAGGAGCTATAACGGCATGAGAGATGGTAAAAGGCATTAGAAATCAAAAATTACTCACATCATTTAATTGACCAGTCTAACGAATCGTCTAATTAAAAATGTTTTTTATTGCAATACAATCGAAATGTTATAATATAACAAAAATAAAACATATCGTGATTCGGGACACATCCAATGCAGTTTTATAAAAATATTTTGACCTTATCCATTTTAGCTGTCATATCCGTTCCTTCGTTTGCAGCAGAAAGTGAAAATGTTGAAAAGTTAGAAACCATTCGAATTAAGGCTCATCCACTTGAGCAAACTTCACAAGATTTTGCAGTTGCAGATACTGTTGTTGACCAAAAGCATTTATCACAAGGTGCTGCGACCATTGGGGACGTACTCAGTAACGAAGTGGGAATTTACGCTAATCAGTTTGGGGCTGGTTCGAGTCGTCCAGTTATCCGTGGACAAGATGGTCCACGCGTTAAAGTACTTCAAAATTCCTCAGAAAATATTGATGTCTCGACCTTGTCTCCTGACCATGCGGTAACTGTAGATCCTGTGCTTGCAAAACAAGTTGAAGTGATTCGAGGCCCTTCTACTTTACTGTTTGGTGCGGGAACTGTCGGCGGTTTAGTTAACGTTATTGATAACAAGATCCCTACGCAAATGCCTGAAAATGGTTATGAAGGACAAGTTGGCTTACGTTACAACACTGGAAGTGATGAAAAACTGGCGAGTGCTGGTGTAACTGTAGGTTTGGGTAGTCAAGTGGCTTTACGTGTTGAGGGGTTAACACGTGATGCGAATAACTACATAGCACCAAATTATATTCATGAAGGTGAAAAAGAGCGCCGTGTAGACAATACTTTTGCTCAAGGTGATTCAGTTAACGTTGGGTTGTCTTGGATTTATGACCGCGGTTATACCGGCATTTCTTATAGCAACCGTCGAGACCAATATGGTTTGCCTGGGCATAGCCATGAATATGAAAGTTGTAGTGCTCATCTAACGGGAATACCGCATTTACATTGTGGCGATCATGAGCATGAAGATGGTGAAGAAGCTCATGACCATGGAAATGAAGAACATGATCACGAACATGGTGGCCCATGGATTGATTTAAAATCTGAGCGTTATGATTTTAAAACTGAGTTAAATGATCCATTTGCAGGCTTCCAAAAATTACGTGCTCAGGCCAGTTATACCGACTATCAGCATGATGAAATTGAAGAAGGGGCAATTGCTACCCGATTCCAAAACAAAGGCTATGACGGGCGTATTGAGTTAGTACATAACCCTATTGCTGATTGGGAAGGGGTAATTGGCGCGCAGTTAGGCCAACAAAAATTAGATTTGACTGGCGAAGAAGCCTTCATGGCACCGACCACCACCAAAAAGTGGAGCGTGTTTGCCTTAGAACATAAGCAATGGAAAGACCTACATTTTGAGCTTTCTGCACGTGCAGATCAGCAAGAAATTGATGTAGATGATAACTCTAAACAAGATTTTGATGGTTCTGCCTTTTCTTATGCAGGTGCTGCGAACTGGGAGTTTGCACCAAACTATAAACTTTCTTTTGTAGCCTCACATCAAGAACGTTTACCTTTAGCTCAAGAGTTATATGCAAATGGTGGGCACTTTGCGACAAATACTTATGAGTTAGGAAATGATCAACTCAGTAAGGAAAAATCGAATAATGTTGAGTTAGGTTTGCATTTTGATAATAACAAACTTGATTACCATCTTCATGTTTACCATAACTGGTTTGATGACTATATCTATGCTCAAACTCTTGACCGTTATAAAGACTTCCGTTTAGTTCAATACACTCAAGATAAAGCACGCTTCTATGGTGCAGAGGGGGAAATTGGTTATCAAATTACCCCAATGTACAAGATCAGTGCTTTTGGTGACTATGTGCGCGGTAAAATTGATGCTGAAGGAAATGCACCACGTATTCCAGCAGGACGCTTAGGGACTAAAGTTGATGCAGACTTCGGTGATGGTTTTAGTGGTTCTGCCGAGTATTATCATGTCTTTAACCAAGACAAAATCGCGGCCTACGAGACCGAAACTGAAGGCTATAATATGCTAAATCTTGGTGTGGCATATTCTGGGCAATATGGCGCAAAAACAGATTATCGTGTCTATATGAAAGCGAATAACTTGTTAGATGACACGGTTTATCAACATGCTTCGTTCTTATCAAATATTCCACAAGTTGGCCGCAATTTTACAGTAGGCGTTGATTTTAAGTTTTAAGGCTTTAACACGAAACTAAACTTGAAAAATCAATCTAAAAGACCTAACTTGAAACTATCAAGTTAGGTCTTTTTTATGCGTATTTTTCAACGAATTCATCAAAAAATAAATTGGTCAGGGCGTCGTTATATGGCGATATTACTTTGCGTTGTTGCTATTGCATATCTTGCATCGGCAATTTACCACACAGTAAAACCATTGCCACAAGGGATTAACTTTAGTGGCAAGCTTAGACATGCCGATGTCAAATTTTTAGCAGATAAAACCTACCTTGATGCAAAAGGACAACAACAGGTTGATCAGCACATCTTTGATGAAATCTTGAAAATGATTGATGAGGCCAAAACCACGATTGTGGTGGATATGTTCTTGTTTAATTCAGAAGTTGGCGATTCAAAAATAAAGCAAAGACCTCTCATGCAAGAGTTAACCGATGCATTGGTAAGTAAAAAAAGACAAAATCGCCAAATTCAGATTGTGATGATTACTGACCCGATTAACTCGGTCTATGGCGGCTTAAAACCTGAAAATTACCGTCAGTTACGTCAAGCGGGTGTTGATGTGATTGAAACCAATTTAGGCCCATTACGTGCGTCTAACCCATTCTGGTCTGGCTTATGGTACATCTGCTGCCAGAATGTCGGAAATAATCCTGAAAAAGGCTGGTTACCAAATCCGTTCGGTGATGAAAAAATTACACTGCGTAGCTATTTAAACTTATTTAACTTTAAGGCGAATCACCGTAAAACCGTGGTCGTCGATACCGATGCGGGCTGGAAATCACTCGTAACTTCTGCAAACCCACACGATGGTAGTTCTAGACACTCAAATGTTGCATTGGTTGTAACGGGAGCCACAGCAGCTGATGTTCTACAAACTGAAGCAGCGGTTGCACGAATGTCGGGAAGTAGTGCACCCTCGCTCATTTTAGGTGATTTTGAAAAAGACGTAACCAAACCTCAAGTCCAAGTCTTAACTGAAGGGGCGATTTATCAATCTGTATTAAAATTGATTAACTCAGCTAAGCCTAAAGAGCACCTTGATTTAAGTATGTTCTATTTATCTGAGCGTAAGATTATTCAGGCTTTAAAAAATGCTCAAGAAAGAGGGGTGATTGTTCGCGTTTTGCTTGATCCAAATAAAGATGCTTTTGGCCGACAAAAGAATGGTATTCCAAACCGTCAGGTTGCCTCCGAACTTCATGCTGTAGGTATTCCAATCCGTTGGTGTGATACGCATGGCGAGCAGAACCATAGCAAAATGATCTTAAAATATAATGCTCAGCAAGCTGATTTGATTGTAGGGTCGGCCAATTTTACTGCTCGTAATTTAAAAAATTACAACCTTGAAACTGATATGTTAGTGATTGGCAAAGTTCAAGATCAAGTATTTAAAGATGCTCAAAATTACTTCAATACATCGTGGTCAAACCTGCAAGGTAGACAGATGAGCGTGGACTATGTGAAGTATGCAGATGAGTCTAAAGTGAAATATTGGATTTATCGTTTTATGGAATGGTCAGGGTTGTCGACTTTTTAATTTTCCAATTTTTAATATTTGGTCTCGTATATATTTGGCAAGATGTTTGGCGACATGGATGTCGCCGTTTCACTGTGTTGCAGGGAAGCAACATCAGTGAAACAAAGGTTTTCGTCACTTTTGACCTTTCAAAAGTGAGGCATTAGCCTATACAAAAGAAATTAGAACATCACTGTAAGTAAAGGCTGTGCCACAAGAGCGATAAAATTAAATAAGATGATTTTTAAGGCGCTGGCGGAATCAACTGATCCAAAGTTTTATCATCTAACTTTTCCAATTCACTCAAATCAGTCTTAATTTTCCACTGTGACTCATCATCAACAGGATTTGGTAAACGTGCCTCAAGCCAGTCACAGACCACATCTGGAGAAAACTCCGGATGATTACACTGAATAATCCACGATAAAAAATCTTTTGCTTCACCGTTCATGTAAGGAGGTGGAGAAACAGGAAAGAATAAGGTCGGTAGGCGTTCGTTTGTTGATAGGTAGTTTAAAACATGCCCTAACTCTTGAACTGTTTGCCATGCAAGTGGATGTTCTACATCAATACTGAACTTAAACCACCAAGCGTGTTCGCCATCTGCTCCATTCGCCATGATACGTGCTTCTTGCACACTTGGAACTTTGCAGAAAAACTGATGAAGACGTTCAAAACTGATTTCAGACACAGCAATTGACCTAGCTAGAAAAAAGCTAATGTTAGCATAGATACAGATTCTTCATATTTTCTTTATAGTCATTACAAACCTTAGCAATGTTATCTGTTTTATTCATGGTTTCTCCTTGACTGTCTTCTAATCTAGCTTCATATCAAGATTAAAAGGAAATAGGGCATGAAAAAGCCAATCGTTCTTGTACTTTCGACATTAATGTTAGGTATATCAGCTACCGCGATGGCCGATACAAATCATCGTTGGGATAATAACCATGGTAGAGACCATGACCGATATGAACATCGTGATCGTGATGACCGTCGCCACGATTATCGTAATGATCATCGGGCTCCAAGTTGGTCAAATGCCGATCGTGGTAAGCACTATGGTCGATATGTAGCATTTAAACGCGGTGATCGTATTCCTGCGGAATACCGTAATAGTCGCTATTATGTTTCGGACTGGAGATCGCATCGTTTGTATGAGCCGCCACGTGGATACCGTTGGGTTAAAACGCCGAACCAATATTTACTTGTAGACTCAAAACATCAAATTTATCGTGTTCGTTAATTTTGAAATATAGAATATATAAATGGCCTCAATGTTGAGGCCATTTTTCTAAGCTAATTCATCATCTTGAGGCTGAGGAGGCTTTAAAGTTGTGGGTGTTTTTGCATGCTTTTCTTTCATCACTGAAGGATAATTCCAAGATGCAAAACGAACGACTAAGATAGAAAGGGCTAAAATAAGAATTGAGCCTGTAATAATGACTTGGTCCATATCCGCTTTATGGTCATGTTGGATATCTGAAATAAGTAGACGGGTTAATGCCGTAATCGCAACATAAATAAGAAAGCGTACAGGCATATGATTGGTTTTAAAGTAAATCCCAACCATTGCTCCAAGCTCTAAGTATATAAATAATAATAAAATATCATCAATTGAAGCATACTTTTTGACTGTCAAAATTTCAAAAACAGTATTGGCTGCGGACCAAGCCACCATACAGCCAATAATAAACAAGGCTAAATAGTGGAAGGCTTCAACGGCATAATGACCAAATCGGTCCAGAATACGCTCATACTTTTTGGGATCAGGCATAGTAAAATCTTTTGTTTGCTTCTTAATGTTTAGAAATTAAACAAATTTCATGCCAATTGAAATAGTAGATACAAAATAAAAAACGCCTGATTTTTCAGGCGTTTTTTATAAAGAACTTAATTAAGCTTGGTTCGTAAAGTAATCTTCACTAAAGCCCATAATTAAGTCAGAACCTGCTTTGATTTTAGCAATACGCGCATCAATATCTGGCAAGATACGTTCAACAAAGTATTGAGCTAAAGCAAGTTTGTTTTGATAGAAATCACCAGATTTATCTTTGGCAGCAGCAGCAATTTTCGCAAACATATAAGCGAAACTGAGTAAACCAACTGCATGTAAGTAATCAACAGCAGCAGAGTTCGGGAAGTCTACATTTTCAGCAGCTTGTTCAATAATAAACTGAGTGATTGCTTCGATTTCAGTTGCAGCATCTAAAGTTGCATCTTTAATAAAGTTCAAATCTGTGTCTAAGTCATTTGCAAAGTCACGGATTTCAGTGATGTATTCAGCAATGAACGCACCGCCACATTTAATGGTTTTACGACCAATTAAATCTTGAGATTGAACGCCGTTCGTTCCTTCGTAAATTTGAGCAATACGAAGGTCACGAATGCACTGTTCCATACCCCATTCACGGATATAGCCATGCCCACCGAATACCATTTGAGCATCTAAAGTTGCTTGGAATGCTGTATCGGTCAGGTAAGCTTTAGCAATCGGCGTTAAAAGCGCAACGCGATTATTGGCTTTTTTCACAGCTTCGGCATCAGTTGAGAATTTAGTGATATCGAGCTGTTGACCTACATAGACTGCAAATGCACGTGATGCTTCATTGTTTGCGCGTACGTTTAACAACATACGACGCACGTCACCATGTACCAAAATGCTATCTGCTGGTTTGTTTGGTGATTGAACACCTAATGCACTACGGCCTTGTAAGCGGTCAGTCGCATATTGTGCTGCATTTTGATATGCAAACTCAGATGCACCTAAACCTTGAATACCCATAGATAAACGTTCGTAGTTCATCATGACAAACATGGCAGCAAGACCTTCGTTTTCTTTACCAACGAGGTAACCTTTTGCTCCATCAAAGTTCATCACACAAGTTGCAGATGCTTTAATCCCCATTTTATGTTCGATAGAACCTGGACCAACTAGGTTGCGTTCACCTAATGAACCATCTTCATTAACAAAGTACTTAGGTACGATGAACAAAGAAATACCACGTGAACCAGCAGGTGCATCTGGAGTTTTAGCAAGTACCAAGTGAATGATGTTTTCTGCTAAATCGTTGTCACCACCAGTGATGAAGATTTTAGTACCTGTAATGTTATAAGTACCATCTTCATTAGGTTCAGCTTTAGTTTTAATAATACCTAAGTCAGTACCTGCATGCGGTTCTGTCAAACACATCGTGCCTGACCATTCGCCTGAGTAAATCTTAGGTAAGTAAGTTTCTTTTTGTTCTTGAGATGCATAGCTGTTTAAAGCCATGCCTGCACCCACAGAAAGAAGCGGGTAGAGCATAAATGATGGGTTAGTTGCAAATAACATTTCATCAGAAAGAACGGTGAGCATTTTTGGCATGCCTTGACCACCCCATTCTTCGTCGGCCCCTAAGCCAATCCAACCGCCTTCTGCATATTGACGGAATGCATCTTTAAAACCTGCTGGTGTGAACACTTCACCGTTTTCATAGCGAGCGCCTTCTTCATCACCGGTACGGTTTAATGGATGAGTCACATTCTGAGCAAATTTAGCCATTTCTTCTAAAATTGCTTCAGCAGTTGCAGCATCTACATGAGCGAGTTTCTCATTAGACTGCCAAAATTGTTCTGCTTTGAATACATCATTTAAGATGAATTTCATATCAGCTAAAGGAGCATTGTAAATTGGCATAATCGTTCACCTTTTTTGTGCACATTGGCCTGTGCTAGATATCCTGTAAAACGAAATGGATATGGAATTTAAAGTGTAAATTTATCATTGATTTTATAAAAAAAGGACCGTCAAAACTGAGCAGTCCTTTTTTGTTTTTTAACATTGCATATCGCAACTAACTATGGTTAGAAAGCGAAATGTTCAGCATCTAATGACATTAATGGATCTAAGCCACCAGCAATAACATCTACATGTGAGCGAACACGTGGCAAGATTTTTTTGAAGTAGAATCGAGCAGTGGTTACTTTTGCATTGTAGAAGTCAACTTCGCTAGTACCTTCTGCTAATTTCTCTTGTGCAACAAGCGCCATACGAGCCCATAGGTACGCTAAAGTGATATAACCTGAGAAGTAGAGGTAGTCTACAGCAGCAGCGCCTACTTCATCTGGGTTTTGCATTGCGCGCATACCAATTTGCATGGTGAGATCGCCCCATTCTTTGTTAAGCGCTGCAAGCGGCTCAACAAATTCTTTCATGGCAGCGTTGTCTTTGTTTGCTTCAACAAATTTGTGAACCATTTTGGTAAAGTCTTTCAGCATTGCACCTTGAGTTTGCAATACTTTACGACCTAACAAATCAAGTGCTTGAATTTCAGTTGTACCTTCATATAAGCAAGCAATACGTGTATCACGTACGATTTGTTCCATGCCATGCTCAGAAATGAAACCATGACCACCGAAGACTTGAACACCGTGCTTAGCAGACTCAGAACCGGTTTCAGTTAAGAATGCTTTTGCAATTGGCGTCAATAAAGACAAGATGTTGTCAGCAAACTTACGCTCTTCTTCTGTTTCACCTTTTTCAACGATGTCAGCGTATTGAGCAAGTAAGTAAACAAGTGCACGGCCGCCTTCAGCAAACGCTTTTTGAGTTAAAAGCATATTACGTACAGCAGGGTGAACGATAATCGGATCTGCATCTTTTTCTGGAGCTTTCGGACCAGAAAGTGAACGCATTGCTAAACGTTCTTTCGCGTAAGTTAACGCACCTTGGAAAGATGATTCAGATGCTGCTAAACCTTGAACAGCAGTACCAATACGTGCTGTGTTCATGAAGGTGAACATACAGTTCAAACCACGGTTTTCAGGTCCAATCAAGTAACCTTTAGCTTGGTCAAAGTTAATGACACAAGTCGCGTTACCATGAATACCCATTTTGTGTTCGATAGAACCACAACGTACCGCATTACGCTCGCCAATAGTTCCATCTGCATTTACATGGAATTTAGGGACGATGAATAATGAGATACCTTTAGTACCTTTCGGTGCACCCGGTAAACGTGCAAGAACGATATGGATGATGTTCTCTGCCATGTCGTGTTCACCAGCAGAGATAAAGATTTTCTCGCCAGAGATTGCATAGCTACCATCAGCATTTGGTTCTGCTTTAGAGCGGATAATACCTAAGTCCGAACCTGCATGAGATTCAGTTAAGCACATCGTACCCGTCCAAACACCTGAAACAAGGTTTGGTAAATAAGTATCTTTCTGTTCATCAGAACCATGATGTTCTAATGTACGTACAGCTCCGTGAGACAAGCCTGGGTACATACCCCAAGACCAGTTTGCTGTACCAACCATTTCAGAAATTGCGATACCTAAAGAGTTAGGTAAAGCCTGACCACCGTATTGCTCTTCTGCTGATAGAGACGGAAAGCCAAGTTCAATATATTTTTGATAAGCTTCTTTAAAGCCTGTTGGAGTGGTAACTACGCCATCATTCCAAGTACAACCTTCGCGGTCGCCAACTTGGTTTAAAGGAGAAAGTTCATTTTCACAAAAGTCTGCCGCAGCTTCTAAATATTGATCAACCAATTCACGGCTTACGTTACCTTGGAAATCAGGTAATTTTGCATAGTGTTCTTCAGCATTTAATAATTCATGCAAAACGAATTGCATATCACGTAAGGGCGCTTTGTATTGTGGCATATCGGGTTCCTCAATACTGGTGAAACCAGAGTTATAATCTTAATCTATGATAATGTGCCATGAGGCACCTTGGACTATTACATCGTGCAACAACTTGCATAACTGTACAAGCACCTCAGGACCTTTACTTTGTGACTGCAAAGTCAAGAAAAAAATGCCTAAACTAGCTAAGTGCTTTGAGTGTAAACACTTTTGGTTATGTTTATATGATACAAATAGTCAAAATCGTAAATAGTTATGTATAAACAAAAGGCGCCTATAGGCGCCTTTTGTTTCATGATTTTTAGAGTTATTTTGCTTGAGTTGGTGCAGGAGCAAGGGCGTTAACTGGTGGTTGAGGGCGTTTTGGTTCAAAACGAAGGTTACAAGTACCTTCAATTGTTTTATCGCCAACTTGCACATTCACTGCTTGTCCATTTGCTTTACCATCACATGCTTTTTGGATTTGTTCAAAGCGAGCTTGACGTTCGGCACGGTGCTGTTCCCATGCTGCTTTTTGTTCTGGTGTGAATTCACGGTGCTTCATACGATGGTGACCCTCACGTGGGCCATCTTGCATCATGTGATGTTCTGGTTTTTGTGGTTGAGTCGTCGATTGACAAGCCGCTAAACTTCCCATTGTTACAATTGCCGCACTGAATAATGCAATTTTTGCCGTCATTTTCATATTTAAAGCCTTTTAATGTTGTGTTTACCATTGGCTTAAAGATTAGATAATAAAGATGTAGAAACAATGGAGAGTTTTTCTTTTCGTTGTTGGTTACAATGCCAAATATAGGGTAAAAATGAGAGAGTGCTTTTGAACGTTCTACGTGTTCCCATTGCATTACGGTTGTTTTTGACAGTCTTGCTCACCACATTGCTTATTGCGACTGCAAGCTTGAGTGTTTTGCACTGGACAATGCAAAAGAACTTTGCCAAATATGTGGCCGACGTTGAAATGCAAAAGCTCGACCGTCTCATTACCAATCTTGGCAATGTCTATACGGTGTACCATGATTGGGGAAATGCGATTCAGGCACAAATTTTACAAATTGAAGGGACTGCGGCTCCTGATGATTATGATCGCCTCTCGCAGTGGTGGCTCCGTCGCCAATATGATATTGCCATACAACAGCACTCTTTCGATGAACATGCCCTCATCAATATTTCACCTCAAGTTGCGCCGACAAATAAAAATACTATTTTTAGCGATGAAGAGTTAAAAACGCTTGAGCAAAATTTACCTTCTCAATATCAACCGTTTGAAGGGCTACGTTTCCCTTTAAGTGCAAACCAGTTTCGCCCAAGTGATGATAAAAATAAGTCAAAGAAGGGGAGCTTAAAAGATATTGAAACTCAAAATGGTAAGAAGCGTTTTATTGCGTTGCCTGACCGTTTGGGTTTAAGTTCTCGTTTGTCTTTATATGATGCAAATCACCAGTTTGTCGTTGGTGAACCGCCTTCTTCAGATCAGATGTCATTTCGCCCGATTATCTTAAACAATCAAGTCGTGGGATATTTAGGCTTAAAACCCGTTTTGGATAAAGAAGATGCTTTAAGTATTAATTTCTTTAGTAATCAAAAACGTTATTTACTCTTAATTTATGCTTTAACCTTGCTCTCAAGTTTAGTTGCGGCGCTATTGATGGCGACTTATTTTAAGAAACCGATTCAGCGTTTATTAAATGCGACAAATGAGTTAACGAAAGGAAATTATCAGCATCAAGTTGTTATTAAACGAAATGACGAATTAGGTGATTTATCCACCCAATTGAATCATTTGGCAGAGATTTTACATCGGCATGAAGAATCACGTCGTCAATGGGTAGCGGATACTTCCCATGAATTAAAAACGCCATTGGCTGTATTGCAAGCACAAATTGAAGCGATGCAAGACGGTATTCGAAAGGCAACCCCTGAACATCTTGATGCGATGATGCGTCAGGTTTCAAGCCTGAAAAAATTAACACAAGACCTTGCAGACTTGGCGCAGGCAGATGCACAACAACTCAAGTGTTATTTGAGTTCTGTCAATCCGTGGGAAGTGGTATTACAAGAAGTTGAAAACTTTAAACCGAAACTTGAGCAGGCTGGTCTGGAAATTCAAGTTGAAGGAACAAGTTCTCCGCTATTATTAGACCGTGATCGGTTTAAACAGATTATTGTTAATTTAATTAGTAATAGTATTCGTTACACAGAAACAGGTGGCAAAATTCATATTCATACAGCTCAAACTCCACAGGAGTGGACTTTGTATGTTGATGACAGCCCATTTGGTTTAAATGATGAGCAATTATCCCGTTTAGGTGAACGATTCTATCGCGTAGATGATTCGCGTACGCGTAGTACAGGTGGAACAGGGCTAGGCTTGGCTTTGTCTTGTAAAATTGCGCAGGCGCTCGGTGGTACACTCAGTTTTGAACATTCACCATTAGGTGGTTTACGTTGTGTACTCACTTTTAAAAAGCAGAGTTAAATATAAAAGGAAAAATATCTCATGAAACATGTGATGTTGGTTGAAGATGAAGTCGAATTAGCGCATTTGGTGCGTGATTATCTTGAAGCTGCCGGTTTTGAAGTAAGTATGTTTCATGATGGTCAAGATGCCTATGCGAGTTTCCAGCAACGTAAACCCAATTTAATGGTTCTGGACTTAATGGTTCCACGAATGGATGGTTTGACCATTTGCCGTAAGGTACGTGAACAGTCAGATTTACCGATTATTATGGTGACTGCTCGTACCGAAGAAATTGACCGCGTCTTGGGTCTGAATATGGGCGCTGATGATTATGTATGTAAACCGTTTAGCCCAAAAGAGTTGGTTGCTCGCGTACAGGCCGTTTTACGTCGTTTAGAACGTAAGGCAGAGCCCGAACAGAATGATTCTTTCCGAATTGATAAAGCACAGCAAAGAATTTGGTATCAACAAAAATCGTTGAGCTTAACGCCAACCGAATTTCGTTTACTTGAGCTATTTTTAGAGCATGTTGGACAAGTTTATTCACGAGCACAATTATTGGATCATATTAATCCAGATAGTTTTGACGTTGCCGATCGTGTGATTGACAGTCATATCAAAAACTTGCGCCGAAAAATTAGTGAAGCGGCTGAAACTGGTAACCGCCATGAGTGGATTCAAGCAGTTTACGGTGTAGGTTACCGCTTCGAATATCCAGAAGAATAAGCACTCACAAAAGTTATTCTGTGGATAACCACAATGTTATCCACAGAAAATGTGGATAATTTTAAATATTTTATGGATAAATTATAATCTTTGTATGATTTGGCACGAATTGCCAAATCTCGTCTATATCTGCATTTCTAACTGCGATGCATCCTAAAGTCCAATCTTTATGGGGCATATAAGTCGAGCTAAAAGGTATAGATAAAAAGGATTTTGGGACTGATCCATGAATCATGATATCTCCACCCGTTGGTTGATTATGTTGCTTGGCATAAGCAATATCTTTAGTATCGGGATAGGAAATATGCAAGGATTTATAATAGGCACTTTGTGAGTTTCGCCAATCTATAGAATAAACCCCTTCAGGTGTTTTTCCATCATTTTCAAAGTGTTTATGCCCTTCAGGGTTAAAGCCTAGACGAATAGGATAACGACGAATCACCTCATTATTATTTTTGAGTAGAAGTACGCGTTGATTTTTAAATACTTCAATTGAGGTGATGGGCTTGGTCTTAATTATTTCTAAGATTTCTTCGGTTGAAAGAGCTTTATGGGATGATGTAAAAGTCGGTAAATATTTTTCATAATTATAAAAAGCGATTCCTAATGGAATCATGAGAAGTGTACAAATAATGATAGGTCTAATTTTCATATATTATTCTTTGATGTTTAAGAAACTCTCTTAAGCGACTTAAGAGAGTTTTAGTCTTTAAAGTATTAAGAAGAACAGCTGACTGCTACGTCTGGTACGTCACTTGGTAACGGACCTAAATCTTGTGGTTGTTCGAGCTCTGGTTGTCTTGTATATGGCTGATCAAGCAGCTTAAATAAACGATCTACTTCGCTAAAATCATCTCGCTCAGCTGCCTCAATAGCACGTTGAGCCATGTGATTCCGTAAGATATAAAATGGATTAGCTTTTTGCATATTCGCATCAAGCTCATCTGTATCTTGATGTTCACGAATGCTTTGATATTGGCTAAGAAACTCATCAAACTGTCGAATATCAAGGCAATCATCTCGTAGAGTTTTATATTCTTTATTTTGAAGTCGGATAAAGCTCTGAGTGTAGTCGAGTTGTTCAGTTTGTAAGATTTTTAAAAAAGTAAAACTACAATCAAGACTGTCTTTATGAAAATGGGGAAGTCCCATTTTTTGACATAAACCAGTTGTGTAATGTTCCATGAAGGTTGGTTCAAATTGTTCTAAGCAGGCTGCTAATTCCTCTTTGAACTGATCCTTTTGTTCAGGCTCAGCGAGAGGGACTAAGTTATTTAACCACGTCCATAAATTCCAATGACCTATACTTGGTTGATTTTGGTAAGTATAACGGCCTTGATAATCCGAGTGGTTATTGATCCAGTTCGGACGGAAGCGTTCCATGAAGCCATATGGACCAAAATCGAGTGTAGAACCAGTAATGTTGAGATTGTCTGTATTCATCACACCATGAGCAAATCCAACCAACTGCCATTTAGCAATCATGATTGCAGTACGCTCAACCACCTTTTTGGCAAAGGATAAAATAGGGTTCTCAGTTTCTAGACATTCAGGATAATGCCACTCAATACATTTTTGAGTGAATTCTGGCAGTAACTCTGGAGCATATTGATTAATCCATTCAAAATGCCCTAAACGGATATGGCATTCAGATGTTCTTAGTAACATCGCGCCTAACTCTAGTTTTTCGCGCTGTACCCCTTGAGTGGAGGTTGTAAAACCTACTGCGTGGCTAGAAGCGACTCCTAAAGCATTTAGAGCATGCCCAGCTAAATATTCACGAACCACAGAACGCAATACTGCGCGTCCGTCTCCCATTCTTGAATAGGGGGTTGGGCCTGCACCTTTTAGATGTAGATCTATGGTTTGACCCTTTGTATTAAGTATTTGCGCAATCAGTAAGCCACGACCATCACCGAGTTGTCCCGCCCATTGTCCGAATTGGTGACCAGCATAGACCATAGCAAGAGAAGGAAATTCAGAGAAAGTACGCTGTCCGCTACAGATTTCAACCCATGCATTCTTTTCGTCTTCTGACCATTGCAGCTCATCAGCCAAAGCAGTATTGAAATGACCTGCTTTTGCACCACGTAAAGGTGATGGTTGCTGAACATGGAATAATTTAGACGGAAGTGAAGGGTAAAGCGGATTAAATTGCATGGGCTTGGCAAAATAGAGAAAGCAGATTTCACTATACCATAGTTAAAAAGCGGGCATAAAAATAGCTCCCGAAAGAGCTATTTTAGAGCAGAATTTATTTTAGTCTGATACTACATTAGTGTTCTTTTTAATGTTACGCATTAACGTTTCTAAACACTCACGATGATGACTTAAACGGTGTTCAAGCAATTGAAAATCAACTTTAAGCTTGTGATCCATTCTATGAATCTTTTCAGCCATTGCTGCTTTTTTCGCTTGTAGTTCTTGCTCTTTTAGCTTTGCCCAGTCATTTAATGTATGGGTAAAAGCTTCGTATTCCTGAGCAATACGTTGTTTCATCTGAGTCATATCAGCATTTACATTGTGACCATAAATAGCAAGGTCTTGTTCAGCGTATTTAAATTTCATCGCTAATTCTGCTTTTTTAATATTAAAGCTTGGAATACGACGTAAATTTTTAGCTAAACCAAGTTTAGAACATGACCAGATCAACCATTTTGTTGGATCATATTGCCACCATTTCACACCATTACGATAATCGTATTGGAAGATGTGATGATAGTTATGGTAACCCTCGCCCCAGGTAGCAATGGCTAACCAGAAATTATCACGTGCAGTGTTTTCGTCTGTATAAGGACGTTTACCCCACATGTGGCAAAGCGAGTTAATAAAGAAAGTCACTTGATGGCTAATGATTAAACGCAATAGACCACCTATGAGGACTACACCCCACAAATCGCCAGTTGCCCAACCAATTAAGCCTAAAATTCCAACATGAACTGCAACTACGAGTAAACCATAGTATTTATGCTGGAACATGACCAGTTTATCGTTCAATAAGTCTGGTGCGTTTTTAAAATCTGGCTCAGATGGTGAATGATCGCGGATCATCCAACCCATATGGGCATACCAAAAACCACGCTTAATTGAATATGGATCTTCATCAACATGATCAACATGTCGATGGTGTGTACGGTGACCAGATGCCCAGAACAAAATACTATTTTGCACGGCAAATGTACCACCAATCATTAAAAGAATTTTAAGTGGTAACGACGCTTCATAAGCTCGGTGAGCCCACAGGCGGTGATAACCAGCAGTAATCCCCATACTACTTAGAGCTAAAAGAAAAATTAAGCTTACCCATGCGCTTACACTAAAATCATAATAATACGCATAAATCGGGATTATGATTGCAGCAAGAATTGGTAAACCAATTAAGGTAATGCTAGCGGTCCAGTTAATTGGGGCTTTGAGTGGGGCGGAAGTCATATCCGGCAGCGCTCCTAGAAACCTTGTCAGACAAGGTACAAAGACAAAACGACATAGCAAAACCAATCATCAAGATATATTGCTATTCTATCCTTCATATTAGCACGTGCTTAGTGAGAATCACTAACATTATTGTACAGATGTATTGAAAGAACGGTAACAGATTTAAACCATGTCACAGAGTTTTTCAAGTAGGAGAAGTTGTTTAATGAACGTACAACGATTGAAAAAAAAGAACAGCATTGATATTGCAAGAAAATTATCATTGAAGTGTGTCTTGGTCACAATCAGTCTTGTATTAGCGGCATGTCAAAGTGCACCCGATCAAAATACAAAAAAAGTTCAAACAAAAAAAACAGTTCATCATGTTCAATCGCCAGTTGTAAAAAAGAGAGTGAGTCCTGATGGTATTCAAGATATTGATTGGCAGATTAACCAAATTAATGGTCACAAGGCTAAGTTTTTTAACCAATGGCCAGTTCTTTCTTTAAATTCTGCTGTCAAAACAGTATCAGGCCATACGGGCTGTAATGGCGTTTTTGGTCGATATACTTTTGATTTCAGTCAACAGAAACTTGATATGCAGGTCAATGCAGGACATTCAAGTTGTGATGGTGCGTTGGCTCAAGAGGCAGAGTTGATTGATTCTTTACAGCGTATTCAAAAATTTCAGTTAGTAGGCAATACACTCTATTTGCTTGACCAAAGCGGTCAGCGATTAATTCAGGCACAAAAGAAATAATAAAAGGTGGTTTTTACCACCTTTTTTATATCTAAAGCGCTTGTAACATCGCAGTTGGAATATCTGTAATTAGCCCTTGTACATCTAAATCCCGTAAAGATTTAGCTCGTTCAATGTCATTTACTGTCCAAACACTAATATTTAGGTCAGCTTGTTGTGAAAGTTGAATCATTTCATCTGTTGCGAGTTGATCATGCCAGCCAATATGACAGCAACCATATTGATGAGCGAGTTCAATTGCGATTGCACCCACTGGAAGCTCAACCAATAAGCCTCGTTTAAATTGAGAATTCATCTCACGTAAAGCTGTTAGGATCTGAAGGTCAAAACTTGTGATTGTTACGACTTTCTCAAAACCCTGCAATTCAGTCTCAAGCTTTTGAACGAGTTTTTCTGCTAAATCCATGCCTCTTACAGCTTTCACTTCAACTTCAATATGATCAAAGTTATCAAGTAAGTGTAAAACGCCTGTAAGTGTAGGTGTTGGTTCAGAGTTTGGCCAATTGGGCCAATTTTGACGATGATCAAATGATAATGCTTGAGACAAATTAGATTGCTCAACAATTTGATCTATTCCTGCGGTACGTAAAAAGTTGTCATCATGGATAACAACTAATTCTTGATCTTGAAGCTGACGAATATCAAATTCGACACCACGAATACCTAGATTTTTTAAGTGCTGAAAACCACCTAGTGTGTTTTCAGGAGCTTCTTTGCGTGCACCACGATGACCAATAATGCGCATAATTTTCTTCTATCAACTATTTTTAATGATGGTCTCTTCAAAAGAGCAGAGACCATGTTTAATCTAATCTACTTTTAAATAATCTCATTAATATTTTTTTGCCAAAGCACTTCTTGTCCACCTTCAGCACGTTGTAAAGCGCGAGATGCGACAAACAACCAGTCAGACAGACGGTTTAAAAGTTGGAGTGCCGTGGTTTGAATATTCTGGTCGCGTGTTTGTACTGACAGCAGTGATCGTTCTGCACGGCGGCAGACAGCACGTGCCTGATGGGCATAACTGCAAGTTAAAGAGCCAGACGGTAGAATAAACTCTTTAAGCATGGGTAAGTCTTCATTCATACGGTCAATTTCTTTTTCAAGAAATTCAATACAAACAGGCTGAAGTAAATTGTAGTTTGGAATACAAACCTCGCCGCCTAAGTCAAAAAGCCAGTGTTGAACTAAGCTCAAACTCTTATCCCAATTTGCTTTGTCTATTACTTGACTTGCAGTGATTTGAGCTCGAAGAACGCCAATAATGGCATTTAGTTCATCGACATCACCAAGCGCTGCAACCCTTAAATCATCTTTGGCAACACGAGAGCCATCGCCTAAACCTGTTGTACCTGAGTCGCCTGTGCGTGTATAGATTTTGCTTAAACGGTGTCCCATGATGGATATCCTGAACATAAAAAAGGGGATAATGTCGGTCAGAACATTACCCCGAAACTGGAGTTAAGAAAATATTTTTATAATTAAAGTGAGATGTTAATAACGGAAAGTTACGCCTGCTGATGCGAGACGGCCGCCATTTACGTAATAGATACCTTTGTCATAGGAAGCAGTTTTATATTTCACATCACCCATATTCTGGATATTGGTAAAGAGTTTAACGTTTGGTGTAGCATTCCAGTAACCATTGAAGTCAACAGTGGTATATCCCGGAGTATCTTGATTATAGTCTTTTGCTTTAGATTTCGCAGAAAGTGAAACACTCAGTCCATAATGTTCGTTTTGTAAACCCGTACTTAAAGTAAAGCTTTGACGAGGACGTCGTGATAAATCTTGATCAGTTTCATCATTGATGGCTTTAACGTAGTTATAAGATGATTTAATAAATAAGTCATCTCTGTTCCAGTTTGCATAGACTTCGCCACCGCGCATAGATGCCTTATCAATGTTGATGTTTTGATAAATAGGGAATGTATTTATCCAATCGCCATTACACACAGCTATACAGCGTGATTCAATTAAGTTGTCGATTTTGGTGTAATACGCTGAAAGTCCAGTTGAAATGTTATAGTTTAACTTCTGATCTATACCGACTTCATAAGAAATACTTTCTTCTGGCTTCAGGTTTGGATTACCCCCAGAGCCATACATGTCATTAAGGGTTGGTGCTTTGAAAGCTGAACCAATGTTGGCATAAATACTCGTCAGTGGTAAAACTTGATAACGGATAGCACCTTGTGCAACTGTATGTGTACCATATTTTTGGTTATCTTCTACACGAACACCAATTTGAGTGTTTAAACCATTATTTTGATATTGGTGCTGTACAAAATAGCCTGTGCTATTAACGTCTTCATCGTAAGGTGAGCCATAAGAGAGTACGTCCCCATCAATATTCTGATGAGTTACGCCTGCCAATACATTTTGAGATGAGGTGAATTGCCATTTGCCATAAAGCTCAGCCTCTTTTGTTGTACTATGTACAAAATCACTTGAACCATTTTGATCAAGTTCATCTTTAAATTGAGATAATCTTGCATTTAGAGAAATATCAGAATTGAGATTTACACGACCACGAATATTAAGTAATTCATTTTTGAAATCTTGAGAAGTTAATGAACCATCATAACGAAAAGTATCGTATTGGCTTGTTCCTTCATTTTGTGTGTAGTCAACAGATGCCCCGAAATCTTCTTTTTCTACCCCAACTTTAGTACTAAAGCCTTTTTGATCATAAGAGGCTTTTTTAATGTCATTACCTTTTAGATCAGTGATGCGTGAACCGTCAGACTCTAAACGTTGACCGCGAACTTGCGCATAAAAACCGTTTTCAGCAAGGTCGGCACCTACAATGGATTTATAAGTTTTATTTTCGCCAATTTCTCCAGTTACAAATGCAGAAGTTTTTTCTGGAGTCTTTGAAATAATTTGTACAACACCACCAATCGCATCAGTACCATAAAGAACAGATGCTGGTCCTTTCAATACTTCAATTTGTTTAATATCAGTGGTATCAATAAATGCAAGATTTGCTGCACCAGTTGAGGCAGTGTTCAGACGAGCGCCATCACGTAAAATCAAAGCATGTTCAGAATTAGTACCACGAATAAAAATTGAAGATGTTTGCCCTAAACCACCACTTTGAACCATATTAATAGCTGCATCATTCATTAATAAGTGTGGTAATTCAGCAATTGGCGACTGTTCTACAACTTTAGGTTCAACAATAGAAATACGCGCTGGAACTTCACTCGCTTTTTCAGCACTTTTTGAAGCAGTCACTACAATTGGATCAAGCTGAGTTGCGTTGGTTGTATCTTCAGCAAAAATAACAGGTGAAAACCCCATCGCAATAGCGATAGCCCCTACCAGACGAGTAGGTTGAAAAGTCTTAGACATAACATGCTCCATACATTCACCCCACGTGAATGATCGGGTAGATAGATGAAACAAGTAGGTCTCCGGACTTCAGCGCCATATTTAATTTATGGACATATTCACCTTCCCACATCATTGCAGTGGTGTAAGTCGAGAACGACTTAAAAAATATGCTTTACATTGTTACCGTTGCGGGGGCAGTGCCGGACTTTCACCAGCTTCCCTAAAGCATGAATTGCTTACACTTGCTTCCAATTTTACGCAGTATAAAGTGGCGATTTATTTCATACAATGTCATTTGGAGCAATTCCCAGAGAACTTTTACGCAAGGGACAAAAATTGCATTACAATGGCGCTTATTTTAAGAAATGGTTGTAGTTTAGGCAGATCATGAGCCCATCAAACCAAAAACGTACACGAGCGAAAATCTGTGGAATTACTCGCCCTCAAGATGTTCAGTCAGTAGTTGCGGCTGGAGCTGATGCAATTGGTTTTGTATTTTTTCCACCAAGTCCAAGACATGTCACACTCGAGCAGGCACAAGAACTAGTTAAATTTATTCCTCCTTATGTACAACTTGTTGGTTTGTTTGTGAATGCAAGTGCTACTGAGATTCAGTCAGTACTTGATTGTGTTCCCCTAGATGTATTACAACTACATGGCGACGAAACTCCAGAACAATGTCAGGAGATAGCTCGCCATTGTAAGCGTCGCTGGTATAAAGCGATTCAGGTTAAGCCTGATCTGGATGTTATTGCTGAAATTCAAAAATATCAGGCGGCTGGAGCCAGTGCTGTCTTGCTCGATGCGTGGCATCCTGAGCTTAAAGGGGGCACAGGACATCAGTTTGACTGGTCTAAATTTCCAAAACTTGATATTCCATTAATCTTGGCAGGTGGTTTAACCCCTGATAATGTCATTGACGCTATTCATACTACCGGTGCTTTTGCAGTAGATGTGAGCGGAGGCGTAGAGTCCGCAAAAGGTATAAAAGACCAACAACTCATTGAACGATTTATGCAAGGAGTCCAACGTGGATCAGCAAAACAATGTGATTGACTATACACAGTACCCAGATGCTGCAGGGCATTTCGGTATCCATGGCGGACGTTTTGTGTCAGAAACTCTAATGGCGGCATTAGAAGATTTAGAAAATCTATATTCCCGCATGAAAAATGATGAACAGTTTCTGGCAGAATTCGACCGCGATCTTGCCTACTATGTAGGTCGTCCTAGTCCACTTTATTATGCTGAGCGATGGTCAAAAGAGTTAGGTGGTGCACAAATTTACCTTAAACGTGAAGACTTGAACCATACAGGCTCACATAAGGTAAACAACACGATTGGTCAGGCGCTATTGGCAAAGCTTTCTGGTAAAAAACGTATTATTGCCGAAACTGGTGCAGGGCAGCACGGTGTGGCAACAGCAACGATTGCAGCGCGTTTGGGCCTTGAATGTGTTGTTTATATGGGTGCTGAAGACGTTAAGCGTCAAGCGATGAACGTTTATCGTATGCGTTTGTTGGGTGCAACAGTTGTGCCTGTGCAAAGTGGTTCAAAAACACTTAAAGATGCCATGAACGAAGCGATGCGTGACTGGGTAACCAATGTTGATAGTACTTACTATGTGATTGGTACGGTGGCAGGTCCCCATCCATATCCCCAACTTGTACGTGATTTTCAGTCAATTATTGGTCGTGAAGCACGTAAACAGATTTTGGAACAAGCTGGTCGCTTACCAGATGCATTGGTTGCTTGTGTGGGCGGTGGTTCAAATGCAATGGGCTTGTTTTACCCATTCTTAAACGATGCCAATGTGAAAATGTACGGTGTTGAAGCTGCTGGTTTTGGTATTGAAACTGGTAAACACTCTGCGCCGTTAAATGCAGGCCATGTTGGTGTGTTACACGGTAATCGTACTTACTTGATGAGTGATGAACAAGGTCAGATTATCGAGACACACAGTATCTCTGCTGGGTTAGATTATCCGGGTGTTGGTCCTGAACATAGCTTCTTAAAAGATATGAAGCGCGTAGAATACGTGCCGATTAATGATACAGAAGCTTTGCAAGGTTTCCGTGATTTAACCAAAATTGAAGGGATTATTCCTGCTCTTGAAAGCTCACATGCCATGGCGTATGTCTCTAAGCTTGCACCGACCATGTCTAAAGATCAGATTATTATTGCGACTGTTTCAGGCCGTGGCGATAAAGATTTAATGACTGTTGCACGCATTGATGGCGTAGAAATGGTTGAGATGTAAGCGGGAATAAAAATGCCAAGTCTGTTTATGGTAATGTTGGGTGGGCGTCATGCACGCGCAAATACAGAAGTTCATGATGTTGTCATGACTGTAGGAGATACTTTGGAAGAAGTTTATCCTCAACTTAAACAGGCTTGGTTTGGTGAGGCTCAAGGATTACATATTGATGCTTGGGCTAAGCTTTCAGGAGTAAAATCCCAAGAGCAAAATTATCAAATCCATTTTACTGATGCAGCACCAAAACCAGATGACTTAAAGTTATATTTAATTAATCTGGGCGGATATAATGCTCATGAGTTCGGTGAGCTCCATCGGTATGAGTTTGTTGTTGCACCCAATGCTGTTATTGCAAAACAATTGGGTAAACAATTTATAGATCAACAGTGGCAAAAAGCGCATACAGATCGAGTCATTGATATTGATGACTGCTTAGCGATAGATTGTGTAGCAGGGCGCTATATTCATTTAATAAAAGGCGATTTTGCTGCAACAATTTGGGAAAATACGTATTTGACCGTGGTATAGGTCATTTGAAATCTAATATTCATATGGAAGTGAGTAAATGGATTTAATTCAAGAAAATGGACAGCCTCGTTATGGGCGTTTTGAATCTGTACCGTCAACCATTCACGTACAACATTATATTTATAAAACCCCTTATGGTAAGGTCTTAAAAGGCTGGCGTAAGCAATTAAAGTATAAGAAATTTAAATTCTGTGGCATTCAACATAAACATTATAGTATTGGTCTGGCCATTGCGGATATTGGCTGGGTAGGACACGGTTTTTTCTATATTTATGATCATGAAACCCAGCAGGTAATTGAATGGAATGCGATTCAGCCTTTAGGGCATAAAACCTATCTTGATGAACAGCCGTTGTTTAATCAAAGCTATTTTTCTAAATCGCCTTATCAATTTGATATTCAGCATGCGAATGGTGTGCGGTACATTCGAGTCACTAAATATGGTGAGATTCAACTCAGTGCTCGGATTTTTTGTGCTGGCACCGATATATTAAGTTTATGTACACCGACAGGAATTAATGGTTGGACCTATACTCAAAAGCAGACCACGCTGGGTGTAGAAGGGATGTTTATTAATAAACAAAACCAAGTTGTACAATTTGATGAAAAGACTTTTGCATCTTTAGATGATACCTGTGGGTTTTTGCGACCTGAAACAGCTTGGTTTTGGCTTTCATGTAATTTCTGGGATGAGCAAGGCAGACGTATTGGCCTAAATTTAGCTTCTGGCGTTAATGAAAGTTTTGGTAATGAAAACTGCTTATGGATTAACGGAGTTTTATTTCCACTTACTGACGTTTTATTTGAAAAAGTAAATGATGAACTTTGGCAAATTAGTTCTCTAGATCAAAAGCTTAATCTACGAATCCATATAGGTTGGTGTAGATACGAAAATATTAACTTACGAATGATTGGAAGCCAGTTCAATCAGTGGCAAGCTAAAATTAGTGGCACGATTGAGCATGAGGCAACCGATATAATCAATTGCAATGAGCAATATGGTTTATTAGAACAACATTACGCAAAATGGTAACAAGCAGGTTATAAACCTGCTTGCCAGAATGCTTCGCCAGCTGCAATAGGGTCATTTGTCTTTTCGAGTGTTTCAATCCAAACAGGATATTGACGAATTACCGGATGCTGACTTGGGTGAAAGTCTTTTTTAAACCAGTCCAGATATTGGCTTTTCATGGCTGTTAATGTGCCATTTTTACCGAAAAACCAAGGTAAACCCTTAAGGCTCATCAAGAGTCTTTCTTTAGAACTAAAACCATCACATTTCAACATGACATTGGTGCGATAAAGCGTAAAACCAAACATTAATACTGTTGTAGCCACTAATACAAAGCGACGTGTTGACTCAGGCACTTCACCTACCTGCTTCATTACGTCAAATGCAACATCACGATGCTCCATCTCTTCAATGGCATGCCACGCAAACAGTGCTCGAACATACGGATGCGCATTTTCCAATGTTTTTTTGTTGCTATAAAACGTCTCTGCCATTAAGGCTGTTAAATGTTCGGCAGCAGCAGTCATGGCAATGTTGTATTGAGGTGAGCGTTTTGTCAGTTCAAAATGGAAAATCCTTTTCAGCGTGGTTGTGAACTGGTCAACGGGCATGCCTTGCTCTTTCATGATCTGATTCATTTTGTCATGAGCAATACCGTGTTGAGCTTCTTGTTTAATAAAGTCCACAACTCGTCTTTGTAGTTCTGGATCATCAATTTTGTCACGGAACATACGAACACATTCAATAAAATAACGCTCTCCATCTGGAAAGGTTAAGCTGAGTGCATCGAACATACGAGTCAAAAAAGGATCATTATTAAACCAAAAGCGAGGTGCTTCGTTTAAATGAAAATCTAGATCTTTACGAACCACTGGATCGACTTGATAAGAAACATGTGCGTTCATATTTTTATTTCTCGCATCTAACTTGTTCACTAGTATGTCGCGACTGGTCGGCTTTGTTTTGACAGTTATTGCCAATTTTTATACAGTTTACGACAAGATGGCAATAAAAAAAGGATGCGCCATGCAGGAATTTACGATTTCAAATGGTTATTTTTACCTTTGGAATACTTACTTAAAAGAAAAGGGGATGGACTGGCAGGCATTAAATCTAACAGATGTTCAAGTTCGCCAAGTTCAAAACATTTTATCTGCATCTATCGATGCTCAATCACCTTTAACTTTTTTTCTTGAGCTTTTAGAGCTGACCGAATCTCGACTACAAGTTTCCAATTTAGCTTTGGAAATGGCAACTTGTATTACACCTGCCAATTTTGGTGTATTGGGATATATGGCATCCCGAAGTGGTAGCTTTGCAGAGGTTCTTGAATATATCATGAAGTTTCACCGTCTGGTGATTGACGGCGAGCAAGTCGTGCCTATGCAAATCGAGCAAGATGCTTCTAAAATTCGTTTGTATTGGCCGTTGGTTGATGACAGTAATATCATACTTTGTGAATTGACCTTGGCAGCTATGGTACAACTTGCTAAACAAATAGCCCCACTGCATGATTTTCTCTTACAACAAGTTGAGTTTGTGCACAGCGCACGTGGCCCGTTAGTGCACTATCAGCGTTTCTTTCAATGCAAATTATCATTTGGAAAACCTTACTATGCATTAACTTTTGCAAGTGAAGGACTAAGTATTCGCCCTCAACATGCAGACCCGACCTTAATGCAACTTTTGGTGAAACAGGCAGAAGAGGCGTTAGCTCAGCGTAAAATACAAACAGATTTAGCTCAGCAAATACATTGGATCGTGCATGAATATTTTAAGCAAAGACAGCAGGCGCCTAAAATAGAAGATATTGCCATCGAGTTGAATATTTCAGTACGAAGCTTACAGCGCCAGCTACAGTCATTAAACACTTCATTTAAATTAATTTTAGATGCAGAGCGCATGAGACGTTGTGAGATATTACTCAACCAAAATGCAAGCCTCACTTTAATTGCTGAACAGTTGGGATATTCGGACCAGTCAGCACTTGCACGGGCCCATAAAAATTTGACAGGACAAACCTTGCTAACAAGGAAAAGACAATTACAGTTAACCAATAAAAATGCAGTGAAATAATCTTTTTTTGGCAATTCTCTATTCAGATGACGATCTAATAATGGCTCGAAAATAGGAAGCTTTGATCATTGAGAAAAGTTTCAAAATATTGATAAATGTACGCCATGGGTTGTATGAATCATACAATCGAATATCGCCATAACGTTAGACCTGTTCAATGGACAAAAAATAGCGTTAAAATGCGATGTTCTTGTATTTCTACAAACAACTCCTCAATTTTAAATAATTCAAGGAAAGCACAACCCTATGTCACGTCTTGCCACCCGTTTTGAAAAGCTTAAGTCCCAACAACGTAAAGCGCTTGTATCTTATGTTATGGCGGGTGATCCACAACCGCAAGTAACAGTTCCGTTACTGCATAAAATGGTTGCGGCAGGAGTAGATGTCATTGAGCTTGGTTTACCATTTTCAGATCCAATGGCTGATGGTCCGGTAATTGCGCTTGCAGCTGAACGTGCGCTTGCAGCAGGGACTAACACATTAGATGCTCTTAATATGGTAAAGGAGTTCCGTGAACAGGATCAGGATACACCTGTTGTTTTAATGGGTTATTTGAATCCGGTTGAAGTGATCGGTTACGAGAAGTTTATTTCTCATGCGAAACAGTGTGGTGTAGATGGCTTATTGCTGGTGGATTTACCGCCAGAAGAGTCAAAAGAGTTTGGTGCTGTGTTGAAGCAACATGACATGGATCAAATCTTCTTGCTCGCGCCAACTTCTACAGACCAACGCATTCAACATGTGGCAAATCAGGCAAGTGGATTTATCTACTATGTTTCACTCAAGGGTGTAACAGGAGCAGCAACACTAGATACGGCAGAAGCTGCTGCACGTATTCAGAAAATCAAAAATGCCACTGATATTCCAGTTGGTGTTGGTTTTGGTATTAGTGATGCCGCTTCAGCAAAAGCAATGGGTAGCGTTGCTGATGCTGTGATTGTAGGTAGTGCTTTCGTTAAAAATTTTGCAACGTTGGCAGCGGATGACGCTGTTGAACAGACGGTGAATAAAGTCAAGGAGCTTCGAGCAGCGCTCGATGAGTTAGTATGAATCAAGAAGTGAAATCAGGGAAAGTTCTTAGCCCTTCGACACCATGGACAAAACGTCCGGTTCCAGGTATTGAAGTCGCAAATGAGCAACAAATTCTCAAAGCAACATTTACTGAGCCAACGATTGAATGCCCTGAATGTCATGCTCTAGTGACACGTACAGCAATCTCTTTCAATGCGTATGTTTGTCCGCAGTGTGATGAACACTTACGAATGAAAGCTCGTGATCGTTTGAATTGGTTCTTCGATAATGTAGTGACTGAATTGGGTCAAGAATTTAGCGCGAAAGATCCATTAAAGTTTGTCGACACTAAACCATATCCAGACCGTATGCGTGAAGCGCAAAGCAAAACTGGTGAAACAGAAGCTTTAATTGCAATGCAAGGCAATTTAAATGGCGTGGATATGATTGCATGTGCTTTTGAGTTCGACTTTATGGGCGGCTCTATGGGTACTGTAGTGGGTGACCGTTTTGTTCAAGCTGCTGAACTTGCTATTACAAAACGTCAACCATTGATCTGTTTCGCAGCTTCTGGTGGCGCACGTATGCAAGAAGGCATGTTGTCACTTATGCAAATGGCACGTACTTCAGCGGCGATCCAAAAATTAAAAGATGCAGGTTTACCTTATATTGTGGTGTTAACACATCCGGTGTATGGCGGTGTAACAGCTTCTTTAGCAATGTTAGGTGATATTCATATTGCTGAACCAAAAGCGATGATTGGCTTTGCAGGTAAACGTGTAATTGAACAAACTGTACGTGAAACATTGGAAGAGCCATTCCAACGTGCTGAATATTTGCTTGATCATGGCGTAATCGATCAGATTGTTCATCGTCATGCTTTACGTGATACTGTATCTCGACTTGTATCGAAATTGATGAACTTACCTTGAATCAACAAGCTCCACTTTCAATAGACTCTTTAGATACATGGCTCAATTATTGGAGCCATGTTCACGTTACAGGGATAGATCTTGGTCTGGAACGTGTAATTCCTGTGGCAGAAAAGCTGGGCGTAACTCAGCCTACTGCTAAAGTTTTTACAGTAGCCGGAACGAATGGTAAAGGCTCAACTACAACTACACTAGCTGCTATATTAAATGAGCAGGGTTATAAAGTTGGGTTATATCAGTCACCCCATATCTATCGCTTTAATGAACGAGTCAAATTAGGTGGAGTTGAAGTCGATGATCAAAGTCTGATTGATGCTTTTGTTCAAGTCGATCAGGCTCGTCGCGATTGTGATTTAAGCTTATCTTTTTTTGAAGCAACCACTTTGGCTGCTTTTGTCATTTTTAAACAACAACAATGCGATGTATGGGTGCTCGAAGTCGGTTTGGGCGGGCGTTTAGATGTTGTTAATGTAATTGATCCCAACGTTGCGATTATTACTAATATTGGCCTAGATCATACCGATTGGTTAGGCGATACCATTGAAAAAATTGCTTTTGAAAAAGCAGGTATTATTCGTCCACAAATTCCGGTTGTCTTTGCTGGCGAACAACTTCTACCTCAAGCAATTCAAGATAAAGTAGAAAGCACACAAGCAATTTTATATACCGTTAATCGTGATTATTTTTATAAACTCGCCGATGATGAGCAAAACTGGTACTTTGCTTCAGAAGGAATCACTTTAAAGCTTCCTTTAGGCCATTTAGCCATCGAAAATATTGCGGGGGCGGTTGCAGCCATTTTAAATAGCGGACTTGAAATTTCTCAGTCTGCTTTAGAAAAAGGTATTCAAGCTGCACGCTTAGCAGGGCGTTTTGAACAGCGTCAAGTGGAAGGGAAAACGGTAATTTTTGATGCCGGACACAATCCACATGGTGTTGAATTTTTGTTAAAGCAATTGCGAAATTTCTTAGAATACAATAAACAGTACACAGAAGTTGTCGCAGTATTTTCAATGCTGGCAGATAAAGATATAAAATCAGTAGTCGAATTATTGAAACCTACTGTTTTACATTGGAAAATTGCTGAGTTGAATGTGCCGCGTGCTGCATCGATTCAGCAACTC
This sequence comes from Acinetobacter sp. yr461, assembly GCF_900110445.1. NCBI lineage: Bacteria > Pseudomonadati > Pseudomonadota > Gammaproteobacteria > Moraxellales > Moraxellaceae > Acinetobacter > Acinetobacter sp. yr461. The sequence continues at coordinate 73,824 of NZ_FODU01000008.1, forward strand.
AATGATGCCTTGCAAGGTCAGACAGTACAACAATATGGCAATATCAAAGAGGCATTTAAATCAGCGCTTGAGCAAACAAATAACAATCAGCTGATTTTGGCCTGTGGTTCGTTTCATACTTTAGAAGCGATTTGGGAGTATTTGGAAGAATGTCAATGAATAACAAACAACGCTGGATGGGTGGTGTTGTTTTACTGGGTGGTGGTGTTTTATTGGCAGCATTACTTCTAAAAGGAAATGAAGAAATAAAGCAGGTTGAAGTTCAACCATCCACATCACCAAAAACTCAAACTAAGCCAAAGCAAGCAACCGAAGGACAAATGGTACAATTACAACCTCTAGCGGTTGATGTTGCAACAGAAAAGCGGTTGCTGGAAGAACAACGCCGTTCGCGTGAAAAGGCTGTTGCAGAACAGGAAGCACGTGCAGCTGAGTTTTTAGCAATGCAGCAGCAAGCTGAAGCAGATGCTGCTCGTAAAGCGGCTGCCGAATATGCTGCGATTAATGCACGTCGTACCGCTGCTCAAGAAAGTTCAGACAATATTCCACCGGAAGTTGTCGGCAGCGATGGTAAAGTAAAAAGTCCACAAACTGATGTGAATAAAAAATCTGTAGATAGTGCAAAAGCAGAAGCAGATAAAAAAGCGGCTGATGCCAAGCGACAAGTAGAAGCTGACAAGAAAGCAGCTGAAGCAAAACGCCAAGCAGAAGCTGATAAGAAAGCATCAGATGCTAAACGCCAAGCAGAAGCTGATAAGAAAGCAGCTGAAGCAAAACGTCAGGCAGAAGCAGATAAGAAAGCAACTGAAGCAAAACGTCAGGCAGAAGCTGACAAGAAAGCAGCTGAAGCGAAACACAAAGCAGAAGCAGATAAGAAAGCATCAGATGCTAAACGCAAAGCTGAAGCTGATAAAAAAGCTGATGCTGAAAAAGCGCGTGAACTACTTGAAAATGGTGATAAAAAGTGGATGGTGCAAGTTGCATTGGCTGCTAACCAAGCAAATGCAGATTCAGTTGTTTCTAAATTACGAGCTAAAGGCTACAAGGTAACTACGAGCCAAACCAGTAAGGGAATCCGTATTATGGTTGGACCAGCGAAAGACCGTGATACAGCAGATGCAGCCCGTAAGAAAATTACTTCTGATTCAAGTTTAAATATGAAATCGGCTTGGGTAATTGACTGGGTGCCGCTTGATCAGCGATAACGGCTGATCATCCCCTAAATCAAATCAGGAACACTTCAAAAGCTTTATTCTTGTGAGGAGTGTTCCATTCAATAGGGGATCTTGAAGATGAATACAACGATCAAAATATTAGAACGATTTGTTTTTGCACAAGATTCAGTGATTAGCGCGCTGTCTGGGGTTGCTTGTGTGGGGGATGATGTTTATTTTGTTGGTGATAATCTCCCTTATTTATTAAGAATCAATCGAACCCAGAACATGGCCGATGCAACGGTCTTTGAAAAAATTCCGTTATTTGATCCCTCAGAGCAAATACAGCTAAGTGCATTAAGCAAAGAACAGAAGCCTGATTTTGAAGCTTTAACCTCCATAAGTTGGAACGGACAATCACAGCTTTTGGTGATGGGCTCGGGTTCTACAGAAAATCGAAAACGAGCATTACTCTATAACCCTGCTAATGATCAGGTCAGAGCTTTCTTGGATGCGGTTGATTATGATTTTTTGCAGCATCAGGTTGAATTAACAGGCGGGGCTGATCTCAATATAGAAGCCATATGTTCAGACCATCGTTATCTCTATATCTTTCAACGTGGTAACATAAATCTCCATCATGGGGTTTTAGTCTTTGATTTAATCAAAATTCAAGCAGGAAAATCCTTAGAAAATGCACTTATACATTCGCTCAAACTGAGCTTAGCTGAGCTTGATGGTTCAGCAAGTGGAATTTCAGATGCTTGTTTTTTAGCGTATAAAAATTTGATTGTTGCTACAGCTACGGTCGAACAAACACTCAATACCTATGATGACGGTGCTGTCTTGGGAAGTTTTATTTTGGTGTTTTCGCCTGAGGGTAAAGCTTTAGCGGCTCATTTGATTCAAGATGCGAAAGGACAGACGCTGCCAATTAAGGTTGAAGGGATTACTTGGTTTGAGTCGAGATCCGATGGTGAAGTATTTTTATTAGTGACAGACAGTGATGGTGGTGATTCTGAAATTTTGAAGGTATTACTTAGCAACGCCGCTTTGGGAAAATCATAAAATTAAATCATATTTTTGATGGTCATCTATCTTTAAATGTATGTTTTTCGATGTAATTGATAAGAATGAAAACAATAAATAAGTTGGTGATTGAGCCAACTTATTTGCCTAATAATCGCGTTTGTATACAAAAGAAATCCAGTCTTTAGCTGCTGGAATTCGACAGTTGCTGTTGAGTCCATTTTACATTTTCAGGTGTAAATAGGCGGTCAATGTTTTTCCAGATAATATGGTAGCCATAACCACCTTGTTTCATTTCTTTGACCGCATCATCAATTGCCCAATTCTCAAAAATAATTCGATACATGGCAACACTGGCTCCTGTACGGTCTGAACCATGGTAGCAGTGTAATAAAACACGTTGATTATTCTGTTTGGCAATCTTAATTTGTTGCATGACTTCTAATAGATCTTGTCGATCAATTGCCCATGTGTTGATAGGAATATGTACAAGATTAAAATTTTCATTTTTAAAAACTAAATCATCTGCTGCTTTGGCTCTTAGGTTAATAATAGTTCCAATTTGATGGCGTTTTATCTCGGGAACCATCGTTGCATCGGGTTGTTCACTGCGAAAAACATCACCACTAATTTGATAAAAGTTATGACTCTGAGAGACTAAAGTACCCCAATCTTGTGGTCTATGTTCATGGGCAATACTTTCATGTTGCATACATCCCTGTAAATTTATACAGATGGCAAGTGTGATGAGTGATAATTTTTTCATGTTTGATACCGGTTAAGCTCATAAGGATCATGAGCACAAATTATTTCAATCGTTGGCTCATGTTGAGCTAAATGCTGCAAGCGTTTGAGATTAACAAGACGTTTCTCATTATCTTCTGCAAATGTTTTTTCCAGCAAACTAAGTGATCTTAATTTATTTTTAGGGTTTAACTCTAGGTGTGAGTAGTACGCATCTCCACAAAATAATAACCATTGATTTTGTTGCTTTATGGCAATGCCACAATGACCAGCTGAGTGACCCAATAAAGGCACCATTAAAATTTCATCTTGAAAAAGAGGAAAGCTCTTTACTTTTTCGAGATTAAACCATGCTTCACCTTGCTGATATTCAACGAAGTTCCAGTAACGATGGTCTTTATATTGATTGGTTCTATAGCGAAGTTTGCCTTTAAAATTTGGAAGTTGGGCCGCGTTATATTCTGCTGCTAAAACATGAACTGTGGCATGGGGAAAATCTGAAATTCCACCTGCATGATCAAAATCAAGATGAGTGACAAAAATATGTTGTACATCCTTAGGATTAAACCCGAGCTTTTGGATTTGCTGAATGGCACTAAACTCAAGGTTAGTCTCAATTTTGCCTAAACGTTGTACTAATGAACCTAGTCGCTGCTTCATATGTAGGTAATCTTGCAGCCCGAAGCCTGTATCAATAAGCACTAGACCTTGATCGGTTTCAACCAACAGGCAATGGCAGACAACTTCAGCCCGGAAGCCTTTTTGTCCAAAGAGTGGGGCACAAACTGGGCACATGCTGCCGCACTTTAAATGATGAATTTTATAGATCATGATTTTTATTTTTTATACCGAATCGCTTCGAGTTATAACTGATCTGGGCAGTAAAAACCATGTGTATTCAATACATAAATAAAAAAGCCATCACTTGGGATGACTTTTTAGGGTGTGATATTTACTTAAGACTTTCTAAAAATTTGGTACTTGTTTTCGATGCTCTGTTATCAATTTTTCAACTGGTTGCGTACGTGTCGCTGAAAGTTTTTATTCGAAAACTTTCGAATGTTTGCCTACGCGCTTCGTTTGTCTTCTAGCGAACTTTTCAAATGCTTGCCTACGCACTTCGTTTGTCTTGCAAGCAATAAAAACTTTAGTCGGTTTTATTACTTTCAGGCTGTGGTGTTAAGCGTAAATAAGGTTTAACCGCTGTATAGCCTTTAGGGAAGCGCTGTTTAATTTCTTCTTCATCTTTAAGTGATGGCACAATAACGACATCTTCGCCTTGTTGCCAGTTCGCTGGCGTCGCTACTTTATGCTTGTCAGTTAATTGTAATGAGTCAACTACACGTAAGACTTCATTAAAATTTCGGCCTGTTGAAGCAGGGTAGGTAATGATTAAGCGAACTTTTTTATTCGGATCAATAATCACTAATGAACGTACTGTCAGTGTTTCACTGGCATTTGGATGAATGAAACCATATAGCTCAGAGACTTTGCGGTCTTTATCTGCAATGATTGGAAAATTTACAGTCGTGTTTTGTGTTTCATTAATATCGTTGATCCAGCCCTTATGAGACTCTACATCATCTACTGACAAAGCAATCGCTTTAACATTACGCTTCGTAAATTCATCTTTTAATTTTGCTGTGTAACCTAACTCTGTTGTACATACGGGCGTATAGTCGGCTGGATGTGAAAATAAAATTCCCCAACTATCCCCTAGAAAATCATAAAAATTAATTGTGCCTTCACTCGATTCTTGTTGAAAATCGGGGGCTGTATCTCCTAATCGTAGTGTCATGATCGTTCCTCAATTGGTCATAATTTGTTATTCGATCCAATGAATATGCAGCATTATCTTTATGATTAAAATTATTGTTTTTGTATTTTATTATGAGTTTTTTATATAAGTGTAAATATATATGACTAAAACTCACTATTTTATGTGCTTAATCAATGTAACTTTAAGGTAAATTTGCTAAATTAGATTTCTCGGAAGTTATGCTTAATAGATGAGCGTTAATGTTACGTTTTTAGGGGCAGAGCGCATTACGGGGGACTAGGTGAATGATAAAACCATTCGTCTAACTATCAGATTTTTTTTAGGGGTTTTGTGCAAAACCCTTGTACTTCAAATTTCTGGCACCATAATAAACGACTGAGAAAAAGTTTATTCATTTGACCAAGCAAGATTTAGAGAGTTTATCCATGTTGGCAAGTCTGATCGGAGGTATCTTCGGTACAAAAAATGAGCGCGAACTCAAACGCATGCGCAAAATTGTTGAGCAAATCAATGCGCTCGAGCCGACGATATCAGCTTTAAGCGATGCAGACTTATCTGCAAAAACTCCAGAATTCAAACAACGTTATAATAATGGCGAAAGTTTAGATAAATTACTTCCAGAAGCGTTTGCAGTGTGTCGTGAAGCTGCCAAACGTGTAATGGGCATGCGTCACTATGACGTTCAGCTTATTGGTGGTATTACCTTGCATGAAGGTAAGATTGCCGAAATGCGTACCGGTGAAGGTAAAACCCTGATGGGTACTTTGGCGTGTTATTTAAACGCATTAAGTGGCGAAGGCGTTCATGTCATTACTGTGAACGATTATTTGGCACAGCGTGATGCTGAGTTGAACCGCCCATTATTTGAATTTTTGGGTTTATCTATTGGTACGATCTATTCAATGCAAGGTCCGTCTGAAAAAGCGGAAGCTTATCTTGCTGATATTACTTATGGTACCAATAACGAATTCGGTTTTGACTACTTACGTGACAACATGGTGTTTTCTTTAGCAGAAAAGAAACAACGTGGCTTGCACTATGCCATTATCGATGAAGTTGACTCAATCTTGATTGATGAAGCACGTACACCATTAATTATTTCTGGTCAAAGTGAAGACTCTTCGCATCTTTACGCTGCAATCAACACGATTCCCCCTAGATTACGTCCGCAAAAAGAAGAAAAAGTCGCAGATGGCGGGCATTTCTGGATTGATGAAAAACAGCGTTCAGTTGAAATGACCGAAATTGGTTATGAAACTGTTGAGCAAGAACTTATTCAAATGGGCTTGTTGGCTGAAGGTGAAAGCTTATATTCAGCAACGAATCTAAGCCTTGTTCACCATGTGTCTGCCGCTATTCGTGCACATTTCTTATTCCAACGCGATGTTCACTATATTATTCATGATGGTGAAGTCGTGATTGTTGACGAACATACTGGCCGTACAATGCCGGGCCGTCGTTGGTCAGAAGGTTTGCATCAAGCAGTTGAAGCGAAAGAAGGTTTGGAAATTCAGCCTGAAAATCAGACTTTAGCGACCACAACATTCCAGAACTATTTCCGTCTATATAAAAAGCTTTCAGGTATGACTGGTACTGCTGATACTGAAGCTGCGGAAATGAAAGAAATTTATGGCCTTGATGTTGTGATTATTCCAACTCACCGCCCAATGGTACGTAATGACCAAAACGATTTAATTTATTTAAACCGTAATGGTAAATATGACGCGATTATTCAGGAAATTACGAATATTCGTGAGCAAGGTGTGGCACCGATTCTTATTGGTACAGCGACCATTGAAGCTAGTGAAATTTTATCTTCTAAGTTAATGCAAGCTGGTATTCATCACGAAGTGTTGAATGCAAAACAACATGAGCGTGAAGCTGACATTATTGCTCAAGCGGGTAGCCCGAATGCAGTAACGATTGCAACAAACATGGCGGGTCGTGGTACAGACATTATCTTGGGTGGTAACTGGAAAGCGAAACTTGCCAAACTTGAGAACCCTACTGCTGAAGATGAAGCACATCTGAAAGCACAATGGGAACAAGACCATGAAGATGTATTACAATCAGGTGGTTTGCACATCATTGGTTCTGAACGCCATGAATCACGTCGTATTGATAACCAGTTACGTGGTCGTGCGGGCCGTCAGGGTGACCCTGGTGTTTCTCGTTTCTATTTGTCTCTTGAAGATGACCTTATGCGTATTTTCGCAGGTGACCGCGTAGTCGGAATGATGCGCGCGATGGGTTTACAAGAAAATGAAGCGATTGAACACAAAATGGTGAGTCGTTCAATTGAGAACGCTCAGCGTAAAGTTGAAGCTCGTAACTTTGATATTCGTAAAAACTTATTGAAATACGATGATGTGAATAATGAACAACGTAAGATCATTTATTCACAACGTGATGAAGTGTTAGCTGAAAATACCTTAAAAGAATACGTCGAAGAAATGCATCATGAAGTGATGAAAGGCGTGATTGCTAACTTTATTCCACCAGAGTCAATCCATGACCAGTGGGATGTTGAAGGTTTAGAGAATGCTTTACGTATTGATTTGGGCATTGAGCTACCAATTCAGGAATGGTTAGATCAAGATCGCCGTCTAGATGAAGAAGGTTTAGTTGAGCGAATCAGTGATGAAGTGATTGAACGTTATCGTCAACGCCGTGCTCAAATGGGTGATGAATCAGCAGCAATGCTTGAACGTCACTTCGTTTTAAACTCTCTTGATCGTCATTGGAAAGATCACTTAGCTGCAATGGATTACTTGCGTCAAGGTATTCACTTACGTGGCTATGCGCAAAAGAATCCTGAGCAGGAATACAAGAAAGAAGCTTTCAACCTGTTTGTAAATATGCTCGGTATTATTAAAACTGATGTTGTGACTGATTTGTCTCGTGTACATATCCCTACACCAGAAGAACTTGCAGAAATGGAAGCTCAACAGCAGCAGCAAGCTGAATCGATGAAGCTTTCTTTTGAGCATGACGATGTAGATGGTTTAACAGGTGAAGTTACACTTTCTCAAGAAACCATGAACGAGTCTGCCGATCAGCAAGCTTTCCCTGTTCCAGAAAGCCGTAATGCACCATGCCCATGTGGTTCTGGATTAAAATATAAGCAGTGTCACGGTAAGATCTAATCTGCCTTCACAAAAAAAGCAGAACAATTGTTCTGCTTTTTTTATGTTTGTAGTAAGCCTGTGAATAATGTTTGCAGTTTTAAGCATTAAATGCTATTTACTTCTCATCCAGAGTGTATGTTGGAAAGACAATGAAAAAAGTATTACAACCTTTATTTTTAACTGTTCTTGCTGTGCCTAGTTTTGTTTTCGCAGCAGAAGCAGCTTCAGCCCCTCAAACGACAACGGTTGATAAAGTACTTGCAGCAAAAGGGCCAACTTCGGCTCAAGCTGTAGTGAAGCAAGAAAATACAACAGTGATTAGCCCGCGTACAGGTATTCGCTATACGTTGGGTAACACAGGTAATCGTCCAATTATTTTACAAACCACTGCGATTGCTCCGGCAAACTCGGCAAACATTAATCGTATTGTGGCAACTAATCCTGCTTTATCTGTGAAGAGCCAAGAAAAAGCAAAAGTGGCTTTAATTGGTGAAGCAGCTGTAGCAGGACCAGCGGCAGTTGCAGCAAGCAATGTAGCAGCTCCTGCTGTATCAAATAGCATTGCAGCTGCAAATCCTACAACTATTAATTAAGTTGTATTTATAAAAAACCAGCTCAATATGAGCTGGTTTTTTGTGCATTCTATTTAAATTATTTATAATCGAAATCGTAAATTTACTTTTATACGTCTGCGTCAACAATTCAAAATTATTTAGCATAAAATAACAAGGTTGGAATTATAACTAGTGATAAGTTTTCTATATAATTTATCTATGGCTCTAGTAACTTTTCTCAAGTCTATTTATTATCGCATGATTCATGCTAATTCTATATAATTGAGTTATTACAAGAGGTTATTCATAATGAAATTTAAATTAAAATCTATCATATATACTTTTCCCTTAGTTCTATTAACATCATTAAGTCATGCAGGGGCTTATCAAGATAAGTTAAATCAGTGTTTTGAAAGTTCTGTGACAGAACAAGAGCGAAAAGATTTGACGCAATGGATATTTTTTGCAATGGCTTCAAACTCTGAATTGTCAGGCTTTACTCGTATTTCTTCTGATGAGTTAATTCTTGCAGATAAAAAGATTGCTAAAATTTATGAAAGAATTTTGACACAAAATTGTAATATGGCTGTTAAAGATGTAGTTAAAAATGAAGGTACGAATGCTCTGGAAAAATCATTTGAATATTTAGGTCAGCTTGCCATGCGTGGTATGCTTGTTGACAAGAACGTAAATCAACGAATTGGAAAATTTGCTCAGTATTTAGATGAGAGCAAATTTAAAAAAGCATTTGAATAATTTAATTTGAATATTATTTAAAACATCTATTTTTATAATCAGGTAGATAATCCAATTACGAAAAATAAAAAAACCAGTTCTAATTAGAACTGGTTTTTTTATTTTAGAATAGAGATGATTTGGATATTTAGATCTGATTATTTACATCATCATTTTTTGTTTCACGAATGAATAAGAAAGCGATGAGTGATAAAAGTGATGCTGCAGTAAGATAATAACCAACTGCATATAAACCATAAGTTTCAGCAAGTTTAGTGGCAATAAGTGGAGCAAAAGATGCACCAAAAATACCTGCCAAGTTAAACGTTAATGCTGAACCCGTATAACGAACTGAAGTTGGGAAAAGTTCAGAAAGAACAGTACCAATCGGACCATAGGTCAAGCCCATAATCGACAAGCCTGTACATAAGAAGAGAAAGACAATTAACGTATTTCCAGACTCTAACATGCTAGAGAAGAGCAAGCCGAAAATCGCAGCAGCAATACAAACACCAATAGAAGTAGCTTTACGACCAAATTTTTCTGCAAAAATAGCAGATAAAGGAATGAATGCAGCAAAGCACAGTGTGGCAAAGAGTTGAAGTTCCAAGAACTCACCGCGTGCATAGCCTAATTTAGTGGTTGCCCAGTTTAAGGCAAATACCGTCGTAAGATAGAACACCACAAAAGTACAGATTGCTGCAATCGTACCAAGTACAAGTTTGCCTGTATGTTTGGTTAAGACTTCTTTAAATGGAATATTTACTTCTTTTTGCTTATCCAAGACCTTTTGAAATGCTGGAGTCTCATGGAGTTTTAAACGAATATATAAGCCAACAATCACTAATACAGCACTTGCAATAAAGGGAATACGCCAGCCCCATTGCATGAATGCCTGCTCAGGAATGGCTGCACCCAATAATAAAAATGAACCTGTTGCTAAAATAAAGCCAATTGGAGCACCAAGCTGTGGGAACATGCCATACCATGCGCGCTTACCTTCAGGTGCATTCTCTGTCGCAAGTAATACAGCACCGCTCCATTCACCACCTAAACCTAAGCCTTGCCCTAGACGACATAGAGCCAATAGTAAAGGCGCGGCAAGACCAATTTGTGCATAGGTTGGAAGTAAACCAATACAGACTGTTGAAATACCCATGGTGAGCAAAGCTGCAACTAGAGTGGCTTTACGACCAATACGGTCTCCTAAATGACCGAATAATGCTGCACCGATAGGGCGGGCAATAAAGGCAATGGCGAAGGTTGCTAAAGATTGTAATACTGCGGCACTGCCACTACTAGCAGGGAAAAACAGGTGAGGAAAAATAATAACGGCAGCTGTTGCATAGATATAAAAGTCGAAGAACTCAATGGTTGTACCGACTAAGCTTGCAAACAAAACCCGCGCTTTTGAATTAGTGGCTACTGCCGGAGCAGCAGTCGCAGAAGTTGACTCCATATAAGACCTTATATCAGTTAAAATTTATTTTTAATTTACTATTCTTTTTAAAGACATATTTTTCTAAAAGAATAGCGTGAAAGAACATCATCCATGACTCTTTCAGGATCACTGAATAAGAGTGAAAAATGAACTAAACAATGTACCAATAGATAGCAAGAAAGTGTGCTCCTGCACCTAAAAGCACAAAAATGTGCCAGATCGCATGGGTATATCTTACCTTTTTTAACGCGTAAAACAATGCTCCGACCGTATAAGCTAAGCCGCCAATAATCAAGAAAATCAATGCGTCTTTACTCAAATAAGTACGCATATCATCCATTACAAAAACGGCAAGCCATCCCATTACAATATAGGCCAGCAAAGAAATTTTTTGAAAACGATGAATAAAAACTAACTTGAAAAGTGTACCAATTGCAGCAATGCTCCAGAGTGCAATCAGCAGAATATGGGCTTTTTGTGTAGGAATCGCGATGCTTAAGAAAGGGGTATATGTCCCAGCAATTAAATAATAAATAGCAGTGTGGTCTAGTTTCTTATACCAGTAACGTAGATTTTGTGTTTGAGCAAAGTGATAGAGTGTTGAACTCGTGAAAACTAGAATTAGACTAAATGAGTATACCCATAAACCCACCCACTGAGCAGTTGGAAGATAAGATCCCTTCATAATTAAAAAGATAGAAGCAATAACTGCCATAACGACACCAGCTCCATGGCTGTAGGCGTTAAGTAGTTCTTCTTTAGGATCGTAAGTTTCCAGCACAGATTTACTCATGAGTTTAATTTTTTTGATTAAAAATACAAATGTATAGAAATACAAAACAGTCGTAAAGTTATTTTATTTTTAATCCTAGACCCTTTAAACTTCTATTTTATATGAGTCTTCATTTTTTAGGTATATCCGTGTCGGTTTTCTCCTTTGAGCAAGAACAGCAATTCTTTTATGAAATCAAACAAATGCTTGATGAGCAGACTTTTGAGCGTTTGATTTTGAGCCAATATAAAGGAGAGTTGGAACAACTGGAAAAAATCACTTTCCGTGTTGTCGAGTTACATGGACAAAAACAGCTTTCAGCTCTATATCACCACACTACTCAGGATGTGACCAAAAACTATTCTTTTGAAGAGGGTTTGGAGCAGATTGCAGCGCTTTTAGTGCAGTGTAAGCAAGCGAACTTATTTTCAACTAGTCAAGAAATCCAACTTAAAAAAAATAAGAAAAAAGCCCTATTAAATATAGGTAAAAAGCAGACTGTAAATGCGACACAAACGGTTCAGACGCATGATCGTGAAAAGCAACGCTATGTACAGCAGGGCAATGCATTTCTAAAAGAGCTTGGTATTACCGATGAAAAAGGCCAAATCATTCCAAGCATGGCCCGTAAATGGAAACAGATAAATAAATTTATTGAAATTTTTGCGAGTGCCTATGAACAGATTGACGCATCTCAGCAAGAGCTACGGATTGTCGATTTCGGTTCAGGTAAAGGCTATTTAACTTTTGCTTTATATGATTATTTGCAAGAACAACAAAAAACACCTCTAATTACCGGTGTTGAATTACGCCCAAATCTGGTTGAATTTTGCCAAAAAGTTGCAGATAAAGTTGATTTCAATCATTTAGACTTTTTTGAGGGTGATGTACGTAGTTATCAACCGGAAAAGTTGGATGTCATGATTGCTTTGCATGCTTGTGACATTGCTACCGATTTTGCGATTCATACCGGCATTCGTTTAAATGCATCAATGATTATGTGTGCCCCATGTTGCCACAAAGAGTTACGCCCACAATTACATAGTCCCGAAGTTTTACAGCCAATGCTCCAATTTGGAATTCATGCTGGTCAGCAAGCTGAAATGTTAACCGATACATTACGTGCATTACTTTTAAAAGCTTATGGCTATGAAACTAAAGTTTTTGAGTTTGTATCGCTTGAACATACCAGTAAAAACAAAATGATTTTGGCGACGAAGCGTAAAGATGTTGCTCAGCCTGATGCCAAGATCATGGCTCAAATTCAAGCCTTGAAAGACATGTATGGTATTAAAAAACAAACTCTAGAATTGTTATTACAAGACCAGTTGCCTATCGAGAATATTGGTTGTAAGTGTTAAGTAGGTTAACCCATGTATAAAATTATAGCGGGTGTTTGGGAGCAGCTTGAGAAAGATGCCAAGCTCATCCGAGAGCAAGTTTTTATTCAAGAACAGGGAATTGCCCCTGAAGATGAATGGGATGATTTGGATGCTATGGTTTTGCACTTTATCGTGTATGACCGTGGGCAACCAATTGCTACAGCACGCTTGTTGCCGCAGCATAGCGTAGGGCGGGTAGCAGTTTTACTGTCATACCGTAAGCAAGGTGTGGGCAAAATTTTAATGCAGCATATTATTGATTATGCACGCCAGCAGAACTTACCTTATCTAAAGCTTTCAGCTCAAACTTATGTGACCGCGTTTTATGAAGCATTGGGCTTTGTAGTTCAAGGCGAGGAATATCTAGATTGTGGTATCCCACATATTGATATGACTTTAGAGTTAAATTGAGATTTCTTTTTAGAAATCTCAATTTGGCATTATTTCATTGCATTCCAGCTTTCAATGGCTTGTAAACCTGTTTCCAAGCCAACTTCATAGCTATAACGAAGTTTTTTCGGATTAGTACTTAAACGACCTGCCATATTCTTAAGGGGTGGCGGGCAAACTTCTAAAATTTGCTGCTCTGGATTATTGCTACGTACAAAATTGACCGAAGCATTATAGCGAGCACAGCGGCTACGTAAGCTGTTTGCAAAACCATAATGATGTTTAAACGCATATTTCGCGAGGAACTGATCACCTCTGCTGCTGGCTTTAAAGTAATTTTTCGGGCGAGTGCGTAAAACTAACAGTTTTTTGACATCACTTTGCTGAGCCGTCCAGCGAACAGGTAGGGCATCTGCAACGCCACCATCAAAGTATGGTTCACCCATAATATCGACGGGATGGCGCGTTAAAACTGGAATCGAGCTAGACGCACGAAGCGCATTTAACAAGTTGTCTTTACCCGCACGAAGATATTCAGCATGACCAGTTTTGGCATGCGTCAACACCATATAAAAATCAGGATTTTTAGCAAACAGACTTTGCTGATCAAGTGGATGCTCTTGCTCGCCAATTTCCCACATCCATTTTAAATCAAGTAAATCGCCGCCTTTAAAGAAGCGTTTGTAATCGATAAATTCAGGACGCAGGGAGTGATCGACATAAAACGTTAACGTGCGGCCTTGCTGGCCAGCTAAGTAATTTGCAACGTTGGTTGAACCAGATGATACGCCAACATATAAATCGAAAGGGTTGAACTGCTGCTGTAAAAAAGCATCAAGTACGCCACTGGTAAAGGCACCACGCATGCCTCCACCCTCTACAACAAGTGCATTACGGGAAAAATCTGTCATTTGATATCTAATTACTGAGTTGAGTTCTGATGTTCTTTCATATCCATTTCAGACATGTTGTCACTATGTTGAGCGTGTTGCTCTGTGGAATTTTCAGCTTTTTGCTGCATTTGCTCTTGTTGTGCTTTGCGCTGAGCTCCTGGCATATAGTCAGGTTCATTACTCATCGCTAAATAGAAAAAGCCAAGGAAAATCGCACTCAAAACACCAACGATCAGAACAAATTTCCAACCTAAAATTGCTGACTCGGAAGAATTTTTATCGGACATAAGGATTTCTCGAATGTGCTTTAGAAGCACAAAAATGAAGTCTATTTATAGCATATTTAGGCAGGAGGCTGAAATCTTAAAGGTCATAAAGAAAAACCCATATAAATAAAATATATTTATATGGGTAAGGTTTATGCAGTTTTTAAATATCCAATAAGTCTAAGTTATTGAATATTTTGTTTCTGCTCAGCTTTGGTTTTTAGCAAAGTTGGAGGTGTAAAACGTTCACCATATTTGGCAGTTAATTCTTCAGCTCGTTTTTGTGCTTTATCAGTACCGTATTGGTTGAGGAACTGGATCGCACCTCCGGTCCAAGGAGCGTAACCAATACCAAAGATTGAACCGACATTGGCATCAATAACAGTCTCTAATACGCCTTCCTCATAACAACGTAGGGTATCTAAAGCCTGTACAAACAGAATGCGATCGATCATATCTTGTTCAGAAATATCATGATCTTTTTGCCAGCGGTTTAAACCTTCCCACAGGTGCTTTTTACCACTTTCAGGATATTCATAGAAACCTGCACCGGCTGCTTTACCTTTACGGTTTAACTCTTGAATCATGGTATGAACGACCTCATCGACAGAGGTCTTAGGCAAATCTTTACCTTCGGCTTGTAGGGCTTTACGTGCTTCACTGGCAACATGTTCGGTTAAGGTTAAAGATACTTCATCCTGAATAGCGAGGGGACCTACAGGCATACCTGCTTTAAGCGCTGCCATTTCAATACGTGCTGGATGCACGCCTTCGGCAAGTAAACGCATGCCTTCTTGAATGAAAGTACCAAACACACGACTTGTAAAGAAGCCACGGCTATCATTGACAACAATCGGCGTTTTTCCAATTTGTTGTACAAAGTCGTAGGCTTTGGCAAGTGTGTCGCTTGAAGTGTTTTTACCTTTAATAATTTCGACCAACTGCATTTTGTCGACTGGGCTAAAGAAATGTAGTCCAATAAACTTCTGGGCATCTTTACTCGCCGTTGCCAAACCTGTGATTGGTAGGGTGGAGGTATTTGATGCAAAGATTCCACCTTCAGCTAAATATTGTTCAGCTTCTTGAGTAACTTTGGCTTTGAGCTCTTGGTTTTCAAATACTGCTTCAATAATTAAGTCACAGCCTTGTAAATCTTGTGCTGAGGCAGTGGCTGTAATGAGGGATAATACTTGGTCGCGTTTTTCTGTGGTCATACGGCCTTGTGAAACGCGTTTATCAAGGAGTTTCTGCGAATAGGCTTTGCCTTTTTCAGCATTTTCAATAGAGACATCTTTTAGTACAACAGGAATGCCTTTAATTGCGGTTGAATATGCAATACCAGCGCCCATCATACCTGCACCTAACACACCAACTTTGGTGGCTTGCCATTTTGCAATATCAGCAGGGCGGCTAGCACCAGACTTAATTGCATTTAGACCGTGCCAGAAAGTGCCGATCATATTTTTAGAGATTTGACCTGTGGTGAGTTTAGTGAAGTAACGAGATTCGATGCGTAACGCTGTATCGACATCGACCTGAGCGCCTTCGACTGCTGCCGCCATAATCGCTTCAGGAGCAGGGTAACAACCTTTTGTTTTGTCTCTTAACATGGCTGGGGCAATAGCAAGAACTTGAGCAACAGCTGGAGTCTTTGGATCGCCGCCCGGAATTTTATAACCCTTTACATCAAAAGGTTGTTGAGACTTAGGATTGGCTTTTACCCATGCAATCGCTTTATCTAAAAGCTCTTGTTCGTTTTCGGCAGTGTCATGTATCAGACCTAAAGATTTTGCTTTATCGACACCAAATTGCTTACCTTCCATTAAAAATGGGAATGCATTTTGAAGGCCAAGCAGGCGTACCATACGGACAATACCACCGCCACCTGGCAATAGACCTAAAGTAACTTCTGGTAGGCCGAATTTACTTTTTTGGTCATTGATTGCAATGCGGTGATGGCAACTTAATGCGATTTCCCAACCGCCACCAAGCGCCGTGCCATTTAATGCTGCAACGACTGGAATTCCTAGCGTTTCAATGGTACGTAAATGGCCTTTTAACTTTTCAACCATGTTGAAAAAATCAGTGGCATGTTCAGGCTGAACTTGAATAAGCTCATCTAAATCGCCCCCAGCAAAGAAAGTTTTTTTGGCTGAGCGGAAGATAACGCCTGAAAGTTCTGTTTCGGCTTTAAGTTTCTGCGTTGCCTCATCAAGCGAATCTCGAAACTCGGCATTCATGGTGTTTGCAGATTGACCAGTTGAATCAAGCGTTAAAATGACAATGTTATCGGCATTTTTTTCGTATTGGATTGCACTCATCTTTTATATCCCTAATCTTTATACGCGTTCAATAATGGTGGCAATACCCATACCACCACCAACACAGAGCGTAGCTAAACCGCGCTTTTTATTTTGACGTTCAAGCTCATCAAGTAGCGTGCCTAAAATCATGGCACCCGTTGCACCCAATGGATGACCTAAAGCAATCGCACCGCCATTTACGTTAACTTTTTCTGGTGGAACATTGAGTTCATTGATAAAACGCATCACAACTGCTGCAAAGGCTTCATTGACTTCAAATAGGTCAATATCATCAATAGTAAGTCCAGCTTTTTCTAACGCTTTACGTGCAGCAGGAGCAGGGCCAGTCAGCATGATCGTTGGGTCTGTCCCGACCAGTGCAGTCGCCAAAACTTTAGCGCGCGGTTTTAAGTTTTGTTCTTTCACGGCTTTTTCAGAAGCCAATAAAACAACAGCAGCTCCATCGACAATGCCTGATGAGTTACCTGCATGATGAACATGATTGATTTTTTGTGCTTCAGGGTATTTTTGTAAGGCAACAGCATCAAAACCCATTTGTCCCATCATTTCAAAACTTGGGTTGAGTTTAGTCAGTCCTTCAACTGTCGTATTTCCTTTAATAAATTCATCTTTTTCTAAAATAACCACACCCGAGTGATCTTTTACAGGAACCACAGATTGATCGAAATAGCCATTTGCCTGAGCTGCTGCAGCTTTTTGCTGAGAGTTTACTGCAAATGTGTCTACATCTTCGCGGCTATAACCATCTAAGGTTGCAATGAGGTCAGCCCCTACACCTTGTGGAACAAATGATGATTTAAGGTTTGTTTCAGGATCTAACGCCCACGGCCCACCATCTGAGCCCATTGGAATGCGTGACATTGACTCGACGCCACCAGCAACCACTAAATCTTCCCAGCCTGAGCGAACTTTCATTGCTGCCATGTTGACTGCTTCTAAACCTGAAGCACAAAAACGATTGATTTGCACCCCAGCAACATCATCATTCCAACCCGCTGCAATGGCGGCTGTTTTGGCTATGTCACCACCTTGGTCACCAATTGGCGTTACGCAGCCCAGAACAATATCGTCGACTTTAGACGTATCGAGTTGATGGCGCTGCTGTAATTCGTTTAATAAAGTGGTGAGTAAGGTAATTGGTTTTACTTCGTAAAGAGAGCCGTCTTTTTTTCCTTTTCCGCGTGGTGTGCGAATGGCATCAATAATATAAGCCTCGCTCATAACAGTTCCTTTTTTATTGCTTAAAATTTATTTGTGTTTTGAGTGTACTGGTTTTAATAGCGAGTGCAATGACGATAAGCGCACCCGTCAGGTGATGATTTTTGCCAATAGAGATACAAAAAAGCCCAAGTCATGCTTGGGCTAAATGTGAAACTAAAGAGATTAAAGAATTAGTGGTAGCCGTGTAGCTGGCGATATAAACCAGGAGTCACACCTGTCCACTTTTTAAATGCGCGGTGGAAAGTACTGGTTTCACTAAAGCCAACTTGTTGTGCAACATCTTCAAGTGTTAATTCAGGGTTGAGTAACAAGTGAATAGCAGCATCTCGGCGTAGGGCATCTTTCACGCCTTGGTAGCTCTTACCTTCAGCAGCCAAGCGGCGGCGTAAGGTTTGAGGAGACAAGTACAACATTGATGCAACGTCATTAAGCGTTGGCATTTCTTCACCAATCTGGCTTTTGAGCACATCACGAATACGAGAAGTCAGCGAGTTGGTGTTTTTGAATTTCACTAAAAGCTGAGCAGGAGCTGCTTTTAAGAACTCTTCTAGCGTTTTTTCATCTTGGCGGATTGGCAAATCAAGATAATCGGCCGCAAAGGTAATTTCAGTACGCGGTGCATCAAATTGCATGACTGGTGCAAAAAATAATGCATCATATTCATCTGCATGGGCAGGACGTGGATAGCTAAAATGAACACGTTCTAAAGGTAAGCGACGTTCAATCAGCCACGATGCCAAACCATGCCAAATCATTAACATACTTTCAGTAATGAAATGGTCTGGATCTAATGTTTTTGGAATGAGTGGAACTAAACGTGCTTCATGTTTGTCACGCTCTAGGCTTACAGACCATTCGTCACCGAATAATTTGTAAAATTGAGATGAGAGTTCAAGGGCTTGGCCCAAGGTTTTTGCATGAATAATCAACTGACACATAATGGCAAAAGTGCCCAAACGACGTGGCTGTACATCAAAACCAACGTGTTCATCTTGTGTGACCATCCACAACATTTTTATAAAACGAGTGTATTGTTCTGGCGAGATTCGAGCTTTAGGTTGACGTAATAGTTCCGCTTCGATACCCACATGTGAAAGTAACGTCTCGACATCCATGCCAAGGCGTTTTACGCCTGTTAAAGCCGCATTCACGAAGTGGATGCTAATCGTATCGCGACTCATATTGAATCCTTCAGTCTCTTTGATGTTCACTTTAAATTGACCTAAATGACCGTCTAAAAAAATAAATTGGCGATTTACAACAGAGTAAAAGCACTTTTTACATGTTAAATTGCCGAAATGATCAAGGTAAATGGCTGAACATGACATTGTTTTAGAATATTTGCTTAACTAATATAAAAGAAAATATGAATAATAGTGGTTAAAAAAACGATGACGACAGCATTAAATGGACTTAAAGTTCTAGATTTCTCGACCCTCTTACCTGGTCCTTTTGCCACAATGTACTTAGCTGATATGGGCGCAGAAGTCATCCATATTGAATCTCCATCACGTCCAGATTTAATTCGCATCATGCCGCCATATGCAAATGGACAAGCAACCGCACATAGTTATCTAAATCGAAATAAACAGTCGATTGTTCTCGATTTAAAAGATCCGGCTAGTATTGATCTGATTAAAGCCAAGATTTCTGAGTTTGATATTGTCATTGAGCAGTTTCGACCTGATGTCATGCGTCGTCTAGGGGTAGATTACGCCACGCTTGCAGAAATTAATCCGCGTTTAATTTATTGCTCAATTACAGGATATGGGCAAACAGGAAGTTATAAAGACCGAGCAGGGCATGACATTAACTATTTAGCTTTAGCTGGTATTGCTGGATATAGCGGCCGACAAGACAGTGGCCCGCCACCGCTTGGCATTCAAGTTGCTGATATTGCAGGTGGTTCACTTCATGCAGTGATTGCTATTTTAGCCGCAGTGGTTGAGCGCGCGCGTAGCGGTATAGGGCAATACATTGATATTTCCATGACCGATTGTGTTGCTAGCTTAAATAGTATGGCTGCGTCAGCCACACTTGCTGCACAGGTCGAGCAGGCGCCAGAGCATGGCATGCTCAATGGTGGCATTTTCTATGATTATTATATGACTCAAGATGGGCGCTATCTATCAATTGGTAGTCTTGAACCACAATTTATGTCAGGTTTATCAATAGCTCTTGATTTGCCACTATTATTACAAAAAGGTGCTTCATTAGATGCCGATGACCGACAAGAAGTTAAACAAGCTATTCAAGAAAAAATTAAAACTAAATCATTTAAAGAATGGCATGAAATATTCGCAAATCTTGATGTGTGTGTAGAACCTGTCTTAAGTTTAAATGAGGCTTTAAATTCGCCACTAGCACAACAACGTGGATGGATTGTGGATGTACCTTTGCAAAATAATACATCAGATACAGAGCCGCAGTTGGCGTGTCCAATTAAGTTTTCACGATCTCAAATGAGATATTCCTTTATAGGTCAAAAGCTTGGCGAAGGAAGTTGGTAAGGGCTTAATGTTATTTTTTAGCCAGGGTCGATGAAAATTATTATCTGATTAATCAATTGATTAACATTTTGAATAATTTCTTTACATAAAATTAGCGTACCCTTAATAAACAAAGACATAAAAGGTATGTAAACATGAAAGCACATAAATCCTTGATGGCTTCTTGTTTATCCGTTTTATCAATTACCCTTTTTATTCAGCATGCACAAGCTGCAGCTGCATTTGACCCAAATAGTCCGTGGATGTTGGGTGATTGGAACGGTCAACGCACAGCGTTACAAGCACAAGGTTATGATTTTTCGTTTGGATATACCGGTGAATATGCTGGTATTTTAGACTCAAAGCAGACATCTACCCATGGTAGTGCTTATACAGGGCAACTTGCTTTAGGAACTCATTTTGACCTAAATAAAATTTTAGGTTGGCAAGATACAGAAGCTCAAATCACATTAACTTATCGTGATGGGCAGTCGCTTTCTGAACACTCACCAGCTTTAGCAGGGCACTTAAGCTCGGCACAAGAAGTGTGGGGGCGTGAGCAGACTTGGCGTTTAACAGATTTATGGATCAAGAAGAAATTCATGGATCAAAAGTTAGACGTTAAAGTCGGTCGTTTTGGCGAGGGTGAAGACTTTAATAGCTTTGACTGTGATTTCCAGAACTTGGCGCTCTGCGGCTCTCAAGTAGGGAACTGGGTCGGCGATCAGTGGTATAACTGGCCAGTTAGCCAATGGGCAATGCGTGTTAAATATAACTTGCAACCTGACTTATATACGCAAGTGGGTGTATATGAATATAACCCAGAAAATCTGGACCGAGGCAAAGGTTTTAACCTAAGTACTGATGGTTCGCATGGGGCGATTATTCCTGCTGAAGTGGTTTGGTCACCTAAATTAGGTGCTCAAAGTATGTCTGGTGAATACCGTTTAGGGTATTACTACAGCACTGCTGATGCCGAAGAAATTGCTGATAAGACCAAAAACTCTCATAAGCAAGGTGTTTGGGTAACTGCAAAACAAAAATTATTTCAGCCTGCTGATCAAACAGACCGCGGTTTGACTGGTTTTGTGAACCTCACTTTCCACGATTCCGACACCAACAAAATTGATAACATGCAAAATGTAGGCTTAGTCTATAAAGGTTTGCTGAATCAACGTCCTCAAGATGAGTTGGCATTAGGTGTTGCGCGTATCCATATCAACGATGATTGGAACGATGTCCAAAATAAAGAATATGACACTGAATACAATACCGAGCTTTACTACGGTATTCATGCGACAAATTGGCTGACTATCCGTCCAAATGTGCAATATGTTCGTCATGTTGGTGCATTAAAAAATGGTGATAACACTTGGGTAGGCGGTATTAAATTCTCAACTGCATTCTAAGCGTAATTACTCCGAAAACGGATTGTCGAGGGTTAAATCATTGATTGACATAACTTGACCTTCCGTTTTTTTCTTTGTGCCTGAGTTTTATTTTAGATGTATTGGTATGCCAGTTTTTTGATCAAAAGCTTGGCGTATCTTTCCGATAAAAATGATGATTGATAAGAGGTGATTTATGAATCAACCTACTTCAAGATCAGGTTTAACGACTTTTACCGTAATTATTATTGGGTTATTAGCGTTATTCCTGTTAATTGGAGGTATTTGGCTCGCTACATTAGGCGGTTCAATTTACTATATTATTGCTGGTGTATTACTCCTGATTGTTGCATGGCAACTGTATAAGCGCGCTTCCACAGCATTGTGGGTGTATGCCGCTTTAATGCTAGGTACCATTATTTGGGGAGTCTGGGAAGTTGGAACTGACTTCTGGGCTCTTGCACCGCGTTTAGATATTTTAGGCATTCTTGGTTTATGGTTATTGGTTCCAGCCGTAACTCGTGGAATCAGCAACCTTGGATCAAGTAAAGTTGCGTTATCTTCAACGTTAGCAATCGCTATCTTGTTGATGGTTTACTCTGTTTTCAATGATCCGCAAGAAATTAATGGTGAAATCAAAACACCTCAACCAGAAACTGCTCAAGCAGTACCTGGTGTTGCCGAGAGTGATTGGCCCGCTTATGGTCGTACTCAGGCAGGTGTGCGTTATTCTCCGTTAAAACAGATTAATGACCAAAACGTAAAAGATTTGAAAGTTGCTTGGACTTTACGTACTGGCGATCTTAAAACGGGTAATGACTCTGGCGAAACAACCAATCAGGTTACTCCGATTAAAATCGGTAATAACATGTTTATCTGTACAGCTCATCAGCAATTAATCTCGATTGATCCTGCTACAGGTAAAGAAAAATGGCGTTTTGATCCGAAGCTTAAAACGGATAAATCGTTCCAGCATTTAACTTGTCGTGGTGTGATGTACTACGATGCAAACAACACAACTGAGTTTGCAACGAGTCTTCAAGGCAAGAAATCTGACTCTACACAATGTCCGCGTAAAGTCTTTGTTCCTGTGAATGACGGCCGTTTAGTTGCGGTGAATGCTGACACTGGTAAAGCATGTACTGACTTTGGTAAAAATGGTGAAGTGAACTTGCAAGAGTTTATGCCATACGCTTACCCAGGTGGTTACAACCCAACATCTCCTGGTGTCGTGACTGGTTCAACTGTTGTTATTGCTGGTTCGGTAACAGATAACTACTCAAACAAAGAGCCATCAGGTGTAATTCGTGGATACGACGTTAACACTGGTAAACTTCTTTGGGTATTTGATACAGGCGCAGCAGATCCAAATGCAATGCCGGGCGAAGGTACGAATTTCGTTCATAACTCACCAAATGCGTGGGCTCCTTTAGCATACGATGCCAAACTTGATATCGTTTATGTGCCAACAGGTGTAGGTACTCCAGACATCTGGGGTGGTGACCGTACTGAACTTAAAGAGCGCTATGCAAACTCAATGTTAGCGATTAATGCCTCTACTGGTAAATTAGTATGGAACTTCCAGACAACCCATCACGATTTATGGGATATGGATGTACCATCTCAGCCATCTTTAGCTGATATTAAAAACAAAGCTGGCCAAACTGTTCCTGCAATCTATGTATTGACGAAAACAGGTAATGCTTTTGTTCTTGATCGTCGCAATGGTCAACCAATTGTTCCTGTGACTGAAAAACCAGTTCCGCAAACAGTTAAACGTGGGCCACAAACGAAAGGCGAGCATTATTCAAAAACTCAGCCATTCTCTGACTTGAACTTGGCACCACAAGACAAATTGACTGATAAAGATATGTGGGGTGCCACAATGCTTGATCAGCTCATGTGTCGTGTTTCGTTCAAACGTCTAAATTACGATGGTATTTATACTCCACCATCTGAAAACGGTACTTTAGTTTTCCCTGGTAACTTAGGTGTGTTTGAGTGGGGCGGTATGTCGGTTAACCCTGACCGTCAGGTTGCTGTAATGAACCCAATCGGATTGCCATTTGTGAGCCGTTTGATTCCTGCTGATCCAAACCGTGCGCAAACTGCAAAAGGTGCGGGAACTGAGCAGGGCGTACAACCAATGTACGGCGTACCTTATGGCGTAGAAATCAGCGCATTCTTATCTCCACTTGGTTTACCTTGTAAACAACCAGCTTGGGGATATGTTGCAGGCG
Organism: Acinetobacter sp. yr461; assembly: GCF_900110445.1. Taxonomy (NCBI): domain Bacteria; kingdom Pseudomonadati; phylum Pseudomonadota; class Gammaproteobacteria; order Moraxellales; family Moraxellaceae; genus Acinetobacter; species Acinetobacter sp. yr461. Next base: position 97,754 of record NZ_FODU01000008.1, read on the forward strand.
TAGATTTGAAAACCCATGAAGTGGTATGGAAAAAACGTATTGGTACAATTCGTGACAGCTTACCGAACTTGTTCCAATTACCAGCTGTAAAAATTGGTGTTCCTGGTTTAGGTGGTTCAATCTCTACTGCCGGTAATGTCATGTTTGTTGGTGCAACTCAAGATAACTACTTACGTGCATTTAATGTCACTAACGGTAAGAAACTTTGGGAAGCGCGTTTACCAGCGGGTGGACAAGCAACACCAATGACTTATGAAATCAATGGTAAGCAATATGTTGTAATTATGGCCGGTGGTCATGGTTCATTTGGTACGAAAATGGGCGACTATTTAGTGGCTTATGCCTTACCAGATAACAAATAAAATGCTTCTATAAAAAGGGCCTGGATTTATCCAGGCTTTTTTTATGTCGATTTATATTAAAGCTTATCAATAAAACCGTTATTAAATATGCAAAAAAAGCATTTTATTGATGAATAAAAGCTCGCTATGCTATCTGCCTTAATAATGAAACTACTAGCCGTACGCCATGTATTTATATACCGATTTCGATCAGCAGCTGATTAATCAACGAGTTGCTCAGTTCCGCGATCAGACAGAGCGCTATTTAGCGGGCAAACTTTCTGAAGATGAATACCGTCCATTACGTTTGCAAAATGGTTTATATGTGCAACGCTATGCGCCTATGCTGCGTATAGCCGTGCCGTATGGCTTAATGAATTCAAAACAATTACGTAAAATTGCTGAAGTTTCAACTGAATATGACCGTGGCTATGCACACGTATCTACTCGCCAAAATATTCAGTTAAACTGGCCAGCTCTTGAAGATGTACCAGAAATTTTAGCTGAACTTGCAACCGTACAAATGCATGCCATTCAAACCAGTGGTAACTGTATTCGTAATACAACGACTGACCAATATGCAGGTGTGGTTGCAGGTGAAATTGCAGACCCACGTCCAACATGTGAATTGATCCGTCAGTGGAGTACGTTCCATCCTGAATTTGCATTCTTGCCACGTAAGTTCAAAATTGCCGTTTCTGCACTTGAAGAAAAAGACCGTGCAGCAACAGCATTCCATGATATTGGTGTATATATCGTGCGTAATGAAGCAGGTGAAATCGGCTACAAAATTATGGCTGGTGGTGGTTTAGGCCGTACTCCAATCATTGGTAGCGTCATTCGCGAGTTTTTACCACGTGAAGATTTAATTGCATATTTAGAAGCAGTTTTACGTGTTTATAACTTACATGGTCGTCGTGATAATAAATATAAAGCGCGTATCAAAATTCTAGTGAAAGCGTTAACTCCTGAAGTTTTTGCTCAGAAAGTTGAAGCTGAATTTGAACATACACGTGAATCTTTGAAAATTCAGCCTGAAATCTTGAAAAAACTGGATGAAGAATTCATCCCATTTGACTATCAAGATTTGCCAGATGAAGACTTCACTGCTTTATTTGCTGAGCATCCAAAATTCAAGCAATGGTTCAATATCAACACACATGCGCATAAAGTGAAGGGCTATCGTATTGTTACGATTTCTCTAAAACGTGCAGGTATTGCACCGGGTGATATGACAACCGAAGAAATGAACTTTATTGCAGATCTTGCTGATAAATATACTTTCGGTGAACTTCGCACGACTCACGAACAAAACATTGCTTTGGCAGATGTGCCTCAAAAAGATTTGTTCGATGTATGGCAAGCGCTTGAACAACAAAATATGGCTCGTGCACATATTGGTTTTATTACCGATATTATTAGTTGCCCAGGCGGTGATTTCTGTTCACTGGCAAATGCGAAATCAATTCCAATTGCTGAAGCAATTACACGTCGTTTCGATGACTTGGACAAAGTTTATGACCTTGGTCATTTAGACTTAAATATTTCTGGTTGTATGAACGCCTGTGGTCACCACCACGTAGGTAACATCGGTATTTTAGGTGTAGATAAAAAAGGTGCTGAATTCTACCAAATTACATTAGGTGGTAATTCGGACCATGATGCATCAATTGGTGACATCTTAGGGCCATCATTTGCTGCAGATGCAGTGCCTGACGTAATTGAAGAAATATTAAATACTTATCTTGATTTACGTACTGAAGGTGAGCGTTTTGTTGACACATATCGCCGTGTAGGAATTCAACCATTTAAGGAGCGTGCATATGCTTAATACAGCTCTACCAGTGCTTTATAAAGATGGCACGATCGCTGACAATACTTATCAAATCATTGCTGAAGATGGTGTTATTCCTCAAGGTGACGTTGTTGTAACAACAGCTCAACTAGAACAATTAGCAAACATTCAAGGTAAAAAAGCTTTGTATGTTACTGTGAATGATTCACCTGAAGATCATACATTCCCATTAAACGAGCTTAATGCAATTTTCATTGAGTTTGCAGGTTTTGGTGATGGTCGTGGTTACTCATTTGCTGCACTATTACGTCGCCAAGGTTTCCAAGGTGAATTACGTGCAACGGGTGATGTATTTAAGGATGTCTTAAACTACTTAAAACGTTCTGGCTTTGATAGTTTTGTCGTAAAAGAAGGCAAAGATGTGCAAGAAGCGGCGGCAGGTTTGCAAGACTTTACCAACCCGTACCAAGCTTCAACTGCTGTACCGCAAGCAAGTTATCAAACTGGCGCTTAAATAGATTTCAAATACGAAAGCTGAACTTAGGTTCAGCTTTTTTTATAAATAATTTTTAAATGATTTAACTGAAGAACAAGAATGCTAGGCTTAATTTCAAAAATAAATCCCGGTGCCTGGTGGCTATTATTTGCCATCGCGACGGATGTACTCTCAACATTCTATTCTGCCAGAGGTAATGGCTTAGTTAATAAGACAGCTCAAGGTATCGCTCTTATTCTATATATGATCTCTTTCGCTTGTGCTGCTATTGCTTTGAAATATATGCAGGCTGGAATTCTGTACGTACTTTGGTCTGGAATTGGCGTATTAGCGACAGCTTTTCTAGCAAAGATTTTTCTTGGGCAAAATATTGATGTGGCAGGATGGGTCGGAATTGGATTCATTACGGTGGGGCTGATGATTATTGCTCAATATTCCAATATCGATATTTAAGACCTCATAGAAATATCAGAGTACTTCTATGAGGTTAAGTGTTGAAATATTAAGTATCAAGCTGGCAGTTAACCATCCACTTTATACCGAACTGGTCGGTAAAAGCGCCGTACAATGCGCCCCAGAACGTTTTTTCTAGAGGCATTTCGATTTGACCATTTGCAGATAAAGCATCAAAAAGCTGCTTTGCTTTTTCTTGCTCATCTTTTTCAAGGTTAATCGAAATGTAGTGATTATTACCTTGGGTAAAGACACTATTTGGTGCACAGAATTGATCATTTGTATCTGATGCCATAAGTACGGTGTATTCATTAATTGGCAGTGAAACATGAAGAACTAGATTCTTATCGGCTTCCGATAAAGTCACGCCTTCAGTAGGTGGCATATCGCCATAGCGGCTCAACATGCCAAACTCACCGCCAAAAACTGACTTATAGAAATTAAAGGCTTGCTCTGCCTGACCTTGAAAGTTGAGATAGTGATTGAGTTGCATTGTTATAGTCCATTGTTGTTTTCATTTAGAAGAATAAGTTAAAACGTAAAAGTGATTTTGTGGGTCATTTTTTGTAGTTTTTTCATAAAAAAATCCCGCCGAAGCGGGATTTTGAAATATTGTTTTTTTAATTAAATGAGTTCAATTGCAACGGCTGTAGCTTCACCACCACCAATACAAAGAGCAGCAATACCTTTTTTACCGCCAGTGCGTTTAAGAGCATGGATCAACGTAAGAATGATACGAGAACCTGTAGAACCAACAGGGTGACCTAATGCGCAAGCACCGCCATTGATATTTACTTTTTCAGCATCAAGTTTGAAATCATCAATTGGGCACATGGTGACCATGGCAAAAGCTTCGTTAATTTCCCATAAGTCGACATCTTGAGCATTCCAGCCAGCTTTTTTCAGAACTTTCTCGATGGCACCAACAGGAGCGATTGTAAATTCTGAAGGGTGCTGAGAGTTTGATGCTGTTGCGATAATTTTCGCAAGCGGCTGTAAACCACGTTGAGCAGCAACTTCACTTGATGTCAGTACTAACGCAGATGCACCATCCGAAATAGAACTCGCATTTGCTGCGGTGATTGTTCCGTCTTTTGCAAAAGCTGGTTTAAGTGAAGGAATTTTGTCGATCTTTGCATTTAGAGGTTGTTCATCTTGATCAACAACAACATCGCCTTTGCGACTAGGTACGGTAACCGAAACAATTTCATCTTTGAAATAGCCTTCAGTAATCGCTGTTTGAGCACGTTTCAAAGAACGAATTGCAAAGTCATCCATTTGCTCACGTGTATAGCCACGTGTGTTTGCCATATCTTGAGCAAAAGAACCCATTAAACGACCAGTTTCAGCGTCCTCAAGTCCATCAAGAAACATATGATCCTTAATTTCGCCGTGACCCATACGATAGCCAGCGCGTGCTTTTGGTAAAACATAAGGCGCATTTGTCATGGACTCCATACCGCCAGCAACAACAATTTCAGCACTGCCTGCTTTAATCATATCGGTTGCTTGCATTACTGCTTTCATGCCAGAGCCACAAAGCTTATTAATAGTCACAGCACCTGTAGAATCAGGTAAGCCTGCTTTACGCATTGCTTGACGAGCAGGGCCTTGTTTTAAACCAGCAGGAAGAACACAACCCATAATGACTTCTTCGACATCAGTAGGTTGTAAACCTGCTCTTGCGATTGCTTCTTTAATGGTTACAGCACCTAGTTCAGGCGCAGTAAGTCCCGATAACGATCCTTGAAAACCACCCATGGCAGTACGAGCACCATTAACAATTACGATGTCAGTCATTGTTCTAATCTCCAGTTGTTCTTAATCTCAAAATAAGAAATGTTTAAAACCTAGGCAGTATATTGCAAAAATCAGAGAGAAATATCTTCTGCATTAGACTGTAGAGTTCTAACAATTTTTAAAATCTTCTAAACGAATATGTCCCATTTTGCTGAGAACCAATTTAAAGTTTTTAAGCTGATCATAAGAACAATAAGTAAAACTGCCGTTAGACTCACGTGGCAGTCCAGTGTCTCCTTGAAATACGATACTATTGAGTTTTTTTCCAAACTTTTGAAATTTTAAAGAACCATAACGATGATTAAGTTCAACATTGGTCAATATCTCTTCGTCGCTTTCTCTTTGTAGATTATGATTTGTGTCTACAAAGCTTATAAGGCTTGTATCCCAATTACTATTACACAGCGTTAAATCAACACTTGGGCAAAGTACGACACTCTTATGTCGTAGAATTGCGTCATATTTGGCTTTTTGTATATGAATTGTCAGTAGTCGAGGAGTGTTTTTTAATTCTACCGAAGCCATAAATTGATGGTATAAAGGAAGAGCTATAGTGAACATAATCATAAGAATTGCGAGCGTTATAGTGAGTTCCATTAGTGTGAAACCAGGAGATTTAAACATTAAAATTCCTTAATATATAAAAGAATATTTTGATTTTATGCGTTCTATCAATGATTTATATAGCTTTTTATAATGAGGAAACACAAAATTAAATAAAGGTTATCAGGACGCTAGAATACTGGTAAAATCACCCTAAGCGAAAGAAAGAAGTTGTTCATATTTTCTAGTTGAGTAAAAAATTACCGAATTACAACGGAAATTGTAAGTAATTTTGTCAATAATTTACTTGATTAAAATTATCAAGCACTTGGAAAGTCTATCAAGTGTTTGTATGATTCAAATGTGAATAGCTTAAAAATAATACTGGGGTAAAAATATCTCAGGGGCCAATAAATTTAGGCTGAGCTTGAACAACAATTGTTATCTCTGGAGGATATCCATGAAATTGAGTCGTATTGCACTTGCTATGCTTGTCGCTGCTCCATTAGCTGCTGCTAATGCTGGCGTAACTGTTACACCATTATTGCTTGGTTACACTTTCCAAGACAGTCAGCACAACAATGGTGGTGACAAAGGTGAGTTAACTAACGGACCTGAATTACAAGACGATTTATTCGTTGGCGCAGCTCTTGGTATTGAGTTGACACCATGGTTAGGTTTCGAAGCTGAATATAACCAAGTTAAAGGTGATGTAGACGGTCTTGCTGCTGGCGCTGAATACAAACAAAAACAAATCAATGGTAACTTCTATGTTACTTCTGATTTAATCACTAAAAACTATGACAGCAAAATCAAGCCATACGTATTGTTAGGTGCTGGTCACTACAAATACGAGATTCCTGATCTGTCTTACCACAATGATGAAGAAGGTACTTTAGGTAATGCTGGTTTTGGTGCTTTCTGGCGCTTAAACGATGCTTTATCTCTTCGTACAGAAGCTCGTGGTACTTATAACTTTGACGAAAAATTCTGGAACTATACAGCTCTTGCTGGTTTAAACGTAGTTCTTGGTGGTCACTTGAAGCCTGCTGCTCCTGTAGTAGAAGTTGCTCCAGTTGAACCAACTCCAGTTGCTCCACAACCACAAGAGTTAACTGAAGACCTTAACATGGAACTTCGTGTGTTCTTTGATACTAACAAATCAAACATCAAAGACCAATACAAGCCAGAAATCGCTAAAGTTGCTGAGAAGTTAACTGAATACCCTAACGCTACTGCACGTATCGAAGGTCACACAGATAACACTGGTCCACGTAAGTTAAACGAACGTTTATCTTTAGCTCGTGCTAACTCTGTTAAATCAGCTCTTGTAAACGAATACAACGTTGATGCATCTCGTTTGTCTACTCAAGGTTTCGCTTGGGATCAACCGATTGCTGACAACAAAACTAAAGAAGGCCGTGCTATGAACCGTCGTGTATTCGCGACAATCACTGGTAGCCGTACTGTAGTTGTTCAACCTGGTCAAGAAGCAGCAGCTCAATAATTTGAGTTTTTGAACAGTAAAAAAGCGACTCGTTAGAGTCGCTTTTTTTATTGCGATTTTTAAAATATTTAGTCATTTCTACGTCTCCTTAATCATAATTTCTTTCGATTTTGGTCTAAATTATTTACCAATCGCCTTTTCTTAATTGCTGTTTAGTATCTTGTCTATCTCTACGATGTTGAACACGAGGCTTTTCCGTTTCATGCATCCCGCCTTTGTGAAGTAAAGGGGAGAGAGCCACCTGATTACGGACTTTGATTTTTGACATTTCTTTAATTTTCATGTTTTAACCTTTAATACATAAAACTTGTTTAAGTGTGTGGACAACTTCAATGAGGTCGGCCTGATTTGCCATGACTTCATCAATATCCTTATAAGCACTTGGAATTTCGTCGACAACGCCACTGTCTTTACGGCACTCAATACCTTGGGTTTGTTCAATAAGATCTTGCTGGTTAAAAAGGTTTTTTGCCTTGCTTCGACTCATCTTACGACCTGCGCCATGAGAACAAGAACAAAATGACTCAGGGTTTGCTTTACCTCTGACGATATAAGATCTTGCCCCCATTGAACCTGGGATAATGCCTAATTCATCTAAACCAGCACGAATTGCGCCTTTTCGGGTAATCAATAAATTTTCACCAAAATGTATTTCACGGCTTACATAGTTATGGTGACAATTAATTGCTTCTTTTGTCATTTGAAAAGAGGGTAGAAGAGGACGAATTGCTTCTAATATTAATCGCATCATTTCTTTGCGATTTTCAAAAGCATATTCTTGAGCCCATTCTACCGCTTCCACATAATCATCGAAACTTTTTGAGCCTTCGGCAAAATAACTCAAATCTTTATCAGGTACATGACCAAAACGATGCTGAGCTTCTTTCTTGGCTAACTCAATAAAATAAGTGCCAATAACGTTACCAAGCCCTCTGCTACCCGAATGCAGCATAATCCATACGTCTTGATTTTCATCAATACAGAGCTCGATAAAGTGGTTTCCGCCACCTAAAGTGCCCAATTGTTTTTGCCATGTCGCATCAAATTGTCGAAGCATCCGGATAAGACCAGGATGCTTTTTGATAATCCGCTCTAAGCTTTTTTCAAGTGGAATAATGCTTGAAGCTTTTGCCTTGATTTGTTTGTGTAAGGCAAATCCAACGGGGACTTTGCGCTCAATAGCATCTCGTAAACGACTTAAACTATCTGGCAATTGAGAAGCCTTTAGACTTAAACGAATTGCATTCATCCCACAGCCAATATCTACGCCTACAGCAGCAGGAATAATGGCATGTTTAGTCGGAATAACACTGCCTACGGTAGCGCCTTTTCCGACATGAACATCTGGCATAACAGCAATATGTGAGTATATAAATTGCAGTTGAGCCATTTTCTTGAGTTGTTCGATACTTTCACTATCTATATCTTGAGTGAAAATTTTAACGGGGACACCATACAGTGCCTCCTCATTTAATATTTTTTGTATGCCCATAATTTTTCTCTTATTTTTGTCCGAGCAGGCATAAAAAACCTAGCGAATGCTAGGTTTTAAATTTGAGCATTCGGACAAGTGAAGTGAATTTGTACACTTGTCCGTGAGCTGACATCGTGCCAAATTATTTAGTCTGTTTTACCTTGTACTGTTGGCATGATGTCCTCCTTATTTAAAAGTGCCGTTGAAAATCTGAACGGGATTGTACGCTTTTTAAATCAAAGATCAAGTTTTTGATCTTTGATTAACTTTAAATTACCTATTGGAACCGACTTTTAATCTTGTTCAGGTTTGACGTTCATCTGATCATAAGGGATCAGTTTGGTTTTATTTTTCCACTTATAGCCTAACCAGATAATTAAGAACAATGGCAAGCTAATATAGGTTGAAAGTAGGCCTAACCAGTCAATTTTGCCACCTAAAATGGCTTGATAGTTTTGTCCCAAAATAATGATTGAACATAGGATAAATGCAAACCAAGGGGCAAATGGGAAAAATTTGGCACGGTATGCTAAATCTTCTAATTTATAGCCTTGAGCAATATAACCTTTGCGGAAACGATAGTGCGAAATAGCAATACCTAACCAAACAATAAAGCCGCACATACCAGACATATTGAGTAGCCAGTTAAATACTTGTTTTTCACCAATAAAGGTTGTTAAAAAACAAAATGCAGCGATAAATGTTGTGGCATATAGTGCATTCATTGGAACACCACGACCATCAAGTTTTGCAAACCACCTTGGCGCACGGCCTTCCTGAGCCATTTTGAACAACATACGGGTTGAAGAATACATGCCCGAATTGCCTGCAGATAAAATAGCGGTAAGAATGACGGCATTCATTAAACCAGCAGCAAAGGCAAAGCCAACTCTTTCATAGAGTAAGGTAAATGGAGAAAGTGCGATATTTTCAGTGGTAGCAGCTTGTAATAAATTTGGGTCATCATAGGCAATGAGAGTGCCGATAATGAAAATACATAAGATATAAAACAGTAAGATTCGCCAGAAAATCTGTTTGATTGCAAGTGGAATCGTTTTCTTTGGATCTTTTGATTCGCCAGCGGCAACGCCAACCATCTCAGTTCCTTGGAATGAGAATCCGGCAATCATTGCTACACCAATCATGGCCTGCAAACCACCTACAAAAGGTGCTTCTTTATAGGTCCAGTTTCCAAAAGCTGCGACACCTGGGGTTAGCATAATCTTAATGATCATGGCTAAACCAATGATAATAAAGGCAATAATGGCGATCACTTTTACCATTGAGAACCAGAATTCGCTTTCGCCGAATCCCTTTACTGTCATGGCATTAATCATAAAGATAACAATAAGGAACAGGGCACTCCAATAGAAGCCTGGTATATCAGGGAACCAGAATTTCATAATAAACTGAACTGCAACAAGTTCGAATGCAACTGTAATCGCCCAGTTATACCAGTAGTTCCAACCTAAAGCGAAGCCAAAGCCTTCTTCGACATAACGACTGCCATATGTAAAAAAAGCACCAGAAGTCGGATTGTGGGTTGCAAGCTCACCTAAACTGGTCATTAAGAAGTAAATCATAATGCCAATGAGAGAGTAGGCGAGTAGCGCTCCACCTGGGCCAGCATTTGCAATGGTTGATCCAGAAGCAAGGAAGAGGCCTGTACCAATGGAACCACCAATGGCGATCATATTCAGATGACGAGCCCCGAGCTTACGCTGGAGTTTTTCAGGAGCATGTGTTTCGCTCATGGAGATTCCTTACATAGTTTGTTATGCACAGGCATATAACACCTTAAAGCCTTGAAGGTCAGTTTTAATCTGGCACTGACCAAAGTGCTTCTCAATTAAGATCGGATAGTTTAAAAAACGGTTTGCTACAATCCATAGCTCACCTGATGCCTTTAAATGTTTTTTAGCGTTCTGGCAGAGTCCTTCACTTGCATCATAGTTGGTATGAATACCTTGATGAAAAGGAGGATTACTGACAATGGCATCGAGTTCTGTTGGAGCGTCTGCAATACCTATAACAGGCTGCAATCTCAACTGGTCTGAACCTATTCCATTTCGACTAAAAGTCATTTCCGTTGACCGTAAAGCGAAAGCATCAATATCTAGGGCATGAATAATATTACTTGAATTTATTTTTGCCAAATAGCAACTGATAATTCCAGCACCACACCCGAAGTCGGCAATTCTACCTGATTTCACCTGATTAAGATAAGGGAGTAAAACAGCAGTTCCGACATCTAGATGATTTTGGCTAAAAACACCAGGGAGGGCGCAAATCGTAAGCTCTTGTTCATTCACCTGAACAGTATAAGTTTTAAGCCATTTTTCCAGAGGTTTAATCTGTTCTGTTTTTTCAATCTTTAAGTGCCACAATTGACAGTGGCGGGCACTATCAAGTTTTAGTACTTTGCCGAAGTTTTGTAATTGTTTAGCGGCTCTTTCTACGCCACCCTTTTTTTCACCGACTAAAAAAACAGCTTGATTGGTTTTAAGGTGACTCATCACTACATGCAATATGTAATTCAAGAGCTCTTTAGATTTTGGAACAAAAATGATTGCTTGGTCGAATTCTTGTGATGGAAACTCAACTGAGAAGTGCGCTTTTGTTCCACTATTTATAAATCCCTGATAGTCGGCATGGTTCCATGTCCAGACTGACGCATCAGTCCCAGTGGGTAATTGACTGACTAAGGCATCATTCGGTGCATTAATTAACAAGATTCTACCTTTTAAATAGTCTTGCTGTCTTAATACCACTTCACTTCTAGGATCCATGTACATCTCTCATGAAGAAGAATGCCCAGTGGGAGCTGGGCAGTAATCAAAATTTAAAGTTAGTTATTTATGCGTTTCAGGAAGCACAACATTTAGAATTAATGCCGCTATACCACCTGTTGCCACGCCCGAGCTAAAAATATTTTTAAATAATTCTGGAAGGTGTTCTAAAATTTGAGGAACTTGAGCAACACCTAAACCTAATGCAAGTGAGATGGCAATAATTAATAATGCTCGGCGATCAAGATGAACTGAAGACAGAATATTAATACCAGATGCAGCCACTGCACCGAACATGACCATAACAGCGCCACCTAAAACCGCTTGAGGAACTGCTTGTATCACACCAGCTACCGCAGGAAATAGACCTAATAAAACCAGTAAAATGGCAATCCAGATACCGACATAGCGGCTAGCAACCCCAGTGAGTTGAATTACACCATTATTTTGAGCGAAAACAGAACTAGGGAAAGTGTTAAATAATCCTGCTAATAAAGAGTTTGCACCATTAACTAATACGCCACCTTTAATACGTTGCATCCATACTGGACCATTAACAGGTTGGTTTGAAAGTTTACTGGTTGCTGTCACATCACCAATTGCTTCTAAAGAGGTCACCAAATAAATGAATGCCATTGGAATGAATAATCCCCATGAGAAGCTCAAACCAAAGTGCATTGGTGTTGGAATTTGTACGAGTGGCGCATCTTTAATACCAGAGAAATCTAGATGTCCCATAAATCCCGCAAGAATGTAACCACTCACTAAAGCGATTAAAATAGCTGAACTTTTAATCCAAACTACTCGAATACGATTTAGAACAACAATAATGGCAAGTACGGTACATGACATAATCAGGTTGTCTGCACTTGCAAAAGTATGATCTTGCATGGCTTGGTAGCCACCACCCATACTAATCAAGCCTTCTTTAATAAGTGTTAGGCCAATTAATAGAACAACAATACCGGTCACCAAAGGCGTAATTAGTCTTTTTACCCATGGAAGAATTTGCGAAACACCCATTTCAATGAAGGAACCTGCAATGACCACACCAAATATTGCAGCCATGACTTGGTTTACAGGTGTTCCTGCGGCAACCATTGCACTACCAATACCAATAATAGGACCAATAAAGTTAAAGCTTGTGCCTTGAACAATAAGAAGACCAGCACCAAATGGACCAACTTTTTTACATTGTAAAAATGTAGCAATGCCCGAAATCACCAAAGACATCGATAAAATCATGTTAGTTTCAGTACGTGAAACACCTAAAGCTAAGCAAATTAAAAGGCCAGGTGTAACAATTGGTACAATAATCGCAAGCAAATGCTGGAAAGCTGCTAAAAAAGCGATCAAAGGTTTTGGTCGATCATTTAAACCATAAACAAGGTCTAAATGGTCTTGAGAGTGTTGATTGGACATGGGTGTAGGTCCGCCGCAATTTTGCAAATTGGCGCTATTCTAATCGAGATAACTATCTTTACAAAACGAAATACAGGCTATTAGAAATTTTTTTGTCAATGTCAATAAACTGTCACTACTCAAGAGTAGTGTTTTTCTGTATAATTTGCCCTCAAACTTTAGGCGTATCGAATTTACATGTCAGATATTAAAACACTCCGTAACATTGCCATCATTGCGCACGTCGATCATGGTAAAACGACTTTAGTCGACAAACTTTTACAACAATCAGGTGCATTAGGTGATCGCGCGGGTGAAATCGAGCGTGTGATGGATTCAGGTGCAATTGAAAGTGAACGTGGTATTACCATTCTTGCAAAAAACACTGCAATTAAATGGACTGATGCGCGTACAAATACAGAATACCGCATTAACATCGTGGACACCCCAGGACATGCTGACTTCGGTGGTGAAGTTGAACGTGTAATGTCGATGGTTGACTGTGTACTTCTTCTTGTCGATTCTCAAGAAGGTCCAATGCCACAAACTCGTTTTGTGACATCGAAAGCCTTTGCGAGCGGTTTGAAGCCAATCGTGATTATCAACAAAGTAGATAAGCCAAGTGCGCGTCCTGATTGGGTAATTGACCAAGTATTTGATTTGTTTGATAACTTAGGTGGTACTGACGAACAGTTAGACTTCCCAGTTGTTTATGCTTCAGGTCTTCGTGGTGTTGCTGGTCCTTCTCCAGAAGAACTTGCTGACGACATGACTCCATTGTTCCAAACAATTGTAGATATCGTTGAACCACCAGCAGTTGATGTTGATGGTCCATTCCAAATGCAAATCTCTTCACTTGATTATAACAGCTTCGTAGGTGTTATCGGTGTTGGTCGTATTCAGCGTGGTTCAGTTAAATTAAACACACCTGTAACTGTTATCGACAAAGAAGGTAAAACACGTAACGGTCGTATCTTAAAAATCATGGGTTACCATGGTCTAGATCGCGTTGACGTTGAAGAGGCAAATGCTGGTGATATCGTTTGTGTAACAGGTATCGATGCACTTCATATTTCTGACACGATTTGTGATCCGAAAAATGTTGAAGCTTTACCGCCGTTATCTGTAGATGAACCTACTGTTACGATGACTTTCCAAGTAAACAACTCACCGTTTGCGGGTAAAGAAGGTAAATTTGTTACTTCACGTAATATTCGTGAACGTTTAGATCGTGAATTGATTCACAACGTAGCATTACGTGTTGAAGATACTGACAGTCCAGACCGTTTCAAAGTGTCTGGTCGTGGTGAACTTCACCTTTCAGTTCTTATTGAAAACATGCGTCGTGAAGGCTTCGAAATGGGCGTATCACGTCCACAAGTTATTTTGAAAGAAGTTGACGGCGAAAAGCAAGAACCATACGAAAACGTAACATTTGACGTTGAAGAACAGCACCAAGGTTCGGTAATGGAACAAATGGGTTACCGTAAAGGTGAAATGACAAATATGGAAGTTGACGGTAAAGGCCGTATCCGTATTGAAGCAACTGTTCCTTCACGTGGCTTAATTGGTTTCCGTTCTGAATTCTTGACCATGACTTCTGGTACAGGGATCATGACATCAAGCTTCTCGCATTACGGTCCAATGAAACAAGGTACTGTTGCGAAACGTCAAAACGGTGTGTTGATTTCTATGGTTCAAGGCGTTTGTTTGGGCTATGCATTATTCACATTGCAAGACCGTGGTCGTCTATTCGCTAAACCTCAGTTAGAAGTTTACGAAGGTATGATCATTGGTATTAACTCTCGTTCAGATGATATGGTTGTTAACCCAACTAAAGCGAAACAGTTAACAAACGTACGTGCATCTGGTACAGATGAAGCGTTAACGTTGACACCAGCTGTTGAATACACGCTTGAACAAGCGCTTGAGTTCATTGAAGATGACGAATTAGTTGAAGTTACTCCAAAGTCAATCCGTATCCGTAAGCGTTACTTGACTGAAAACGAACGTAAACGTAACCGTGATAAATAATTTTTCTTAAATGAAAAAGAAAAAACCGCTAAATTAATTTAGCGGTTTTTTTAATCGTTCTATTTAAAATTAAACTAAGCTTAAAATCATATTTTTCTTATCAGAGAATATGTTGTTAAAGTGTGAGATAGTTTTCTTTTTTTTGATAAAAATATTAAATTATCAATATCATGGCGAGTACTATCTAAATGGATAAGATGCCAATGAAAAAGAAAAATATAACGTGTTTTAACCCCCGACATCTGGAGATGTTTAGATGAGTATTATTCAAGAATTTAAAGAATTTGCCGTGAAAGGCAATATGATGGATTTAGCCATTGGTGTGATTATTGGTGGTGCTTTTGGCAAAATCGTAGACTCTTTAGTAAAAGATATTATCATGCCGCTTATCAGTGTAATTACTGGTGGTGGTGTTGATTTTTCGCAGAAATTCATTGTATTAGGAGCGAATCCTACCAATCTGCAATCTTTAGATGCTTTGCAAAAAGCAGGTATCAATGTTTTAACCTATGGTAATTTCCTCACCATTTTAATCAACTTTATTATTTTGGCTTGGGTTGTGTTCTTAATGGTGAAATTATTAAACAGACTTCGCCGTGATAAGAATGAGCCAGAAGCTCCAGCTGCAACTCCTGAAGATATTCAATTATTACGTGAAATTCGTGATGAGTTGAAAAAGCAAGCTTAACAATATTCTGAATTAATAAAAAACGGTACTTAAAGTGCCGTTTTTTATTACTAAGTATTTTATGTTGGACTAAAGATATTGATAAAATTGAAAGGTTACCGATAAGTTCAACTACACATATTGTAAAAGGGGTATAAATAAATGAATCAGCTTTTTGTGTATGGAACCTTATGCCCAAATAAAGCAAATGCTCATATTTTAGAGCAGATTGGCGGTAACTGGATAAAAGCCAGTGTGCGTGGTGTGATTCATATTTTAGATTGGGGACCCGACAAAGGCTTAAAAGCAATTGTTTTGGACGCAAAAGCCGATTGGGTAGAGGGTTATCTGTTTAGCACAGAAAAACTGGTTGAAAACTGGCAGATGCTTGATGATTTTGAAGGTTTTCAATATCAACGTGTCATAGCCGATGTGAAGCTTGAGTCAGGTGAACAGATCAAAGCTTGGACATATCAACTGAATACACAGGCTCAAGCTTCTGAAAACCACAATTAAAATAATGGAATCAACGTAAGCTGCTCATTCTAAATTTAACTTCTAAAAGATGATAACCAAACTGGCTTTTTATTGGACCTTGTAGTACACGTTCAGCGGCGGTAAACACCACTTTATCAATTACTGGTACCAGCTGTCCTTTTTTGACTTCGCCTAATTCACCACCACGTTTTGCTGAATTACAAGTTGAATATTGCTTGGCAAGTTTGGCAAAGTCAGCACCACTTTGTAGCTTCTTTTTTAACTGTTCAGCTAAGTCTTTATCTTTGACCAGAATATGTCGGACGATTGCTGTTTGCATTATGACTTCCTCTGAAAATTAGAGCTTATTGGGCTTTTTGAGGGGTTGGCACTCTGGGCAAAATACACTAGCACGTTGTCCGAGTTTCAAGTTTTCTAGTGTGGTTTCACAGTTAACACACATCTGTCCTGCACGTCCATACGCCAAAAGGGTCTGTTGGAAATAACCATTTTCTCCCATGGCATTGCTGTAATCACGTAAGGTTGAACCGCCCAAATCAATAGCAGATTTTAAAATCCGTTTGATTTCGATCACCAGTTTCTCGATTTGTTCAAAGCTTAGGTCCGCAGCTGGCTGTGCGGGATGGATCCCGACATTAAATAAACTTTCAGTTGCATAAATATTGCCAACACCAACCACAACATGATTATCCATAAGTGCAATTTTTGTGCCGACAGATTTGTTTTTAAGTTTTGAAGCTAAATATTCTGCATTAAAGTCAGTACTTAAAGGTTCAGGTCCTAAAGTATCAATCAACTTCCCTTGTGTTTCAGAGTTTAGCCAGAGAATGCAGCCAAAGCGACGTGGGTCATGATAACGTAACTCATGTTCCTCAAAGCGAATGATGAAGTGATCATGTTTTCTCAGCTCATCATTTGGTTGACACAAGCGGAAGCTGCCAGACATTCCTAAATGCCAAAGCATTTGATCTTGTTCAAAGTTTGCCAAGATATATTTTGAGCGACGATTTAATCCAATAAGACGTTGCCCAACGAGTTTATGAACATCATCTGGTATTGCCCAGCGTAAGCTAGGATTGCGTACTTCTACACTTTGAACTTTTTGATTCAATAAGGGAAATAAACTGGTTTTAGTTGTTTCGACTTCGGGTAACTCAGGCATCGCCAACTCGCAGAATTAACAGATATACTGGAATAATCAAGTATATCGTGTGGTATGTAATATTTCAGAGATTACTATGTCAGATATTTTACCATTAAGCTGGTTTCAACGTGAAACTTCACAGGTTGCTCATGATTTAATCGGATGCGTGCTATGTAAGCGACAGCCTGATGGACACGTCATTCGATGTATGATTACCGAAACCGAAGCTTATTTAGGAATTCGAGATAAAGCTTGCCATAGTTACAATGATAAACGCACAGCTCGAACAGATGTAATGTATGGTCATGGTGGTACGATTTACGTCTACTTAATTTACGGCATGTATGAAATGCTCAATCTCATTACCCAGACAGAAGGCATCCCTGAAGGGGTAATGATTCGGTCTGTATTTTTAAGTAATGCTTCAACTAAAAAAGAATATAAGCTTTTAGCTGGACCCGGCAAACTCACACGATATTTAGGCATTGATCGAAGTTTAAAAGGTCAGACTTTAGGTGAAGAATCTGGACTGTGGATTGAATCGGCATCAACGCAGCCTGAAGTGGTGATGACACCACGTATAGGAATTGACTATGCCGAAGAGGCAAAAGATTGGCCTGAACGATATTGTTGGAAAGACCATCCCTCTTTAAGTCGTTAATTAAAGTAGGTAGTAAGTTCTTAGATAGTGATTAAGTGTGTTCCAGATTTAAAACAATGCAGAGCAAATTCTATATCCAGACAAGACACTGCTTTTTGTTATCATAACTACAATATAAATAAAGGAAATAAGCATGTCCTTATTACGCTTAGACCGACTTCATTACTGTATTTTGATGAGTATGGGCTGTATTTCTAGCCCACTTGTTTGGGCAGAAGACTTAACCCAAGACATTACGGTATTGCCAACGTTACATGTGGAAGCAACGCGTACCGACACAACCTATTTGCAAACACCAGCTTCAGTTTTTAGAGTTGATGCGCCTCAAGCGGATACTTCCTCACAAGTAAATTTAACTGAAGTTGTAAAAGGTATACCGAGTTTACAGATTCGTAATCGTGAAAATTATGCACAAGATTTACAGCTCTCCATGCGTGGTTTTGGTGCACGTTCTACTTTTGGTGTTCGAGGTATTCGCCTATATGTTGATGGTATTCCAGCAACGATGCCAGATGGACAAGGCCAAACCTCTAATATCGATTTAAGTAGTCTGGACCATGTTGAAGTGTTAACGGGACCTTTTTCTTCGCTTTACGGAAACTCATCTGGCGGGACGATTTTAACGTCTACTAAAGAAGGGCAGGGTAAAGACTCGATTGAGCTGAGTTATTCGGGAGGCAGCCATGATAAAAGCCGAGCTGGGCTCGTGCTACAAGGTGGGGCAAAGGGTGCGAATGAACCAAGTTATGTTATTAGTTCATCATATTTCGATACCGATGGTTACCGAGAACATAGCGGTGCAGAGAAAGTATTAAACAATGCAAAACTCAGTTGGAATCTTGATGATGGTAGCAAAATCAACTGGGTAACCAACTATGTAAAAATTCATGCAGATGACCCGCAGGGTTTAACTAGAGATTTGTGGCAACAAAATCCGAAACAAATTGATCCAGATATACGTGATAAAAACTTTAATGTCCGTAAAGATATTGAGCAAACCCAAACTGGGGTGACATGGTTTAAGCCGATTAATGACCATCATGAACTCTATGCCATGGCCTATGTGGGTAATCGCCAAGTCACTCAATATCAATCTATTCCACGATGTGCATTTAAAGAAGATACAAAAGAATGTATCCCTAATAGTGCCCAGTTAAATAAAAATAATGCTGGTGGAATCATTGATTTTGAGCGTAATTATTATGGTGCTGATTTCCGTTGGACGGGTAAAGAGCTGCTGCCAAATACGACTGTGAGCGTGGGTGTTGCACTCGATAGCATGGATGAAGACCGCAAAGGCTTTGAAAACTTTAACTTAGTAAACGGGCAGCCTTCTTATGGTGTCAAAGGTAATTTACGCCGTGATGAAGATAATACTTTGTGGAATATCGACCCATACTTACAAGCATCTTGGCAGTTCTTACCAACATGGCGTTTAGATACGGGTGTGCGCTATAGCAATGTCCATTATAAGTCGGAAGATCGCTATTTAAGTAATGGCGACGATAGCGATAAAACTGATTACGATAAAGTTTTGCCTTCTGCTGCTTTAAGCTGGCAAATTTTACCTGAACTCATGGCCTATGTGAGTTATGCCAAAGGTTTTGAAACACCGACATTTACTGAAATGGCATATCGTCCAGATGGTTTGAGCGGTTTTAATTTTGATTTAACAGCATCAACGAGTGATACCTATGAAACAGGCTTAAAGTCACAAAATCATTTAGGTGATTTTACTTTGGCAGTTTTCCAGACTAAAACCAAAGATGACATTGTTTCAGCAGGGAATTCTAACGGCCGTTCAACGTTCCGTAATGCAGATAAAACCTTACGTGAAGGCATCGAGTTTGCATGGAATAAAAAGTTATGGCGAGATTTCACCGCGACTGCAAGCTATACATATTTAGATGCAACCTTTGATGCGGATATTCCAGCCTCAGGAAGTGTTGCTCAAATTTCATCAGGGAATTCCATTCCAGGTATTGCTAAAAATCAGGCTTATGCCTCTTTGGCTTGGCAACCTACACAGGGTCTATATGGTGGTGTAGATGTACAGTATATGGATAAAGTATACGTGAATGATACTAATAGTGACGCAGCGCCAAGCTACAGTGTAACCTCAGCTAATGTTGGTTATGCATGGGTGATGGGCGACTGGAAAGTAAATAGCTTTGTTCGTGTTGATAACCTATTTGATAAAAACTATGCAGGTTCAGTAATCGTAAATGATGGGAATGGACGCTACTTTGAACCCGCTGACGGGCGTAACTGGAGTGCAGGTTTACGTGTAATTAAACAATTCTAGGAATTAAAAATGGCAAAATTATTTGAAACGGTTAACTTTGGTTCATTACAACTGGCCAATAGAATTGTAATTGCCCCAATGTGCCAATATTCGGCAACAGATGAAGGTGAAGTGACCTATTGGCATGAGCAGCAATGGGCAAATTATGCGTTGTCTGGTGCAGGGCTTTGTATTGTAGAGGCGACTGCTGTACAAGCTGAAGGACGTATTAGTTATGCGGACCTTGGACTTTGGAATGATCAGCAACGTGACCAAATCAAAACGTTATTAGGTAAGGTTAGTACACTTTCACCCATGCCATTTGGAATTCAGTTAGCACATGCAGGTCGTAAGGCTTCTACTGAAAAACCATGGTTAGGGAAAGGACAGATTGCAAAAGATCAGCCACATGGTTGGCAAACGGTTGCCCCAAGTGAAAGTACCTTTTCCGTTCATGATGCAGCACCGCATGCTTTAACCATTAATGAAATTAAACAAGTTCAACAAGATTTTGCTGCCGCTGCAAAACGTGCTGTAGAAGCTGGGTTTGAGTTAATTGAAGTTCATGCTGCGCATGGTTACTTGTTACATCAATTTTTATCGCCAATTGCGAATCAGCGTACAGATGAATATGGTGGTTCTTTAGAAAACCGTATGCGCATGGCCCTTGAGGTTCTTCAAGCAATTAAATTGGCTGTTCCTGCTGGTTATCCAGTGGGAGTTAGATTGTCTGCGACCGACTGGTTAGACGGTGTAGAACACTGGGATGTTGAATCTACCGTTGGTTTATCAAAAGCTTTAGAGCAATTGGGCGCAGCCTATGTGCATGTGTCTAGTGGTGGTTTACACGAACATCAATCTATTAAGATTGGTGCTGGTTATCAGGTTCCATTTGCTGAACAAGTGAAAAAACATGTAACTATTCCAGTCATTGCTGTAGGACTGATTACCGAACCTGAACAAGCAGAAAGTATCCTTACTTCGCATCAGGCCGATGCAATTGGTCTTGCTCGTGCCATGTTATATGACCCAAGATGGCCTTGGCATGCAGCAGCAGCTTTAGGCGCGGAAGTTAAAATAGCACCTCAATATTTACGTTGCCAACCTCACGGGGTAAAACAGCTTTTTAATTCTTTTTAACTGTATCGGGCAAAGTCATCTTTGCCCGTTTTTCTTTAGATGAGTGAGGTCGTTCGGTGGTTTTTCAGGTTATTTTGCCTATCTTGATATTGCTATTGATGGGCTATGTTTGTGTTCTCATCAAATTGGTAACGCCTGAACAGATCCGGGCACTTAGCGCATTTGTGATTAAAATTTCTTTGCCAGCTTTTTTAATTCATTCCTTGGCAAATAAAAACTTACAAGACATTTGGCATCCTGCTTATTTTATTGCTTATGGCGGTGGCTCTTTAATTTTATTTTTCTTAGCTTTTATTCTCTATCGAAAATATTTTAAAAATAGTTTAACCCATAGTGCCGTAATCGCGATGGGCGCTTCTATGTCCAATACTGGATTCATGGGAACTGCTATTTTGACTATGTTGATTGGCAACCATGCAGCAATCTATATTTCTTTAACACTCATCATTGAAAATTTATTGATTGTGGCACTCATGCTGATTTTGGCCGAAGCTGGCTTACATCAACAACAAAATCTTACACCACTTTTAAAACAAACCTTTTTGAATTTACTCAAGAATCCAGTGATTATCGCTATTTTGGTTGGGATGGGATGCATTCTTTTAGATGTTAACCTTCCTACGACTCTTGATCAGTCTTTAGAGTTACTTGGGCGCACGGCATCACCTTTGGCTTTGTTTGCAATTGGGGGAAGCTTAGTTGGGATTGGAATTACAACAGTAAACATGCAAAGTGTTTTGTTGGCGACATTTAAAGTTATCCTGATGCCATCTATTATTTTTGCTCTCTTTTTAATCACTCCAGATGTAAGCCGTGAAATGCTTTACGCAGGAACATTAATTGCTGCTTTACCGATGCCAATTGCTTTTGGAATTTTTGGACAAGCATATGGCTTAAATGAAAAGGCCTTAACACCTTTAATGATTAGTACCGTTGTTGGTTTTATTGGGGTGAGCGGACTTATCGCTTTGTGGTGGTAAATTGAAAAGCCCCTTGCGGGGCTTAAGTTATTCACTATTTTTTCGGGGCTGGTTGTGCAGGAGCAGTGGCTGGTTGTTTACTTTTTTCTGCAATAATTTTATCAACTGAAGCTAAAGATTCTCTAGCATTGGGAACATTTTGGTTAGCTAACTCAGTAAAAATCTTTTTAGCCTGTGGCAAATTTTGTGGAATGATATTGCCATTGGCCATCATGGTCGCTAAAGCCATAGAAGCTGGTGCATAACCTTTTTGTGCAATTGATTGTAAGGACTCAATGCCTTGGCGTTTCATGAGTGGGTTTTTATTTTCCACACCTTGGCTAATATCATAAAGCGCTTTTACCTGAATCGCAGGGTAGTTACCCTTTCTAATTAAAGGCGCTAACTTCTGAAGAGCAATTTGATGTGATTGCGGTTTTTTCTGAGCAAATAAAATCGTAGCAATTTTTACAGTTGCATCATCCGACCCTTGAGCCGATGCTTTTTGAATATATTGACTGAATTTGTTGCTATCTTTGGCAACTCCTAGTTCGCCTGTCTCATAGATTTGAGCGAGTGTGTAACTCGCTTGTGCGTAGCCTTTATTAGATGCATCTTCATAATACTTGAGGGCTTTAGAAGAATCTTTTGCTGTGCCTTGCCCCGTTTGAGTCATATAACCTAAGTTATAGATGGCTTGGGCATTACCCGTTTGAGCTAAGCGTTGCATTTCCTGAAATGCAGCTGGGTAATTTTTGGCTGCATAGAGTTGTTCAGCTTGTTTAAAAGCATCTGTTTTAGCAGCAGCGGCAGTATTATCTGCTGCAAAAATTGATGCACTTGAAAAGGTGATTAGGCTTGCGATTAGTAATTTCTTCATTTCTTTTTAACCTTTTACTTCGTAGCTACATCATTCCGTTGATGCATTAAAATAGTTTCAAGTTCTCATCATAAATCTTGAACGCTGAAAGTAAACAGCCGATTTGTATATAAAGCACTGCACTTTGGGCAAATTGTGGAGAAAAAATACCCACTCACGTTAATAAAACAGAGTGGGTGATACTGTTATTTTGCTGTCTGGAGTAATGCTTCAATTTGTTTAGCATCACTTGGTACACCCGCGATTCTTTGACCATCTTGTAAGAATAGAGTAGGTGTTCCATCAATATTTAATTTATTACCGAAAGCTATGTTTTTCTGGATTGGTGTCGAACAGTTTTTGCTGGTCGTAGGTAACTTACGGTTAAGCATATAGTTGGTCCATGCCTCTGCCGGATTCTTTGAACACCAGATTTGATTTGAAACTTTTTCGGCGTTCGGATGCAGACTGGTAAGAGGGTAAAGGAAGACATATACCGTTACGTTGTCTACTCCAACCATATTTTGTTCTAAGTGTTGGCAATATGGGCAGTCAGGATCGCTAAAGATATAGATCGTGCGTTCGCCTTTTCCTTTTACATATTTAATCGCTTGATTGAGTGGCAAACTTTTAACATCAATCTTACCCAATTCAGCAATTCGCTCATCAGTCATATTTTTTTGTTGTTTGATGTCGACTAAATTACCTACAAAAAAATATTTGGCATCTTGGTTGGTATAGACAATGCGACCACTTGTATACACTTCATAAATGCCTTGTACAGGAGATTGATAAACACCCTTTACAGGCAAATCGGGATAATTTGTCTTAAGATTTTGTTCAAGTGTTTTAACATCAGCATGAGCAGAACCGAAAATAGCCAAACTCAACATGAGTGTAGCAAGTTTAGTCTTCATCTTTTTTCTCTTTAATTTCAACAGGGTTAATGATGGCATATAAAACTTAAAAAATTGACGTTCTAATTTAACGAGTTCATTAGTATTTTGTATCTATAAAAAAGCCCACAAGTGTAGAGGTGGGCTTTTTAATCAAACAAATAATGAGTTATTGTGGTCTGGCAACATCACCGCTTAAAGCTTCAGGTAAATCTAGAACTTGAAGTCCTAGCTCTTCTAGAGCAGCAGGTTTAGCTACGACTAAAGCAAGATAGCCTTCATCATTTGCAACACTATTGACCACTTCAACATCGTTATGTAGTTGAGCTTTCGCCGCAGGTACTTCACCTGTACCTTGCACTAGATGTAACCAGTGTTTTGGTTTTGCTTTAAACCAAAGGCGCGCCACAATTTCCTGACCTAGGTAACAGCCCTTATCGTAATTAACGCCTTCGCGTTGGTGCAAACGTAATTCTTGAGGTTGAAACTCATGTTCAGTTGCCTGTGTAATCCAAGCTTGGCCAGTCATAATTGCTTGTTTTTGCCATTCAGAAATATCAGTTTCTAGTGCAGAAAACTCAGTCTGATGACCAGAGATTTTTGGAAAAGCATGACCTTGTTCACTCAAAGTCATTTTCGAAAAAGCACCAAATTTTTTAATATGCTTGGCAAACTCTTCTGCTTGATCTTGAGCAACTACGATTTCAAAACTTTCAGCATTAATCTTTTTTAACCACAAGCCAAAGTGGATACGACCTTTAAGATCACAGATGGCTGTATAGCGTGTTTCATTTTCAGCTAAACGTTCAGTATCTACAGTAACTTGGCCTTGTAAAAACTTTTGTGCATCTACACCGTTTAAAGCATATGAGGAGAAAGCGAGTAGACTCATGATTAATCTCAAATTCAATATGTTTCTTTATGATTGCTGACTATTTTGCTCCATTTTTACTAAAAAATCAGCCATAGTTTTCGTAATTTGATTTTGCATAAAAGATAGCTTTTTTGTTTAAAAAAACACCAAAAATATACGTTTGGATGAATCTGAAGGTTTAAGCTAATAAGCATAATTTCGATAATTTAAAGGAAATTAGAATAAGGAGAATAGTGATGGCAACAGGTACAGTGAAATTTCATCGAGTATTTAAGGCACCAGCCGAGCGTGTTTATCGTGCATTTTTAGATCCGGATGCTTTAGTAAAGTGGTTACCACCTCATGGTTTTACCGCAAAGGTTCATAGTTTTGATTCAAGTGTGGGTGGCTCATACCAAATGAGTTTTACCAATTTTTCGACAGGTTCAACTCACTCTTTTGGTGGAACCTATATTGAGTTAGTTCCAAATGAATTAATTCGATATAACGACCAATTTGATGACCCTAATTTACCCGGGACCATGCAGGTCACCATTACATTAAAAACGGTATTGGTGGGTACAGAAGTAAATATTACTCAAGAAGGCATACCTGAAGTTATCCCTGTGGAAGCGTGCTATTTGGGGTGGCAAGAATCTTTATCTTTACTAACTTTGTTGATAGAAGCGGATATTCCTGATCAGTAAACCTTCTCAAATTTTAATTCAATATTTAAAAAGTGAGTGGAGCTAAATCTACTCACTTTTCTTTTATCAGATCTATCCAAAATGAAAAAAATATTGAATGATTTTATAGGGCTAAAATATAAACCTTACGCAGAGAAAGACTATGGATATCCAAATTAAACGAATTTATGAAAATGTTGACCCTAATGATGGAAAGCGTATTTTAGTTGACCGCCTATGGAGTAGGGGAATTAGTAAGGAAAATGCTCATTTAGATTTGTGGCTAAAAGAAGTGGCTCCTTCAACTGAACTTCGCAAGTGGTTCCATGCTGCAACGCCAGATCATTGGGAAGAATTTAAGCAGCGCTATTTAAAAGAGCTTGAAACCAACTCCGCAGTTGAAGAGCTACAACACATCGCAGCAGAACATACAGTTACGCTTTTATATTCAGCAAAAGATCTTGAAAATAACCATGCAATTATTTTGAAAGAATATTTATTAAGCAAAAACTCAAAATGAATGTATAAATTTTTTTTGGGTAAAAGTGTTTTATTTAAAACTTTAAAAAATGAGTCATATCTCGCATAATATACTTTTTGAGATTTTTTTCATGTCTTTGCCAAACTGCCCAAAATGCCAATCAGAATATACTTACCAAGATGGCGACTTATTGATTTGTCCTGAATGCTCAAACGAGTGGAAAGAAGGGGATGCTTCAGCAACTGAAGAACAAGAAATTATTAAAGATGCTAATGGAAATATTTTAGCTGATGGCGACAGCGTAACTGTAATTAAAGATTTAAAAATTAAAGGTTCTTCTTCAGTGGTAAAAGTAGGCACTAAAGTAAAAACGATTCGCTTAGTTCCAGATGCAAGTGATGGCCACAACATCGATTGTAAAATCGAGGGTATTGGTCAGATGAAATTAAAATCTGAATTTGTAAAAAAAGCTTAAACTGTTAATTTTCATTACATTTCGGTAGGGATATACGTCTATATCTCTATCTTTTAAATTCCTAACATCATTATAATTTTATTACGAAAAAGTATAAAAAATGGGCTATTCAAAGAATGATTGCCCATTTATATTGTCATAAATAACGAATAACTTTCGTCCAGAATAATAACGAAAGTCATACCCACACCAACAAAAAAATGAGGTTTTTATGGCAGGATGGTACGAAATTTCACAAGCGAGTGATGGTCAATACCGCTTTATCTTAAAGGCAGGAAATGGTGAACCTATTTTAAATAGTGAGCTATATAAGGCAAAAGCTTCTGCTGCAAATGGTATTGAATCAATTCAAAAAAACAGTGGTGATGACGCGCGATATGAGCGTTTAACTGCAAAAAATGGAAAGCCTTATTTCAATTTAAAAGCTGCAAATCATCAGATTATTGGAACGAGTCAGTTCTATGCGAGTGAAGCTTCGCGAGATAAAGGAATTGAGTCTGTTAAAACCAATGGTTCATCAACGACCATCAAGGACTTAACAGTTCAGGCATAAAAACTAAGTTAAAAAAAAGCAGCTTCTAAAAGCTGCTTTTTTATTTATGTATTTATTAACGCGCTAACTTAGCTAAAAGTTCTTCTTTAGTTAAATTACTCGCTTCAGCATCACGACGGCCTTTATATTCAAAAGTACCAGCATCCAGACCTTTTTCACCGATCACAATACGGTGTGGAATACCCATCAACTCAAGGTCAGAGAATTTAACACCTGGACGTTCGTTACGGTCATCAAGCAACACATCAAAACCTTGTGTCTGAAGCTCTGCATAAAGAGATTCTGCTGCTTCAAGAGTACGTGGTGATTTGTGCGCATTCATTGGAACAATTGCAATTTCAAAAGGTGCAATGGCTTGTGGCCAGATAATGCCTTTGTCATCGTAGTTTTGTTCAATTGCAGCTGCAACAACACGTGTTACACCAATACCGTAGCATCCCATGGTTACTGTAAATGGTTTGCCATCTTCACCTAAAACTTTACAGCCTAAAG
The DNA here is from genome assembly GCF_900110445.1 of Acinetobacter sp. yr461. Classification (NCBI taxonomy): domain Bacteria; kingdom Pseudomonadati; phylum Pseudomonadota; class Gammaproteobacteria; order Moraxellales; family Moraxellaceae; genus Acinetobacter; species Acinetobacter sp. yr461. The sequence goes on from NZ_FODU01000008.1 coordinate 125,035, forward strand.
CTTCAGAGTATTTAGTACCAAGTTGGAAAATATGGCCTACTTCAATACCACGTTTAATTTGTAGTGTGCCTTTACCATCTGGAGATGGATCGCCTTCAACTACATTACGCAAATCGAAAACTTCGGTAATTTGTGCATCACGCTCCCAGTTTACACCTACTGCATGTTTGTCAGCTTCATTTGCACCAGCAACGAAGTCTGAAAGAACAGATGCAGCACGGTCAACAATCACGGTTAAGCCTTTTTCGACTAAACCTTGTGGACCTGTAAAACCAGCAGTTAAACCAAATGCTTGAAGTTGTTCTTCAGTTGCAAAAGTAAGAGGCGCAGCCACTAAAGGATGCTTCTCAGCTTTAATCTCATTAAGTTCGTGGTCACCACGTACAAATAGAGCAACGACAGGAACCTGACCTTTCTCGTCAGCAACGCCTTGAACCAATAATGCTTTAACAGATTGCTTAGGATCAGCATTTAAGAACTGACATACATCGTCAATCGTTTTCTGATCTGGTGTTTCAACCAATTTTAGTTCTTGAGTAGGGGCTGCACGTTCACCGACTAAAACAGCCTCAGCCATTTCAACGTTTGCCGCATAATCAGATTCAGTTGAAAATGCGATGTCATCTTCACCACTTGAAGCCAAAACGTGAAATTCATGTGAAGCTGAACCACCAATTGAGCCTGTATCTGCTTGTACTGGGCGGAAGTCTAAGCCTAAGCGAGTGAAAATACGGCTGTATGTGTCGTACATCACGTCATAAGTTTCTTGTAACGATTCTTGAGTTGCATGGAAAGAATAAGCATCTTTCATGATGAACTCACGTGAACGCATTACACCAAAACGTGGACGAATTTCATCACGGAATTTGGTTTGAATTTGATAGAAATTTACAGGAAGCTGCTTATAACTTTTGAGTTCGTTACGCGCCATATCCGTAATAACTTCTTCATGCGTTGGTCCAAGTACAAATGGGTTCGCATGGCGATCTTTAAAGCGTAATAACTCAGGACCGTATTGTTCGTAGCGACCTGATTCTTCCCAAAGACTTGCGGGTTGAGTCACGGGCATGAATACTTCCATTGCGCCTGAACGGTTCATTTCTTCACGAACAATAGCATCTACTTTTTTAAGCACACGTGTTCCCATCGGCAGCCATGTATATAAACCAGATGCCAATTTACGAATCATCCCCGCACGTAACATGAGCTGGTGTGAAATCACTTCAGCATCATTTGGGGTTTCTCTCAACGTTGCAAATAAAAAGCGGCTTGCGCGCATGGAAAAAGTCCTAAAAGTTAAGCGTTATAAAAACGCAGATTATACGATAATCGCTGCATTATGACATGAATCGTCGAGTTTGACGCAGCATAAAGTTTTTCAAGTCATCTAGATAAGTGAAAATGACGGGTACAACCACAAGAGTCAATAGGGTAGAGGTAATCACTCCCCCAATCACAGCGTGAGCCATTGGTGCACTTTGCTCACCGCCTTCGCCAAGACCTAAAGCTAAAGGAACCATACCCATCACCATGGCGCTTGTGGTCATTAAAATTGGGCGTAAACGGGTTTTGCCAGCTTGTAAAATAGCATCATAACGGCTGACACCCTGATCCATCGCTTTCTTAATAAAATCGATAAGCAAAATAGCATTTTTAGTGACAAGACCCATCAGCATGATAATGCCAATAATCGAAAACAGGTTCAGTGTGCTTTGGAACAAGAAGAGGGCAAGGAATACGCCAATCAGTGACAATGGTAAAGAGGCCATAATCGCAGCAGGATGAATAAAGCTATTAAACTGAGAACCTAAAACAATATAGATAAATACAATTGATAAGGTAATTGCTGTTAATGCATATCCGGCAGATTCGGCCATATCGGCATTGGCACCTTGAGTATCAAATGTATAGCCCGTAGGTAGCTTAAACGCCTTTTGCATTTTATCGATGTCTTGGCCAATATCACCACTAGGTCGCCCAGATGTATTTGCCTCAATGAGTACTTCACGCTCAAGATCACGTCGGTTAATTTGTGAAGCACCGAGTTTTTCTTCGGTTGTTGCCACTGCGCTAAGTGGAACTAAAATGTTTTGCCCATTGGCATTGGTTTTATTTGAGTTGAGATATAGGTTCTGCACATCTTGCGGAAGCATACGTTTATTTTCGTTTAAACGAACATTAACGTCATAGTTTTCACCATCCCGATCTTCCCATGTTGTCACATTATCACCTGCAATTAAGGGGCGAATCGCATTGGCAATTTGTGAAACAGATAGGCCTAAATCACTTGCCAGTACACGATTAATATGAACACCCAAAGTTGGTTTTGGTTCTTTCAAAGAGCTTTCTAAATCGACTACACCTTTAATTTTTTCCATTTCAGCGATAAAACGATCTGAAATTTTTTGTAGTTCATTTAAGTCTGTCCCTTTAATAGAAATCATGATTGGCTTTTGCCCGCCCGAGACAGAATCTTGTGCTGCGGCAACAGATGTAACGCGAATGCCCGCTACAGTTTGCAACCGATCACGGAATTCATTATTGAGCGCATTAAGATCCTTGTTTCGCTGTTGTTTCGGCTTTAAGGTAACCCCCAAACCGGCGCGGTTTTTACCAGAATCAACCCCACTATTGACAACACCATAAGTTGAAACGACATCTGGAAATTGCCTGATAATTTGGTCAACCTGATGGAGTTTTGCTTGGGTATATTCCAAAGAAGCATCTACAGGAGTTTCGAACTGAATCCGAATTTCACCTTTATCTGGAGTAGGTACAAATTCAGTTCCAATGAGTTTAGAAAGTCCTAATGCAGCAAATAATGAAGCGATTGCAATAATAACCGTAATGAAACGGAAGCGTAGAGCAAGTTTTAATAGCTTTTCATACACATGACTAAGTCGATCTAGCCAATTAGAAATATGGTCAAAAAACCGTTGTAGCCAATTATCTTTTTTCTTGACCGGATCTTTCCAGTGAGCAGAAAGCATTGGATCGAGCGTAAAGCTAATAAACATTGAAATTAGAACAGCGGTACTCACTGTTACACCAAACTGATAAAAGAAACGTCCAATCAATCCGCCCATAAAAGCAACAGGTAAAAAGACTGCCACAATGGTCAGCGTAGTTGCGAGTACAGCCAAACCAATTTCTTTTGTCCCTTCAAGGGCAGCTGTGACATGATCTTTGCCAAGTTCTGTATGTCTTACAATATTTTCCCGAACGACAATCGCATCATCAATTAATAGGCCAATACTGAGTGATAGGGCTAAAAGCGTCATCATGTTAATGCTAAACCCAAAAGCCCAGATAAAAGTTAGGGTTCCAAGAAGGGTAATGGGTAAGGTTAAACCCGTGATGACGGTAGAGCGGAAAGAGCCTAAAAATAATAAAACAATTAAAACTGCTAACGCGGCACCTTCAATAATAGTGCGGGCAACATCTTTAATTGAAGCACGAATTCCTTTAGAGCTATCGGCTACGACTTTATAATTTAAACCCGCAGGCATCTGAGCTTTTAATTTCTCTAAAGTTTGATAAGTTTTGTCGACGACTTGAATTACATTGGCATCGGAACTTTTTAAAATATCAATAGAGACAGCCGTTTTACCATTATAAAAAGCGCTTGATTGTAGTTCTGCTTGAGTGTCTTCAACAGTTGCCACTTGTTTTAAGAAAATCGGTGAACCATTTTTATTGGCAATCACCAAATCTCCAAATGCAAGGGGATGAATAACCTTGGATTGAATCTGTACAACCAGTTCAGAGTTCTTTTGTTGTAAGGTTCCCGCAGGAACTTCAATGTTTTCATTTTTTAACGTATTAATGACCTGATCGATGCCAATACCGTAACTTTGCAATTGCTCAGGAAGAATTTTTATTCGTATTTGTCGTTTGGCATCCCCCAATAAATTCACATTACCGACACCTGAAACGGTCTTGAGTTGAGGCACGATCCGTTTATCGACATATGAACTTAATTGAGCCAAATTCATGCTAGTAGATTCAAATACGACTGACATAATTGGACTAGAGGAAGGGTCGTAGCGCTGTACAATTGGTGTATCAATTTCATCACGGAACTGTGCTGTGACGGGAGCAATTTTGTCTCGAACATCTTGTGCTGCAATGGCTGAAGATGTATCAAGGTTAAACTCTGCAACGACCATCGAAAAACCTTCACTTGAACGTGAAGTAATTTGCTTAATGCCTGAAATCGTATTGATTTGATCTTCGAGTTTTTTAGTAATATCTGATTCGACAGCTTCAGGCGATGCACCAGCATATTCTGTAGTGACTACTACGAATGGGAAATCTATATTTGGAAACTCCTCAACGGTCATCCGTTTCCAAGAAGCTAACCCGAGTACCATTAAGCTGATCATCATCATAATAGTAAAAACGGGGTATTTCACACTGATTCGAGTAAACCACATACGCTATTTGCTACCTTATTTATTTTTGTCGTTTGTAACCGTCACTTTTTTATTAATGTCGGAATCTTCAAATTGAATACGGCTCACCAGATCTGTGCTTTGTAAACCATCAACTAAAGCAATATTGTCGTTATAGCGCTGTTCAATCACTCGAATTTTAACTTTTTGGATGGTGTGATTACGTACCACCCATACAAAAGGATCGTGTTGCATATTTTGAATGCTGTCTAAAGGAATCGTTTGGCCTTGATTGGTATCACTACGAAGAATATTTCCATTAATGAAAGCTCCTATGCTTAACGAATCAATTTTTTCTTTAGGAACTGCAAAAAATTCGATTTGTCGGCTGTCTTGATCTGCAACAGGTGAAATACGAGTAAGGGTTGCGTTTAATTGTTTAGAATTTCCCTGAATCTGATATTGAATACTGTTACCTATTTTAAGCGCAGACTGTTGCTCAATTGGTAACTTGGCTTGTATTTCAAGTTGGTCTGGATTTACGATTTCAAATAGCGTTTGTCCAACCGATACAGTCTGACCTGGTTCTACTTGTCGCTTAGTAATTACGCCCGAAATTGGACTGGTAATAATTCCGTCTTGATCAGCCTTTCGAGCAATATCAACATTCGCTTGTTGCGCTTTTACACTTTCAAGTTGGCCTTTGTAGTCAACCTGACTCTGTTCAAACTCAACACGAGCAATAAACCCTTGATTAAATAGTCTTTGCTTTCGGTTCATTAAATTGCGTGCAAGTTCAGCTTGTGATTGAGCTGATGCAAGGTTGGCGCGCGCTTGTGCTAAGCGTGCAACATTGTCCTGATTATTCAATCTCACTAAAACTTGGCCTTTTTGTACCTTTTGGCCAACATTTGTAGTTACAGTGGTCGCCGTGGCGCTCACTTGAGCCTGAATTGAACTTTGCTGAACTGCACGAATCGTTCCTGTAAAAGCAGTTTGAGAGTCAAGCGCTCCCTCTTTAACTGCAATTAGGTCTTGAGGAATGAGTTCAATTTTTGCTGGAGCTGGTGCCGTTGTTTTAGTTGTTTCTTGCTGATTACATGCAGCTAAAATCAAACATAAACTAATAATACTCAGTTTAAAAATAGTGGAAGGGGTGAGATGCATTTTGTGCATATAGCATCATCCTATAGTTCAAATTTTATTTTGCCCCTATTCTTGATAAACCTTTACAGTTATTCAAGCTTTTTTAAACGTTCGATAATATTTTCATACTCGCTGTTGGTACGGTTGTAGGTCTTGGAAAGTGTTTCAAGTGTTTGTTTAACCCTGTAAATATTATTTAGATTGTTTTCAATCAACGTCTTATGGTGCTCAGGAATAACTTCTCTCTTTCTGAAATATTCCATTTCTTGACGTTTAAATAAAATTTTATCTTGTTGTAACTGGTCGAGTTGTTCCTGTTGATAGTTAATTTGCTTCTTTATAGCAAGTAGTGCTTGATCTCTTTTAATCAAAGCTGTCTTACTATTGCTATAGGCTTTTTTTAATTTGATATCTAGTTCTCTATGCCGTGCTGATAATGCTCTTTGACTTGATTGATTTAAATCAGCCTGCGCATTATAAGAATGGTTTCTTTTAATCACTTGCATATTTTGATCTAGAACTTCATAACCATAACGAATATGAGCAGGTGTGACTGATGTACTGATATTGGCCGTACCCTGTTGATCATAATAACGATACCAGACCACTTTAGAAGTATCGGCTATAGCAAGGGTTGAAGCCCAGAAAAAGAGTGAACCGAAGGAAATAATGCCTATAGATACAGACAAGCAGTTCCTATAAAAGGCATATTTCATCCAATTATTCATTGAAAATCCCCAAAAAAGAAAGCTAAATCGCTTATTTTTAAATAATTAATCTTTATTATATTAGTTATTATTTAGCTGAATAAAAATATAGTCATTATAAAAAAAATGATAATTTCAATTAAAGTGTGATGAGGTTAAAAGTTATTGTTTATAAATGAGAAAGTAGACAAAAATGCCTCATTGAAAATAGACCGTGAGATATGTTAAAAATACTTATAAATGTGTAAAAACAAATTTAAGTTAAATTGCATTTATATTTTATATTTATTGGGGATGGAAGATTAAATGGAAGATGCATTCCAAAATCTGAAAGTAATGGTAATTGATGACTCAAAAACCATTCGCCGTACAGCCGAAACTTTATTACAGCGAGAAGGCTGTGAAGTGATTACTGCGGTGGATGGATTTGAAGCTTTGTCCAAAATTGCAGAAGCAAATCCAGATATTGTTTTTGTCGATATCATGATGCCTCGTTTAGATGGTTATCAAACTTGCGCTTTGATTAAAAACTCTCAAAATTATCAGAACATTCCCGTTATCATGCTCTCTAGTAAAGATGGTTTATTTGATCAGGCAAAAGGGCGTGTGGTAGGTTCAGATGAATACTTGACGAAACCTTTTAGCAAAGATGAATTGTTAAACGCGATTCGTAATCACGTAAGTTCATAATTAAGTAATTTAAGGGCAAAGAAATGACACGTATTCTCATTGTTGATGATTCACCAACAGAAACTTTTCGTTTTAAAGAAATTCTAACCAAGCATGGTTATGACGTACTTGAAGCATCTAATGGTGCAGATGGTGTAACTTTGGCAAAAGCAGAACAGCCTGACTTAGTGTTAATGGATGTTGTCATGCCAGGTGTAAATGGCTTTCAGGCAACCCGCCAGATTACCCGTGATGAAGACACTAAGCATATTCCTGTGGTAATCGTGAGTACTAAAGATCAGGCAACTGACCGAGTATGGGGCAAGCGTCAAGGTGCAATCGACTATCTGATTAAACCTATCGAAGAAAAGCAATTGATTGATGTAATTAAACAATTTCTAAAGTAACTCATCCATCCATAAAAACATAAATAACGGGGTTACATGCCCGTTTTATAGGATCGAGTATGGCAGCGAATGGATTTATCGAGTTACTTCGTTTGTCTAAACGGGGTAATAAGAATTACGCTTCAGTTCAAAATGAAGCACAGCGATGGTCAGGAATTGCTTTTGAAATGAGGGGGCAATACTTCGTCGCACCACTTGGGGAAGTGTCAGAAGTTATCTATCCACCGAAATATACGCCAGTTCCAAATGCTCAAAGTTGGGTGAAAGGTTTGGCGAACATTCGGGGACGATTGCTTTCGGTTTCTGATTTGGCTCATTTTATTTCAGGGCAACGAAGTACATTTTCGTCTGCCCAAAAAGTGTTATGTATTAGCCATCACGACCAGTATGTGGGGTTGGTTGTGGATCAGGTCTTGGGGATTCAGCACTTTAATAAAAAAAGTTTTTTTTCTCAAAGCTTAGACTTGGAGGAAAATCTAAAAGATTATTGCCAAGGTTATTTTCACCAACATAACCAGCATTGGCATGTCTTTTTATTTAGTCGTTTATTGCAAAACCCACATTACATGAATGCATCGACAAAATTTATAAACTAATTTTTACGCTGTGAAAAACAGAGTATTTTCTGGGGAGAAGCTATGGGCTTTAAGCTTAAAAAGAAAAGCGGCAATCGTGTTGCGTCCGAAAAATCGGGTCTCAATTTTATTGCAAAAATCCAGTCGGGAATTGAGCAATACGCCAGTTTATTTGGGGAAAGTGAAAAGTCCAAGCCTATCCTTTATGTAGCGTTGTTATGTTTATTATTTGCTTTAACTTCGCTCGCTTATTTATTTTATAGCGTACCTCGACATAACGAATTAACCCGTAGTTTGGGTGAGTTGCGCTTATTGTCACAAACTATTTCTAGACAGGCTACTGAAGCAACGGCTTCAGGATCACCTAAAGCCATGAAAGACTTGGCTGAATCAAATAAACTTTTTGCAGAAAATATCAAAGATGTTGAAAATATTCATGGTACATCTTCAAAAGAATACAAAAAGGTTGCGGTTCTGTGGAAAGCTTTGTCTTATGACGTTAACTTGATCTCGTCACATCAGGACGTAATTAATCAGTTATATAACATGAACATCTCGATTAGTGACTCTATTCCAGAGATTCAGGCTGAATATAACTTGATGGTCGATAAGATGGTTCGCGAAAAAGCACCGAGTAGTCAGGTGATTATTGCTAAAAACCAGGTATTTATTGCAGAACGTATTTTACGCTCTATTAACTCTGTTTTGGTTGGTTCAGAGAACTCTGAGAACTCAGCGCATGACTTTAGTGTCGATATTGAGACCTTTGGTGTGTATTTAAATGCACAGCTAAACGGCAATGCTGAATTGGGTGTTGCTAGAGTTGAGTCTCCAGAAGTACGTGAATCTTTGGAAGGTATTAAATCTGAATATGATCAAGTTTTAAAATCTGCAGCGGCATCGGTTCTTAAACATACAGATCAGATTGTAAACGTACGTCAATCATCAGGTGAGATCTTCTCGGAATCTGATGAAATGTTATCTGTATTGGGTGATCTTTCTAAGCAAACACAGTATGGTTGGAAAGCCTTTGCTTTAGTTGCGCTTCTTACATTATCACTTATTGGTTTAATTAGCTCAGTCTTAAAGCTTTTATCACTTCGTAGTAAAGCGGATAAACAACGTGTAGCTACCTTGCAAGAAGAATATGACCGTAACCAAAACGCGATTTTACGTTTATTAGATGAAATCGCCGACTTGGCAGATGGTGACTTGCGTTCATATGCAACTGTATCTGAGGACTTTACAGGAGCGATTGCCGACTCGATTAACTTCGCGATTGACCAACTACGTGATCTTGTATCCCGAATTCATGAAACTTCTCAGGAAGTTGCCCGCTATACGCATGATACACAAAATATTACTAACCAGTTGGCAGAAGCATCAGAGCATCAGGCACAAGAAATTGCTGGCGCATCAACCGCAATGAATGAAATGGCGCAATCAATTGACCAAGTATCTTCAAATGCATCTGAATCTACCGAAGTAGCAGAACGTTCGGTACAAATTGCTTCTAATGGAGCACAAGTAGTAAACCGTTCAATTGAAGGTATGGACACGATTCGTGAACAGATCCAAGAAACCTCTAAGCGTATTAAACGTTTGGGTGAGTCTTCACAAGAAATTGGTAACATCGTATCGTTAATTAATGACATTGCGGACCAAACAAACATTCTTGCATTAAATGCAGCAATTCAAGCATCTATGGCAGGTGAAGCAGGACGTGGTTTTGCCGTGGTTGCAGACGAAGTACAGCGTCTTGCAGAACGTTCTGCATCGGCAACTAAACAGATTGAAACTCTGGTTAAAACAATTCAGACCGATACGAATGAAGCTGTTATTTCAATGGAACAAACAACCACTGAGGTTGTGCGCGGAGCGAACTTGGCAAAAGATGCAGGTATTGCCTTGGACGAGATTCAAAAAGTATCTGGTGACTTGGCAAACTTGATGGCCAACATTTCTGATGCAGCAAAACTTCAGTCTGCATCTGCGAGTCACATTGCGACAACCATGACCGTCGTACAAGAAATTACTTCGCAAACGACAACTGCAACATTCGATACAGCGCGTTCTGTTTCTGAATTAGCAAATATGGCAGAGTCATTACGTGAATCGGTAACGGACTTTAAATTACCTGATTAAATTGGGGACGAGGATAGCTGTTTCTATACTAGCTATTCTTCTAAAAAGTATTAACAACACCAGATAAGTATTGGGGACACAGCTATTTATCTGGTGTTGACTCTGTCGTTTTTCTCCATTTAGGGGACAAGCAAAAGAAGCCTTTGCTATGAAAGAAATATTAAAAACTTTAACTGAAGCAATGATGCTACCGGAAGATAGCTATTCTCAACAAGATGCTGAATTTCTTGATATCTTCGTTGAAGAAATTGAAGAAATTTTTGTTGAATTGCAATCTTTGATTCATGAATGGATGCAATCTAAAAATGTTGCTACGCTGACTGAAATCCGTCGCCATTTTCATACCTTGAAAGGTTCGGGGCGAATGATTGCAGCGAAATCCTCTGCTGAGCTTGCTTGGACTGTAGAAGATACGCTTAATCGGGTAATCAATGAGAGTCTCACATTAACTCCTAACGTCCAACAATATGTTCAGTTGGTATTTAAGTTCTATTTCTTTAAATTAGTAGATGACTTTAAATCTAAAAAGGAACATGCAGTAGATTTTAGACCTCTTATTTTATTGGGACAACAATTACAACAACAGCAAAGTCTAGAGCCTGCTTTAGAAGAACTTTTATTATTGTCGGATACTCTCACTGCGGAAACTAAGACTGGTTTAGAGGTGGGTGATTTAGAACAGGAATCAGATAATTTAACTATAGAAACCGCCATAGAAAGTGAACATAACCTTGCTGAAACCTTAGTTTTATTTATGGAAGAAGCGGAAGAACACTTAGCGACCATCGATCAGTTTTTAGAACAAGAAATACATCAGCACGAGAGTTACAATGCATTAATCCGTGCATTACATACGTTGCGCGGCAGCTCGGCAATGGCTCAGGTAGAAGCAATTTTTGATGCTAGTACTAAAGTTGAGCATTTATTTAAAATCTTATTACAAGAAGAGCTATCTTCTCATTCAGAAGAAATTTTACTACTCCGTGATTATCGTCAATTTATTCGAAATTGTTTAGATCTATTGGCTGCGCATTGTTCTAATGAGCAATTAGACTCTAACCTGAAACAGTTCAATCAGGTTTGGGATGCTTATATGGAGCAGCATGGGGAGCATGCGAGCCCGCTCACGCCTCCACATGGTTTAGTATCTCAGCTTTTACAGCTAGATGTTTCAGAATTACTTGATGCAGAGTTAGATTTTGAAAAGGGAATTCGTTCTGAGTTTCCTCATTATCTTGAACGTTTAAGTGAACAAGCTGATTTGTTATTGCAACATACTCAGTCGCAGGCCATGGTTGGTTTATATGAATATACGAACCAGCTGAAAGATAGCTATGACGTATTGCTTGATCGACCTGATTTATTACACTCAGATTATGTTTTTGAAATTTATCAGAAAGCACATCAACAATTAATTCAGTTATTTGATGCATTAGCTGCGGGTCAAAGAGTTAGTATTATTGAGCAACACCAAAATATTTTGGAAGAGCTAAAACTATATACCCAATATATTCCAAGCCTTAATTCTGAACCATTAGAAAGTCATCAGGAAGTTGGTGAGTCACTCTTTAGTGCTGATGTAGAACAAACAGCAAATGAACCTTCAGCATCTATCGAAAGTATACTAACTGATCATGTAGTCATGAGTCAGAGTGTGCATTTAGATCGCCAGTTCATGTCTACTGAGCACGTAAACCGTTATTTTGATCCAGAACTGTTAGATATTTTTCTTGAAGAAGCCGATGAGTTGCTTGAAGGAATGGATACAGATCTTAATATTTGGGTTAATGATCAAGAGAACTTTGCTGCTCTTAATAATCTGATGCGCTATTTGCATACCTTAAAAGGTGGGGCAAATATGATTCAGGCAAATTATATTGGGTTAATTGCACATGAATTAGAAAGTATTTATGAGCGCTTAATTCAAAGACAGTTAATTACTTCATCTGCTCTCATCGATTTTATCCGTCTGGTTCAAGATGATTTAGCTGATCGCCTACAAATAGTACGTGAACAGCACCTAGATTATGCTGCTTCTCATACTATTCAAGCGCTTAAGAATGCAGGTAAGGTATATAATTCACTCGGGTCTGCTGCTAAAGAGATGCAAGCAGAGTCTGAAACAGATGTTATACCGGAATCAAGTATTGAAGTATTACAACAAGAAGCTATACACAATACTGCGTTAAATCTCGATGAGTTAACTTCTAATTTTGAGCAGATTGTTGAGTCTAATATTAGACTTGTTGAACACACAGAATTACAAGTTTTTGATGCAGAAGGCTATACAGACAGTATCCAAGATCAGGATATTGACTCTGTTGTCGAGCAGACATTTATGGAGGAAGCGGCCGAGCTGTTAGAGATGGCCGATCACCTATTAAAGCAGTGGTTCGAGCAGCGTACCAATCGTAGTATCTTGCTTCAGCTTCAAAGGGCAGTGCACAGCTTGAAAGGTGGTTCCCGTATGGTGGGACTTGAAACCGTACAAGCGATTGCTTATCAACTTGAAAACGCTTTTGAAAAATTTGCGCTTTATCATTTTAGCTCAAATATTTATGACAACTTGCTAGAGAGTGCGATTGTTTGGTTAAAAGAAGCAATTTTCAAGCAAAATTATCAACATTTTGATGGTTTACAACAAAGTTTAGAAAATATTCAGTTTATTGAAACTGCAATACAAATTCCAAGTAAGTTGACTAGAACTGATCTATTTAGTACTGAACCTGTAATGAGCTTCGTGCAAGGTGATGGGGCAGAACCACCGCCAATGATGGGGGCATGGGAACAAACGCAGCATCTTGAACAAAATAATGAGATGATCCGGGTTTCGGCAGATTTAATTGAGAAAATGATTGATTTGTCTGGTGAAAATTCGATTAACCGTTCACGAATTGAAATGGATCTAAGTCAATTTGGTCATACGCTAGTGGAAATGGAATTAGCCATTCAACGACTTGCAGACCAGTTACGTCGAATGGAAGGCGAATTAGAAAGTCAGATTATTGCAAAACACGGTATTGAGCACTCTCGTTATACAGAATTTGATCCTCTAGAGATGGACCAATATTCTTCATTGAATCAATTATCGAAATCACTTGCCGAATCTGCATCGGATTTAGTGGATTTCAAAAATACATTATCCGAGAAAATCAGAGACACCGAAAGTTTGCTGGTACAGCAATCACGTATTCAGGCCGAAATTCAAGAAGGCCTAATGCGAACACGATTAGTACCATTTTCTCGATTGCTACCTCGTTTACAAAGAATTGTGAGGCAGACTTCTACTGCGTTGGATCGACCAGCAGAGCTTTTTGTTAATAATACCGAAGGTGAATTAGACCGGACAATGCTAGAACGTTTGGTTACTCCACTTGAGCACATGCTTCGAAATGCAATTGACCATGGTTTAGAAGATCGTGTGCAACGTGAACAAGCGCGAAAACCAGAAACTGGACGTATTGAACTGAATATTCATCGTCAAGGTACGGATGTTGTTGTTACATTTAAGGATGATGGCCGAGGTATTGATATCGAGAAGGTCCGTCAAAAGGCCCTATTGTCTGGTTTGATTAATTCTGAGCAAGTATTAGAACATCAAGATATTTTACAGTTGATTTTCCATCCAGGGTTAAGTACAGCTGATCAAGTCACTCAGATTTCAGGTCGTGGTGTAGGACTAGATGTTGTACAAAGTGATATTAAAGCTTTGGGCGGACATGTGAGTGTCGACTCTGTGTATGGGCAAGGAACAATCTTTACCATACGTGTTCCAACCACAGTGGCTGTTAGTGATGCCTTAATGGTTAAAGTTGCTGATCAACAATTTGCAATTCCTTTGGCTCAAATTGATCGAATTGTTCGAGTTTCACCAACTTCATTAGAACAGTATTTTGGAAGTGCACAAGAATTCTTTGAATTTGAAAATAAACGCTATCCATTACGCTATTTATCTGAGTTTGTTGGTAATCAACCGATTCCACGTTTAAGTGGGATGATGTATTCACTACCAGTATTAATGATTAAGACCAATAATGGACAAACAATTGCATTATTGGTTGATCAGCTTATTGGTTCACGTGCGCAGATTGTGGTCAAGCCAATCGGGCAGCAGTTCTCTAGTATTGGTGCGATTGCAGGCGCAACTATTTTAGGTGATGGTCAAGTTTGTCTAATTTTAGATGGACAAAATATTGCTCGCCAAATTCAGTCTACCCGCCGACATAAGCAGCTGAATGAAGCTATCTATAGACAACGTGAGTCGGATGAACGCCGTCTTATTATGATTGTGGATGACTCTGTCACAGTCCGTAAGGTAACGACTCGTTTACTCGAACGTCAGGGCTATGACGTAGTAACTGCTAAAGATGGTATTGACGCAATTGAGCAGTTGGAAAATATTAAACCAGATCTGATGCTGCTTGATATCGAAATGCCGCGAATGGATGGCTTTGAGGTACTTAATCTCGTGCGACATCATGATCTACATCAAGATATGCCAGTCATTATGATTACATCCAGAACTGGCGAAAAACACCGTGAACGAGCATTTACTTTAGGGGTTAACCAATACATGGGTAAACCTTTCCAAGAAGAAGATTTACTTCACAATATTGATGCTTTTTTCACGACACGTGAAGAGGAACTTGCCTAATGAAGAGTCATATCAGTACATCTTTAATTAATGAAATGGATCAGCAAGAACTTCAACATTTAATTACTGTTTCAACTGGTTTTATTGATGCATATATTATTGAATGCGATCAGCAAGTGCCGATGCTATTGCCACAAAACATAGTGTTATCAGCTATGGACGTTAAAAATGGTATCAAGCATATTGAATGGCATGACGTAAAACTTCCAGTCTATACAGTGCATAATGAAATTGATTCGCGAGCGGTGGCATTAGTTATTGAAAGTGAAGATATCAGCCAACGTTTTGCACTCATATGTAAATCGATGCCAGTTTCAGTTCGTCTGCGTATTTCTGAAGTCGTAGATGAAAACGAAGATATACAGGACTCTTTACAGCACCCAACTGTATTTAAATATGTGCGTATGGAGAATCAACGCTACCACGTTCCTAATTTGCAATATATCCAAAATTCGCTTCATTTATAAAAAAAAGGAACTCAATTTGAGTTCCTTTTTAATTTTCATTTAGCTAATAAATTTTCTAAAATTTGCTCATAAATATCAGTCAGTGGATCGAGGTCATGTACGTCAACATGCTCATTAATTTGATGAATTGTTGCGTTAAGAACCCCTAACTCCAATACTTGTGCGCCTGTTGGAGCAATAAAACGTCCGTCAGAAGTACCACCACTTGTTGAAAGCTCAGTTTCAGTGCCAGTTACATTTAAAATCGCAGTTTGAGCCGCATTAACGAGTTCACCAACTGGCGTCAGGAAAGGTAAACCAGAGAGATTCCAAACGATTTCATACTGTAAACCGTGTTTATCTAAAATCTCATGAACACGTTGTTTAAGCTGTTCAGCCGTCACTTCTGTTGAATAACGGAAGTTAAAGGTAACTTCTAAAGTACCTGGAATTACGTTGGTTGCACCAGTTCCAGCATGAATATTTGAAATCTGAAATGATGTTGCTGGGAAATATTCATTTCCATTATCCCAAACGCTTTGGCATAGCTCTGTTAAAGCAGGTGATGCTTCATGAATTGGGTTTAGTGCTAAATGTGGATAAGCCACATGGCCTTGTTTACCTTGGACCTTTAATACAGCATTGAGGGAACCACGACGCCCATTTTTAACAATATCACCTAATTTATGAGTACTTGAGGGTTCGCCGACCAAACACCATTTAATTTTTTCATTACGTTCTTCAAGAGTCTCAATAACCTTGACCGTACCGTTAATCGCAGGACCTTCTTCATCGGAAGTAATCAGAAATGCGATAGATCCTTTATGGTCTGGGTGTTTTGCTACAAAACGCTCAGATGCGACAACCATAGCTGCCAAAGCTGTTTTCATATCAGCTGAACCGCGACCGTATAGTTTTCCATCGCGAATTTCAGGTGCGAATGGGTCTGAATTCCATGCTTCTAACTTACCAGTCGGTACGACATCAGTATGACCTGCAAAACAAAATACAGGTTCTTCAGTTCCGCGACGTGCCCAGAGATTATCTACCTCACCAAAATGCATTGGTTCAATATGAAAACCAACTTGGCTTAAACGGTCTGCCATGATGGTTTGGCAAGTGTGATCAATTGGAGTAACAGAAGGTTGTTGTAAAAGTTCTAGGCTAAGCGAGAGAGTATCTGAATGGTTCATACCGGAAATTGCGTGCTGATCAGGTGAAATATAGTCCGATATAATAGGCGAATCTCTACGTGATGGGTACGTAAAAATAAAAAAACCTTATCGGAATGATAAGGTTTTTTAGTGACAACTCTAACTTACATTTTATCTTGTGTTTTTTCAGCAGTATTCGTTACAGCATCACCTGCTTTAGAAACATCTTTACCAAAACCCTTAAACGTATTACAGCCTGTTAAAACAACAGCAATCATTACAGAAGCAGCTAAAACTTTTTTCATCATTTTCTCCGTTTAAATTTAATAATGAAGTAAATTTAGATTAAAAAACAAACGGAAAAAGAAACATGACTGTTTAATAGTAAAAACGTTATAAAATGTTTCTGAAAGCTTAAAGTTATTGTTAATTATTTGAATTTCTGAATGTTGACTTAAATTTTAAGTGTGAAGGGTGTCTAAACATATAAAACAGAGCCTCCTGACCATTTTTACAATATAAGCCGTCTGTCCACCAATGTGCTGGGGCGGAACTAGGTTGTTTATTTGGACACAGCCATTCGTGCCTTTCTAATCGATAAAAAGAGGAATGAGGAATTGTGGTGCCCCAATATCCCAAACGACGCTTTAAATTGACCCAGTCAGGTAGGGGCTGCTGCAAATTTAAATCTAAAGGGAGATAAAGTTGTCCCTTTAAAACTGCAAAGCGTTGATGAATTTCAAAGTTTAATGCTTCAGGAAACTGAAATTGTTTGTTGGTAAAGTGGTAAAGCTTTTTGCTTAAAGTATCCTGACGGTTCAGGCCAATCCATTGTTCTAAATGTAAATCTGCCTCACCGAGATAATATTTTAAGGCGACCTCCCAATGTTCAATTTTTTGAGTGTCTTTATTTAAAATTAAAAAATCCAGCTCGCCTAATGTTTTTGCCCCCTCAATTTTTTGAATACTATGTCCCAATAATTGATAATGATGATACTGATCCTCTTGTAACCAAAACCAGAGTAGATGTTCAAAGCGTAAACCTAAACGTGTACTTTTAAGCTGAGATAAAAATTGAAGTAGGGGTTCTGGTGATTCATCAAGTTCTTTTAACCGTGGTAAATAATCTTGAAAATGATCTTCCCATACTTTATCGCTATGCAAATTAAAGTGATGCTCGATAGATAAACTTGTGGGTAATTGGCAAAGTAAATTTGGGCTGGCAATACAAAAAGCGAGTTGTCGAACGATAGGATGTTGAAATTGAAGCCATCGCTCGAAATAGGACGTTTTAACTGAGGCAATATTCATACATTTAATACTCGAAGTAATTCATCCTAATTTCATGACGGATCAACAAAAAACATTAGAAAAACACTTTATACTAACGCCAACAGCAGGTTAAGGTTTATATATGCGAACATTGTTCTGGCGCTCTTTAGTCGTGATTTTTATCACGCTAGGCATTATTGGAGCAATTTTACCAGGTATGCCGACAACAGTGTTTTTGATTCTGGCTGCTTGGGCTGCTTCAAAAGGCTGGCCACAAATGGATGATTGGTTGTTAAATCACCCTAAATATGGACCAACATTACGTAATTGGCGAGCCAATGGCACAGTACCTCGTAAAGCGAAGTGGATTGCAAGCATAATGATGGCAATTAGCGGAATTATAATGCTATTT
Organism: Acinetobacter sp. yr461; assembly: GCF_900110445.1. NCBI lineage: Bacteria > Pseudomonadati > Pseudomonadota > Gammaproteobacteria > Moraxellales > Moraxellaceae > Acinetobacter > Acinetobacter sp. yr461. The sequence goes on from NZ_FODU01000008.1 coordinate 143,016, forward strand.
ACCTCTGCGCCACTTTTGGTCAAGGCTTTTACTGATACTACCATGTTGATCGTTGCAATTTGGTTATGGCTAAGACCTGAGCCAGAAAACAAAGACCACTAATATTTTGTTTTTCAACATGGCTGTGTATAGAAATATAGGTAATGGTTAACCATTGTTGAGCTGTAAAACCTAACAAATATATTCAAAAGTGATATTCAGATAAGAGAATAAGTTCAATGACTCAATTTAAACTCGAAGATGCTGATGTTCTCATCGATTTAGCAAATCAAACGTTAACTTTGCCTAAACATAATAAGTTTTATGTCATTTCTACAGGAAAGAATGGAATTGGTGAGCAGGAAAACACGGGTAGAACACCACGTGGATGGCACAGAGTGGCTAAGAAAATTGGTGCAGAGTCTCCCCAAAATGCAGTTTTTATCGCACGTAAGCAAACAGGGGAGGTTTATAGCACTGAGTTAGCTGCCCAATATCCTGAACGAGACTGGATACTTTCTCGTATTCTTTGGTTAGATGGCCTAGAGACTGGGTTTAATAAAGGGGAAGGCCACGACACTATGCAACGTTATATCTACATTCATGGAACTCCAGACACGCAACCAATGGGGGTGCCAATGTCACATGGGTGTGTTCGAATGCGTAATGAAGAAATCATTGAGCTATTTGATTTAGTTGCCGAAGATGCATTAGTTTATTTATCTGAACAATCTTTAACCTGAGTACGAGTTTTATCTATTCTTCATTAGCGGTGTAAATGCAGAAAATATTGAAATAAGTGTTTAAATAAAATACAAAAAATTGTTTTTTACTTAATAATGACTTATTTTTAATCATTCATTCGCATTTTTTCAAAAAGAAGTCGAAAAGCGTTTGACACCTGTTAAAGATTCTCTATAATGCACCTCACAAACGATGAAGACGTTAAAGGGCGCTTAGCTCAGTTGGTAGAGCGTCTGCCTTACAAGCAGAATGTCGGCGGTTCGATCCCGTCAGCGCCCACCA